>CAZOHA010000047.1:0-35120 GCA_964579515.1 uncultured Bacteroides sp. | reverse complement strand
GTACATCATGGTCCCGGCCTCCGCGATAACTGTTTCAAAGGGATCGAGTTCAATTTCCACCAGCTGGATATCATCCCCCAGCACTCTGTATTCGAGGTCGTGTGATCGCATGTAGCTATATTTGTGTTGAAAAAAGTTTAATTAGCAGTTGCTTGATGCTCTCCACCCTGGCCGGTTTCATCACATAATCGTTCATCCCTGCATCCAGCGCAGCGATCCTTGTCTTTTCATCCTCATCGGCCGACATGGCAATGATGGGAAAAGTGTACCCCGCTTTTCTGATCTGCTCCGTAGCCTGATAACCATCGGTCTCGGGCATCAGCAGGTCCATAAACACGATATCGTACTTCTGCCTGCCCACCATCTCCACCGCTTCCCGGCCGTTTTTGGCGATCTCGATCTCATATCCTATGTTTTTGAAAATCGACTGTGCCACCTTCTGGTTGATCAGATTGTCCTCTGCAATCAGTATGGAGAGATTGGAAGGCAGTGCATTGATCATGGGCTCCAGGCTCTTACGGTCCTCAATCCCGGGGAAGTTCCCGGCCAGTATATCGAATACCTCTTTGGTCTCGAACGGCTCGATGAGGTAATAATCGATTCCCAGTTTCCGGCAGGTCTTGTAATTCCCGGTCTTGTCGTTGGAGCTGACCAGGACGATGGGATAATAGTCGGTCAGGTCCTTGGCCTGCATCTCCTGGGCCAGGGCAAAACCGTCCAGCTGATTCTTGTCCACCAGTACGATCAGCTGGTAATTCTCCCTTTTCACCTGCAGATGGTGGATCACGCTGTCGACCGTACTGTCCTGATAGATCTTATTGGTCACATCCAGTCCGAATTTTCCCAGCAGCCTGGCCATGGTATTTTTGGAGGGGTCCGACTCCTTGGTCAGGATCAGGGCATGGATATCACTCAGCCTGCTGATGTGGCTGAAATCGAATTTCTTCGGGATCCGCTCGTTGGAATAGGCCTCGATGGTGAAACTGAACTTCGAACCGGGAAAATCCTCGTCGGCCGAAATCGTCGAGGGGCTCTCCACCCAGATCTCCCCATGCATCAGCTCCACCAGCTGCCTGGCGATGGCAGTTCCGAGACCGGTCCCGCCGAATTTGCGGGTCACCGATCCCCTGGCCTGAGTATAACTCCCGAAGATCTCCTTGATCCGGTCCTGCGGGATACCGATACCGGTATCTTCCACCGTAAATAACAGGTTCACCTGGCTCTTATAAGATTCCATCAGAGAGGCGCTGATAACGATCTTTCCCCGTTCGGTGAATTTGACGGCGTTGCTGACCAGGTTGGAGATCACCTGCCTCAGCCTGAAAGGATCACCGATCAGCTTATGGGGCACGTCGGGCTTGATGTCGGTCTCCAGGTCCAGACCCTTCTCTCCTGCCAGCGGCCTGAAGAGCTCACCCACCAGCTCCAGCTCCTCTGCCAGATGGAAGGGTATCTCCTCCAGCATCATCCTTCCGGCTTCTATCTTTGAAAAATCGAGGATGTCATTGATAATGGTCATCAACAGGTCGGCAGAACGCTTGATCACCTCGATCTTCCCGTGTATCTCCCCGGCCGATTTCTGTTCCAGCAGGCTGTTGACCATCCCCAGGATACCGTTCATGGGGGTGCGGATCTCATGGCTCATGGAGGCCAGGAAATCCGATTTGGCCCGGTTGGCCGCCACCTCACGCTTTCTCGATTTCTCCAGGGGTGAAACATCGATCAGCGCAATCAGCTTCAGTTCCTCCCCGCCGATCCGGGTAACCCGCTCGGTCCGGTAGATCACTGTCTCGATCCCTTCCTTTTCGTAATAGAGATAGTGTGAATCGTCCATGAAGGGGCTGGGGCCCTCACTCAGCAGATATTTGTTCGTGACCAGGAACTGTTTGCTGAAATCCTTCCCCACCAGATTGTCGGCTTTCCCGAGGAACAGCATTTTTTGGGCCGTACTGTTAATGTTCCGGATAATATTCGTCTCATCGATGATCATGATCCCCACCGGAAAATGCTCGATGATCTGACGGAGCACAATCTCTGAAAGCTTGAGCTTTTTCTCTCTTTTCAGGTACCTTGAAAGCAGCACGAGCAGATAGATCACCAGTGCGGTGACCAGAATCTGGGAAAGTATAGCCACCTGGAGATTCCGGTTGACAAAGAAATTGAAAAACTGATTCCGGTTGACCGAAAACATCACTCCCATAGTCCTTGAATAGATGCTCAGGGGATAGAATGCAGTAAACAGTTTCTCTCGTTTCCCGTCCCCCTGGATGCCGGCGTGCTCCACGATCCCCGCCTGTTCGGCCGCCAAACTGTCGCTGAGTATTTCCAGGCCTTCCATCCCGAATGAATCAGAGGGAAAGTTATCCACGATGATCTCCCCTTCGGCCGTCAGGATCCACTGCCAGTTCATGGTCTTCCCCTGGGGATAGAGGCGGAAAACCTCCTCGGCGAACTGCCGGATATCGACCTGGACCACCACGTTGCCGGTGACCTTGTCATCCCCGAAATAAGGGTAATAGTATTCCAGAATACTGCCCTCCTGTTCCACCCTGTCTCTCGGATAAAGTCTTTTCTGGATCCGCATGGAGAAACTGTCCACCACGAAGCGGTCCGATTTCCGGAAGTTATCTTCCGAATCCAGATAAAGGGCATAAAAGTTCTTTTTGTTGTCGTAGACCGAGATCCGGGTGATCAGGTTGCGGTACTTGGTATAGAACAACCGAAGACTCTGGGTGGCTTCCTTGAATTTTGCGGGATCTCCGAAAATCTCCGAATACTGGTACATGTTCAGTTCGTAGTTGATATCGCTGGCAAACTGAAGAAGAGTGGTTTCGAGATGCTCCCCGCAGAGCTGTGACTGCTCCAGAAGAGTTTCATTCAAAAAATTGATGTACCGCTTATGGACACTGTATATTGCGGTCCCATTCAGGGCGAGGATTACGAACAGTATGACCCCTGATATGATGTTATTCCTGACCATCAACGGGTGAGATTGTGGGAGCATAAACTTATAAACTATTTTCTATTTTGGAAAACGGCATTATCGATATTTAGCCTCTTCTTCTTCCATCATCACCACGTAATTCAGGTACCTCGATTCACTGATCCTGCCCTCCGCCACAGCAGCCTTTACCGCACAGTGGGGTTCATTCAGATGCAGACAGTTATGATACCTGCAATGCTCGCTCTCCCTGAAGATCTCCGGGAAGAAGTGAAAGAGCTCTTCCCTGTCGATATCGACCATCCCGAAACCTTTGATACCGGGGGTGTCGATCAGGTGGATGCCGTGATCCAGTTCAAACAGCTCCGAAAAAGTAGTGGTATGGATGCCGCTCTGGTGATGCTCGGAAACTTTGCCGATCTTTGGACTCACCCTGGGATCGAGTACCCGGATCAGGGTCGACTTCCCTACTCCCGAGTTTCCGGCAATGACGTTGACCTTCCCCGTCATCTCATCCCTGATGCGTTCCACCCCTTCGAGGCTTTTCAGCGAAACTTTCATACACCGGTAGCCTGCACCGGTATAGACCGACCACCAGTGTGACATCGCTCCCCTCTCTTCCTCTCCGTAAAGATCGATCTTATTGAACAGCAAAATTACCGGGATCCGGTAAGCTTCGGCCGAAACCAGGAATCTGTCAATGAACGGGGTGAGTGTTCTTGGCCGGATCATGCTCACCATCAGCCAGGCCAGATCCACGTTGGCGGCGATGATCTGATACTCTCTGGATAGTTTGGAGGACTTCCTGATGATATAGTTGTTCCTCTCACCGATCGCGGTGATGATCCCTTCCGGATTCTCTTCCGGGCGTTCAAACCTCACATGGTCACCCACCGCCACCGGATTGGTGGCCCTGATCCCCTTTGTTCTGAATTTTCCCCTGATCGTACAATACACGATCTCCCCGCCTTCCGTTCTCACGGTATACCGGCTTCCGGTAGACTTTATAACAGTTCCTTTTTCCAATGATGCCCCGGAGAACAAAAATAGGCAAAAAAAACCGCCCCGGAGGGACGGCACCATGAAACTAAATCCCGTGTAAAGGATGAGATATATATGGACCCTTGCCTGTGATCAGAACCAGCCGAACTTGAAACTCAGAAATCCGGCCGGTGCGGAAAGGTCGGAGGAGGTGTAACCGTGTGAACCGTCCACCATGGCAAAGAGATTATAGGAAGCACCGGCACCTATCCTGAAATACCGGGTCAGGTTAAGCTCCAGTTCCAGGGTGGGGGAGAGCGCGAAAATGTTATCTCTTATATACGGATAGTAGGCATCCCGGTCCATCATCCCGAACTCACCCCAACCGATCAGTGAAGAGACCGACAGGTGGATGGGACGGTCGCCGAACAAAACATATCCGATCCAGAAGCCTCCGTGACCGAGGCTAAGCCGGTTATCTGGTCTGTCGTTCAGATAATCCGGGATAGCATTGGTAAGCCCCAGTCCATATCCTCCCACAAAAAAATCGTTGAGCATAACCGCTCCGCCTCCCCCCATCATATGCCCAAACTCCCCCGCCACCGCTGTGAACTGCATAAAGGGTCCTCCCAATCCTGAAATCCGCAGATCCTGATGGTCGAAGATGGTCCGGTATTCCCGGTTTTGGGCATGGGCTGCCACTGCAAGGAACAGGATCAATCCGGGTACAATCACTTTTTTCATGGAGTTGTCTTTTGTTTCACTCATAAAGACAACCCCGTATATGCATGGTTGCACGAACCGCTGCATTTAACAGGAAGCCTTCCTATTCGGAAAAGTCAATGGGAGCTGAAAAGGAGAACCTCCCGGACTTCAGACGGATTCCGGAAATCTCACCCTCTTCATCCCTGGCAGCCATCAGCGACAATTCCGATCCGGTAAGCAGATTGATCCCTTTGAGCCCGTAATTGGCTACTGTCAGGAGGGTCATCCCCCCCTCTTGGGTGTAGGAATCGAACATCGCCTGGAGATCCACTTCGGCAAGCCTCTCCAGCCTGGTCCCCCGAGTATTCGGGTCGACCGGTGGTATTGCGAAGGATTCGATCCGGTCATAGGGCCCATTCTTCAAGGGGGTGTACCGGGTGAATTCTTGCCGGGAAAGCCTGACCACCGGGATATCGATCTGCTCCTCTTCCGTGTAAGCCAGACGCTTCTCCACGGCTGTGTCTGCAGGTATCTGCCTGTCGGTAATCCGCCTGATGGTAAAAAGAGTGGAATTCCCGTCACCCTGTGCGACTTTCCGGGGCCGGTTTGCGGTAGCACTGATGAGGGCCGGTTCAGAAAACCCGGCCGGATCTTCCTGTATGATATCATCCGGCAGCTCCGCCTGGCCTGCCTCCCCTGATGGAATGGATTCAGTGAGGGGGCCCGGAATACGGTCCTCCGGGTGGAAAGGCCGGAGCAGGATGGCCAGCAGGGCAATGGCAGCTGCCGAAGACAATGCGGCGATCCGGAGCACCGGGCGATTGACGGGGACCCTTTTCCGCAGCCCTCGTTTGTTACCGTAGCTGACCGGTGGTGCCTTCAGCCGGGTTTGTTTCCACTGCTCCCATTCTGCCTTCAGCTGATCGTCCGACTCCATCAGCCGGTCGTGGGCCCTTTCCTGTTCCGTTGTCAGATCGCCTTCCAGTCGGGCGATGGAAAAGAGATCGAATTGCTTTTCACTGACAGCTGAGGAGCTCCCGGGCAGCGATCTCTTCAACCTCTCCTTGTCCGGATATTTGTAATCTCCGCGTGGAAGGACGAATTGCCCGAGACCCTCCGCCTCATCAATGAGATCCGGATTCTTTGCCAGGAAATCCAGTACGGAACTCTCACCGGCTGCTGTCAGTCTGCCTTCGAGCAGGTCGAGCAGATATGCTTCGTAGTTATTCCGGGTAATTTCCATTCGGCCCATTATCCTTTTGGTTGCTCTCTTTTAAACGACCTTTTCCGGACTTCCGATGTACCTCTTCAGGAAGATCCGTGCCCGGTAGATATACACCTTGACCTGAGACTCCGAAAGACCGGTGATCCCGCAGATCTCTCTGTATGAATATCCTTCGTAATCCCGGAGCATCAATACCGATCGCTGATCTTCCGGCAGCCTGGCTATTGCCCTCTCCATCACCTCCGCCAGATCCGAATACTGATCGGAATGGGAAGGTTCCGGCATACCATCCGGATCGCTTCCGTCGTATCTCCTCTCTTTCCGGATATAATCGATCAGGGTGTGATAAGCGGAAGTGAAAAGGTACGTCCTGACCTTCTCTCCGGAAACCTCTTCCAGCCGCACCCACAGTTTTTCGAAGGAATCCTGCACGATATCCCTCGACATATGCTCATCTCTCAGGTTCTTCAATACAAACCTGAAAAGATTGTCCGCATACCTGTCTACCGCCCCGTTGTATTCCTCTACCGTCATTGAACCAGGGTTCTGGTGTTCGTAAGACGAAGTTAGACCTGAAAAGTTACGGATTAAAGCTCAAAAAAACTTGACAAATCCAGAAATGACGTTTATCTTTGACTAAACGTTCAGTCATTAAATTATGTCACCACGAACCCGGGAGCAATTTGAAGAGATGCGGGTCACCCGCAGACAGCAGATCATGGATGCCGCACTGAAGCTTTTCGCCCATGAAGGTTACAATCACTGCACCATTGCCATGCTCGCTTCACATGCGGGAATTTCCAAAGGGCTCATGTATAACTATTTCAATAACAAGGAGGAGTTGCTTTCCGCCATCATCAAAGAGGGCCTCGAGGAGATCATGAACCTGTTCGATCCGAACCGGGACGGAGTGCTGACCCCCGGTGAACTGGAAAGCTTTATCAGGAAGACGTTTGAAGCCATGCGTACACACATGGATTTCTGGATCCTCTATGTACACATACTCTTCCAGCCCAGTGTAAAAGAGCAGTTGAAAGATAATCCGGTTATCTCGATCATGGAGCGCTTTTCTCCCCTCCTGGAAGATTATTTCAGGAAAAAGGGGCGCAGGGACCCCCAGCTGGAAATGCTCACCCTTTCAGCGCTGATCGAAGGTTTCGGTGCTATCCTGATCTACTCCTACCCCGCCACTCCCATCCCTGATGAGTTGATGAAAAAACTGGAAGACCGGATTGTTGAAATGTTTGTTTAACCTGAATAGATGCAACAATGAACCGAATCATTCTTACCCTGCTATGCACTCTAATCTCCGTCTCGCTGACTGGTCAGGATCTGACTGCCAGAGAGATTATCCGCAGAGCCGACGAACAATTCAACGGCGAGAAGACCTCCGTCAGTGAAATGGCGATGACCATCGTCCGGCCCACCTGGGAGCGGACTATCGAATTCAAGAACTGGACCAGCGGCCGGGACTACGCACTGACCCTGATCACCGCCCCTCCCAGAGAGAAAGGGCAGACTTTTCTGAAAAGGGCCGACGAGATGTGGAACTGGAACCCGACCATCGGCAGGCTCATCAAACTGCCCCCTTCGATGATGTCGCAGGGGTGGATGGGATCGGACTATACCAACGATGACATACTGAAAGAATCTTCCGTTGTCAGCGATTATTATCATGAACTCACAGGAGAGGAGACCATCGGCGGAAGAGAATGCTACCGGATAAAAATGGTGGCCAGGGAAGATGCTCCGGTAATCTGGGGACATCAGGAACGGTGGATCAGTAAAGACAATTTCCTTTTTATGAAGGCCGAGCTGTACGATCAGGACGGGTACCTGGTCAGGACCGAACTGGGAAGTGATGTCAGAACCATGGATGGCCGCCTGATCCCCACCCGCCTGGAGCTGATCCCTGCCGAGGAGGAAGGTCATAAGACGATCGTGGAGATCCGGCAGATCACTTTCAATACTCCCATCGAGGATCGTTTTTTCTCCCAGCAGAACATGAAACGAATCCGGTGAATCCATCTTCAAACTGTTTTGTGAAAGCAATAACACAACGGGTAACGCAATGCATACAAACAACATAACCATGGCCTGGCGAAACCTCTGGAGGAACAGGCGACGGACCATGATCACCTCTGCTTCGATCTTCTTTGCAGTGCTGTTCGCACTCATATTCCGGTCACTCCAGTTGGGCTCGTACGACAAGATGTTCCGGGATGCGATCGAATCATACACCGGATACCTTCAGGTCCAGCATCAGGACTTCTGGGATGAAAAAACTGTAAACTATAGCTTCCCTTATGATCCTCAGCTGGAAAGAGCGATCACGGAAGATCCGAATGTGATATCCACGGTACCCCGGTTCGAATCATTCGCCCTGGCATCCAGCGGTCCACAAACCAAAGGGGTGCTGGTATTGGGAATCGATCCTGCAAAAGAAGCTGATCTTTCATCCATATCCGACCGCAAAGTGCTCTACCGGATCACACCGGAGGCTCTGGAAAAGATCAGAAACGACCCGGAGATCCCTTCCGGCGTGAAGCAACTGGCAGATTCATTCGAGGGCAGTTCATTTACCAGTCGTGCGCGTCTTCAGCTGGACCTCGGGATTTCGGATCGTGAGGCCCCCGGAATCCTTCCGGTCATTGAATCCTATACCCGTTTCGAAAACGGCACCATCCGTACGGGCGAACCGGGAGCGTGGCTGGGGGACAGGCTCTCGAAATACCTGGAAATAGGGATCGGTGATACTGTCATTCTTCTGGGACAAGGCTACCGTGCCTCCACTGCTGCCGGAAAATACGAAGTCAGGGGAATTGTCCGGATGGCCCTTCCCGATGTGGACAATAAAGTGGTCTATCTTCCTCTGGATATCTGCCAGCAGCTATACAATGCACCGGGAAACCTCACTTCCCTGGCACTGCATGTGGAAGACAACAGCGACAAAGCGATCGGGGAAACCATGGACCGCATCGGCCCGATGCTGCCGGAGGATCAGCGAATCATCGGGTGGAAGGAGATGAACGAAGTGCTGGTCAGCCAGCTGGAAGCAGATAATTTCAGCGGGATGATCATGATCGGAATCCTCTACCTGGTGATTGCCTTCGGGGTTTTCGGAACTGTACTGATGCTTACTGCCGAAAGAAGGCGGGAGTTCGGCGTGCTGGTTGCCATAGGAATGCAGAAACGCCGCCTTTCGGCGGTCATGAGTATGGAGATGCTGCTGATAGGGATGCTGGGGATCATCGCCGGGATCATCGTTGCCGGGGTGGTCATCCTCTATGGAATGGATCACCCCATCGTTTTCAAAGGGGAGATGGCAAAGATGTTCGAGGATTACGGATTTGACCCGGTCATGGCCTTCGAGGGAATCGGGTTCTATTTTATCTGGCAAATCATTATCGTGGCCATCATGGTATTGATCGCCCTTATGTATCCCGTTTCGAGAATCGCATCAATGAAAGTGGTTAACGCCCTTCGGGCATAATTTTTAGAAGCGAAATGATGATTTGGAAAACAGCCTGGAAAAATGTCTGGCGCAATAAAGTCCGAAGCCTGGTGGTGATCATCTCGGTAACCATCGGGATCTTCGGAGGCGTCTTCGCCGTAGCGGTGATGAACGGAGCCGTCGAACAGAGGGTCGATTCCGCCCTCAACCAGGAAATCGGCCATATACATATCAATCGGCCCGGATTCAGGGACAACTACGATATCCGGCAAACCATTCCTGATCTGAGAGAGCTCTTATCCATCACCGAAAATACAGCGGGAGTGAATAGTGTTGCCCCACGGCTGGTGGTGACCGGCATGGCGAACACTGCGGCTAAAAGCGCCGGGGTACAAATTTTTGGCGTCGATCCTGAAGCCGAAAAAAGGGTTTTCGATCTCCACGAAACGACCATTCCCGGCACGGGAGGATTCTTTGAAAAGGAGAGCCGGTACAACCTGGCCTATATCGGGGAAGATCTGGCCAAGGAACTCAATATCATCCGGTTTATTATAGACGAAGAGATGCTGGTAACCCTGCGGGAGCAGGAGGTGCCCGCCGAGACCATCGAAAAGCTGGAACCGCTGGCAGGCACCCGGTTTAAAAATGAGAAGGCCTTCAGAAAAGAGATGAAGAGACTCCTCAGTCACCGGGAGAGACAGGAGTTTGGAACTCTGATCCATCAGGAGGCGTGGTCGTTCCGGGAACGCTCCAAGCTCACCCTGATGTTCCTTGACCGTGATCTGATCCAGACGGGGGGAGTGTTCCGGATAGCCGGGATCTATGATATCCGCAACAGCATGTATGAAATGTCCACCGTACTTGTCAGGGCCGGCGACCTGAGAAGCCTGACAGGACTGGCCGAAGATGAGGCTCACCAGGTAATGATCCGGCTGGATGACCTGGAAGAGACCGGCAAAGTAACCGGTCATCTGGCTGAATCCTTTTCCGGACTTGAGGTGATGCACTGGAAAATGATCCAGCCCGACCTCGCCATGATGACCGATCTGATCCAGCGTTTCTATGCCGTGTTCATGATCATTATCCTGGCTGCACTGGCATTCGGGATCGTGAACACGATGTTGATGGTGGTGCTCGAGCGTACCAGAGAGCTGGGCATGTTAACCGCCATCGGTATGAATAAAAAGAGAGTCTTCAGCATGATCATGTTAGAGTCAGTGTTTCTTTCCCTGGCGGGAGGTGTTGTGGGGATGATCATCAGCAGGATACTGGTCAGCCTGACCGGACAGTCCGGCATCAACTTTGCCGGATATTCGGAGGGATTCGAAGCCATGGGTTATTCCGCTCACATCTATCCGGTGATCTCCACCTCCTTTTTTATTACCGTCGCCGTCCTGATCATACTGACAGGGATCCTTTCTTCCATTTATCCGGCCTTAAAAGCGTTAAGGCTCGATCCGGCAGAGGCGTTGCGTACCGAATAACAAACCATTCAATCATAATTCACCAACGATGAAAGTATTAGAAATCAAGAATGTCCACAAGATATACAACAGCTCCGAAGTACAGGTCCATGCCGTCAACGGGATCACTGTCGATTTTGAGGAGGGAGAATTTGCCGCCATTGTGGGTCCTTCGGGATCGGGGAAAACCACTCTCCTGAATATGATAGGGGGACTCGACCAGCCCACCGAGGGAGAGATCCTGGTGAACCATACCAACCTGGCCACCCTGAAATCCTCCAGACTGATCGATTTCCGCATGCGGAATATCGGATTTGTATTTCAGTCATATAATCTGATTCCTGTGCTTACGGCCAAAGAAAATGTGGAATTTATCATGAATCTCCAGAACTGGAAGAAAGAGGACCGGGACAACCGGACATACGAACTTCTGAAGGCGGTGGGACTGGAAGACCGGGCCGGCAGCAGACCCGCCAAATTGTCGGGCGGACAGCAGCAGCGGGTGGCGGTGGCCAGGGCGCTGGCTTCGAAACCGAAATTCGTTCTGGCCGATGAACCCACGGCCAATCTGGACTCCAAATCGACCGAAACCCTCCTCGATATCATGGAAGAGCTGAACAGAGAAGAGCGGATCACCTTTATCTTCTCCACCCATGATGCCAGGGTGGTCAAAAAGGCCCGTCGGGTAGTCACCATCGAAGACGGCAAAATTATTTCCGACGAACAAAAAAAATAGCGCCTATGCATATGAAATACCTGTCGATCCTGTTACTGCTTGTCTTACCCTGTGCAGAAAATCAGGCCCAGGAGAAAATCAGCCTGTCGGGATATCTGTCCGACATGCAATCCGTCTACCATGTACCGGATCAGTGGCTCTGGGAAAACACCCTCCATAACCGCCTCAACCTCTCCTTCTATCCGGCCGGCTGGCTCTCAGGAGCGGTGCACCTGCGCACCAGGGCCATTGTGGGAAGCACAGTGACCGAATTCCCCGGATATGCTGAAAGCACCGGCGGGGATCTGGGATGGCTCGACCTTCAGCTGGTAACGGACGGTTCTGTGGGAGATGATGCCGGTTATGTGCTGACCACCGCCATCGACCGGCTCTGGCTGCAGTTCTCCTTCGGGAACCTGGAGATCAAGGCCGGAAGGCAGCGGATCAACTGGGGACAGAGTTATGTCTGGAACCCGAACGATATCTTCAATACCTACTCCTATTTCGAGGTGGATTACCCGGAACGCCCCGGGAGTGACGCACTCCGGATCCAGTATTATACGGGCAGTGCCTCCACCGCCGAGCTGGCCGCCAAAATCGACAGCGCCGACAGAATCACCGCTGCAGGCTATTACCGCTTCAATACTCTGGGTTACGACATACAGCTTCTGGGAGGAATCTACCAGGAGAGTGATCTTTTCCTGGGAGCCGGATGGAGCGGAACGGTCAGCCCCACGGCCTTCCGAGGAGAACTGAGCTATTTCCGTGACCTGGACCGTTTCCGGGATACCACAGGCTACCTGATGGCTTCGGCAGGTTTCGACTACACTTTTTCAAACTCCCTCTGGGTCCAGCTGGAAGGACTCTACTCCGCCTTCGCCGGCGAGCTGGATATTTTCACCATCCTCCAGTTCTATTCCGGCAGCCTGGATGTGAAATCACTGGGGTTCACCGAATGGTCTCTTTTCGCCAATGTCTCTTATCCCTTCACTCCACTTCTGAACGGAGGATTTGCCGCCATATGGTTCCCGGAATGGAAAGGTTTCTACCTGGGACCCTCTCTGGACCTGTCCCTGGGGAACAATCTTTACCTCTCTCTGATCGCTCAGCACTTCACTGCCGAGTTTGATAACCCTCTGGGGGGCAGCCGGAGGGAAAACAACACCTTCGGATTTCTGCGTTTCAAATGGAGTTTCTGAATATTTACGAATCCTGGAGAGAGGTTTACCAAATTGTTAAAAACTATCTCCCTGTCGCACCGTATATTACCTTTTATTAGTCGGAGTCGAACCGAGAACAAACCTTCAACCCTCATGACTAACCAACGAGACTCCACACCGGCACAGGGCAGGGAAACCGGTCAAAATGACCCCCAGGAGTACCACTGGGACAACCGGGTAGTCCTGATCACCGAGGATGAAGAGGTGAATTTCTTCTATCTGAAAATGCTGCTGAAAAAAACCGAAGCCAGGATCCTGCGAGCAAGGAACGGGAAAGAAGCAGTGGACCTGATCACCGAATTTGAAGGCAAAATCGATCTGGTGTTAATGGATCTGAACATGCCGGTCATGGATGGCTACCAGGCAATGAAGATCATTAAATCCACCTATCCCCATATCCCGGTGATCGCACAGACGGCCTATACGCTCAATAATGACCGACACAAGTGCCTGAAAGCAGGCTTTAATGACTACATTTCAAAACCGGTAAACAGGGTGGCGCTTTTCAGAATGGTCAATGAGAATCTTTCATGAGGGCTGTCATTCAGAGAGTGACAGGAGCAGGGATCACCATCAACCGTCGGCATAAAAAAGAGATGGGGCCCGGACTGGTGATATTGCTGGGGATCGAAGAAGAGGATTCCCGGGAGGATATCGAATGGCTGGCGGGCAAGATCAGCCGATTAAGAATCTTCGATGACCCGAACGGTGTAATGAATCTTCCGGTTACTGAAACAGGTGGCGATGTCATGGTCGTGAGCCAGTTCACGCTGCTGGCCAGTACCAAAAAAGGAAACCGCCCTTCTTACATCCGGGCGGCCCAGCCACCGGTGGCGATCCCTCTTTACGAGCGCTTTATCGTCTCCATACAGGAGCTACTGGGGAAAGAGGTGATCACCGGCGAATTTGGGGCGTATATGCAGATCGACCTGACCAATGATGGTCCGGTCACTATCCAGATTGACACGAAAAACAGGGAATAATGAGGCTGAAGGAAGCGCAGGACAGAGTGGACCGGTGGATTCACCAGTATGGGGTAAGGTATTTTAACGAACTCACCAATATGGCCATCCTTACCGAAGAGGTGGGTGAGGTGGCCAGGATCATCGCCCGGACCTACGGGGAGCAGTCGGAACAGGATAAAGGCAAAGTATCCGGCCGGCTGGCCGATGAACTGGCCGATGTGCTCTTCGTACTGATCTGCCTTGCCAACCAAACGGGCACCGACCTGGAGCAGGCACTGGAAGAGAATCTGCGAAAAAAAACAGACAGGGATTTTGACCGTCATCAACAAAATGATAAATTGAGGTAATTAAGTCAACCTCAATGAAAATTCTGGAGGATTTCAGCCTGGTGATCGAAGCGGGATCGGTGGAAGAAAGACTTGCCTCGATCAGGGAGGTAGTACCGAAACCCTCCGACAAGGAACTTCTGAGGAAAATCTTCAGCCTGATCGATCTGACCACCCTGAGTGAAAAGGATAATATCCTTACCATTAACCAGCTGTGCGAAAAAGTGAATATGCTTTCCGAGGCATATCCTTCCCTCCCCGCCTTTGCATCCCTCTGCGTATACCCGGAACTGGTGGGGGTGGTCAAGGAGAAACTGGAGAACGCCCTGATCAGCATAGGATCGGTGGGTGGAGGATTCCCTTCGGCACAGACATTCACCAATATCAAGGTCATGGAGATCGAGCAGGCGATCCAGCTGGGTGCCGAAGAGATCGACATCGTCCTGCCACTGGGTAAATTCCTGATGGAAGATTATGAATATGTGGTTTACGAAATAGAGGTGATCAAGGAACGGGCAGGACAGGTTCCCCTGAAGGTGATCCTCGAGACAGGAATCCTCAGGGACTTCACGCTCATTCGCAAGGCTGCACTTCTGGCCATAGATGCCGGTGCCGATTTCATTAAGACTTCAACCGGGAAAAGCGGCCCGGGAGCCACACCGGAAGCCATGGTGGTCATGTGTGATACTGTACTGGACTATTACAAAAAAACCGGAAAACGGATCGGAGTGAAAGCCGCCGGGGGTATTTCGTCCGTTCCGGATGCCCTTTTATACTACTCCATAGTGAAGGAAATACTGGGCCGGGAATGGTTGAATGCGGAAGGGTTCAGAATAGGTGCAAGCCGGCTTGCTGATGGTGTAATGGCCGAAATTTTTGACAAAGGGCCCGATTTTGGTTATTTCTGATTATGCTCGGGTCGATTTAAAGCTTATATTTGTATAACAAGATTGACGTTCTTATTCTTCAAAAAATAGCGGTTCGATACTACATTCCATTCTCATAGAGACGGGTTGAATTCCATGGCTTTTTTTCTTCAATATCGGACCGCTTTTTTTTATTTCCCTTTTTTAACAGTTCCCTATTTCGCCAGGCGGTAATGCAGGTAGTCCAGCATCAATGGGATATCCTTCTCATGGATATCGTTGCGGATGAGTAGCGGTCTGTCCTCTGCCATGATCTTCAGGAAGTCCTCCATTTCAAAATCGACGTCTTTGAGCGACTGGATATAGAGTTCAATCGCCTCCTTTTTCCTGCCCAGGGCCCACTTGACGTGCCCGTAATTGATGAAATCGTAATACCCTGGTTTCCCCTCAAATACCCTTGAAAAGTACCGGTCCGATTTCTCCAGCTCTCCCTGGGCAAAATAGCACCAGGCAATCGGACGCAGAATATGCGGGTTTCCGGGATTCATGTACTCGATCTTGAAATAATGCTTCAGGGCCGTTTCATATTCCCCCAGTTTCAGGTGGCAATAACCGATCAGGGATTCGATGGTCTGATCTTCGGGTTGAAGGGCAGATGCTTTCTCATAGACCTCCAGGGCTGAAGAATAATTATCCATACTCCGGTAGCAGATTCCCAGGTTTTTCAGGGTCCAGAGACTCAGATCACCATAGAGACCGATTCGATGGTAGGTTTTCACCGCCTCGTCGAAATGACCCATTTTCTGGTGGCAGTATCCCGCCTTTTCGAGAAGTTCACGATTGCCGGGCTGCTCTTCCAGCATTTTCCGGAAGATATCCAGGGCTTCCTCGAAATGGTTCCGTTCGAACAGGTATTCGGCAATATTCCGGATAATCGCTTCATCCTCAATGACCTCCCTGAAAAACCATGAGTTGTAAAGATCCAGCTTTCCCCCGAACACATCCTCGAACTCATTCTTAAAAGGTGAAATCTTAAAAAAGCGGTAAAGATCCTGGATATACTGGATAAAAACGGTCCTTGCCACAAAGTCCCCGGAAGTGACCCTGTCATCGGCAATCATCTCCTGCAATCCCTCCATTTCCATGAGGAAGGCATTGGAAAGCATCTTCTTTTGCTCGTCGGGGAGAAACTTCAGATTGAAGATAAAACTGTATTTGTCACTGTTGCAGAGAAAGGGCGTTTTCTTGAGGCCATCAATGAAAATCTCAGGATCGAAATCATCTGTCCCGGAGGCATAAATCTCCGATAGCTGAGGATTCTCCCCGTAGAAGGGCACCAGCCAATTGGTCAGCTCATTAAAAAAGGGAAACTGCTTCAGATGTGCAAAAGTGGTCATGTACACATCCGCCCCTTCCATTTGAAGCTTCATAAATTCATCGACTTTCTTGTAAAGCTCATCCGATTCGCTGAACACCGACTCCCAGTCAGGATTCCTTCCCTCTTCAAGCAGCTCTTCACGGATGTCGTCCATCTTCAGCTTGTCTTCCAGCTTCGGTCTCAGTTTGGCCATTTCCGGGATCAGGTCTTCCTGAAGCTTTCGTCCGATCTCGAGGGTGTCCCGGGTACGGATCATCTGAAGAGCTATTTTTTCCAGGCTCTGCTCCAGCTTCAGGTCCTCCTTCAGAAGCTTCAGGCGATGAATGATATTCGGATAGAATTCCACCCTGTTGTTATACCGGTACAGGAGAATCGCCAGCGCAACCAGTGCCCTGGCCGACACTTCCTGCTCCTCCTCCCCTGCAAAATCGATCAGACGCTGTACTTTCTCTTCGTCCCAGAACCGCAGTCCCGACAGAAGAATCGCTCCGATGTAGAGCGACTTTTCATACCAGAGGAACTCGTTGCTGGAAAGGATTGCTCCAGCCAGGCTCTTTTCTGCCTCGCGATAGGAATTGCTCAGCCACAGGTGGCGAAAGATCTCCATGGAAAGTTTCTGTCTGCGCTCCTCGTCTGCTCCGGGTGTATCCTGTGCTTCATCCAGTATCTGATCCAGTTCACTTTTAAATGAAAGGTCATCGAGCGTCTCTATCACTTTTTTACCGGTCAGCTCCTGCTGCCGGTCCAGCTCTCTTTTCAGAATATAGGTATGCCATCCGGAGTTTTTCTCCATGAGCTGCTCCTTGACCCTGTCGGCCAGCTCCAGGATGGAGGTAAGCAATTTGTGGTAGACTCTGTCACGCTCGGGATCCTGAACACCTTCGAGCATATAGTTCAGCATCTGCTCGTAGGTGTGGGCCAGATGTTCCTGCTGTATGAAAAAATCGCTGAAACCGGACTCCCCGACCAACTCATTCAGCAAATCGAGGGCATCTTTCACCCTTCTGTGAGCCACAAGGCGGCACAATCTCTGGTATTTATTTTGAATGCGCTGTACATTGATCATGCAATCAGGTTTTCGGTAACGGTCCAAATATCACGCCACGGGACGGCATCAGACAGAATGTCAGTCCACTCAATCAATCATCCAATGCGATGAAACCAGAATAAAGATCAGACAAAGTGCTAGAATTACTCTTCTCATATACTATATTTATCCCCATTCATCCCAAATTCTGTAACTCCTTCAATGGCTGCAACTATTTTCGAAGACAATCGTGTGGTACTCACATTCGATGCAGGGGGCACTAATTTCGTGTTCTCCGCCATGGCAGGCGGCAATGAGATCGCGGAGCCTGTCACCTATCCTTCCAATGCCGATCACCTGGACCGTTGTCTTGGTACCATCAGGAAAGGATTCGATTCCCTGCTCTCCAAACTCGACCGCCGGGCCTCCGCCATCAGCTTTGCCATCCCGGCGCCTACCGACTATGTCAGCGGAGTGGTGGGCGATCTGAAAAACCTCCCTGCTTTCCGCGGGGGGGTTCCCCTCGGAAAAATCCTGGAACACCATTACCGGCTCCCGGTCTACATGAACAACGACGGTGATCTTTACGCTTATGGAGAAGCATTAGGGGGATTCCTGCCCGAGGTGAACCGGATGATGCGGGAAGCGGGACACCCGAGACGTTTCCGGAACCTGATCGGTCTGACGTTGGGAACCGGCCTCGGTGGTGGATTTGTATCGGATGGTGTCCTTCTCACAGGCGACAACTCCATTGCTTCGGAGGTGTGGATCCTTTCCAGCAGTATCAGTCCCTCCCGGAATGCGGAGGAGGAGATCAGCATCCGGGCGGTGGTCAGGAACTACCTGTCTTCGGCCGGGATCCGCGATTCTGAAGAGTTGTCGCCAAGGGAGATCTTCGAAATTGCCTCGGGAAACAAGAGGGGTGACAGGGAGGCCGCCCTTTCCGCCTTCGCCACACTGGGCCGGCACCTGGGAGACGTGATCGCCAACCTGATCTCGCTGATGGACGGGCTGGTGGTCATCGGCGGAGGGATTGCCGGGGCGGAAAAATTCTTTATGCCCGCACTCATGGAGGAGCTGGAAAGAGAATTTGATTTCCGAAAACACGACCCGATTCCCCGGCTGATCCAGAAAGTGTACAACCTGAACCATGAATCGGGACGCCGAGCACTTTCGAGCGTGGAGGGGAAATATCTGGAGGTTCCCGGATCGGGTGAAAAGATCTATTACGACCCCCGGCCTAAACTGGGACTGGGCACCAGCAGGATCGGCACCGGAAGAGCCATTTCACTGGGGGCGTACGCATATGCCCTTCACCGGCTGGATCACTGATCATCTTTTCGCACCAGCGGATAGACCACATAGGTATAGACCCAGCAACCGGCACAAAAATTGATTCCACATTCCAGGAAAGCGAACACCACCAGAGTAGATCCGGCGATATAGGCTGTCAGCGGAAGGCTCAGCAGGGCAGCGGCGCTGGTCAGCATGGAAAAAAGCAATCCCACTCGCGCTGCGAAGACCTTGGGAGCCTTATCGATCCAGACCGGTCCGGTCCCGGAGGCTTTGACCAGGAGATGTGCCATCCAGCTGAAAGGACTGAACCTTAATCTTGTAAAGGCCCGGATATAAAAATCCAGGACCAGGAATGCCGGGAAATACCATGCTCCGGTGATCAGGAACGATCCCATGGTGAGTACCACCAGCAGAGCGGTCACCCGCACCCTGTTCTCATCGACACGTTCATGAGATACAGGGCATATCAGTTGATTCATTCTATTCATTGCTCTCTCCTTCTTCTGACGTTTCCCTTTCTTAGTCGCTGGAAAGGGAGAAAAATTACACCGTGCAAAAATAGAGAGAACCGGGGGCGGGAATATCTCCTCAGGACCAATTAGCATTTATTTAACAACCGGGGGATCACTTTCTGCCACACCCGATAATCATCAACTGGACCGGTGCTCTACTTTTTCCGGATCCGGTGGGTGGAATACTGGTCCACCTGCAGGAAATAGGTTCCCCCGGGGTAGATACTCAGATCGATCCATTTTCGCTCCGAGTAAATTGCCGCGCTGCTAAGGGTCTTTCCCTGCTGGTCGAGAAGACAGTAACGGAAAATATGCACCGGGGTCTCCACCACCAGCAAATCGAATCCTTTCCGGTGCCAGGGCTTGAGTGTGAAACCTATTTCAGATTCAGGCCGGATACAGGTGACCGTCAGATGATCTTCATCATGAACCGCTGGTGATTCAGAAGTGACCTGTGCCACGGGTCCCATGGCCTTACCGGGAAAACGATCGCCCGATTCCTTTAAATCCGGACGGGTCTCCTGAGCAAAGGATACTGCAGGCAGGAGCAGAAACAAGCAGAGAAGCCGGAGCATATGGTTGAGGTGTTTAAACTATAAGTTACCCCAAATCCTCACAGGGTTCCAACATTGTTATGAACAATGTATATTTGCCGGATATGGAAGCTCTGCATCTGGCCCTTAAGCCCTCCGAGATCGGGATCACCCCCTCCGGTATTCGCGGCCTGACATGGGGGAACAATGAAACCGGCTTTGAGTACACGGAGGAGCTGATGAATGAACTGATCGACCTGAGCCGCAAGGCCATGGACCCCGGTGCGGCTCTGGTCAGGATAGAAGAGGCCGGTGGTCCCGGCTATGATTACATCACCCTGAGAGGCCGTAGATTCAGGACCGGAAAAACCGTGACCCGGATGTTGAAGGGATCCCGAGAGTACGCTCTCTTTGCCGCCACCATCGGACCGGGTCCGGAAGAACTCTGCCGCAGCCTGATGCAAAAAGGAGATCTCCTGGAGGGATACCTGGTCGATCTGATCGGATCGGCCCTGGTGGAATCAGCCACGAATCTGGTGCATAACCAGATCCGGGAAATGGCTGAAAAGGACGGATACCGGGTAACCAACCGGTACAGTCCCGGCTACTGTGGCTGGGAAGTTTCCGAGCAACAGAAGTTGTTCAAACTGCTTCCCGGACGGATCTGCGGGATCACCCTTTCCGGTTCCTCCCTGATGAATCCAATGAAATCAGTGAGCGGACTGATCGGCATCGGTCCTTCCGTCACATTCAGGGACTATACCTGCGAATTGTGTTCCATGACCCATTGCGCTTTTCGCTCAGTCAGGCCCTCATCACTTTCCTGAAAAAGTGGTTGCCCCGAAATTAAAGTACTCCGACGGAAGCCTCGCCTGATTCATCAAACGTCCGAAATCCTCTGCCAGGCCGGGATACTCCTGCGCCAGATTCTCCGATTCGCCAGTATCTGTCTCCAGCCTGTATAGTTCCGGCGGCTCCCCGGTATCGCTCCCCACGTTAAGCTTTACCGCTTTCCATCCATCCTTCAGAAGGGCCTGTTTGCCTCCCTGTTCATGGAATTCCCAATACAAAAACGGGTGTGCCGGCTGGTAATCACCGAGTAACTCCGGCAGAAAGGAGATTCCATCGGAGGCGAAATCTTCACCACCTGCCAGCTCCACCAGGGTGGGAGCCACATCCCAGAATGCCGAGATGTGAGACGTAATCCTGCCTGGATGAATGGTTCCGGGCCACCAGGCTATCATCGGCACCCGGATACCTCCCTCATAGAGGTCCCTTTTCATTCCCCTGAGGCCTCCGCTGCTCCCAAAGAAGAGCGGATCGGCACCCCCTTCTCTGTGGGGTCCGTTGTCACTGGTGAATATCACCAGGGTTTTTTCTGCCAGCCCCAGCTCCTCCAGGGTACCGATTATCTCCCCCACATAGCGGTCCAGCCTCATAACCATGGCTGCGAAAGTGGCCCTGGGATGCTCCTGGCTGCAGTACATTCCGATCCTCATATCAGGCCCGTAATCAGCGCCCGGTCTGCCCCTGTAGGGTGTTTCGGGATACCTTCCAAGGACAGACCCCAGCAGTTCGTCTTCCGGGGCGATCAGTTCGGCATGCGGAATCACCATGGGGACGTATGCAAAAAAGGCGGTATCCCTGTTATTGCGGATAAACTCCAGGGTCTCTTCCTGGATCACATCCGGTGCATAGGTAACGGTCTGTGTCCAGTCATTCCCCTCCAGGATGTATTTCTCACGATCGCTCCAAAGGTACTCCGGATAGTACCGGTGGGCATAACGCTGACAATTATAGCCAAAAAAACGGTCGAAGCCCTGATTCACGGGATCTCCCTCCGAACCCGGGAATCCGAGTCCCCATTTCCCGAACGCCCCGGTCACGTATCCCGCCTCTTTCAACCGCTCAGGAAGCAGGATCTCCTCGCCGGGAAGAGGCATCTGGCCTTCGGGCTGTACCTCCTGGTTGCCGCGGATGGGGGTATGCCCTGTGTGGAGTCCGGTCATCAGCACGGACCTGGAGGGGGCACATACGGTGCTTCCCGAATAGTGACGGAGAAACCGGATCCCCTCCTCTGCCATTCGATCCAGGTGGGGTGTGGCAAATTTCTGCTGGCCGTAGCAACCCAGGTCCCCGTATCCCAGATCATCGGCCAGAATGTAAATAATGTTGGGCGGACTCTTTTCACTGACATTTCCCCTCCCACAACCATCGGATATGAGGAAAATGAGGGGGACCAGGAACAGATGGAGTTGTTTCATGGATATAAAGATACAGCACAAAATGAATTTTATTTTGTTAGATATAATTCAAAGAGAATTAATTTTGGAGCGCATAAGGGAGGAGGCGATGAAAACTCAGGTTGAAGAAACAGTGTTTGTTACAGAAAAGGTCAGGCACCTGACCGAATCCACCTATGTATTGAGATTCTCCCGGAACAGGATGAAATTCAATCCGGGCCAGCACCTTTTGCTGGGACTGCCCGGATCGGAGCAGCTCAGGGAATATTCCATCTACAGCGGGATCCCCGATGAATATCTGGAGGTCCTGATCAAGGAGGTCGATGAAGGACTCGTCAGTAAACAGCTCAAGAATATCCGTCCGGGAGATGAAGTGACAGTCAGGGGGCCCTATGGCTTCTTTCTGGCCAATGCTATCCCCGGAAAAGAAGGAAACGGAAAGATGCTGTTTATCTCCAGCGGTACCGGGATTGCACCATTTCACAGCTACGCCAGGTCATTCCCCGACTCCGATTACCAGCTGGTGCACGGAGTCAGGAAGAAAGACGAGGCCTACGATTCGGCGGATTACTCAAGGGAACAACTGAAGGTGTGCACCTCCAGGGATGAGAGCGGCGATTTCCCGGGAAGGCTCACCGATTATCTTCTGGATGCCCAACTGGATCCTGAAAGAAAGGTTTATCTATGCGGTAACAGCAGCATGATTTACGATGCCATGGATATTCTGAGGGCCCGGGGGATCCCCCAGAAACAGATCTTCACCGAGGTCTACTTTTAGCACATGAAAAGAGTTTCCTTCAAGACATTGGGCTGCCGGCTCAATCAATATGAGACCGATGCCCTGGTGACACAATTTCACCGGGCGGGGTACCGGGTGGTCGATTTTTCGGAACCCGCCGATGTAACTGTGATCAATACCTGCACGGTCACCAACCAAAGTGACCAGAAATCAAGAAATACCATCCGTCAGGCCGCCCGGAAAAACAGCGATGCCCTGGTGGTGGTGACCGGCTGTATGGCCAATCATCACAAAGAGCAGCTGGAAGCCCGTGATGAGATCAACTATGTTGTTGACAATGAGCGTAAGAGCCAGATCGTCTCTCTGGTCAATGCCCATTACAACGGAGAAATGCTTCATCCGGGCAACCTTTCGGGGGATGTTTTCGGATTCGAAGCGGTCCGGCAAAGCCTGCATACCCGGACCTCCGTCAAGATCCAGGACGGTTGTGACAATTTCTGTACCTATTGCATCGTACCCTCCGTCAGAGGCCGTGCAGTGAGCCGTCCGGTGAAGGAGATCCTGGAAAATGTGCGGAGGGTCATCGACAACGGGTTCAGGGAGATCGTCATTACCGGGGTCAATATTGGCCGGTACGACTATGAGGGGACCGGATTCACACAGGTGGTGGAAAGGATCGCCTCTCTGCCCGGCGACTTCCGCATCCGTATCTCCTCTCTGGAGCCCGACGGGTTCGGTCCCGATTTTCACCAGATCTTCTCTCATCCGAAACTGGCTCCTCATCTCCATCTTTGCATTCAGAGCGGTTCCGACCCTGTGTTATTGAAAATGAGAAGAATGTACACAGTCGGGTCGTTCATGGAGATTATCGAAAAATTCAGGAAACATCATCCCGACTTCAATTTCACCACCGACGTGATCGTGGGATTCCCCGGTGAGACCGAGGAGGATTTCGGACGCACCGTCAGGATTGCCAGGGAAGCACTGTTCAGCCACATTCACACATTCCGGTATTCCCGCCGTAAGGGTACCCGGGCCGACCGGATGGACAACCAGGTCCCGGAAAAAGTGAAAACCGAACGGAGCGAGATCATCCGTGCTGTCTCCGGTGAGAACAGAATCCGTTACATGAGTGGCATGGCAGGTAAAAAACAGCGGATTCTGGTGGAAAAAGTGAACCCCGGCGGCTGGGTAAACGGTTATGGCGAACACTACCTGCCCCTGACTTTCAGAGAAAAGGGGGTCCGGAAAAACCAGTTCCGGGAGGTGATCCTCAAAGAGATTAAAACGGACCCCGATCCTGTGATGGTTTGTTCCGCCCACCCTGCCGGATAGCATGCGTGTGCCTGAGCAGGCGGTTTCCGGGGATATCACGGTTTGCCATTTCCGTCCCTGTACCATACATGGACGCGGCCCTCTGAGCCAATCGCCTGACCGAATCACCGTTCCCTTTCCGGTAGTATATCCAGAGTTTCCGGGCATCGTTCCTGAATTCCACATCACAGATCTCCATTTCCGGATCGATCCTGCCGGCCAGCTTCCGCAAACGGGTCAGCACCTCCCGCTCCTTTCTCTTCAGTTTGAGCCAGTTTCTGATATCTGATTCGCCCGCTCTCCGAAGGATCCTTCCCGGGCCCGGACCCAATTCCTCCTTCCCCCGCCTGAAAGCTTCCCGGGCGCGGTCACCGGTGAGTGTGACATAACCCAGGTCGAATCCACCGTCTGACTCAACGATCACCGGCTCGCCGGTATCCGGAATCATTCCCGGAACCGTCCGGTAATAAGCTTTGCGGTTTCCTTTGAACCTGACCTGAATCAGTCGATCCTCGATTTTGAGTCCGTTTCCGGGAAAAGGGTATGCGTACCCGGAAGAATCACCCGGGATGCGGAACAGGGAGGGATGCCTCTGGCCGCTGGTATGATCGCCCTTTCTGCAATGGCAGCTGCCCTCTTTACAAGACATGACTGGACCGGTTTGATGAGGGTATAAATATATAAAAAGATAATTAAATCCTTTATTCCTGTTTTAATTTCAGGCCGAAATAAAGATGGTCGATCTGATCCCGTCCGATACGGGCGATCCCCGGCATCCGGCCCCATTTATCGAACCCGAACTTACTCAGCAGGGCGATACTGGCGTTATTCCGGTCGAGCAGAATGGCCACCAGGATTTCCAGGCAGAACCGGGGAGCCACACCGATCACGAACTCCAGCAGCCGGCTGCCCACCCCTTTCTCCCGGTAACCTGCCTTCACGTAAAAACTCACCTCTGCCACATGTATTAGTGCCTGCCGGCCGGTTCGATACGGTCCGAGAGAGATCCAGCCGTTAACCACTCTCCCCTCGGTGGAGACATAAACCGGAAACCGGTCGGGATCGTGCAGCCCAAACCATTCCAGCCGATCGTCCATACTGACGGGTGCCAGGTGTGCCGTGCAGAATCTCTCTTCCACGGCCTGGTTGTATATTTCATTGATCGAGGGCAGGTCCTCACGGAGTGCCAGCCGTATTTCCATACTCAAATTTAACTGAAAAATTTACCGCTTAAACCTTTTTACTGTCCCACGGTCAAATTACCTATCTTAGCGCATTATTTTTGATCTGATCCCCTTTATTCATGAGAAGAATAGACCGAAGAATCATCATCATCGTCAGCGTGATCTTTATACTGGGACTGGCCTACGGATTGATGCGGTTCCTGGTCGCCATCAGGGAGGAACCGCCCATGATGCGGCCTGTCGAGGCAAGAAGATATGTCAGAGCGGAGCCGGTGACCTACCGGAATATCTCCAGCACTATCGGTGCTCCCGGAAGATTGTTGCCGGTGGCAGAATTTGATATTGTTGCCGAAGCATCCGGCAGGTTGCAGGAGGGGGAAGTCTCCCTCAAACAGGGTGCACGGTTCGCGAAAGGAGAGGTGCTTTTCGTGGTCTACCCCGATGAAGCGATACTTTCATTAAAAGCCCGCAAAAGCCAGTATCAGAATCAGCTGGCCAATATCCTCCCCGATCTGATGATCGACTATCCCGGACACGAACAGGTCTTCAGGGATTTTTTCAATTCCATTCGGGTCGATGAGCCCCTTCCCCCTTTGCCCGGGGTGGAGAACGAACAGCTGAAGATCTTCCTGGCCAGCCGCAATGTGATTGCCGAGTACTACAGCATTCAGCGCGATGAACTTCAGCTCCGGCGGAGAACTTCCATTGCGCCGTTTGACGGAACTTTCAAAGAGGTGTATATGGAACTGGGGACCTACACCAATGCCGGCGGAAGGGTGGCCAGGGCGATCCGCACCGACGAACTTGAATTGCAGGTCCCCCTGGAAAAAACCGATGCGGCCTGGGTAAGGATCGGAGATCCGGTGGAGGTGGAATCGGAAGACCGGACAAGGACCTGGGAAGGTACAGTGATCCGGAAAAGCCCCTTCGTGGAGGAGAACACCCAGTCGCAGGATATCTTTATTCACATCACTTACCGTCCTGATCAACCCCTTCTGGCCGGGGAATATCTCTTTGCCACCTTTCCTGTCAGGCCCATCGAACGGGTGATGGAAATCCCCCGGAATGCAGTATTCAATTCCAACGAAGTATTCCTGGTGGACGAGGGCAGATTGTCGAAAAGTCCGATCAATATTGTGAAGATCAATGAACGCACCCTGCTTTTCAGGGGCCTTCCCGAAGGAGATACCATTGTGGTGCAGCAATTGATCAATGTGTCGGAAGGCACACTGGTGCAGGTGGATAAGGTGGAAGGACCGGGAGGAGGTCCGTCGCGGGAAAACAGGGGAGGAAGACTATGAGAAGGGTCATTGAGCGTTTTGTAGAGTTTCCCGTTTATGCCAACCTGATCATTGCTACCGTCCTGCTGGCCGGCGGACTGGGCCTGTCCAACATGAAGAAAGCCTTTTTCCCTGAACGGGAAAGCCGGTTCATCTCCATCTCGGTTTTCTATCCCGGCGCCTCACCCGTGGAGATGGAAGAGGGGGTCACCACCCGGATCGAGGAAGCAGTGCGCGGCCTGGTGGGGATCAAAGAGATCAACTCCACCTCCGTGGAGAATATGAGTTCGGTCTCCATCGAAACAACCGGCGAATACCCCATTAACGAGGTCTTACAGGAGGTGAAGAATGCGGTCGACGGGATCTCTTCCCTGCCCACTGCGGCAGAAAGGCCCATCGTATCGAAGCAGCGTTCACGTGCCCCGGCCCTTCGCCTTGAACTGGTACCTGTCGACGATCCCGACATGGACCTGATGACCCTGAAGGAACATGCCCAGAGGATCGAAGAGGATTTCTACAACTCGGGAGTCATGAGCCAGATCTCCATATCCGGTTTCCCCCAGCCCGAGATCTCCGTGGAGATCCTGGAAGAGGAGCTTCTGCGCTACAATATCACCTTCGACCAGATCGTCAGAGCCATCCAGAACAACAACCGGGATGTTTCGGGCGGAGAGATCAAGTCGGAGGAGGAGGAGTTCCTGATCCGGCTCCGGTCGCGAAGTGCCGATCCCGACAAGATCGGGAACATCATCCTCCGGGGAAATCCCTCCGGCGGCCATATTCGCATAAGGGATGTGGCCGAGGTGAAGGTCAAATTCGCTGATTCGCCCAACAAGCAATGGACCAACGGGAAGCCCTCGGTATCCATCAATGTGGAGAAGCTCCCCGAGGAGGACCTGGACGAGATCACCGAATTCGGCCGGCACTACATCGGGGAGTTCAACAGCCGGAACCAGGGAGTGGAACTGCTCATCTCCAGAGCGTACCTCGATATTGTGAACAGCCGTCTCGACCTGCTCACCAGCAATGGATTGCTGGGCCTGCTGCTGGTGGTGATCGCACTGACCATCTTCCTGAATTTCAAGCTTTCTCTCTGGGTCTCTTTCGGCATTCCTTTCAGTTTCCTGGCAATGTTCATGGTAGGCAATCTGCTGGGAGTTACCATCAACCTCCAGTCCCTCTTCGGGATGATCCTGGTGATCGGCATCCTGGTGGACGACGGGATCGTTATAGCGGAGAATATATACCTTCATTTCGAGCGGGGAAAATCCCCCATGCATGCAGCGGTTGACGGGACCATGGAAGTGCTGCCGGCAGTGCTGACTTCAGTGATCACCACCATCATTGCCTTTGCACCGCTGCTCTTCCTGGCCGGAACCCGGATGGAGATGATGATCCACGTGGCCATTGTGGTGATCGCCTCCCTTTTCTTCTCCCTTTTCGAAGCATTCCTGGTCCTCCCGGCCCACCTGGGAAACAACCGTATCCTGAGCAAAAAGAGTCTGGAGGCAAAGAACAGGGGCCTGCGGAAAATCTTCGACTCGTTCATTGTCTGGCTGCGCGACAGGATCTATAACCACTACCTGGGCTGGGCCGTTAAATGGAGGTACGTTGCCGCCGCCATTCCGGTGGGCCTGGTCCTGATCACCCTGGGGCTCTTCATGGGCGGGCATATCCGCAACACCTTCTTTCCGATGGTGGACTTCGACAGCTTTACCCTGAATTTAGCCTTTACCCCAGGAGACGGGGAGAAACAGACCCTGGAATACCTCGACCGTTTCGAAAACGTGATCTGGGAGGTGAACGATGAGATCAGCGAAGAACTCGGCCTGGACCACGACATCCTTGAACGGGTCAGCAAAAGACTGGGCAGTTCATTCAACGGACAGGAAAGAGGTGCCCATGCGGGAAGTATCAATGTATATCCGGTCGATCTGGAAGGGTACACCATTTCGGGAAGGGACATCTCCAACCGGGTGAGCCGGAAGATCGGCATGGTACCGGAAGCGAGAAAATTCACCGTGGGCGGAAGGAACCGCTGGGGGGCACCGGTTTCGATCGGACTGATGTCAAAAAACCTGCAGGAGCTGGAGGAGGCAAAGGAGTTTATGATCGGCCGGCTGAATGAAATGACCCAGCTGAAGGATGTGACCGAGAATATTGCCCTCGGAAAACAGGAGATCCGGCTCGACCTGAAGCCCCGGGCCTATTTTCTGGGACTGGATGAAGCCTCCATAGCCTCCCAGGTGCGGCAGGGCTTTTACGGAGCGCAGGCGCAGCGCCTTCAGGTGGGCCGTGACGAACTGCGGGTCTGGGTCCGGTATCCCAAAACGGACCGGATGACCCTGGGACAGATGGAAGAAATGAAGATCAAGACCGCTTCCGGATCGTACCCCCTTTCCGAACTGGCCGATTACCATATGGAACGGGGCCCTGTGGCCATCAATCGTTTCAACGGCTCCCGCGAAATACGAGTGGAGGCCGAGACCGTGGATCCCCTGGCTTCCGTTCCCGAGATCCTGGATCAGGTGGAAGCCCAGATCATCCCCGACCTGAAATCCCGCTTCAACGGTATCCGGGTGGTCTACCAGGGACAGCAGAAATACAGCCAGGAGGCGATGGGCCAGGCCAGCCGGTATTACCTGATCGCCTTCGCCCTCATCTTTATGATCCTGGTCATGCATTTCCGAAGCATCCCCAAAGCAGTGATCATCATTATGATGATCCCGGTATCCCTGCTGGGAGTGGCATGGGGACATGGTCTGCACGGCCAGCCCCTCTCCATTATGAGCATGTGGGGGGCGGTTGCACTTACCGGGGTGATCATTAATGATGCGATCGTTTTCTTCGCCAAGTTCGACGGATTACTTATCGAGGGCAATACGGTAAAACAGGCGGTCCGGGAGGCCGGTAAACTGAGACTGCGACCCATTATCCTCACCTCCATCACCACTACCATCGGATTGTTCCCCATGCTTTTTGAAAAGAGCGTGCAGGCCCAGTTTCTGATCCCCATGGCCATCAGCCTGGCTTACGGGGTATTCATCGGAACCATCTTCATCCTGCTCTTCTTCCCCGTCCTGATCATGCTGCTGAGCGATCTCAGAGTCTTTACCCGCTACCTCTGGACCGGTACCAAACCAGGCGCCGAAGATGTGGAGACCGCGATTATCAACCATAAAAGGAAATTGAAATACGAAAAGAACGGTCTGAGGAACGGGGATTCTTCCGGAAACCAATATTCGGCCAATGAAATCTAGAATCATCCTATCCGTATTTATCCTTTCTCTTTGCTTTCTGGCCACTGCAGCCAGGGCACAAGAGAAGGAAAACCTCGCCCTGCCGGGTGCCATCGAAAAATCGCTGGAGAATAATTATGGGATCATTATTTCCAGAGCCGACCGCGAAGTGGCTTCCATAAATAACGACTGGGGCAACGCAGGCCGGTATCCCACCATCGGGTTCGACCTTTCCGATAACCTGTCGGGAGAACTGGGAAATCCCGGGTATACCAACCGATTGTCGGGAGGAGTGGGATTGAACTGGACCCTGTTTGACGGTTTCAGGGTACACAGGACCAAGGCACGGCTGGAGAGCCTGCAGGAGCTGGCGGAAGGTACCCTGGGGGTGACCGTGGAATCGACGATCCTGGATGTGATCCTGGCCTACTACAATATCCTTCTTCAACAGGAGCAGCTGGAAGTGTTGAAGACTGTGATGGATCTATCTGAAGACAGGTACGAGTATGAGCAGCGACGCCAGCAGTTGGGGGGGTCGGTCACCTACAATGTGCTCCAGGCCCAGAATGTGTACCTGACCGATAAGGCCAATTTCCTGAACCAGGAAGTAGTGGTCAGGAATGCAGTCAGGAACCTGAATTTCCTCATGGGCGAGGAGGCCACCCGTACCTGGGAGTTCTCCGAAGCATTCGAAGCAGATACTACCCGGTATGTTCTGGCCGATCTGCTTTCGAAAATGACCTCCAGCAATCAGGTCCTAAAAAACCAGTATACCAACCTGCTGCTCAGTGAACAACAAACCTCCCTCCGGGAATCGGACTATTTTCCGGGCGTTTCGGTGGGTGCCGGGATCGATTATGCGCATACCTGGTCGGGTCAGAACGGGACAACTCCTACCGGAAGCGGTGGATTCAATCCTTACGGCAACCTGCGGATCTCTTATGATATCTACAGCGCGGGAGTGCGGAAAAGGTCTTTGGAGATCGCACGCATCAACGAAGAGATAGCCCGGGTGGAGGTGAACCAGATGGAACACGCTCTCACCAACGAATTGTTCAATCTGTTCGATTTCTACGAGGTACGGATCGTCCTTCTGCAGGTGGCTGATGAGAATCTGCAGGCTGCAGAACTCAACCTCTCCATTTCGGAAGAGAAATACCGTTCGGGCGTCATCAATTCATTCAACTACAGGGATATCCAGCTGATATACCTGAACGCGGCCGTACGGCGCCTTCAGGCCGTCTACAACCTGATCTCTTCCCGTACCCGGCTCACCCGGATCACTGGCGGATTTCTGGGGTATATGAACGAGGAGTGACATTTTTCGTAAATTGGGGTATGCATAACAGATTAGTCATCCAATTGCTGGCTGTGGCAATGATCCTCTTTCCGGGTTGCAAAGAGGAACCGGACGCCATAATCATGACCGTGAATGGTTCTGTTTCTCCCGAAGAGCTGGGGACCACCCTGATCCATGAACATCTTCTGGTCGATTTCATCGGTGCCGACAGCACCGGTTATCACCGCTGGGACAGAGAGGAGGTTGCAGCCCGCGTGATTCCTTTCCTGGAAGCAGCCCGGGAAAGGGGGGTGAAGACCATCGTGGAATGTACCCCTGCCTATGTGGGCAGGGACCCCCAACTACTGAAATCTCTATCTGAAAGAACAGGAATCACATTGATCACCAATACCGGATACTACGGCGCCCGGCAGAACCACTTTCTGCCTGAGAGGTTTTACGGCATGAAAGCCGAAGATCTTGCCTCCCTGTGGATCTCTGAATGGGAGGAGGGAATAGAAGGGACGGGGATACGGCCCGGGTTCATCAAGATTGCTGTGGATGCCGGAGAATCTCTGACCCCGGACCACCGGAAGATCGTCCGGGCGGCAGCGCTTGCCCATCTGGCAACAGGATTGATGATCGCTTCCCATACCGGTCCCGATTCCCCTGCATTCCATCAGTTGGAGATCCTCGACAGCATGGGGGTCGACCCATCCTCCTTCATATGGGTGCATGCACAGAACGGAACGCTGGAAGGAAACATCGAAGCAGCCCGCAGGGGTGCCTGGATCTCCCTCGACAATGTGAACGGGTCGCAAACAGGCGCTGCCGGACAAAAAAACTCCATTGCCTGGTATGCGGAACGGATCACTGCTCTGAAAAAGGCCGGCCTTCTCCACCGGATTCTGATCTCTCACGATGCGGGATGGTATTCGCCCGGTGAAGAAAACGGAGGTGATTTCAGGGGATTTACCGCCATATTCGATCAGCTGCTGCCGCTAATGGAGCAAAAAGGATTTACGGAAAAAGAGTTGGAAGTACTTGTAAGGGCCAATCCGCAAAAGGTATTGTCCATATGTTCCACATCATCCTGAGAGGGGTTTACAGGAATCAGTTGATTTCATATATTTTGACTCTGAACCCCTGAAAAACCCTGACCATGATCCGTAACTATTACTGTCCCATTTGCAAGAGCAATCTGAATATCGGAAATTCCCTGGTGTTTTCCGCCAAGTCGCCCGATAATGAGAAAGGCCTGATCTTCCTCGATACCGAGCTGGGCAATTATAGCAAAACAACCCATCCGGAGTTCCAGCTCCTTGAGGGAGTGGAATACATCTTTCACTGCCCCGTTTGCCATGCGAAACTGAATAAGCAGGAAAATCCCAACCTGGTAATGGTACTGATGAGCGATGATACCGGAAAAGACTATGAGATCATCATCTCCAATATTATCGGGGAACACTGCACATACAAAGTAAAGGAAAAGCAGGTCGAAGAATTCGGTCCCCACGCCGAGCGGTACAGAAAGTATATCGATCTTCCTTCAGAATACAAGAAGTACCTTTAAAGAAAACTGATCCATAAAATTGAGTGCACAGATCATATATGTGCTCCCTTTTCGTTATGTTCAAAGGATGAATTAACCTTGAGCAGAATGAACAGGAAATCTTTTGCCATGACTTGCATATCGGCTGTCGTGGTCCTTACTTTTTTCTGGAACAGTACGGAGGTATCGGGACAGGATGTGCTTCCTGAAGTGTTTGATACCGCCACCATCGACGGCCAGCTGGATTACCTGGAACAACGAACCAGGATCTATAACGGATTCCGGGCCATCCGGGAGGATATGTTCCAGGCTGCCGTGGAGAGTGTGCAGGACACCATCTTGGAGGCCACAGCCACGATCGGCAGGCTGAGCAGCGATATTACAGAAAGGGATTCCCGGATAGAGCTTCTCCGCAACGACCTGGAGAGGGCCAGGGAGGAGAGGGACCAGGCCATCCGCACGAAAGACAGCTTTTCCCTTTTCGGCCTGGAGATCAACAAGGGCATTTATAATACCATCGTCTGGCTCATTGTCCTGGGGCTGGCAGCCGCCGCCGTCATTATTTTCCTTCTGTTTAAACGTTCCCACACGGTCACTTCGCAGCTGAAAAGGGAACTGGGAGAGACCAGGGAAGAGTTTGATGCCTACAGGCAGAGTGCGAGAGAAAAACAGGAAAAGCTGGTGGTGGCACACCACAACGAGATCATGAAACTCAAGAAGGGTTGATGAAGGAGTTCAAAATGGGCTCCAGCTCTTCGATCCGGGAATAGTGCACCACTTTCACGGGTTCACAACCGGCGATCATGGCCGACAGATGACCTCCCAGAGCCGGATTGAACAGGCAGAGGACCGGTTTTTTCATCTCTACGGCCCTCCCCACCTCATACCCTACACCGAGACTGGGAACGGTCACCTCCGCCACCAACACATCCGATTCAGATATCCATCCCATATCCCTGTCATGGATCTCCCGGTCGGTCAGCTTCCTGTCTCCGGACTCAATGGCCCGATCATCGCCCAGATGTTCTGACAAAACATTCCCGAAATTCTGCAGAACCCCTATCATCTCTGCATATACCCCGGCCAGTTGCCTCCCTCCCCTGACCGATCCGCAAAAATAGATTTTCATTGCAACTATATTTTTTAAGATGGTCTTTACCGGCAGATCCACTAAAATTAGATAAATTTATCTTCCCGGAACCAACCAATATCCTTATATCATGAGTAATAATTCCCAGTGCAATGCTTCAGCCGGCGCCGTCTACGGTGTGGGGCTGATCGGTGCAGCAGTATATTACATTTCCGTCGCCACCACCTTCTGGATGGGTTTGCTCGGTATTCTGAAAGCCTTTGTCTGGCCCGCATTCCTGGTTTATGAGGCATTGAAAGCCATAGGGGCCTGATCAAATGGCGGTGATTCTAAATCTCCATATCGCTTAAGTGAATGTCGAGGGCCTTGACCGAGATCTGGATCTCCCGGATGGAAACGGCCAGGGATACTAACAGTAATACCAGTGCGATCCCGAAGATGATCTCTGCGATCAGCTGCCGGTCGATGTAAACCAGGAACATGCAGAGCACACACAGCAAAAGGCTGCCGATTCCGAGAAGCTGCATGGTTCGTGTCAGCACGAGGCGCTTGCGAAGATTCTGTATCTGCCCTGCAATGATCCCGCTGGGATCCTCTTTGTAACGGGCATGCAGGGTCCGAACCACATTGGCATATGCCAGGAACCGGTTGGTGTAGGCGAGCAGGAGCAGTGAGATAGCAGAAAAGAGCAGTGCCGGGGTGGTCAGTGTAAGCTGATTCATCCTGCTTACCCTCTTACACTGGCTTCCGGGAGCCGTTTCTGTATATCCTTCAGCTGTTCGTAACTCTCGATCCCCAGTGTGAAACCGTCGATGAAATCGGCAGCCATGTGGAATTCAAGACATTCGTCCTTCATGTGGGCCAGTCTTCCCGCTCCGTAAACCTTCATTCCAAGGATCGCTTTCCCGTTGGATTTCATCCGTGCCAGAACCTGATGAACCGTCTCCACATCGGCATCCATGGACACTCCGCCCGGATTGTACCTTGCCAGGTCCACATCGACCCAGGGCTCATCGGCCGCGGTCTCCAGCGCCCCCAGCGAGTGACACGAAATACCGTGCGCCCGGATGATCCCCTCTTCCTTGGCTTCAGAGAGCGCTTCCATGGCCCCTTTCATGTTCCTGTTCCAGTTCGGGTCGGTGACTGCATGCAACAATACCATATCGAAGTAATCGGTGCCCAGCTCTGATTTAAAGCGCTCCAGATCGCTCTTCACATCATTGTAGGTCTTTGAATTCGTTTTGGTGAGAATCACCACCTTCTCGCGATCGGTACCCTTCAGAGCCTCCCTCAGGTGAGGATGTGAACCATACTGGTCGGCCGATTCCCAGAAATTGATGCCTTCGTCCAAGGCTGCCCGCAGCAGATCGGACACGCCTTTAATACCCAGCTTCCTGGTCTGGTTGGAACTGCCGCCAAAACCCCTGGTCCCGGTTCCCATGGCCATGCGCGACATTTCGATGCCGGTATTTCCCAGCCGGACCCTGTCATAAGGGTAGAGCTTTTTATCTCCCGCATAAAGATGATAAGGGAAGGCGGAGAGCAAAGCAGACCCTGTCAGAGTATAGCGGAGAAAGTTCCTTCGTTTCATTG
>CAZOHA010000046.1:15662-35154 GCA_964579515.1 uncultured Bacteroides sp. | reverse complement strand
ACCATCATACACGAATAACCCATGAAGGCCTATGGGCTGTCTTCCCCACTGGCAGCTCCAGTGTCCGATTTGTTAGTGTCATCTGCGGTTTTCCGGAATTCTGACTGAAGCGATTCGAACACCTTCTTCACAGTCGATATATGGGATACTTTTGGTGCATTGGAACCGGTGAATGCAAATCCATCCTTCAGGTTACCTCTGTATGCTTCCAGAAGCGCCTGAGCAATGCAATACTCGGTTGTTTTGGGATCACAGGTACGAATGCATCGGTACTTGCACGTTCGGGGTTTACGTTTTCCTTCACCCGATTCCTGGAGGAACCGGTTGAATATGGTTCTGCCCGGAAGTCCGACAGGACTTTTAATGATCCGGATATCATGTTCCCTGGCATCAATAAACGCATTCTTAAATCCGTCAGAGGCGTCGCATTCTTCAGTGGCCACAAAACGGGTTCCCAGTTGCACCCCTGAGGCACCGTGATTGAAAATACGATATGCATCTTCACCGTTGTATATGCCTCCCGCGGCGATAATAGGGATCTCTTTATTGAATTGTTTTTTCACTGAAAGGACAACCTGCCTGACTTCACGTACAAGATTTTCAAGGGAATGGCTCTTCTCCTCAAGGTTATTTTCTTTAAATCCCAGGTGCCCCCCGGCTTTTGGACCTTCGACCACGAAAGCATCGGGCAGGTAATCGTAGTTCTGTTTCCATTTTCTGCATATGATGGAAGCTGCCCGGTCGGAAGAAACAATGGGCACCAATTTTGTTTTCGCCCCCCTGACCAGATATTCTGGCAGGTCGAGTGGCAATCCGGCTCCGGCAAAAATAATGTCGATACCCTCTTCAATGGAGGTTTTCACCATGTCCGAAAAATTGGTGATCACAGACATGATATTGACTCCCAGGATTCCTTTGCTCAGTTCTTTTGCCTTCCTGATTTCATTTTTGATGGCGTCAATGTGACGCTTCCTGTAATTGTTATCCGGATGATCACCGAGCAATCCGATTCCCACGGTAGAGATTACGCCGATGCCTCCCAGATTAGCCACTGCAGATGCAAGGCCTGAAAGGGAGATCCCTATGCCCATTCCTCCCTGAATGATCGGGACGGGTATTAAGAGATCTCCTATTTTAAAAGAATTCAATCTGTCTGATTAAATTGCCGATTTCACATTGACAGCAAACAGGCCTTTTTCTCCCTGCTTCGTGTCAAATGTCACTTCCTGTTCGGGCTGAAGTCCGCCATACGAACTTATGATCCCTGAACGGTGAACAAAGATGTCCTCACCGTTTTCTGTGGCAATGAAACCAAATCCTTTGACTTCATTGTACCATTTCACTGTTCCTTTTTTCATGATTGAGATCTGATCAGTAATTGTTGTAATTCGTTTTCTTTGGTTTGGCTTCATTGACCGTAATCTTTCGGTTCTCAAAAGTGGCCCCGTCAAGCTCCTGAATAGCTTTCTTAGCTTCATCCTGGTTTTCCATTTCGACAAAACCAAATCCTTTGCTTCTGCCATTGTACTTGTCCATAATAATTTTCGCGGAACTGACCGTGCCATATTCCGAGAATACTTCGTTCAAGTCCTTTTCATTCACCCTGTAATCAAGGTTTCCTACATAAATGTTCATTGTTTAAGTCGTTAAATAAGTACCGATAACCAATCGTATCTAAAAGTACGAGGGTTATTTTTCTGAGATCGGATTTAAGAAAATGAGCAGTGATAAACTATTCCGGGAATCCGGAGGAGTAAATAAAAGCGCAGTCTTTCAAATCTAAATCGTTACAAAGGTACTACTTTATTTTACATATTTCCGACAGCTTGTAAGTTTCATTCATAATTTCACCCGTTTGCATCAACACTCTTCCTTTCCGGATGTTATTTGTTTTTAGATAATCTTTCGACTGATGAACAAACCACTATCCATCATTTTCATTCTTCCGCTTCTCCTGGCGCTTACCTCTGAATCCGCGGCCCAGCATCGTCATTATCAGGTACCTCAATATGAGGAGGGATGGAGTAAGCCGGGTCCTCATCCCGATCACATAGTGCTGAATCCCACGGAAGATCCGTCATCCTCCATGAGTGTGACCTGGCGGACCGACACCTCCGTTTGGGAAGGGATGGCAGAGATCGGTATCGCCACGGCAGCACCGAAATTCTGGAAAAATGCAGAAACCTATACCGCCCGGACAGAAACACTGGATGCCTCGGAGGTGTTGACGGCCGGTGTGATATCGAACTACCATTCGGTCACTTTCAGGAACCTGGAGCCGGATACGCTCTATGCTTACAGGGTGGGTGATGGCGAACACTGGAGTGAATGGATTCATTTCAGGACGGCCTCTGACCGGGAAAAGCCTTTTTCCTTCCTTTATGTGGGAGATGCTCAGAACAACATCCTGGATCTCTGGGCCAGATTGATACGCGAGGGGTTCTGTAAAGCTCCCGATGCCCGGTTCATTGTCCATGCCGGTGACCTGGTGAATAATGCTCACAGTGAACAGGAATGGCATGAATGGTTCAGGGCCGGAGGTTTTATCCACAGCATGATTCCCTCCATCCCCACTCCGGGAAATCACGAAATGCGGCCCCGGAACAAACAGGAGGCAGCAGAGAGAAAACGCCACCTTTCAGTGCAGTGGAATCCTCAGTTCACTCTGCCTTTGAACGGGATTCCCGGACTGGAGGAAACCGTCTACTATGTAGATTATCAGAACTGCCGGATCATCAGTCTGAACAGTAATGAGGATCCGGTGGCACAGAGGGAATGGCTGGAAAAGGTACTGAAGGACAATCCCCGGAAATGGACAGTCGTCACTTTTCACCACCCGGTCTACTCTGCCTCGGAGCGGCGCGATAATCCTTTATTGAGGGATACCTGGAAGCCGGTTTTCGATCAATACCGGGTCGACCTGGTGTTGCAGGGACACGATCACAGCTATGCACGGGGAAGGAGTCTGACGGGTGAGCAAAATGTGGTCGATGGAATGAACAGGCGGGCGGGCGCAGGAACCGTGTATGTGGTTTCGGTGAGCGGAGCAAAGATGTACCGGCTGAACCCGGACCGTTGGGATGCCTTTGAAGGGGTGGAACAGGATCGCGACGCCGAGAACACTCAATTGTTTCAGGTGATCTCTATCGATAAAGACACATTGAAGTACGAGTCGTACACGGCCACCGGTGAATTATACGATGCCTTCGATCTGGTCAGGACAGCCGGTGGCCAGGCCAATCGATTCATCGAACGGAAGAATGAGGCCATCCCGGCCAGGTATCATCACAATACTGTCCCATACCATGATGTCCCTTCTGAGTCGGAAGGAAAATAATTTCGCCGATGGGAAGATGGATCTATTTCACCCTCAGCAGGGTGACGTTGCATTGTATTCCCACCTTTTCGCTGACCACGAATCCTTTCCCGAACACCTTGTTCCAGTCAACATTGTAATCGAACCGGTCGATGGAGCCCTCCACGGAAAATCCTGCCCTCAGAGTGTCCCCGTCGCTGACCACTCCTTTCGAAATCACATGAAAAGACTCCTCACGGGTGACCTCCCTGATGGTCAGATCGCCCTGCATCTCATAGGTATCCTCAGAGGTTTTCCGGAATGTTTGATTCTCGAAGGAGATCTTCGGATACTCCCCGGCATACAGAAAGTTCTCCGAGAGAAGATCCTTATCGCGCAGATCATTATCGGTGTCGATACTGCGGACATCAATGCTCACCCGGATATCAGCGCCCGCGAAATCGTTACCGTCGGTGGTTACGGCCACAGAATACTCCCTGAACTTCCCTGAAACGGTCGACACATTCATGAATTCCGCGGAGAACCCGATAGTGGAATGCGCCTGATCGATGGTCCAGGATTTCTCTTGTGCTTCTGCCGGCGATGAATGACACAGAAGTGTGATAAGAACGAAACTAAATACTATTTTTTTCATGATAGCCTCCCTGATCTGTTCATTCTCTTTCTATGTATAACAAACAGAATATCAAATTGATCAATATGGCCATTGAGATCAGGAAGCCAAATGTGATCGCCTTCGGCCAGCTTACGGTATCTCAGAAATAGTCGTTCCCTATTAACTTCTGTTTCTCCTTCTCCTGGCGCTGGTTAAAGGTAAAAGAGGCTCCCAGTTCAACAATCCGGCCCTCGTAATCATACACCCAGTCTCTCCGGAACACGTTGCTTTCTCCTTCCGTGGCCCCTGTATAGCCACCCGACTGATTGGTTCCAGCTACGTCCAGCATTTTCAGGTAAAAGCTCCACCCGGTAAGTTTGCCGGGTGAAAAATCCAGTGAGATATTCATCGCCTGGAATTCCAGGTCTTCTCCCTGTGGGGTTACAGAGGGTGATTTATAGGAATAATCGAACGAGAGTTCCAGCGGATCGAGGATCTGCCAGCTGAAATTCGATTTTACGTCCCAGTTGAGGCTGCTGCTGCGGCTTTGATCTCCAAACAGGCTTTCATTCGATTCCACCGAGAACCGGTAGAGCGATCCCCCCAGGAAGAGTTTTATCCGGTTAAAGAAGAAGAGATTGAATCCCAGTTCACCACCTGCCGCAAGCTGGCTGCCGGCATTGGTGTAACTTCTCAGGAGAACACCGCCCGTATTGGCCAGGCCGTAGTTGAGGCGATTTACCCGGTAGATCGCATCGGTCACCGATCGGACAAAACCGGTGAATATCAATGAATGGGCACCCAACAAACGGTTGTAAGACAGGTCCGTATTCCAACTGTACTCGGGTTCCAAAAGCGGATCACCCATTTCGAAGATTTCCTGATGCCTGCGGTAAAGGAAGGGAGCCATATTTTTCGGCGGCGGCCGGTTGATGCGGTGACTGGCCGCCAGAGTGAAACTGTTTAGCTCATCTGCCTGATAACGAATATGAATCGCAGGGAACAGGTCCAACTTATTTTGCCCGAACCTGATTTCATCAAAATCCCGTCCAATTTCCCCGAATACTTCATAGACTTCCTCAAAGTAACCGGTGCTGCTCACATTCATCTTCTGATCGAGGAATTCCACGCGGAGACCCAGGAGGTAGGAAATTTTATCGCGTGTACCTGAATATTCGGCGTAAGCCGCATACACATCGCGGTTCAGAACAATGGTGTTGTTGAAATAGTCGTACCCTGCAAACCGACCTGTATTGAGATTCAATGTATCGTATTCATAGATGCCATCCAGGCGCACAATCTGGGACGATATTCCAAGTTCTATGGAGTTGCCGTTTTCAAGAACCTTCTGGTAGTCTGCCTCCACCCGATATGCGTTCAGTGGTGTAACATCACTCTGGTACGAGTGAAATACCGGATCACCGTTTTCACCGGAGTAATAGTCCTCATAGAGCCTCTCCCCATCATAGGCAAACTCTTTATTGTCGATCGTCTGTTCCAGATATGAATTTTCATAGAGGAAAGATGCTGTGAAGGATGAGCTTTCCTTAGTCAGCCGATAGTCCAAGCTGAAATTCTGAAAGGTACCTCGCCGGTGGATATCATTTGGATTGTACAGTTCGTAAAGCGTTCCGGGCAAGGGATCACCATTGGTACTGTTCGAATAATAGGTATCGTATTTGTAATGAGCCGCACGACCGGTGTGTCTGCTGGAATACTGGTAATTCACCGATAGTTCGGAATTTTCTCCCAATCTGTAATCCGCTCCCAGATTAGTATACAGAGATTTATCCCATTTGGGCCTGGCCCCTCTTCCGTCGAGGATGTACCAGGTATCCGGAAAGGGTTGGTTCTCATCCTGATACATATAGGTATAGATGTCCCCGGTCCCCTTGTTGTGCCTGTCGGTGAAACTGACCGCCCCATGCAGGTTCAGCCTGTTGAAATTGTAATTTATGTTCAGTCCCCCGTTCACCCGGTTGTTGGTAAGATTATGTTTGCTGAATACATCCGAGCCATTCTTCCAGGGTGTACCTCCCAGCATTCCGCTGGCCATCACCGTCAAACCGGCACTGGTAGTCCGTTTAGTGGTAATATTGATGATACCCCCTTTTCCCTGAGCATCATATCTGGAGGAGGGTACTGTAATAATGTCTATGTTTTCGATGTTCTCGGCAGGGATCTGGCCGAGTAGCACAGAAGGAGGTGTATGGGTGGGTTTCCCGTTCAAATACACCAGGAAATCGGAGGTGCCACGTACCGAAATGTCGTTTTCACTGCTGATGGTGACCGATGGCAACTTGCCCAAAACGTCGATGGCCGTTCCACCCCGGGCGGTCTGAAAATCAGTGGCACGATAGGTTCTCCTGTCAATCTTACTGACGGCGGTCCTGGCAGCGGCGGTCACTTCCACCTGTTCAATACCGATGGCATTAAGCTCCAGTTCAATGGTACCCAGATCCACATCTTTGTTCTCTGAAATAAGGGCCACATCCGGAATCTGCAGGGAGTTGTAACCAATGAAGGAGACCAACATCCGGTAGGTCCCGAATGGCACGTTCTCTATCAGGAATCTGCCATGTTCATCCGACACCGTTCCTGTAAAAGCATTTTGTTCCCCTGGTTTCAGGAGGGCAACCGTGGCAAAAGAGACATTCTCCGAGGTAGAACTGTCTGTAATCACTCCTTTTACTGAACCTGTTTGTCCCAAAATCGCTGAACAAACTGATAAAGTCAGGATGAGCGAGACTAGAAATTGTTTCATCAACAATTCAGAGGTTAAATCAGACATGCCTGTATATGCAGCCCAGGGCTTTTGGGGTTATACTGCACAGCCTCTTTCAAACGTCAGTAATGACAAATTGTTCAATGAAGAAAAATGCAGAAATTGTCTCTGGAAGTCTTATTCCGTTATTTCGAATACTTTGCCGAAATGGTATCCGAAAATACTGTAGGTAACAGCCAGGGGCAGTACTTTCGGTTTTTTGGAGAGGCTCCAGAAAACCAGTTGCCAGTAATGTTTCCGGTTCCTGTCCAGGAGACCGATGTAGAACATCGATTTCAGAAACGCACCCAGTTTTATCCAGCTCAATTGAGTCTGGGCCCTGAAAGGCGGATTATAGTGCATCAGAAAGGTCTTCACCCGCTCATAAAAGGGTTTTCCTGAATAGATACCCTGAAGGATTTTCCGGTACCCTTCCATGAGCTGTTCCCCTTTCATTGCCGGGATAAAGTTGATCGAGTAATCTGTGTTATCGCCCGAAAAGGAGTGGAGTATTCTCCCTTCTTTTTTCAGACGATGGTATAATCTGGATAAGCGCGGCGCATTCAGGAGTCCCACCATGGCAGTGATAATGCCACTTTTCTGAATAAAGTCGATTTGCCGCTGAAAAATGTCCGGCTGATCGTTATCGAATCCCACGATAAATCCCGCAGAGACTTCAATTCCCTCATTCTGTATAATATGGACACAACGAACGAGGTCCCGGCCATTGTTCTGAGTCTTGTTACATTCGGTCAGACTGGCTTCATCAGGGGTTTCGATTCCCACAAACACCCTCGAAAACCCTGCCTGGACCATCAGATTCATGAGTTCCCGGTCATCGGAGAGGCTGATGGTAGCTTCGGTGATAAAGACGAAGGGATGATGATGTTCATTCATCCACCGGATCATTTTGGGCAAAAGGTCTGATTTCAATTTATTCTTGTTCCCGATAAAATTATCGTCCACAAAGAATACATTTCCTTTCCATCCGCTTTCGAGCAGCCGGTCGAGTTCGTTGATAATCTGGCCGGTAGACTTACACCGGACTTTCCGGCCCAGTCGTGCGGTGATATCACAAAACTCGCAATTATGCGGACACCCTCTGGTGTATTGAATACCAGCCGAGTAGTAGTTATTCAATTTCAGCAATGAATAGTCCGGGGCAGGGGAGCGGGTGATATCTGCATGTTGTGAGGTCTGGTATTTTCTCCGGGGTATACCCCTCTCCAGATCATCCAGAAAGTGAGGCAGAGTGATTTCGGCCTCATCCAGCACCAGGTGATCTATATCATCGAATAATTCAGGCTCATCTGAAAACAGGGGACCCCCTGCTACTATTTTTTTCTGAGCCTTTTTACACCGCTCAATGACAGGACGTACCGATTGTATCTGAACAGAGAGGGCGGAAATAAATACGTAATCCGCCCATTGGAGCTGCTTATCCGTTACCTTCTCAAAATTCAGGTCGATCAGTTTTTTCTGCCATTCTTCCGGCAGAAGTGACGCCACGGTGATCAATCCCAGGGGGATATTATTGACTTTTTTCGATACAAAACGCAGAGCGTGTTTGAAACTCCAGTAGGTATCGGGAAACTTTGGATTCAGCAGTAATATATTCATGACCGGAAAACTTTTAGCAAAGCTACTCCCTGATGTTTGTTATTGAAAATAATAGGGATAAAGGGACCGGTTATGGGCCGGACTGACAGAATATGGGATAAATGCTTAACTTGAGGACAAACCTTTACTATGATACCCGATGATTTCAAGAATTTCTATACCGGGAGAAACAGTCTCTTCTTTCCGGAATATGAATTCGTTATTAAACTGAGCTTCCCCCGGGTTTTCGTAAAATACCGGATCACCGCGGGCTATTATACCGATTTTGATAAATTCTTCGAAAACATTGCCGAGGTGCAGTATCTGGAAGGCAACAGGCCTTCGGATGAGGAGCACAACAGGATCCTTACGGCTGTCTGGAATTACATCACCATGGTGAATAATCCGGACCGGGAAGATTTTATTACCGGCGAACCGGCCGGGTGAGCGTCCGATCAAACATACTCTCCGGCCGTGTGTTAATAGCCTTAAGGTTGAGGTAACAAAAACAGGAAGGAAGTATGATTAACAATATATCTTACAACGATAAGGAGATTACGGCAGCCATTAACGAGCATATAGGGAAACCCTACGGAATCAGGACCCGGCTGAAGATGGGCGGCATCGGTTCGCCCCGGTTCAGGATCATTGATGCCAGTCCGGCACTTCAGGTAATACTGGCCAGGAACAACAGCAATATCAGGTATTGTAACATTGAACTCAGAAAGGGGGGCATTCTGGTCGGATTGCGGGCCATGCTGCAGACCTATGCATGGACGATCCCCTATTACAAACTGAGCATTCATTCAATAGGCAAACAGTATATCCTTTACTCCGAGAAAGACTTCATCAAGATCGAGAACGATCATACGGATTCTTCCAACCGTTCGTTCATGCGGAAACTGAGGAGCATGCAGACCGGTTTTCTGGGTGATTCCTATATCGACTATCCCTGAGGTGTTCAAGGGCATCATGGCCGGAAGGCAAAGTACATCTTGTAACATGCCTGAATTCCATGCAGCTTTCAATGTGCGGCCCGGCGATCCGATGTATCTCGCCGTCAGCGAGCGGGCGGTGATCTGGTAAGGAGGGTCAGCTGATCAGGGCCGCAATCACTTCAGAGCCGCAATCACTTCAGAGCCGCAATTACTTCAGGACCTTATTTTCTTCAGGCTTCCCGCCTCTGCGGTCCTTTGGCTGCCTCTCTTGCCTGTTGCATCATCAGAACAATGCATGAAATGCTTTTCGAAGGGGAACAACGGAGGTAAGTCGTATGTTAATTGAAAACAATTTCAGGAAAGTGTAAGAAACCAAAGACAATTAGCAATACCATGAAGAAGATTAACCAATCAAAACCCGTTCTGGTGACAGGAGCCACCGGGTATGTGGCCGGCTGGCTGGTGCAAAGACTGCTGGATGAGGGAATGACCGTGCATGCTGCTGTAAGGGACCCCGGGAACAAAGAGAAAGTGACCCACCTGGAGGAGATGACGAACGGCAGCAAGGGAAAAATCAAGTTTTTCAGTTCGGACCTCCTGAAGGAGGGCAGCTATGCAGAAGCCATGGAAGGGTGCGAGCTGGTATTTCATACAGCGTCCCCGTTTACCTCTAATTTCAAGGATCCGCAGAAAGATCTGATCGATCCTGCAGTGCTGGGTACCCGGAACGTTCTGGAGCAGGCCAACCGGACCGGGACGGTCAAACGGGTGGTGCTCACCAGCAGCTGTGCGGCGATCTATACCGACTGCACAGATATTGAAAATACACCCGAAGGCATCTTAACGGAAGAAGTCTGGAACGAAACTGCTTCGCTGGAGTACCAGCCCTATTCATATTCAAAAACACTGGCGGAAAATGAGGCCTGGAAGATACATGATGAACAGTCCGGGTGGGACCTGGTGGTGATCAACCCCTGCATGGTTCTTGGACCGGCTCACAATCTGCGGAGCGGCACTTCTGAAAGCATCACCATCCTGAAGCAGATGGGCGACGGCACCACGAGAATGGGTGCACCGAAGCTGGGAATCGGGGTGGTGGATGTTCGGGATGTGGCCGAAGCCCATTATCTGGCCGGATTCACCCCGGAGGCCGAGGGCCGTCATATTACCTGCGCCAGGGGAACAGACTTTCTGGAGATCGCACAATCCCTGATCCCCAAATACGGAAAGGACTATCCGATTCCCAAAAATGCCATTCCCAAATGGCTGCTGATGCTGGTGGGGCCCATGATCAATAAATCCCTCAGCAGGCGGTTTATCAGGAATAATGTAAATTGCGAGTGGAAGGCAGACAACAGCAAGAGCAGGGAGAAGCTCGGGCTGACCTACCGCAGCCTGGAGGAGACCATGAACGACTCATTCCAGCAGTTGATCGACCAGGGTATCGTGAATAAAAAATAGACCGATTATGACACATCATCCAACCTCGCGCCGTGAGTTTATCAAGAAATCCATACTGGCCTCTGCCGGAGCCGGTCTGAGTGCAGGAGCACTGTCGATGCCCGCCGTCCTGACCGGAAAGCAGAAAAAGGTGGGCATTGCCCTGGTCGGGCTGGGATATTACAGCACCGATGTGCTGGCCCCGGCTCTGCAGGAGACACGCACGGCTTACCTGGCGGGGATCGTTACGGGCACTCCGGCCAAGGAGGAGGTATGGATGAAAAAGTACGGCATCGCCGGGAAGAACGTTTACAACTATGAGAATTTTGATGAGATTGCCGGCAATCCGGATATTGACATCATTTACGTTGTTCTGCCCAACTCCATGCACAGGGAGTATACCATCCGTGCGGCCAACGCAGGAAAACATGTGATCTGTGAAAAGCCCATGGCCCTCAATGCCGCCGAGTGCAGGGAGATGATCGAAGCCTGCCGTAACAGCGGAGTTCAGCTCTCCATCGGGTACCGGATGCAGTTTGAACCCCATACACAGGAGGTGATGCGTTTAGGGCAGGAAAGAGTCTTCGGGAAGGTTATGCAAATAGGCTGTGGCGCAGGATTCCGGAACCGCAGTGTCGATCACTGGAAGTTAAGGAGGTCCATGGGGGGCGGAGCCATGATGGATATGGGAGTCTACCCGCTGCAGGCGGCAAGGTATGTGACCGGGGAGGAGCCTGTTAAAGTGAGTGCCCGTTCGTTTGTCATCCGCCCCGGTATTTATGACGATGCGGAGGAGGTCATGCTTTTCGACCTGCAGTTTCCTTCCGGAGCCGTTGCCAGCCTCTCCACCGGATTCCATGCGAGTTTCAATTACCTGAAAGTGTTTGCAGAGAAAGGCCGGTTTGAACTCGAACCCTTTTCTGGTTACAGCGGCATTAAAGGCAGCACCAGTGAGGGACCGCTGGATTATCCACAGATCAATCAGCAGGCCACACAGATGGACGAAGTGGCCGAATGCATATTGCAGGGCAAACCGATGCGCGTCCCCGGAGAGGAGGGACTGAAAGATATGATCGTGGTGGATCAGGTTTACGCCTCGGCCGCTGCCCGGGAAAACCTGATCCGGTCCGACTGATGATGCAATGCCTCCGGAGCCCCGGGGCTAATTGAATCCGAATTCCGCCAGCCCCTTGTGGCTGATCCTCACGGCCTCCATGGGTTCCATACCGTCGAAGGTCCGGTCCTGTTCGACGATATAATATTTCATTCCCGACACTTCCTTATGCTGGAGGATCTCATCGAATTCGATGGTTCCGGTCCCTACGGGGGCGAACCTTCCCTGCTCGTCCATGTCCTTCACATGCCAGACCCTGAAACGACCGGGATATTTCTCGAACCAGGCTACCGGGTCTGCTCCCGCTTTCACGGCCCAGTAGAGGTCGATCTGGAAATTCACCTGCTCCGGATCGAGGTTTTCCAGGAAGTACTCCATGGGCACAATCCCGTTCTTGTCGGGTTTGAATTCGAAATCATGGTTGTGATAGAGCAGTTCCAGTCCGGCTTCATTGCATTTTTCACCCAATGTGGCGAGGATCTCTGTCACCGTTTCCAGATCTTCACTCATGCTCAGACTCTGAGTCTCCCGGTTGAACTTAAAATGCCCCATGGGCGGGACGGGGATGACAAAATATTTCATTCCGGCCGCTTTCACATCGGCGATCTGCTGATCGGCATTCTCCAGGTTCACCCCTCCCATATGGGCGCTCAGGGGGACCATGCCCAGTTCACCGGCCAGGCTCTTGAATTCTGCCGGTGTCATCCCGTAGAATTTACCGTCACGGTAATCGGCCACCTCCAGGTATTTATATCCTATTCCGGCCACTTCTTTCAGGATCTCCTGCGGGTTGTCCCGCATGATATCCCGCAGGGTATAGAGTGTAAGACCTCCGAATTTCTCCTGTGCAACCGCCAGGCCGGAGGTAAGGATCATCAGGGCAAGCACTGCCAGTTTCAATCTCATTTTATGTTTCATGGGAATCTGAGTTTATGGGGATGAAGATACAAAGAATTTAAAAAGAAGGATGGTATGAAGGATCAGGGAAGGAACACAACCGTTCCCATACTCCGGCTATCTGCCGGCTGAAATCCGAACCGGGATCATACTCCGGCATGGACCTGCCTGCCACCATCGCCTCAGTCACCCGGTGGTCGAATGAAATCCTGGCAAGAACCGGGATTGAATGCTTCCTGAGGAAGTGCTCCATGGCGTCAGTCGATTCGGGGTGGAGGTCATGTTTATTAATCACCGCGCAGGCGGGAAGACCAAACTTTTCCAATAAACCAGTTATCCTGCCGGCATCGTGCAGACCGGAGAGGGAAGGTTCCAGCACCAGCAGAACCATATCGGTCCCGGAAAGGGCGGCGATGGCCGGGCATCCGATTCCCGGAGGGCCATCCGTAAGAATGAATCCGGCATCCTGCTCATCTGCGAGTTTCCTGGCATTCTGCCTGACCAGTGTCACCAGCTTCCCGCTGTTCTCCTGCCCGGGTTTCATGGAGGCATGAACCATGGCTCCCGCCCTGGTCCGCGAGATCAGCCACCGGCCGCTGGTATCCCGCCTGGAGGTGATGGCACCGGACGGACAGATCCGTTCACAGAGCCTGCATCCTTCGCACCGGAAAGGATCGATGGCATAATTCCCATCCCGGCCGGGGGTTATGGCGTCAAACCTGCAATACTCTCTGCAGAGGCCGCAGCGTGAACAGGAATCCGCATCTATTTCCGAGATCCATGCACCCTCGAATACATGTTCCTCCATCACCTCCGGATGAAGGATCAAATGGAGGTCCGATGCATCCACATCTCCGTCGCAAAGTACCATGGAAGTACCCGAGGTGGCGAGGGCAGCTGTAACTGTGGTTTTCCCGGTTCCTCCCTTACCGCTGACTATGGTGATCTCCTTCATCGATGATAGTTTGAATCCTCTCTTCCAGGGAGCGATATGCTTTCCGAACCTCATCCGGAATCCCTTCCAGAATCGATCCTTTCGCATAACAGGCGGCAAACTCACGACTGAAGGGGATCTCGGCAAGGATTTCGATGTTTTTCTCTTCCAGGTATGGGTATAACGCCCGGTCTCCCGTGCCGGCCTTGTTCACCACCACCCCGAAACGGTTCCCGGTCTCTTCCAGCAGCTCCACCATCAGCTTCAGATCATACATGCCGAAAGGGGTGGGCTCTGTCACAAGAACCACGTAGCCGGCATCTGAGATCGTTTCCACCACCGGGCAGCTGGTCCCCGGGGGGGCATCCAGCACCAGAACCTCAAATCTGCCACGTACACTTCTTTTAAGGGAGCGGATCACCATGGTCTGCATGGCCGAGCCGATCTTCAGGCGACCTTCGGTCAGTGTGCCATTTGAAGGGGTCCGGTACCGCGAGATGGTTCCCACCGGTTCTTCTTTCACCCAGATGGCACCGGATTCACAGGCCACCTGGCATGCGCCGCAGGAGTGGCATAGGGAGGGATTTACGCGGGCAAAGGAGGCCGTGGGGATGACCACGATGGCATTGAATTCACAATATTCGGAGCATTTCCGGCAAAAGATGCAGCGTTCGGTATCAATGACCGGGATCTCCTGCATAACGGCCGATTCGCCCACGGGCAGCGTTTCGCTGAAGAAAATCCCGGCATTGGGCTCTTCCACGTCACAATCGACCAGTCCGGTATTCTCACCAAATCTCTCCTGAAGTGACTGGAACAGTCGGACAGAAACGGAGGTTTTCCCCGTCCCCCCCTTGCCGCTGGCAACCGCAATGGTAAAAGCCACGAATCGTCTTAATGATCGCAGTAGTTGGCCGAGAAAGAGAGTTTCTCCTGCAGGAATCCCTCCACCAGCTTTTCCGGCGACAATTGAGGAGCACCCACGAACACATTGATCCCTCTGTCATTGAAAAGACGGATCGCTCTCTGGCCCATGCCTCCGGCAATGACATCCGTGGCTCCTCTCTCTGCCAGCCAGGGCGGCAGAAGGCCGGGCTGATGGGGAGGTGCATCCAGGTAGGTCACCTCCTTGATCTCTCCGTTCTCGGTCTCCACCAGAGCAAATTGCAAGCAGTGTCCGAAATGTGCATCCAGTAATCCGTTGCTGGTGGGCACGGCAAATTTTCGTAAGCTCATTAATTATTTGTTTTAAATACTACTTGGAAATTATCCTGCATCTCCACTCCGGCCCCGGCCCATGCCCCGGCCCATGCCCCGGCCTCTGCCCGGACCTCTTCCCAAACCCTTTCCCGAACCACTGCCGGCACCTCTTCCGGCGAAATTCCGGCCTTTCCCGGTCCCGTTTCCATAGAGAAGATCCGGTTCATTGTTTTGGTCGCCGGAAGACCCATCCTTCTCCCTTTTAGGAGCGCATTTTCCCATTTGCCGGCCGGTACGGGGACCTTGCCCCTCCGGACCGGTTCTGTCAAATCCTGGCATATCTACTTTATTTTATGAATGATGTCCTGTATCGTACTGGCAGCATCATCGATCACCACCATCTGTATCCCGAGCTTTTCGAGGATCTCTTTGGCCTTCGGGCCGAAATCGCCCGAAATGACCCTGACGGCGCCCGCTTCGGCCACTTTCTCCGCCACACGGGGACCTGCTCCGTGGACGGCCTCCGACTGATCGTTTTGGATAAATTCAGTTTTCCCCGACGATCCGTCGTACACGCAAAGCCATGCTGCCCTGCCAAAACGGAGATCGAAGGATGATTGCAGAGAATCTCCGGTCGATGTTATCACAGTTTTCATGTCGCTATATGATTGACTGGTTTGTAATCTTCTGATCTGCACATGGGACACTCTTTAGATCCGAATTCTTCGGGGATGGTGAACCGGGCATGACACCGGTTGCACACATACCAGGATTTGTCAAACCAGGCGTTCCCGTAAACAGAGCGGATCTCGCGGGTCTCCACCAGGGCCCTGGCGATTTTTCTCCGGGCCGATTCGTAGATCCTGGCGAACGTAGCCCTGGAAATTCCCATCATGCCCGAGGCCTCTTCGTGTGTCATCAAATCGTAATCGGCCAGTTTGATCGCTTCGTACTCCTCATAAAGCAGCTCCACGTGCGGATTCCCCCTGTGCCGGCTTCCGTAGGGCCTGTACCCTTTGAAACCCGGTGGGGCAACGATACGTCGGAGCCTTTTCCTTCTGGGCATCGTTCAACCTTTGTGCAAATATAATGAGAATATTCTCATAAACACCAAAAATCTGAATGGATAAACCAATCACACACTTCAGATGTTATTGTAAGAAACCCCAAACGAATGAATAAAGAACTGAAGAATGTCCTGGTCCCTGTCGACTTCAACGAGCCGTCCGGTAAGGCCGTGGAATTCGCCGCAAACCTGTCCAAGCGAATCAACGAGGAAATATTCCTGCTGTATGTGATCGAGACACCCGGCATGCTGGCCGAGTTCCTGGCATCCGGAAATCATCTGGTCAGGCTGGTGGATCAGGCCAAGGAGAAGCTTCAGGATCTAACGGAAAGGATCAATAAAATTAATCCGTCGGTAAAAGTGATTCACCGGGTTGAACGCGGGAAACCCTATGTCAAGATCCTGGAAGTGGCTAAAGAGATAAGCGCACGCATGATCATTCTGGGCGAAAATCATCAGGGTACCGATGCAGAACAGGAACTGGGTTCCACCGTCTATCATGTGACGCTGAAGTCACCAATACCTGTAATGACATTAAAGGGCGACATAACCGAATTGGGGAAGAAGATCCTGGTGCCGCTCGATCTGACCAGAGAGACCCGGAAACAGCTCTTCAGTGCGGTGGTATACGGATTGAACTATGGGGCTTCGGTCCACCTGGTCTCGACGCTGACTGCGGGAATCAGCAAAGAAGAGAGCATGATCTATAAGAAGCTGAAGCAGGCCAAAAGGGTGCTGGATGAGAACGGCCTGGAATCTACCGTTCAACTGTTCGATCCTTCCGAAACTCCTCCGTTCAACCGGGTCCTCGATTATGCCGACGAAATCGGAGCCGACCTGATCCTGTTGATGACCCATCAGGAGGGGTACAAATACGATAATTATATCGGCGCGTTTGCTCATCACATTATCAATGAATCCCGTGTGCCGGTGCTTACTCTTACGGCTTCTGCGACCAACTCAGGGATGACCAGCCTGATGAAAGCAGTGGTCGATCCGGTAGGATGGTTCAAGTAAATTCGATAACCGGTGCGTCAATGCGATTCTGAAGACACCCCTCCATGAAGTACATTCTCCTTTTGAATCTCTTTTTTGCCCTGGTACTGCTGCTGCTTCCGCGGCGGCTCAAGGTCACCCGAGCCGTATTTCTGGGAGTTGTGCAGTCAGGGTTTCTGCTTTTTTTCCTCTGGAACATTCATGCGGTATTGAGGCAAGGGGTCATTTCAGAGACCATTCCGTGGGTACCCGCACTGGGGCTTAACCTGGTCTTTGTCCTGGACGGCCTGAGCCTGCTTTTCGCCTTACTCGTGACCGGAATAGGGGCACTGGTCTTTTTCTATGCACACCCCTACATGAAGAGCTACAACGAGACGGGGCGCTTCTACCTCTACCTGTTCCTTTTTGCCGGTGCCATGCTGGGACTCGTCCTTTCGGGCAATCTGCTCCAGTTGTTTGTTTTCTGGGAGCTGACCACCTACCTGTCCTATCTGCTGATCACCTTTTTTCACGAGAAGGCCGAGGCAAGGAAAGCCGCCTTCCAGGCCCTGTTCCTTACCGTCGTGGGTGGTCTGGGTCTTTTGGCCGGCATTCTGCTCATAGGAAGCATTGTTGACAGTTACCTGCTCAGCGACTGGGTGAACAACGCTGATCTGATCAAAGAGCACCCGCGCTACCTTGCCGGATTCCTTCTGATCCTTCTGGGGGTCATGACCAAATCGGCCCAGTTCCCGTTTCATTTCTGGCTGCCGGGAGCGATGCAGGCCCCCGCCCCGGTAAGTACTTATCTCCATTCGGCCACCATGGTGAAAGCGGGATTCTTTCTGCTGGTCCGGCTGAATCCTGTACTGGGAGGGACAGATTTATGGACCACCATTATCCCCATGGTGGGTGTTTTGACCATGCTGATCGGATCCTACTTCGCCATCACTCAGACCGACCTGAAAGGCATTCTGGCCTTTACCACCATCAATGCCCTGGGGGTCCTCGTTCTGCTGGCCGGAGTCGATACCAGACTTTCCATAAAGGCAGCCCTGCTGTTCCTGTTTGTGCATGCATTTTATAAGGCATCGCTCTTTATGATCGCCGGACAGATCGAAAAGAAGACCGGCACCAGGGACATCGAATCCATGGGCGGGCTGGCGGGAGCCATGCCGGTCACATTCGTCATCACTCTTCTGATGGCCCTTTCCATGGCCGGACTGCCGCCCATGCTTGGATTCATTGGCAAGGAGCTGATCTATGAGGCCAAGGTGGCACTTCCCGGACTGGGCTGGATCGTCCTGGTGCTCGGGGTGGCCTCCAACGTTCTGATGGTGACCATTTCCCTGATGTTTGTCTACCGGATTTTCCTCGGTCCCCGCGGGCAAACCCCTAAAAAACCCGATGAAAAGGGAATCCTGTTCCTTTTCGGACCCGGAATACTGGCATTGATCAGCCTGGTTTCCGGACTGTTCCCGGGATTTCTGGGCAACGGATTGCTGGAATCGGCTCTCGAGGTGGTTTACCTGGAGGAGACAGCGGTGAAATTAAAACTCTGGCACGGATTCAACCAGGTCTTTTTTCTCAGCCTGGCTACAGTTTTCACCGGATTTGCTCTTTTCTTTGTTCTGACCCGTTGGACTTCTGTGCTGGAGCTCTGGAAAAGGATGAACCAGCGTTTGTTTTCCTTCCGGCTGACCGATCTGTTTTCCGCCGCCCTCTACTGGTTCCTAAGGTTCTCTGACAGAAATGAAAAAATGGTCCAGCACGGTTTTCACCGCTATTACATCATCACCATCATACTGGTGGCATCGGCATTGATCTGGGGCCAGGTCTTCATAACACAGAGCTGGGTACTGAGTCAGACACTTTCCCTGAGCCCCTTTTATGTGACAGGACTTGTTGTGATTATCTTGATGGCCACCATACTCAGCACCCTTTCCCGGTCCAGGCTGGCCACCATTATTTCCCTGGGAGTTGTAGGGTACGGAGTGGCCATGATCTACTTATATTTCAGTGCGATCGATCTGGCCATCACCCAGATCCTGGTGGAGACCCTGATCCTGGCCATGTTTGTCCTGGTGCTGCAGCGGCTCCCCAAGTTTGCCAGACTTTCATCCAGGATCACCAAGTGGCGGGATCTGACAATTGCGCTGATCTTCGGAAGCGTCATGACGGTGGTGGCCCTGAAGGCCATCCAGGTGGATTTCAACCCTCCCATTTCGGGTTATTTCATTGAGAACAGTTATAAGGAGGCCTTCGGCAGGAATGTGGTGAACGTGATCCTGGTCGATTTCCGGGCGCTGGACACCCTTGGTGAGGTGGTGGTTCTTACGGTGGCAGCTTTCGGGGTATCCGTATTGTTGCGCGAACGAATTGTCAAAACATGAATTCATATATCCTTCAAATAGCATCCAGGTATGTGAAGTGGCTGTTGCTGCTCTTTGCGGTGATCGCCCTGTTGAGAGGTCATAACCTGCCGGGGGGAGGTTTTATCGGTGGACTGCTCGCCGGATTATCGCTGGTTTATGAAGGACTGGCATTTTCTGCCGAAAGGGCGAGAAAGAACCTGAAGGTCGCTCCCGAAGGGTATGTGGCGATAGGACTCAGCTGTATTCTGCTGAGCGTTCTGCCGGGGGTGTTCACCTCGG
>CAZOHA010000046.1:0-15652 GCA_964579515.1 uncultured Bacteroides sp. | reverse complement strand
ACCTCGGGAAGTATCATGGAAGGGAGGTGGATCACTCTGTTCGAATTGTTGGGCCGGGAAATCAAGGTGGGATCCCCCCTGCTCTTCGATGTGGGCATCTTTTTCGGAGTGATAGGGATCACCCTGCTTTTCTTTTTTTCACTGAAACAGGAGGGAACATGGAAGTAATACTGGCCATACTGGTGGGAGTGCTGTATACGGCAGGAGTCTATATGCTGTTGCGAAGAAGCATTCTTAAATTTATCATCGGAGTCATATTCATGAGCAATGCCACCAACCTGCTGGTATTCCTTTCTGCGGGGATCACCTCCGGCAAACCGGCTTTTATTGCAGAAAAAGGTGAACAGGTTGCAGGGATGGCCGATCCCCTTCCACAGGCCCTGGTACTCACCGCTGTGGTCATCGGGCTCGGGATAGTGGTCTATGTGCTTGCGCTGAAGTATAAATTCTTCCAGGTCACCGGAACCGACGATCTGGACCAACTAAAACCCACCGAGGAAGAACGATGAACCCGGTAGCCCTTCCCATACTCTTTCCCCTGGCCATGATGCTGATCCTGATCATCTTCCGGTCGGGTGCACTCTCCAGGTGGATCGGTGTGGTGGGAAGCGTCGTATTACTGGGTATTTCCATATGGCTTTTCGCCCTGGTGGGCAGCCACGGTATCCTGACTCTGCAGGCAGGGGGCTGGGAATCTCCCTTCGGCATTACCCTGGTGATCGACCGTCTCAGCAGCCTGATGCTGGTGGTGACCGCCCTGCTCTTGCTGGCCATTTCAATTTTTGCCATACGATATATCCGGGAGGAGCGGTACGCCCCGGTATTTCACATCTTCTTTTTCTCCCTGGCCATGGGCATGAACGGCGCCTTCATCACCGGCGACGTATTCAATCTTTATGTGTGGTTCGAGGTGCTGCTGATCTCCTCCTTCGTTCTGATCTCCCTGGGAAGCACCAGGGATCAGCTGAGGAGCGGAATCAAATACATGGCACTGAACCTGATTGGCTCACTCTTTTTCCTGGCCGGGATCGGGTTATTATACGGAAAGGCCGGCACCCTGAATATGGCCCACCTGGCCATGATCCTTCGGGAGGAGGATCAGTCGATACTGGTGAATTCATCGGCAGTATTTTTCTTCATCGCCTTCGGGATCAAGGGAGCGCTGTTTCCCCTCTACTTCTGGCTGCCGGCCTCCTATCACACTCCCAACATAACTATCACTTCGCTTTTTGCCGGATTGCTGACCAAGGTCGGGATCTATGCGCTGATCCGGTTCTTTACCCTCTTTTTTATTCAGGACCAGGAGTTCTGGCAGACACTCCTTTTTATTGTAGCGGGTTTTACCATGGTTCTCGGGGGAACGGCTGCAACCGCCTTTTATGAAACACGCCGTATCTTGTCGTACCACATTATCAGTCAGATCGGTTACATGGTCATGGGCCTGGGGATCTTCACCCCCCTGGGAATTGCGGCTGCCATTTACTTCATGATCCACAATATGCTGGCAAAGACCAGTGCGTTTCTGGTCTCGGGAGTGATCAACCGGCTCCGTGGAAGCTTCGACCTGTTGAAAGTAGGGGGGCTTTACCGGGATTATCCCCTGCTGGCGGTGCTCTTTATGATTCCGGCATTCGCACTGGCAGGATTGCCCCCTCTTCCCGGTTTTTTCGCCAAGCTGGGACTGGTGAAGGCGGGGATCGACAGTGCTTACTTCGGAATTACCGCTGTGGCACTTTACACGGCCCTGCTCACGCTCTATTCCATGGTGAAGATCTGGGCCGAGGCGTTTCTGACCAAAGATCCGAACAGGGGTGAGTCATCTGAACCGGAGCAACCGGTTCGGCTCGATTTCCAGGATGTGCTGCCCCCCCTCTTGCTGGGAGTGGTCATCATCCTGATGGGGCTTTTTGCCAACACTGTTTTAGGCTATACCCTGGAGGCTGCTGAGACACTGATCGATCCTGCTCCCTATATCGATGCAGTACTGAAAGGAGGTGCCCCATGAGAGTACTGAAGAAAATCCCGCTGATGGTTGGCTTCCTCTTTTTCTACCTGTGGAAGCTGGTCGCTGCGAATATCCATATCGCTTATGAAATAGTGACCCCGCGGAGCAGACTGCGGAGCAAATTCATCACGGTTCCGGTGGAACTCCGCACCAACTATGGTGTTTTACTTTTCAGCAATCTGCTTTCAATGACCCCTGGCACCCTGACTGTAGAGATCGGTAAAGATCATCGCTCCATTCTGATCCATGCTCTCAGCGATCAGGATGAAGAGCGCCTCCGGCTGGATATCATGAAATTGCAGTACCGGGTTAAACACATTACTGAATAGCCATGGAATGGTGGAGTTCAAATAGCATTCTTTTTGTCACCATGGCCATCCTGCTGGCGGCCCTGGTGCTCACTTTCGTGAGGCTGGCAAAGGGACCCTCGGTGCACGACCGGATCGTAGCACTCGACCTGACGGCCTCCATCATCATGGGATTTATCATTAGCTACAGCATCCTGGTCCAAAGATCCCTCTATTTCGATGTGGCCATCGTGATCTCCCTGGTGGCATTCATAGGGACGGTGGCGGTTTCCACCTATTTGAAGATCAGATGATGAAAGAAGTGATCATATCCGTACTGCTGCTGGGTGGTGCCCTGTTCATGCTGGTCGCCGCGATCGGGATCATCCGGCTGGAGGACCTGTACAGCCGCCTCCATGCCACCACCAAGGCCACCTCCTTCGGGATCCTGCTCCTGATGGCCGGTGCGGTTCTTTTCTTTTCCGAATGGATCGTCACGGTCAAGGCCCTCCTGATCATTATCTTCATCTACCTCACCGCCCCCCTGGCAGCCCACTCCATCGCACGCTCCTTTAAAGAGGACGACCCCGAAGAGACCGAAGAGCCGGAGGAGCACGAAGAGCCCTGAGATCCGGAAGTCCAGGAAGATCCATAAGACCAAAACCCACATTTCTGTCCGTGATTTGCAGGATTTTGGCTACATTTGCACCACGAAACAGCCACCGTGCCGTTTCCCTCGGGGTATAGCGCAGTCCGGTTAGCGCACCTGCTTTGGGAGCAGGGGGTCGTAAGTTCGAATCTTACTACCCCGACAAAAGAAAAGGCCACCAATCGCCGAAGGCGGTTGGTGGTTTTCGAGTTTTACGGGGCGTCAAGAACTTGTTCTTGTAAGCCCCGTGAGACGAGGAAACCAACACGGAGTGTTGTGGCCTTTTCTTTTGTAACTCCCCCATTAAAGATCACGAGCTGCAGAGCGGCGAGTAATCTTACGAGCCAAAGGCGAGATCACGAGCTGCAGAGCGGCGAGTAATCTTTAGTGTGGGACACAATGAGCATTCATTTACCTGAAGGTGTCGTTCAATAAAGTTGGAGTAATGCATCTTTTTGCCCTGCTCCGCAGGGCAGGCGGGGCGGCAGGTGGTCCGGGGGGGGGCTGCTGCCCCGCCTCAGGCTGCGTCTTTGTTTCTCTTTCTTTCAGATGTAAGCGTGCCTGTTATAATATTGCTGTAGTTTATTGCTCCGGTAATGTTGCGTAGCGCGGATAGCCCTAGTCCACCCCGGCCTCATATGTACCAGTCCCACAGGAAAATACCGCCTCCGGGGGATGCCTTCCCTTCCTCTTTGTTGTACAATTCTAATCTACACAGTATTTATATGAAAGCTCAGAGAATGAAGGGAAACGAACCAAATCAACTTGTCCAGTTATCAGATGACACCAATACTCGTTATCCTCTAGCGTGAGTTTATTACAAACTTGATAACCCTCGTTTTTCTTTATATCTGAATCGGCTGATATTCAGCCAGCTGGTTCAGTGTGTATTGTTATTAAGTATGTATACACTAACTAATGTTTATACCAATAATTGCAATATATTATTATAGAGTTTATTATTGTATATATACATTATTAGTGTATACGAACCATGGCAACAATACAATCCAAGATCACCAAAGGTCACAAGTACTGGTATATAGTAGAGTCCAGGCGTGTTAATGGGAAGCCCAGGCCCGTTGTTCTTGCCTATCTCGGCAAGGCGGATGATTTACTGAAGCGTTTGCAGGGGCTTCAGAGCTATACACTGAAGTCATATTCTCATGGGGCTGTCAGCGCCTTGATTGATGTTGCCGCGAGGCTTGACATTGTTGGCATATTGAATAAGCATGTAAAGTCTTCCCGGGATTATATGGCCGAGAAGCCTGTTCGGAACCATTTGACCGTTGGCATCACTTTCGTTCTTGGGGCAATAGGTAGAGTATGCATGCCAACCAGCAAGATGGGTTGGTGTAACTGGGCCAGGACCACTTCTGCGGAGTACCTTTTGCGTTGCAGTTTGGTCAAAGTGGATAGTCAGCATTTTTGGGACTTGATGGACAGCTTCCCGGTGGAGGCCATCGCCAAGGCGGAACAGGAGATCCTTGGTCGGTTGCTGGATACATACCAGATCCAGACAGAGACTCTGTTTTATGATACGACCATTGTGCATAATGAAATAGCCCAGAGAGGTAAGAACAAACAAAAGCGTAATGATCTGCGACAGGTTGGTCTTGCCATGGTGGTCAGTAAGGAAGATCAAATCCCTTTGTTCCATCATAGTTATCAGGGCAACTTGCAGGACTGCACGGTGTTCAAGGAAGTGATCGGGAAGATCAAGGATCGGATGGAGTCTTTGGGCCTTGCCCAAGATACCCATACTTTGGTTTTTGACCGGGGGAATAACTCCAAGAAAAACCTTGCGCTTGTCCAGGAATTAGGCCTTTACTATGTGGGTACTCTTACTCCATATCATCATAGAGAGCTCATCGACCGGGCAATGAATGAAGAAATGACCACGGTTACCCTGGAGAACCAGACCGTTGATGTTTACCAGGAGCGATGCATGATCTGGGGAGATGAAAGAACCCTCGTGGTTTTTGTGTCAGACCGGCTAAAGGCAGGCCAGATCCGCGGTATTTACCAGAGCCTTGCAAAAAAGGAAAAGAGTCTGCAAGAGCTTCAAAAGTCCCTGAAGAATCCAAGAGGAAAGAAGAGAACCAAGGAAGAGCTGGAAGACAAAATCAAGGGTATAGCCTCAGGCCAGCACCTAAAGGATATTATCAAATGGAAGTTGATTGAAATAGAGAAAGAAAAGTATTATCTGGATTATCATATTGAACAGGAACAGTTACATGAAACAGAACAGCGGCTTGGCTTCAGAATGATCATGACCAATCGGCACGAATGGTCCAGCGAGGAAATCATCACAGCCTACTATGGCCAATCCAGGGTTGAGCATGCCTTCAGGAATATGAAGAATCCGTATCATCTGGCCTTGAAGCCTCAATATCACTGGACGGACCAGAAGATCAGAGTGCATTACTTCATCTGCGTCATTGGGTATCTCATGGCTGGTATTATCTGGAGGGAAGCCAGGCAAAATGCTGGATACAACGGTAGTCTGGATAGCCTGCTGGACACCTTAAACAACATCAGGCTTGGATCCATACTGGAAGTATCCCAAAATACCGGAAAGCCAAAGGCAACCTACATGCTGGAAGAAATGACCCAGAAAGAAAGCAATATTATGAATGCATTAGGCATCGAGAATGCTCATAACGAACGGCCCAAAATCAAAGATGTTGGTGTATACAGTTGAGTGACCCATAGCATATCTGATTGACTGAATGTTATGGGGGATTATCCTTAAAGTCGTAATAAACTCGCGCTAGAAACTCATGGCTGATCTTATTATATCCAAAATCTTGTATCCGACTGAAGGGCACCGAGCAGCTTTTCCTTCAATTCCCTGAACCGGGGCAGGTCGGCCCGGCGATTCTCCATGGGTTCGTCAAACCTTTCGTGGGCCAGGACCTGCACCGGGGGACGGCTGAAAACGACGATTTCGTCGCCCAGGAAGAGGGCTTCGTCGATGTCGTGGGTCACGAAGATCACCGTCCGCCGGTCCGTGGTATCCCTGTTACCTAATACAGTGAAGGAAGTCACCCTGCCCAACAGGAATATCCAATGCTCCACGCCAGACCGGTTCCTTTCGGTCGGCACCAACCTTACCAGCGGTGTGCTGTATCAAAGTACATCAACCTGGAAGCCCCGGATCCGCAAAATGAGGACATCCTGGCCAATCACCTGGAGCCAGCTTGTGCTAATATTTTTAAGTAACAGGCAAAAATTATGAAGTAATCCCATTAGGAAAACAAGTATTTTGCATTCAGGCATTTGTCAAATGTAATCAGATACAATATGCCATTTAATGAACGGATTAAGTGATAAGAAAGAGTTAATTTCATGTACGATATACAAGCAGTTATAGGACGGATCCCCAAAGAAGCAGAAATGATCCGTAAGGCCTCCATGCTGCAATTCCTCGCACAGCATTTCAGAACAGAAACTTTCAAAATGCTGCATAAACGCGGAAGTGGACATTGGGGTGGATCTTCATCGATAACAGAACTGCTTACAGCAATTTATTTTTTCATCCTTCAAATTCGTCCTGAAGACCCCCTCTGGAAGGACAGGGACAGGTTGATCCTGAGCAAGGGGCATGCAGCTCCGGTATTGTACAGGATTCTGGCAGAGTCAGGATTCTTTCCAAAAACTGAGTTGGAGTGCTTCAGATCGCTTAACAGTATTTTACAGGGACATCCCTGTATGAATAAAATTCCGGGTGTGGATATGTCGACAGGCCCGCTGGGTCATGGAGTCTCTGTCGGCACAGGAATAGCCATCGCGGCAAAACTTCTGAAAAATTCTTATAAAACCTATGTCGTACTGGGCGATGGGGATTTGAATGAAGGAGTCACCTGGGAGGGTTTCATGACTGCATCCAAATACCAGCCTCCTCGCCTGATTTTCATTATCGATTATAACAGGGTGCAACTGGACGGGCCAAGTGCAGAGATCATGCCAATGGATTCACTTCCCGATAAAATCAAAGCCTTTAATATCAGGGTTGCACCAAAAACATTTGATGGACATTCAATGAACGAAATCCTCGAATCATTTGACTGGATCTCGGATAACATGTCACAACCTGTGGCAGTAATTTACAATACCATTAAAGGAAAGGGCATATCCTTTACTGAAAATAATCATCAATGGCACGGAGCGCTCATTGACGACGCGTCCTATGAAAAAGGAATCGTTGAGCTGTTATCCGATCTGGAACAAAAATCAGGCAAAATCAATGAGTGGCAACGAATCCATGCGTGAAGCTTTCGGGGATACTCTTGTAAGGCTTGCAGATCAGCATCCTGAACTGGTGGTCCTTGATGCTGATGTATCCAACAGCACCCGGACCGTGCTGTTTGGAAAGATGCATCCGGATCGTTTTTTCAATGTCGGGGCGTCAGAATCAAATATGGTTGACCTGGCCGGGGGCATGGCAACCTGCGGTCTTCTGCCTGTTGTAAGTACTTTCGCAGTATTTCTCTCTCTCAAGGCTGCTGAACAGATCAGAAATATCATATGTTATAATCATCTGCCGGTTGTCCTGGTGGGAGGATACGCCGGCCTGTCGGATTCACTGGACGGTGCAAGCCATCAGTCGGTGGAAGACCTGGCGGTTCTTCGTTCCATTCCCCATCTGAACATTCTTGTTCCGGCCGACAGTTATGAAACCGGGCCTGCTCTGGAATACGCCATTTCAAAAAGAGCTCCCTTTTACCTGCGGCTAGCGAGAAATCCTCTGCCACCTGTGTTTGATCAGGGTACGAATTTCGATTTTACCAGGATCCGGGTCTTCAGGGAAGGGACAGACTTGTCGATCGCTGTTTGCGGAGTACCCACCTATATGGCTATCAGGGCCGCGGAGAAACTGCAACAGGAATCGATAAGTGTTGATCTACTTATCGTTACATCCTTAAAGCCTTTTGATTCAGAAACAATGGTCAGGTCGGTTACCAAAACAGGCAGGCTTCTGATCATAGAAGAACACAGTATCATCGGCGGACTCGCCAGTGCAATCAAGGAAAATGTACCCACCGAACTACAGTATAAATCCAATGTCATTGGAATAGAAGACACATTCGGTGAAACCGGGGATTATTTCGAACTTCTCGAAAAGTTTGGTTTCAGCATAGAGAATATCATCTGCCGGGCAAAAAATCTTTTAGCAGGTTAATTCAAGCAGTAATATTATAAGTTGTGAGGAAAATAGCAGTAGCCATCGCTCCAAAAGATGCATTACCCGAGGCGTTCGTCGTTTTCAGGGGTTTTGAAGAATCCATACCGCTTGCAGCTGATCTGGGCTATCACGGAGCTGAACTGGCTTTAAAGCGGGCCAGCGATCTGGAGGGGATTAACCTCGATAAACTCTTGTCCCGGGCCGACATTGAAGTTTCGGCTATTTCTACCGGGCAACTATATTTGGAGAATGGCCTGACCTTAATGTGTCTGGATAAATCGAGAAGAGAGGAGTTATTCGGGATCTTTCATGAACTGATCGATCTGGCGGCCGGGTATGGTAGAAAGGTAAATATCGGAAGAGTGCGCGGGAAACTGATCCGGGGATCCGAGGATAAATGTATAGCACTTTTTAATGAAGGCATCACCCGGATCTGTGATTATGCAGCAAAAAAAAGCGTGGATATATTGCTTGAACCGGTGAACAGGTATGAAAGCAACTTCATCAACAACCTGGCAGAGGCGGCAGAAATCATTGATTTTTTCAAGTTTCCGAATTTATTCATCATGCCGGATCTGTTTCACATGAATATTGAATCTCCTGTAATCGAAAATGAACTGGTAAAGTATAAGGATAAGATCAATTATATTCATTTTGCCGATTCAAACCGGTTCGCTCCGGGTTGGGGACACACTGATTTCAAATCCATTCAGGCAATCCTCGAAAAAATGGATTACACCGGCTGGTATACCGTGGAAATTTTACCGGTCCCCGATCCCGTAAGTTCTGCGAAACAAGCTGTTGAAGTAATTAAAAACCTATAATTCATTATCATGAAGCGAATAGCGATATGGCAAACAGCATGGAGTGCATTTTTTATCGTATATGCCATTGGCTGCAATTCTCAAAAAATATCCAATCCACTGCCAGGGCAACATATACATACACCCAACGAGGTGGTTGGTAACGACACGGTTCCGGCCGTACATTCCTTCAAGGCAAGCTTTAGGGAAGTGGTGATAGCCAGGTTCAAGTATAAAACCGATATCTTGCAGGGCTTCAATGAGGTAGTCGCTCAACATGAAATCAAAAATGCTGTAATCCTGAGCGGCATTGGTTCGGTTTACAGTTATCACGTACATTCTGTTGACAATTCGACTTTTCCTTCCAAAAATGTCTTCTATAAGGAAGACAAACCCTCGGATGTGGTTTCAATAAGTGGTTATATCATTGAAGGCAGGGTACATGCTCATATTGGTGTTTCTGATGGAAAGACTTCCGTGGGAGGTCACCTTGAACCGGGTACCGAGGTATTCACTTTTTGCATTGTCACCATAGGAATTCTGGAGGATGACATCTCGCTGCAGCGTCTGGATGATAAAACCTGGAGATAATAATACCTTCTGCCGATGTGGAATCAGATTTACGATCCTTTTAACTTCTGGCCGCTCTCTACCCTGGTGGCTGCACTGCCCATAGTCACCCTTTTTGTTGCTTTGGTTAAGTTCAGGAAAAGTGTTTGGTTTTCAGCATTACTGGGACTAAGTGCCGCAGCTGTAATTTCGTTGGGCGTACTCAGGATGCCTCCTTCACTGATGGTACTGGCAGCGGTAGATGGTTTTATATTTGGTTTCCTGGAGATTGCGTGGATTATCATCTGCACAATGTTTACTTATAATATTGCCGTCGCAACAGGCCAGTTCAAGGTGATGAAAGAGTCCATAGCTTCAGTATCATCCGATAAACGACTGCAGATCATATTAATAGCATTTTGTTTTGGAGCTTTTCTTGAGGGAGCGTGTGGTGGTGGAGCGCCTGTGGCAATAGCGGGAGCTTTTCTGGTGGGCATGGGATTCAAACCCATCCAGGCCGCGGTGGTATGCCTGTTGGCCAATACTGCACCGGTTGCCTGGGGAGCTGTGGGCAGCCCGATACGGATCCTGGCGGCAGTTACGGATATCCCTGCTTATTACTACAGCGCAATGATTGGCCGCATCCTGCCGGTTTTTTCATTTATTCTGCCTGTATTGATCATGCTGATCGTTACAAACAGGAAACAGACCAAAGAGGTACTTCCTGCTTTATTGTTCTCCGGGTTGATGTTTGGCGGCATGCAATTTTTCTGGTCGAATTTCGTGGAGCCCGGACTTGTTGACATCGTCAGCGGGCTATTCTCTCTCCTGATGCTTGTTTTTTTCTTAAAATTCTGGAAACCAAAGAACATTGAACTCCCCGAATGTGATTCAAGGGAAATGATCCCGGAGAATCATTCCCTGCTCAAGGTATTGAAAGGGTGGTCACCGTTTATACTTATATCACTGTTTATTTTTCTATGGAGCATACCTCGATTTCATGATATTCTTCAGTTCGAATCCTTACTGTTCGAAATTCCGCGACTTCACCTTGGAGTGATACGCATGCCTCCTATCGTTCCGGAGGCAGTACCGGAAAAAGCAATCATTAATTTTAATTTTCTTTCCCTTCCTGGTACAGCGATTCTTTTCGGAGCCCTGGTTTCCCTGGTAATCCTGGGAGTTCCTTTCAGGAGGTCCATGAGAATTTTCAGGAAAACATTCATTGATCTGATCCCTTCCTTACTTGCAATCTCACTGATGGTTTCCCTGGGCTTTGTCACCCGGTATTCCGGACTGGATGCCATACTGGGATTAAGCCTGACCCGTACAGGGTTCTTATTCCCGCTCTTCGGCACATTGCTTGGCTGGGTGGGTGTAGGATTATCCGGTACCGATGGAGGCTCCAATGCCTTGTTCGGGAACCTGCAGAAAATGACCGCTGAACAGCTGGGGATCAATCCGGTACTGATGGGTTCTGCAAACAGTGCCGGCGGAGTCATGGGAAAAATGATCTCTCCTCAGAGTATTGTTGTATCCAGTGCAGCTACCGGAACACAGGGAAAGGAAGCCATTATTTTCAAGAAACTGTTCAAATACAGTATTTCCCTGGCCATTTTAGTCGGAGTGGTGGTCATGCTGTACGCTTACATTTTTAAAGACGCCATCCCTGTTTTCGTAAAATAGAACATCATCATGAAAGAACCTATCCACAAGTACGCAAAAATCGGGCTGATTCATTTCATGGCCTACCCCTCCACCATGAAAGGAGAAGGACCCATTGAAGAGACCATCAGAAAAATTGCGGTCGACGAATTCTTTGAGGTCATTGAAATAACCTGGATCAAGGACCGGGATGTACGGAAACGGGTAAAAAAAATGCTCGATACTTCTTACATGACTGTAGTATATGGCGGACAGCCACGTCTTTTGACAACAGGGCAGAATATCAATGATCTGGATGAGGGGAAACGCCGGATAGCAGTTGCTAACCTGTTAGAGGGAATTGATGAAGCCTGCGAGATGGGGGCCGTTGGATTCGGGTTCTTGAGCGGGAAATATACCGAAGACAAAAAGGAAGAGGCTTACCAGGCATTGTTGAAATCAACCAGGGAAATCTGCACTTATGCAAAAAAAAGGGGGGACATCAAAATAGCCCATGAAGTTTTCGACTTTGATATAGATAAATGTGCGCTGGTTGGACCGGTTGAACTGGCTAAAAGATATGCCATGGAGATCTGTGCTGAATTTGACAATTTTGGCCTGATGGTGGACCTCAGCCATTTACCGATCCTTCATGAAACCGCCCGCCAGTCGCTCATTCCCGTGAAGGATTATATCATCCATGCACACATGGGAAACTGTGTGATAAAAGATAAGGACGACCCTGCATATGGTGATCAACATCCGCGTTTCTGTTATCCCGGAGGTGAAAACAGCGTGGAAGAACTGGCCGAGTACCTGAAAGTCCTGCTTGAAATTGGATACCTGGATGAGCGTAACCGAAGGATCCTGAGTTTTGAAGTTAAACCTGTAGGTGACGAGGATCCCGATCTAATTGTTGCCAATGCAAAAAGAGTCCTGAACCTGGCCTGGTCCATGGTTTAGGTTATCCGGAAACAACCGGAAATAAAGTCGCAGTCTTACGTAATACCGGAAAAATGCCCACAGTTGATTCGAATTCTTCATTGATTATCAATGACCTGACCATCGGTGAACTGGAAACAAAAGCCAGGGAAATGCGTGTTTATAATATGATATCCATATGTGCTGCCGGATCAGGACATACAGGCGGTACATTATCCATCATGGACATAGCAGCAGTTCTCTATCTGAAAGTGATCCATCATGATCCCATGCAACCTGAATGGGATGACAGAGATCGTGTATTCTGGTCGGTCGGACACAAAGCACCTGCACTGTATGTCGCATTGGGGATGGCAGGTTATTATCCCATCGAAGATACTGTAAAGCTGAGAAAATTATGGTCAGGGTTCGAAGGACACCCCAACAAGTTTAAGCTACCGGGCGTTGAACTGTCAAGCGGATCCCTTGGGCAGGGCCTGGGAGTGGCGGTGGGCTGTGCCCTCAGGGCAAAGCTGGACCGGAAGGATTACCGGGTATATTGCATCATGGGAGATGGAGAGCAACAGGAGGGTTCCATCTGGGAAGCTGCCATGAGCGCCGGTCATTACCATCTGGATAACCTGGTGGGGATTATCGATACAAACCGGCTTCAGATTGACGGAAAAACAGAAGAAGTAATGAATATTGAACCACTGGAGGAGAAATACCGATCCTTCGGTTGGGAGGTTATTCATACCGATGGGCACAATATTGGTCAACTTGTTGAGTCTTTTCGCAAGGCAGCAGAGATCCGAAACAAACCGGTTCTTCTTATAGCGCACACCATCAAGGGTAAAGGCGTGTCGTATGCGGAAGATGTGGCCGGATACCATGGAGTCAGCCCCAGGGACGGGCGTAGCGGGATGGAGTCACTCGACAGGGCCATCCAGGATATCTGTGGTGGTTCAGTGGAATTATTCACGAAGGAAAGGACCGATACATTGCTTCGCCTGGCAGAGGCATACCAGGCAGATATTGATCTGAAACTGGAGGAAATGATGCCGAAGTTTTCCCAAAATTACTGGTGGAATGAAACACAGGACATGCGGGTCGAAATGGAACCCACAAGGATGGGATTTGGAAGGGCACTGGAAAGGATTGGAGAGGATAAACGCATGGTAGCGTTCGGTGCTGATATTACAAGTTCCATCAAAATGGATGATTTCTACAAAAATCACCCGGAAAGAAGGAGCCGCTTTTTCAGTATGGGGATCGCCGAGCAGAACATGACCTCGGTGGCAGCAGGATTTGCCCTGGATGGCAAGACTTCCTTCATTGGTGGTTACGGGATGTTTGTTTCCGGCAGAAACTGGGACCAGATTCGCACCACCTGCTGCTATAATTCGCTCAATGTTAAAATAGCCGGAGCTCACGGTGGGATCTCTGTTGGTGCTGACGGGGCAACTCACCAGGCGCTGGAAGAGATTCCCCTGATGTATTACCTGCCAAATATGCAACTGGAAGTTCCCTGTGATTCCATTGAAACGGAAAAATCCACCCATGCTGTCGCAATGGTGCAGGGACCCGGATATGTAAGGTACGGAAGGGAGGCAACCCCGGTTATCACCAGGGCTGATACGGTTTTCAAACACGGTGTTGCCAACGTGATCCGGTTCAGGAAAGTTCAGCCCGTTTTTATAGATGCGTTTGATATTGTTCTCAGTAAAGAATATGAAAATGAAAAGGAAGATCTTTGCATCGTAGCATGTGGCCCGATGGTGGCAGAAGCGATGAGATCGGCCTGGATCCTTAAGCAGGAATTCAATATTGAAACAAGAATAATCAGTATCCACTCCGTAAAACCAATCGATGGCGAGTGCCTGGTTAAGGCGGCAGTGGAAATTGGAAGAATTTTGACCGTTGAAGAGCAGCAGACAGGAGGATTCGGAAATATTGTTGCCGGTATTGTTACCCGGAAAAAAGAGTATTCGCATCCGCTGGTTATGGATATGGTCGGCATAGATGACCATTTTGGAGAATCCGGATCTCCCTGGGAATTGTTAAAGGCTTTTGGATTGAGTGCCGAACAGATAGCTATAAGGGCTAAAAAACTGCTGGATTCCTGAGGGAAGGAGATTCTTCAATGGAGTGATAAACTTTGCTTAAGATTTTAAATGGCTATATTGCTGCGGTAGTTTGCCTGGTATTTCACAAACAAATTGAAAGCAAAATTCCATGTCTTCCATTCAGAAAAAAATAAATACATGTGTTGATCACTCTTTCCAGCTGCTAATTGTCAATGAACCGACTTTTTATTCTTTTTGGCATTTTCATCCAGAGTATGAGATAATATACATACTTGAAGGCGAGGGGGACAGATTTGTAAGTGAAAGTACAGAGAAATTTTCTGCCGGTGAACTGAACATGTTCGGGCCCAATATTCCTCACCTTTTCAAAAGTGAAAGGATGTACCGGTCAGATTCCCGGGCCAGGGCAATCGTGATCTATTTTATGCCTGATGTATTCGAAAATTTTTTCTCCCAAACCGCCGAATCAAATAAGATCCAGACGATGTTGCAGCAATCCAGGGCGGGCATTAAATTTAAAAGTCCCCTGGTGGCCAGTGTTGCTGAGAAAATGAGAGATCTTACCAGGACAGACGGGTTTGAAAGGCTCCTGTTGTTTTTTGAGATTCTGCACCAGCTATCATTAATACCCGAGAGGATATTGCTAACTGAAAAAACCAATGTCCTGGAAGCAGATAAAGATGATCAAAGGCTCAACAAAGTCCATGAGTTTATTAAACAAAACTATCAGAACCAAATCACTCTTATCGATGCTTCTGAAATAGCCTGTATGCACCCCAACTCATTCTGCCGGTATTTTAAGAAAAGGACCAACAGCTCATTCATACAGTTCCTGCAGGAGTTTCGGATCAGTCAGGCCAGAAAACTGTTAAGGGATTCTTCACTCTCAGTGAGCCAGGTATGCTATCAGACAGGTTTTAACAACCTGAACAGTTTCCTCTACCAGTTCAAAAGATTCACCGGACTCACCCCGGTAAAATACCGGATGATTCAAAACCAGCTGGATTAGTTTTTACTTTGCAATTCTCTCCTGGGCAGGCTAATATTTTTAAGTAACAGGCAAAGATAATTAAGTCCTGTAATGGTCAAAATAAATAACTTGCCTTCAGACTTTTGATTGATTCATCCAAAGGACGGAAGTTGATTTCCATGGTAGTACTCTAATACGATTAGTTAATATACTGTGCACAGATTAGCAACTACGATAAAAAAATATGATATGAATAAAGTATTTGCTTTCATTTTACTTTTTTCTATTGGAATTTCCCCATAGTCATGCACCCGGGAAAAAGAAACTGAATCCCTGCGTGTCTGGGAAACTCTGGAACTCACCTTTCAATCAGAATCAGAATATTCCAATCCTTATACGGAGGTGGAAATGTGGGTGAACCTGACCGGACCTGAGAATTACCATCGCAGGGTCTGGGGATTCTGGGATGGCGATAAAACGTTTAAAGTCAGGTTAAATGGATGATTACAACATCGATCATATTAATCCCGGCAAAATGTTGTTTGAATT
>CAZOHA010000045.1:0-35550 GCA_964579515.1 uncultured Bacteroides sp. | reverse complement strand
TTAAAGATCCGCGGGGTGACGGATCACTGGTGGAATGCGATCAGGGTGTGGATACGACGATTATTTTGAGTGTTAATCCTACACCCATATTATTGGTAGAGATACCCGAGGAGATCTATTGCGATAGTTCTACCTTGGAAATCAATGTATCCAATGGATTGGTTTCAACCTTTGGAGGCAATGTATACCAGATCACCAGGATTTACAATGCCGACAGTATCCTTATCGAAGGGGAGACTCCCGGATTCGTGGACAATAGGTCCTATGGATTGCTTTCAGAGGAGGTGCGAAATCTGACCAACGATGTACAAATAATCAGTTATACCTTCAAGCCGGTAATTAAGGATCCGAGGGGTGATGGATCTATTCCTGAATGCGATCAGGGTAAGGACACCACTATTACAATCCGGATCAATCCCACCCCAAAGCTGGCTGTGGATATACCTGAGACAGTCTTCTGTGACAGTTCTGAAGTGGTATTTGATGTGCGGGATCTGCTGGTTGGTTCTGAAGGAATGCGGGTATACAGTTTGATTCGTGATTACAATTCAGATTCTCTGGAAATTGTCAATGAGAATCCGGGTTTGGATCCCGATCAGTCATATACTGGTTTATTGTCTGATGAGGTCCGGAACCTCACCACAAACCTACAGACTGTTACTTATACTTTCAGACCTCTGATAAAAGACCCAAGAGGCGATGATCCTCTGTTTTATTGTGATCAGGGCAAGGATACCTCCATTACTGTTTACATACATCCAACCCCGGACATTCAGGTCAGTGTGGACAGTGACACTGTTTGTAATGAGGATATTATCGATCTGAATATTACGAATCCGAGTGTTTCTTTGATTGGCAATTGGAAGTACAAGCTGGAGGTGGATTATGGGGAACAGATACGGGGTGTATTATCCAAATTGAATCTGTATAACGATACTGATCTTACCATCCGGGATACACTGGAAAATACAGATACCATCTGGCATGTGGTGACCTATACCTTCACTCCGTGGATCGAATCCACATGGGGAGGAGACAGTTGTATCAACGGTCAGGATACCACCATCACCATTTACGTGAACCCGACGCCTGCAATCCGTGTGTTTACCGAAGATTCGGTGATTTGTAACGGAGAATCCACTGAGATCGAAGTATACAATCCCAACGAATTCGTCTTCGGAGATTGGGAGTACGACCTGGTCATCGATGCTGATCCGGAGATCTCGGGAGTATCAGATACCACCATAGCAGGGATCGCGGATAAAATTATTCCGGTATCCATATTCAATACCGATACAATTGCGCACAAGGTTGAGTATACCTTCCTTCCATTGAAATCATTCGATGATGAGCTGCTATGTGCAGGCGGGACGGACACCACCATCGTGATATGGGTCAATCCGACTCCCGAGGTCCGGGTGAATGCCGATGATCTGTTCCTGTGCGATGGTGACACGGTCAATTTTGAAATCAGGAATCCCAATGATGCACGGGGTGACTGGTATTATGATCTGTTTATAAACAGCCCTGATGCAATCGAGGGGATCCCTGCCGGTCAGGTAACTGCTATGCTGGGATATGACGCAACAGCGATGCTTGAGTACACCCTGCGCAATACCGATACGGTGGCACACGAAGTGGAGTTCAGGTTTGAACCAAGGATCGATCCGGATGACGGAGGTGAGGATTGCGGTCAGGGAGAGGATACCACCATTACAATTACCGTCTATCCCACCCCGGAAATAAGGGTAAAGGTGAATCCGGATACCATTCGCTGTAACGATCAGTATGTCACCTTTGATGTGAGAAATCCGAATCGTTCGCTGCTGGGTGGTGAGTGGTATTACCAGCTTCAAGTAACCGATCCTTCGGGATTCATCGAGGGTGAAAATCCTGACTCGCTATTTGCTCCTGGAGGGGCTTTCTATTTCGATGATCAGCTCCTGAATACCGATACTGCGGTGCACGAGGTGATTTACCGGTTTATACCGGTCATCGATCCGGCAGACGGCGAAGTGACTTGTGAAAACGGCAGGGACACTACCATCACAGTCTGGGTCAATCCCACCCCGCGGATCTTTATCGACTACGAAGATTCCATCCTTTGCAACAACGAAATTTTGGAGTTTCGGGTGACAGACGGGTTGGGGCCCGTATTGGGCGATAAGCGGTATGAAGTTACTGCCCTTTATGATCCAAACCGGATTGAGATTATTTCCCGCGGCTCCAACGAGAAAGATACTCTGGATGTGGGCGAATTCGTTCAGGATTCCATGATTAATAAAGACAATGAAGCGGTTCGGGTGTTGTACCTGTTCAAACCGCTGATCCTTGATAACAGACCTGGCGGCAATATCAACTGTAAAGCGGAGCCGCCCATCGAAATCGAGATTTGGGTCAATCCCACACCGGTCCTTTCTGCCTTTATTGAGGACACGATTGTTTGCGACAGCGCCTTGATTAATATAGAGGTGACTGATGAACTGGATTTTGTGAAGAATGCAGAGAAGGTCTACCGCCTCTATCTGGAATATGATGACGGATCCGTTTCAGGAATAATATCGGATACCATAGAATACGGTGCTGGAGCGGATATCAGCGATTATCTGGAGAACAGCTCCAACCAAGTTCAGCTGGTCAGTTACCGGCTGGTGGCAAGGCTTAAGGATACCCGACCCGGCAAGGAGGGGGAATACTGTGACAATGGTACCGACACCACCATTACCATCTATCTGAACCCTACACCGAAGGTGGAATATCTGCTGGCGGAGGATACCCTCTGCTATGTGGGAGGGTTTGATCTTATTACCAACTCCCTTGTGACCGCCACTCATCCGCTTTATTATGATCTCGGAGTGATCAACAACGACGGAATGGGCGGGGTGATTGTTCCCCCCGACAGTCTGGCAGTGGCAGATCCGTTGGATCAGGGCGATCTGATTAATCCCGGGGATTCTGTCGGGACAGTTATTTACAATTTCAGTCCGTTCATTTCTACCAAGGGTTGTCCGGGAAAAGACACCACCATTACCATCAGGGTCAACCCGGATCCGACATTGATTATACCCGATGTGGTGCCCTGGGCGGTTTGTTACGATCAGGGGTATGTGATCCCCATGTCCTCCACAACCAAGGGAACCACAGGAGATCTGAGGTACAATCTCTACACAGACTGGTACGATCCCGGCAATGTGGACAATGTGCAGCCTCCGGGAGATTATATTATCGAATCGCTCGACCAGAGTGCGGTGATCAACAACGGCGATTCCATTGAAAATGTGACCTATTACTTTACACCGGTGATCCGGAATGCCAGGTCTTCGGGTACGGGTAGCTGCGAAGGAACCCCGCTGGATTCCATACTGGTGGAAGTGGCCCCTGAGCTGCGAGGAAATCTGTTAGCTGATACAGTCATCGGAGGTTGGGAGATTCGATGCAATGGGCTGCTTTCGGAACCGGTTCATTCCAATGTGCGGGGAGGGTATTATCTGAACTCCTATGAGTTCGATTGGGGAACCATTGGAGGAGACAATCTGGAAACCGGCGATTCGGCCCAGTTGGAGCTCGATGTGGGGCAATATTGGTTCAGAGTGACGGATACAATCAATTGTCTCTATGAATCCGATACTATTCTGATCGAGGAACCGCCCGAGATCGTTGTGGATACACTGATTACAGATGCTGAATGCTGGTCACCCGGCAAGGATAACGGATCGATCGATATCACTCCATCCGGTGGCACAAAAGGCTATCGTTATTTATGGAACGGCCCCTATGGCAAGGTTAGGGACACCGAGGATATTCCCGATGCGGTGGCCGGGCCATGGAGGCTCACCCTTAATGATACCAACTTCTGTGAGTTTATTGATGTATATGAAGTTGAGTCGGCTGCAGAAATTAATATTAATGCGAAGCCCGGGGAGTATGGAGATTTTGAGATCCAGTGTAACGGGGACAGTTCCGGAGTGATCGATGTCATCAACATCAGCGGTGGTTTCCCGGGTTACACCCTGCGCATGTATAATTGGCAAACCGGGGACACCCTGGATATGGGTTCGGTGCCGTTTGTGGATGGGCGCTATACAATGGAGATAGAAGATCTTCCAGCGGGTATTTATGACTTGATTGCCATCGATGCAGTGGAATGCACCAATCGACTTCCCTACGAAAGTGTCACCCTGTCGGAACCGGATCCCATCGGGATTACCTGGGAGAATCCGCGTGCAGTATACGATACAGTCGATATCAGCTGTTTTGGCAGTGATGACGGAAACATTGACATTTCTGTGGAGGGAGGTCATACCTACTACCGGCCAAGTTCGTTCCTCTGGTCGGGACCTGATCCGGATTTGAATATCGCCGACAGCGTTCAGCTGGATTCCGATCTCGGTCCCGGGACCTACCAGGTTACTGTTACGGATGATTTCGGATGTCAGGAAACCGCAGAGTTTACTTTGATAGAACCCGGTGAACTTCAGCTAATGGTCGATTCGATCCGGTTGCTGAACGGTTGGAACATCACCTGTTTCGGTGACAGTGACGGGTTTATCGAGGTATCATCCTCGGGCGGTATTTTTTCTCATCAGTATGCATGGAGTGCAGGGGAGATGATGCTGAGCGATTCCACCCTTCAGGATCAGTATGATCTGGCTGCAGGAGATTATTCGCTGCGGATCACCGACAGCATCGGTTGCATCCTGGATACGGCCTTCACCCTGAGGCAGCCCAATCCACTTTCGGTCACCGAAGAGATCCCGCGGCCATATACCGGGCTATATGAGATTGCCTGCGCCGGAGATTCCACCGGTGCGATCTACCTGACTCCCTTTGGCGGGGCCGATTCCACCCTGAACAGCTACCTCTGGGATACCTCCGGCGGATATGTGGAGAACGATACGGCCAAAGATCAGACCGGACTGCCCGAAGGAACCTACACCGTTCAGGTGACCGATATTAATGGATGTGAGTTCGACACCAGCTACCGGCTCTTCGATCCCGATCCGATGGTGATCGATTCACTCTACTCCGACAGTGCATATTGTGCCGATACCAATACCGGACGGATTGAGCTCGATGCAGACGGAGGAGTGGGTGAATTTTCGTATCTGTGGAGTAACGGAAGAACCGAAGAGGACCCGGAAGATCTGTTCGCCGGGGTCTACACTGTGGTGATTACCGACGAAAACATGTGCCAGGTCATCGATAGCGTGGAAGTGTTTGAGGCTGACAGGTTCAGCGTGGAGTTGTTTGTGACCAGTGATTATAATGGAGTGCCTGTCTCCTGTGCCGACGCTTCGGATGGCTCTATTTCACTGCAGCCGCAAGGGGGAACACCTCCCTGGTCTTATAACTGGAACAATGGAGAGACGGAGCAGAACCTGGAGGGTATCCCGGCCGGTTTCTACAAAGTAATCGTCACCGATTTCTATGGCTGTGTCGACAGTGCCGGTGTGGAGATTACCGAACCCGAACCTGTGGAATTCGGGATGCAGATCCAGGATCCACTCTGCTACAGGGATTCGACGGGCCAGATCCAGTTACTGATCTCCGGGGGTACGGTCAATACCATCGATGATTACCAGGTTTGGGTCAATGAAATGCTCCGGCAGCCCAATATTACCAATCTCCCGCAGGGCAGCTATGTCATCCGGGTGGAGGATCTCAATGATTGTCCCAGAGATACCGTCGCCGAGCTGGTCCATCCCGACTCTCTGGAGTTGAGTTTCGAGACTCAGAGTGCCTTCTGCAAGGATAAACCGGATGGTGAGCTCAGGCTATACGTGGATGGCGGCATCTATCCCTATTCGATCAGCTGGGATCAGGGACTGCCCAACAATGAGGACTTTTTCGGGGAAATTTCCTGGGGTGAGTACGTGGCCACGGTGACCGACGCCAATAACTGTGTCACCGTCGATACGGCATTTGTGGATTACACCTACTCCTCGTGCCTGGTGATACCCAATGCGTTCTCACCCAACGGGGACGGATTCAATGATCTCTGGATTATCGAGGGACTGGAACTTTATCCGCAGGCGGAGATCAGGATCTTCGACCGGTGGGGAACCAGGGTCCATTATTCGGGGAATGCGGCCAATGATCCATGGGATGGATATTTCGACGGCAGGGAATTGCCCATCGATTCGTATCATTATGTGATCGATCTGAATAACGATGAGCCACCGGTGACCGGAAATGTAACTATCGTCAGGTAAAAGCGTAAGAGAGAGTGCGGTGAGAAGAAATCTGACATATATCATTATCCTGATCGCATTTTGCGGAAGCGGCAGTTTGCGGGCCCAGCAGCTTCCCATATACTCTCAGTATATTTTAAACGGTTTCATGATCAATCCTGCCATGGCAGGCCATGACGGGTACACCTCATTTTCCACCACTGCCAGGCAGCAATGGCTCGGTTTCAGGGAGGCGCCGCAGACCTATTCGGCCTCGTGGCAGACCCGTTTGCTGAAGCGATCCTATAAGATCGTCAACCACCCCGTCAGGAGAAAGAATATGTTGATACCCAGCACCAAAGGAAGGGTGGGGCTGGGAGCTTACGTGATCAACGACGTGAATGCCAATGTGGCCCGGACGGGTATCTCCTTTACCTATGCTTACCATATTATCCTCAATAATCAGCAGCTCTCCTTCGGACTGGCAGCGAAGGCTTTTCAGTACAGGATATACAGTGAATCACTGAATTTCGGAACTCCTGGCGATCCGGTGCTCGACGGGGATTTCAAAAGTGTGGCCTACAGTCCCGATGCCGATTTCGGGGTGCAGTTCAGGGGATTGGACTATTTTGTGGGATTTTCGGTCAGTAATCTTCTTCAGACCTCGGTGCTGATCGGCGGTAATGAGGTTCCCAATTTCAAGACTTTCCGGCATTACTGGATCATGGGCGGATACCAGTTCCCCGTTTCGGACGAATTTAGTCTGGAGCCCAGCACCCTGCTGAAGACCACCGAGAACTGGAATCCCCAGGGCGATTTTACCCTGAAGCTGTTCTATTCCGATCTCTACTGGGGCGGTTTCTCCTACCGAACCAACAACAGCCTGATCGCCATGGTGGGACTCCGGATCGAGGGGCTCTATTTCGGATACTCCTTCGACTGGGCGCTGTCAGAGATCGGCCATTTCAATTACGGTTCTCACGAGATCAACCTCTCGGTCAAGCTGGGCAGCAGTGCCCGGCGCTACAAATGGCTGAACCGCTATTAGACCTCAATCAGCGGTTTCGATTCAAACCTCCCGTTCCTGTAGTTCAGGTAGATCGCTCCGGCCAGCAGCAGAAGCAACAAAACGGAACTGACCGTCGAGATAACTGAACCGGTGTAGTAAGCCCGGGGATGAAACTCGAAAACGATCTCATGTTCCCCTTCCGGAACGACCAATCCCCTCAGCGTATAATTCATCCGGTAATGATCCGCAGGCTCTCCGTCGATGGTGGCCTCCCACCCCTTTTCATAGTAGATCTCCGAGAAAACAGCCAGTTGTTCGGTGGCGGACTGGCTCCTGTATTCCATGCGGTTGGGCTGATATTCGATCAGCTCGATGGATGCCGAAGGATCCTCACTGAAGGAGGTGGCGGGGATCTGATCGGAAAATCTCTGATCCAGGGTAGCCTCTCTCTCCAGGTCTAATGAACCGAGGGCGGCTATTTCCCGGTCGGCATCCTCCACCACATTCACCCGCTGAACGAACCAGGCGTTGCCCATGGCATGCCGGTTCATGATGGGCTGAGTTTCGGGATTGATAATGATATACCTGGTATTCAGCATATTCAAAGCGTTGGTGTGCGCCAGGGTGCTGTCCACTTTCCGGAAATTCTGGGTCTGCAACGCGGCAAACAGGGTATTGACATTATCCATGATCCGGGTTTCGATCAGGTCCTGGTACCGTCTCATCTTGGCTCCGTGATATCCGCCGATCGACTGGTGGAAATAGGGGGTGGAGGCGTCCTGGAACATCGATACGGTCAGATTCAGCACCCGTTCGTTGGGTCCCGCCGAATTCATGATAAACTGGTCGGCGGGTGTTGGGTTGAAGGGTTCGTCGGCCCGTCGCTTGCTCTCGAAATGGGAGCTGTTCAAATACCGTTTATTGACCGGCCAGAGGTCGGCCAGGAAGAGCACCGCCAGGAGTACGATGGCCAGATTGACCCTGATCTTTCCCATCTGGTACAACAGGATCAGTCCGGTGATGAGGCCTGTGAAGATCAGCGACCGGAATGCATCCACCCTCAGCAGTCGCCTTCGGTCCTCCTGAAGGGCATCGGCCAGGGCCTGCTGGTAGTTACTGTCCGATGCGGCAACAAAGTTACCTGCAAGATCGGGAAGCAGGACAAACAGCAGGGAGAGCCCGCCGGTGATCCCGGCCGCCCATTTCAGTGCGTATTGCACCTTTTTTTTCTCCACATTTCCGAAAAAGATCCGGTGGATGGCCAGGATCCCCAGAAGAGGCATGGCAATACCGGGGATGACCAGTGTCATGCTGACGGTCCTGAATTTGTTGTATCCCGGCACGTATTCCATGAAGAGATCGGTCAGCCACATGAAGTTTTTCCCCCAGGCGAGCAGGATTCCCAGCACCGATGCAGCAAACAGCCACCATTTGATGCGGGGATCCACCAGGAACATCCCCATGATGAACAGAAAGACCACAATAACACCCACATAAACATTTCCCATGGTGGAAGCCTGCTCCCCCCAGTAGAGCGGCAATCTCTGGATCACTTCCCTGGCCTGGGCGGGGTTGCTGCGTGCAAACAACTCATAGGTGGCCGAGTTTTCCGAAAGGGAAGCGCTGCTGCTTCCTCCCTTAAAACCAGGTATAAGGAGGGTCAGGGTTTCATCAATACCATAACTCCACCGGGTGGCGTAGCTCTTGGTCAGTCCCGTGGTCTGATCCTCTTCGTCCATCGTTAATTCGGTGGGATTCCGCATGGAGTACTGACCGTACTCTGCAGTGGTCCACAGCCTGGCTGCATTGCTGCCCACACTGAATACCACTGCCACGATGAGGATGCCCACGGTGATTACCAGTTTCGTCAGGTATTTCTCCCTGACGGAGTAGATCAATTGAACAACCCCGAAGATCAATACCATCATGAGGGTATAGTAGGTGATCTGCGGATGCCCCGCGAGGATTTGCAAAGCAAGGGCAACCGCTGTTACCGATGCTCCGAGCAGAAGTTTACCTCTGAATGAGAGTATCAGGCCGCCAAAAACAGGGGCCATGTAGCCAATGGCAATGGCCTTGGAGTTATGCCCCGCGGCAAGGATCACGAAATTGTATGAACTGAAGGCGAATGCAATCGATCCGGCTATGGCCAGCCAGGGATTGACCCTCAGTGAAATTAACAATATGTAAAAACCGATCAGGTAAAGGAACACGAAACTCACCGGACGGGGACCCAGCTGCAGGATCCGGTTCAGGTAATTCAGCTTATTTCCTTCATAAACAGTAGAGGTCAGATAGGCGGGCATTCCGCCGAACATGTTGTTGCTCCAGAGTGCCTCTTCGCCGGTCTCTTCCCGGTAATCGATCAGTTCCCGGGCCATGCCCATGAAGTTGGCATTGTCATGCCCTGCGATCTGTTTTCCGTCCAGTATCTCCGGGAAATAGGATAAGGGAAGGATCAGGAACAAGATAAGGGCAACTCCATGTGGAAGTAATTTGTTTATGAGTGATTTATCTTTCATTGTCCGGTATGACTGGTTGAAGAAAATTACCGCCCAAGATAGGAAAAAGATAGTACAGATAGCAGCTTTTCTTCTCTCTTCTTCAGGCTGTAGCGGTGGATGATCCGTTGCCTGGCCGCCTTTCCCAGCTGCGGATCTGCCTGAAAAGCGTTCTGCACGTTCCGGACATAGTGCTCGATCACGGGCTCATCGATGATAAAACCGGTGTCCCCGATGATCTCAGGGATCGAAGTGACCCGGGTGCCCACCGGAATGCATTCGCAGAGCATGGCCTCGCAGAGTGCATTGGGCATGCCTTCGACGATACTGAAAGTGCAGTATACGGACGCTTCCGAATAGAGCCGGATGAGCTCTCCGGGATCTGCATACTCCATTGTATTCAGGTTTTCGGGCAATGGTTCACCTCGTTTTTCAAGAAAACTTTTCGGGATGCCGACGATGAGGAAATCATAAGAAGGAAGCCGGTGTGCAGTTTCAATAAATCGGTCTATCCCTTTGATATAAAAGGTTCTCTCCTGGTCGATAATGGCCACGGTCATGGCCAGCGGTCTTTTTTCCGTTCCCGGCAACTTTTTATATGTATCCGGCTCAAAACCGTTGTACACCACTTCGATCTTTGCTTTCGGCTGCGGGACGAAATGCCGGATACCACCCATGACCTTGCCTCCCGGTATAAAGGTGTTTTCATAATAGACCATGCTTTCGGAATTGGGCAGAAGGCAGGTGGCGTGGTTCAGGGTATATTTTATGAGGCGGCTTCTGATCCACCGGGTGTGTCCGCCGTAATTCAGCTCTGGAATGGAAGCCACATCGAACCCGCCGATCACTACGTAGAGCTTTTTCCGGTATAACCGACCGAACAGGCAGAGCAAGGCTGTATGCCAGTCGGCGAACCTGATGTAATAGACATCGTATTTCCGGCCCGATGTCAGCAGGAAGAACAGCAGCTTGATCAGTGCCCGTCCATACACCAGAGGCGTATCGGTGCGGATCAGGTAATTGTGAACAGTGTGGTGTCGCTCCAGGATCACCTGGTCCCTGATAACAAAGCTTGAATTCTTCGTTTTGAAATGAGCGATTCTCATCCGTTCTCCCCCTTTAGGATATAGCGGAACTTTCCGTTCTTGTCTTTGGGAAGCTCGGGCATGGTGACAATTTCCACCCGGTGAAAAAACCGGCTCAGGCCTTCCATGAGGGCCTCCTCATAGTTCCTGCCGGGCGGTTCTTTGCTTTCAATACGGAATTCAATCATCCCCGGCGTCTCCTGGTATACCTGGAACCGGTGGATGGAGGAGGGGTTTTCCTTAAAGGTCTCCGCCAGGATGTCGGTGAAAAAGACCCCGTGCACCCGGCTGCCGTCTTTCAGCTCAATGGTGTCGGCAGTGCGTCCCAGAACCTCCTTCAGCACCGGGAGGGTGATCCCCTCCGGATTTCCATACTCCCCGAATCGCCCCGCATCTCCGTTTTCATAACGGATAAAGGGCATCACATAATTATCCAGGTTGGTGACCACCAGCCGTCCCTGGTCCAGTTTCAGCGGGCGGTCCTTCCGATCCAGGATCTCCACGAATGCATGTTCGGTGGCCAGGTACATGCCCCGGGGATCCCCCCCGTCAAAGGCAATGGAGTTGCATTCACCGCATCCATACTGGTCATAAAGGGGGGCCTGAAAAGCCTCTTCGATCAGTTTTTTGTAGGCGGGAAAAAGAGTTTCAGTGGTGCTGGAGAGTGCAAGGGGAGTGTGGTTGAGGCGGACCTGATTTCGCAGCATATAATGCGCCAGCAGGATAAAGGCGGAAAGGTACCCCCGGATAAAGAAGGGCCTGAATTCCTCTATCTGGTTCAAAACCCCGGGAATGGTCGAATCGTTCAGCTGAAATGAATTAATTTTCAAGCGGTTATAATAGAAATCTTTCAGGTTGTTGTGGATTCTCGTTGCCAGGGGTTCTCCCAATACTGCCGGCGCTCCCCAGATCTGAACGTAGGGATCCCCGTAGTCCAGCCCCATCCATCGGTACCAGCGATAAAAGGATGCCCAGGTATAGCTCCGGTCGGGGATGTCCCGGAGGAGTTTCAGCGGGGGACCGGTCGTTCCGCCGGTCACTCCCCTGATGGCTCTTCTTTGTTTGGCATCTCTGGCGACCATTAAGTGATTGTTCAGCCGGGCGGTTTCCTTGGTCAAAATGGGGATCAACGCTATATCAGAAGGTTCCCGGATATCCGAAGGGGCCAGTTTATGCTCCCGGAACAGTTGTTCATAATAGGGAACCTGCGTGGTGGCATGATGCAGGAGCCGCAGGAATTTCTCAAACTGGTATGACTCCTGTTCTTCAATGGACCGGTATTGAGTCTGCATCAGTTCCTCCAGTGTTTTCAGGATGGAAGTCCCGTTGACCAGGTCCTGCAGCGGATAGCTGATCTTCTTGGCGATGAAGGATCGGATTCTCATTTGGATCTGAAAAGCATTCTAAGCTTTTGTCTGTTCAATTTCAACAAACGCTGCATCAGCGATTGATCAGGATCTTTGCGGATCAGCTGTTCCCACACCGGCACCCACCACCGGAAATAGAGCCGGTAAAGGTGCCAGCAGGCTGGTATTCGCTCAAAAAGGCCCTGGACCCGGCTTCTTCGCGACAGTGTCCGCAGCACCCGGGTCTGTTCCACAATCTCCAGGTGATGGTTTTCTATGGGCAGCAGATCGATTGAATAGTTGTGATTTTCTCCGATTTGAAGGATGGGTATGACCGATTCACGAAAAGCCTTCCGGCTCATGGGGCGGATGTGCCGGTCGTTGTGAATATCGGCAAAACAGAAATTACCCAAACTGTAAAAGATCTGTTTTCCGCAGTAGAACCGCAGTGCCTGGAGGGTATGGCTGTGATGGCCCACGATCAGGTCTGCGCCTGCATCGATGAATTCCCGGGCATCTGCCGGCTGGTAGCGGTCCGGATAGTTCCCGCCTTCAAATCTTCCTCCCCAGTGCAGAAGCAGGACAACGAAATAACCACGATCCTTGAAGGTCCGGACAGTACCGGAGATCTGAGCGCTTTGGTAAAAGTTCAGGTGTACGGGCGAGTCTTCGGGCAGACTGGGATGGGTATCCGGATGGACATAGGATAGGAAGCAGATCCGGAGTCCGTTTCGGTGAATGATCAGGGGAGCGGCTGCTTTTTCCGGTGTCAGGCCTGCTCCCAGGTATTCGATCTTTCGCTCTTCCAGGAACCTGGTGGTCTGCACGAATCCATCCTTCAGGTTGTCATACACATGGTTGTGGGCCAGGGTGACCGCCGAGATGTGAAGAGTTTCCAGGTATTGAAGGGTCTCGGTGGTGGTGCTTAAACGCGGCTTTTTTCTTTCGTTCACTCCATCTTTTCCCTCCAAGAGGCATTCCAGGTTCCCGATCACCAGGTCACAGGCCGCCAGCCTTTCACTGATACCGGCAAAGGGATTCTCGCCCCGGGCATACAACCGGGTGTATTCATCATTGAAACTGATATCTCCCAGAAAAGCGATCCGCATTACCCGTTCAGTGATTTAACCCAATGGTAAATTCTCAGGCCCTGCACCCTGTAATCGAAGGTGCTTTCAGCCAGTTTTCGTCCTTCGGCGGCCATGCTTCTGGCACGAGCAGGGTCTGACCAGCCTTCCTCCAGTTTTCCGGCAAATGATTCCACACTTCCCGGCTCGGCCAGCAGCGCATTCTCCCCGTCGGTCAGATAGTCCGGTATATCGCCAACGGCGGTTATCACCACAAGTCGCTCTGCCGCCAGGTATTCCCCCAGTTTGGTCGGAAAGCCCCCCTCGGCTTGTTTGCTCTCCGGTCTTGCCAGGGCCAGTATCCTGCTTCGTTGGAATATACCGGGCATTTCATCCCGGCCGACTACCCCGGTGAACTCCACTTTGTCCGTAATTCCGAGTTCATCGATCCTCTTTTCGAGTTTTTCGAAACCCTCGAAGCCTGTGGATCCGATCAACCGAAGCCTGGCATCTGGAAATCTCCCCGCCAGGCGGGAAAAGGCTTCGATAAGTAAGGGGACTCCGTCTTTATTTCCCTGCATCGAACCGCAGTAGCTGATGACCGGCGACTCCGCCGGGGCCCCTTTTCTGAATCGTTCGGACTCCACCAGGATAGGAAGGACCATCATCGGCGCATCTTTCCTCAGATAGGGCCGGAAATAGGTTTTCAATGCTTTGGAGATGACTATAAACCCGTCGAACAGACGACATACGATGTGGAGATAGATACCCAGCCTGATTTTGCCTGTGATCCCTGAATACGACAGAAAAGGGTATTCACTTCTCTCCTGGATCAGTTTGATCCCGAGCAGGCGCGAGAACAGGTATACCGCCAGACTGATGCCGTTGCTGTATACCCCGAGGAAAAGAACATCCACTTTCTGATTCCGGTGCTCCCTGCGTATTGTCCGGAACATGTTCAGGAGTCCCGCATAATAGAGCCCGATCCTCCTCCAGACAGCGGCCGGCCGGAGGGTGGTCCCGGTACTGTAAAAGTATGGGATATCCATATGGGATCCTGCAGGATCACTGTTCCTGACCTCACCGGATTCGGTTGCCTTGGAAATAATGACTTTAACCTCTGCTCCCGCTGAATGAAGCCCCCTGGCCATGGCGATCAACCGGTTGGTCTGCGCCATACCGTGGGGGAAGGGATAATTGGTCAGAATCAACACCTTCATGGTTCTTCCGTTTTCTTTTTCAAGTGTGCCAGCAGAGAGGTGCCGCTGTCCGGCCGGAGCAGATAGAAAACTACAGGGAGATACCTGATCGAAAGGTACAGCATCATTGTATACCGCAGCCCGTATTTGACGACCCGGTTTCCGGAAGATTCCGTTCTGCGGGTCAGGTTCAGGGCATGGTAGCGGGTGAATATGAATTTTTTGACCTTGAACAGATAACTTTGGGGCTCGAAGGAGGTTTCTTTCAGTTCCCAGCCATACCTCTCCGACAGGTAACGGAATGTCCGGGGCGTGTACCTGCCGACATGGATGGGGGGCACATCCAGATGTACTCCCAGGCGGTCGTAGAACGATCTGAGCCTGCCGTTGGGAACAGAAATGATCAGGTCCGTTCCTGACGGCCCCAGCATGTGAAGGCTTCTAAACACCCGGTCCAGATCATCCTGGTGTTCCAGGACCTGGAACATACAGATCACACGGAAGGGTGGCAGCTCCATTTCGGTCATTTCCGGAACACTGCTTTGGAGGCAGCGGAAACCTTTCTGCCGGATCTCTTCCACCGCGGCCATGGAGTATTCGGTGGAAAATATGCTTTTCAGTTCAGGGAAGCACCGCGACGCCTGCTCCAGGAAGCTGCCGTTACCGGCACCGATCTCCAGGAGGCTTGCTTCTTTTCCGGACAGATTCTCCCCGATGATCTCCAGGGCCCGTCTGTATTCCCATTTATCCCCGGGGTAGGAAAAGTCTTTGTAATAGAGCCGGGAGTAGACCTTTGTGTCTGCAGCAATGAACGGCCGGGCAAATCCGAATGCACAATTCCGGCATCGGTGAAAACTCCCCTCTTCCTGATCCCATAAACGGGCGATTTCCACCGAGACGGCCCCGCTGTGTTCAGGCTTGCCGGGGATCAGCATAGCGCCGGCCTCCTGAGGGCTTATCTGATAGAGCCTGCAAGTGTTACCGGAGCCACACAAGGGACAGTTGGCTCTCCCGTGCTCTTTATGATACTTGTTCTGAGCTGGCACGGCTTCTCTGGTATTGAAGATAGAAAATAAGCAGTAAAGAAAAATAGACCAGACCGGCAATCAACCGGGTATAGGCAGCCCCTTCCACACCGAAAAACCGGGGGAGGAGGATGTAACCTGCGGTGTTGACGGCACCCAGGACAAAGTTCGAGTTTCTGATTTTCTTCCCCAGTCCCTTGGCGCTGATGAAGCGGTTGAGAATATCCCCGAATCCGTGAAAAAGGGCGCCGATGGCAATGAAATAGGAAAGCTTGATCACAGGCCTGAACTCATCAGTATAGAGGAGGATCACAATCTCATCGATAAAGATCAGAAATCCGGCCAGTGCACTGAAGCCGAGTACGGCGGTGACCAGGACCATTTTCAGGGGAATGCGGGCATAGTTGACAAAAACCTTGAAGAAGGTGATCCCGAATGATGCAGGCAACATGGTCAGTGGCATGGCAGCAGTGATGGCCAGGGAATAGAAACCTACGTTTTCATTGTCGATGTAGTAGGAGATGGTAATACCGGCCAGGTAGGTGCTGGCAACTCCGGTAATGGCTCCCAGGTATATGGGGAATCCGTAGGAGGGATTTTCCTTCCGGATTTTGCTGAGAAATCCGGAATCTCTCCTGAATCCGGGTTTGATGATGAAGATCAGGAACCCGATAACGACCGCAATGGCCCCCAGGTGTGCCAGCAGGGCGGTAGTGAGGTTGAACCGGGAGAGGTACTGAAGTCCCACCGCCAGTATGATATAGACAAGTTTGGGACCGACCCGGAGAAGAGAAAGGCTGTAGATCCGGTTGCTACCCTGAAGGATCTGTTCAAAGGCCAGCTGAAAGGGGAAAATGAACAGCAGTGGCAGGCTGTACCTGATCAAGGGGCCCAGGGAATTTCCGAAGATCCTGTGCTCCAGAAATGAAAAGATGAAACTGATCAGAATTAGCAACAAACTGCTGAAGGCGGCAAGTTTCAGAACAGCCCCGGTCAGCGTTCTTTTTTCACCGTGCTTGTCCGTTCTGGCCAGAAGCAGACCTCCCGTGTAAAAAAATCCGAACGTAAGGAAGGTAACAGCCAGAGAGAAAAGGTTGATCAGAAATTTAAAGTCCCCATACTGCTCTTTCCCCAGGTAGCGGGTGTTGATAATGGATATGACAATGCCGACAAATAGGCTCAGCACCATGGAGGAAAAAAGGCTGACGCTTTTTTTACCCTTTTCTGTCAGGGCGAAGGGACTGGAACCTGATCCGGGCCAATTCATAGCCTGTGAGCACTTGATTCTACATATGCCTCTTCCAGGGCCTTCGCCAGTAGAGAAGTCAGATGGCGCCGGGTGTATTTTTCCGCTCCCGAGACCCGGATGTCCAGGTTACCTTTCTGTTGCTGCCTGAGCCACTCCTCCAGCGTTCTTTCCACGGTGGCACGGTCGTCAAAGTCAATCATGATCCCTGCCCGGCAATCCCTGATGATTTCGGCAGCGTCTCCGTCCGCCGGTCCGATTCCCAGAATGGGCCTTCCGGCAGCCAGGTATTCGAATAACTTCCCGGTCTGGATCATTCTGGCATTGGGCGTTCGATTGATGGGAAGGTAGAGGACGGAAGCCGATTTCAGATAAGGGATGATCTGATCGTGAGGAAGGCTGCTGATGATCTCCACCCTGTCATCCAGACCAGATTCACGGATAGTTTGCCTGACAGCGATGTCGACCTTACCGATCAGGATGATCCTGATCTCAGGACGATTTTCCGACTCTCTGGAAAGAAGCCCGGCCAGGGCCTGCCAGAATACAGGGTGGTTCCTGTCCCGGTTCATGGCCCCTATATGAACGATGGGAAAAGACGGTCTGTTTTCTTTTCCGGAGGATACCGGACCAGAGCTTTTTCGATGAAAATCAGCATCATCGTAACCATTGGGGATCACCAGGGGTGATATTCCTCCAATTTCCTCGAATCTTTCTGCCATGGTCTTGCCGATCACAATGACACGGCTCGCTTCCCGGAGTACTTTTTTCTCCAGGATCCGGTGTCTACTGTCGGCAAAGCGGCTGAGCCTCAACTGATGATAGAAATCGATCTCGGTCCATGGATCACGGAAATCGGCGATCCAGGGCAGACCGGTGCTCCTGGCCAGTTTGCGTGCTATCAGATGCATGGAATGGGGAGGGCCTGTGCTGATCAGGGCATCCACGGGGTGTCGGCGCAGATATTTTTTCAAGAAGCGGACCGATGGTCCGATCCAGAAGCGGCGGGCATCGGGAATGAAAAGATTTCCCCGGATCCATACGGAGAGGCCCTCTTTGTTCTTCGATTTCTCCTCTTCTGTGAGGAAGCCGGCGTTGATCCGGTTTTCTCCCTTCAGCCCCATAAAAAGCTTATAAAGCTGGTAGGGCTCCCAGATGGGCCGCCTGACCACCTTTGTTTGGGCGGGAATATCTTTCATTAAGGTGGGATCATCCACCGGGGCCTCGGGATTTTCGGGAGTGTATACCACCGGTCCCCATCCGTTTTCCGGAAGGTATTTGGTGAACTTCAGCCATCGCTGAACCCCTGCTCCCCCGCTGGGCGGCCAGTAGTATGTGATGACCAGGACCTTTTTCATCCCGGGAGTTATAGCTGTTTTAACAGATTCGCCAGATCGACTTTCTCCTTGATGTTTTGTTTCAGTTCCCCGATCTTCACCCGATCCTGTTCCATGGAATCGCGGTACCGGATCGTAACGGTGTCGTCTTTCAGGGTCTGGTGATCGACGGTAATGCAGTAGGGGGTCCCGATGGCATCCTGCCGCCGGTACCTTTTTCCGATGGAATCTTTCTCTTCATACTGACAGTTGAAATCGAATTTCAGCTCGTTCACAATGGCCAGTGCCCGCTCGGGCAATCTATCCTTTTTGGTCAAAGGAAATACGGCAAGCTTAACCGGAGCCAGCACGGGGGGCAGCTTCAACACCACGCGGGAATCGGACGATCCGTCTTCTTTGGTAAGGGACTCCTCGGTGTAGGCTGCGGAGATCACGTGCAGGAACATCCGGTCGAGCCCGATGGAGGTCTCCACCACGTAAGGCACATAACTCTTGTTGGTTTCCGGGTCGAAGTATTGCATTTTCCGGCCCGAATACTCCTGATGGCGACCCAGGTCGTAGTCGGTCCGGGAATGGATCCCCTCCACCTCCTTGAAACCGAACGGGAACTGGTATTCGATATCGGTGGCCGCATTGGCATAATGGGCCAGCTTCTCATGATCGTGGAAACGGTACTTGTCCGGGTCGAACCCCAGCGCTTTGTGCCATTTCATGCGCAGCTGCTTCCAGTATTCGAACCACTCCATCTCACTTCCGGGCTGAACGAAGAACTGCATCTCCATCTGCTCGAATTCCCTCATCCTGAAAATGAACTGCCGGGCCACGATCTCATTTCTGAAGGCCTTCCCGATCTGGGCGATCCCGAAGGGGATCTTCATTCTTCCCGATTTCTGCACATTCAGGAAATTGACGAAAATCCCCTGGGCGGTCTCGGGCCTCAGGTAGATCTTGCTGGCGCTTTCGGCCGTGGAGCCCATCTCGGTGGAAAACATCAGGTTGAACTGCCTGACATTGGTCCAGTTCCGGGACCCGGAAACAGGACATGCGATCTCTTCATCGAGGATGATCTGACGGAGTTCCGCCAGGTCCATATCGTTCATGGCCCTGACGAACCTTGCGTGAAGGGCATCGAGTTTATCCCGGTTGGCGACCACCCGCGGATGGGTGGAACGGAACTGCTTTTCATCGAAGTCCTCCCCGAACCTTTTCCGTCCTTTCTGCACCTCCTTGTCGATCTTCGCCTCGTACTTTTCCATCTGTTCCTCGATCAGGACATCGGCACGGTACCTTTTCTTCGAGTCCTTATTGTCCAGCAGGGGATCGTTGAATGCGTCCACGTGTCCGGATGCCTTCCAGGTGGTCGGATGCATGAAGATAGCCGAATCGAGTCCCACCACGTTTTCATGCAGCAGTACCTGGGAGTCCCACCAGTATTTCTTGATGTTGTTTTTCAGTTCCACACCGAACTGGCCGTAGTCGTATACGGCAGCCAGACCGTCGTAGATCTCGCTGGAGGGAAAGATAAACCCGTACTCTTTACAGTGAGCCACCAGTTTTTTGAACAGTTCTTCCTGGGCCATAAGAGGTTGATTTTTCAGAGATATACCATTGTAAGACCACAAAAGTACATCAAACCTCCGAATATGAAAGCATGGCTCTCAGTATTTCCAGGGGAAGGAGGTCATGATCCTGAGGATCTCCCCTGATGCCTGACCGTCGCCGAAAACGGGGGGGAATTCAGCGGGAGGATGGTCGAGGAAATCCAGCGTGGTTTTAATGATTCTTTCGGTGGAGGGGCCCGTAAGCACTCCGTTGCCCGAGGTGATGATCTCTACCCATTCGGTCTCTTCGCGAAGCACCACCACGGGTTTCTGCATGAACCAGGCTTCTTTCTGAACGCCTCCCGAATCGGTGACGATCACCCTGGCGCCCGATTCCAGACGGATCATATCGAGGAACGATACCGCGGGGATGAACCGCACATGCCGCTCCATTTCCTTCAGACCTTCCGTCCCCAGGGAACGTAATTTCTCCAGGATGCCCATGGTTCGGGGGTGCAGGGGAACGATGACCTGGATATTTCTTTCGGCGCCCGCCATCGAAAGTCCTTTCAGAATGCTCAGGAGGTTTTCGGGCTTGTCGGTGTTGGAGGGCCGGTGTATGGTGGCCAGGATGAAAGGTTTACCGTTCAGCCCCAGCTCTTCGGTGATCTTCGATTTCCGGTCGGCGATCTCTTTAAAATAGAGGGTGTTGTCGTACATGAGATCGCCGCAGTGAAACACGCCCGGATGCCCGGAAGTGTAGGGAGGATCGGAGCTGTGTGATATCCCTTCCTTAAGAAGGTTTTCCACACCCGTGGTGGTGGGTGAGAAGAGAAGGGAGCTCACATGGTCACACATGATCCGGTTCACCTCCTCCGGCATTTTCTTGTTGAAGGACCGGAGCCCCGCTTCGATGTGGATCACCGGGACGTGCAGCTTGGAGGCTGCCATGGCACCTGCCAGGGTGGAATTGGTGTCTCCGTAAAGCACCACTCCGTGGGGTCGCTCCTGCGCGATCACTTTTTCGATGCCCATCATTATCTTCCCGGTCTGGACCGCATGACTTTCCGAACCGATGTGGAGCTGGTGGGCCGGTGGCGGGATCTGCATCTCCCTGAAAAAGATCTCCGACATGGAGGGATCGTAGTGCTGTCCCGTATGCAGGATCACCTCACGGACCCGCTGGCTGTATTGTTCCCTGATCGCTCTGCTGAGTGCCGCGGCCTTGATAAACTGGGGGCGCGCACCCACCACTGTCAGCAGTTTCATCATCATTCTCAAAAATAACTGATTTAAGCCATTTGTTTGATGTTTTTCTACCTTTGTTCGGAAGTTCAAAGGCCCCATGGAAAAAGTGTATGATTTCCTGGTGATCGGGACCGGCGTCGGCGGATTGAGTTTTGCGCTCAAAGCAGCCGAGCACGGAGAGGTGTGCGTGATCACCAAATCGGAGCTGGAGGAGACCAACACCCGTTATGCCCAGGGAGGGATCGCTGCAGTTACCTATGAACCCGACAGCTATGAAAAGCATGTGGAGGATACCCTGGTGGCCGGTGACCACCTCTGTAACGAAGAGGTGGTGCGAACGGTGGTCAAGGAGGCTCCTTCGCAAATCAGGGAACTGATCCACTGGGGCACCCAGTTCGACAAACTCTCCAACGGAGCCTACGACCTGGCCCGCGAAGGGGGGCATTCCGAACGCCGGATCCTGCACCATAAGGACAATACCGGTGAGGAGATCCAGAGGGCTCTTTCATCGCAGGTGAGGCACCACCCCAGGATCCATCTGTATGAACGCCATTTTGCGGTGGACCTGATCACCCAGCATCATCTGGGCAAACTGGTTAAGCGGCATATGACCGACATTGAATGTTACGGGGCTTATGTGCTCGACCTGGAGACCCACCAGATCCGGAAGTTCCTTTCCCGCACCACTCTTCTGGCCACCGGCGGTGCCGGTCATCTATACTCGACCACCACCAATCCTCCCATCGCCACGGGCGACGGGATCGCCATGGTTTACCGTGCCAAGGGGATCATCGAAAATATGGAATTCGTCCAGTTCCATCCCACTTCACTTTTCAATCCGGAAGAGAGCCCCTCCTTCCTGATCACCGAAGCCATGAGGGGATACGGAGGTGTGCTCAGGAATCAGAAAGGGGAGGAGTTCATGCAGAAATATGACAGGCGCGGCAGTCTGGCTCCCAGGGATATCGTGGCGCGTGCCATCGATAACGAGATGAAGACCCACGGGGACGAATTTGTCTATCTCGATACGACTCACCTGGAAGAGAAAGCTTTGAAAGAGCATTTTCCCAATATTACCTCCAAATGCCAATCGCTGGGGATCGATATCGCCAGAGACATGATCCCTGTGGTACCGGCTGCACATTACTTCTGCGGCGGAATCAAGGTGGATCTGAACGGGCAGAGCTGGATCAACCGGTTGTATGCGGTGGGAGAGGTCTCTTCGACCGGACTTCACGGGGCCAACCGGCTGGCATCCAATTCTCTGATCGAAGCGATCGTCTTTGCCGACAGGGCTGCTTCACATGCCGTGAAGAATGCTCCCGGGTACGATGTGCCTGACCGGATCCCGGAATGGGACGACACCGGGACCAGTCACCCGGAAGAGATGGTGCTGATCACCCAGAATCTGAAAGAGGTAAAACAGATCATGACCAACTATGTGGGTATCGTGCGCTCCGATCTTCGCCTGGTAAGGGCCACGGTGAGACTGGAGATCATCTACAGGGAGACCGAGGAGCTGTACAAAAAATCGAAACTCTCGCTCCGTATCTGCCAGCTGAGGAACCTGATCAATGTGGGTTACCTGGTGATCAAGATGGCTCAGGCCAGGAAAGAGAGCCGAGGCCTTCATTTCAACCTGGATTACCCCAAGACTGCCGGCAGCAAAGCCTGAACGGGCAATCGCTCCGGGCAACCCGTCTTACTTATCCCAGAAACCGCTCTCCACCCGGGGACGGAAATCACCATGCCGGTCTTTGATCTGGCCCAGCAGCCGGAAGATCTCCTCCACATCGAGGGTGGTGAGCAGCTTCAGCCGGGTCTCTTTGAAGTGGGGGATCCCTTTGAAATAGTTGGAAAAATGGCGGCGCATCTCGTAGATACCTACGGGTTCTCCCTTGATCTCCAATGATTTGGTGAATTGAAGTTTGGCCATCTCCACCTTTTCAGATACGGTGGGCTCGGGAAGCAGCTCGCCGGTCTGAAGATATTGCCTGATATGTCCGAAGATCCAGGGTTTGCCCACCGCTGCCCGGCCGATCATAATCCCGTCCACTCCGTACATTTTAAAGGCATTGGCCGCCTCCATGGGAGAGGTGATGTCGCCGTTGCCGATAATGGGGATACGGATCCGGGGATTCTTTTTTACCTCGCCTGTGAGGAACCAGTCGGCCTTCCCTTTATACATCTGGGCCCGGGTTCGCCCGTGTATGGTCAGGGCACTGATCCCCTGGTCCTGAAGCGGTTCGGCGATCTCGGCAATGATCTTCTGATGCTCATCCCATCCCAGGCGGGTCTTCACAGTGACCGGAACGGTGGAGGCATCCACAATGGCACGGGTCATTTCCAGCATCAGCGGTATATTGGCCAGCATTCCTGCCCCGGCTCCCCGGTGGGCGATTTTCCGCACCGGACATCCGAAATTGATATCGATCACCTCCGGTTCCGACTCCAGTGCCCGGTGAGTGGCTTCCACCATGGAGGGGATCAGGTGTCCGTAAAGCTGGATGCCCATCGGTCGTTCCTCATCGAGGATCTCCAGTTTCTTGACACTTTTCGCCCCGTCCCTGATGAGACCGTCCGAAGAGATGAACTCGGTGTACATCATATCTGCACCATGCCGCTTGCAAAGATGGCGGAATGAGGGGTCGGTGATGTCTTCCATGGGGGCCAGGAAGAGCGGCCGGTCGCCCAGATCCAGATTTCCGATGCGCATAAGTCGGACGAATTTGTTTTCTTTGTGCGAAATCGTCAGGACAAAATTAAGCATTTCGTGTCTGAGAAAGCCCTGTTGGCCGGATTGAAACCGGCAGAAAAATTCCTGTTCGCCGTGGTCATCCTCTTTATCCTCGGACTGGCGTTCCAGTTCCTGGGTGCCTTTCTGGCGTCATGGATCTACGGTTTCGGGCTGACCGAGGTTCTCAACCTCTCCGATTTCGAAGATCCGGAATATGTGGCTGCCACCAAACTGATACAACTGGTGGGTGCCATCGGAACGTTTATCATTCCTGCGTTCCTGTTCTCCTACCTCTTCGCGGGCGATCTCTTTTCCTACTATTCTTTCCGGGAGCCGGTCAACGGAATATCCGTGCTGCTAACTGTCTTGATGATCGTCTCCATCATCCCCTTCATCAATTATCTGGCAGAACTCAATCTGCGGATGGAATTTCCCATCAGGGGGATCGACCGGCTGATGAGGGAGCTGGAGGGACAGGCCGAAGAGCTGTTGAACGCTTTCACATCGACCCGGAACCTGCTGGATCTGATGATCAACCTGTTAATCATTGCGGTGGTTGCCGCTGTGGGTGAGGAGCTGATATTCAGGGGGCTGCTTCAGCGACTCCTTCAGGAAATGCTTCGCAGTCCCCACCTGGCGATCCTGATCACCTCGGTTTTTTTCAGTGCGTTCCACTTCCAGTTCTTCTCTTTCCTTCCCAGGTTTCTGCTGGGGCTCATACTGGGCTACCTGATGTATTACGGACGCTCGATCTGGTATCCCATACTGGCTCATTTCGTGAACAACGCCATGGGAGTGGTCTATTACCATTTTCATCAGGCAGGGGATGAAGGGATGCTGGATGATATCGGCACCAGCGCGATGATGCCGCTGATGGCCATACTCAGCCTGGCGGGATTTGTGATCTTATTCGGACTCTGGCTTTATTTCGCGGCCGGACCAGGGGTTAACCGGTCCCGCCCATTCTGGACTGCTCGAAGACGGTGAAATTGGCCAGTTCGCTTTTTCTGAAGACGTAAACGAGCCCGTACTCCGTTGCTTTTTCACGTTTGATCTCCTCCGGAAGGTCCTGAAAGGTATCCTCCACTTCGTTCCAGATCTGCTGGATCACGCCGTCGACCTGTGAGCGTTTCTCATTCAGGGTATCCTGTGCGCGCTGACTTCTCTTCCTCAGACTCTTCTGGAAGTTGTGGTACTCCACAAACTTGTCGAAATGTACCTTTACCACGGCAATGGTGGGATTGGTAATGGGATTCAGTCCCTTGTTTCTCCTCTTCCTTTCTCCTTCGATCAACTGGTTTCCCCAATGAATGACCTCCTCGTCGGTATTGAGAGAGGGGAGTTTTTTGTCTTCCTCTTCCAGGCCAAAGTAATTCCTGGTATCCTGTGGCAACTCGCCCCTGATGATCGCCATATTCACCACCTGGATAAAATGGGAGATATAGAGCCGGGCTTTCCTGATCCTTTTCTGGTACTCCTTGTTCTTCTCTGCCTGAAGGTTCAGTGAATTCTTATGCTCCGATATGGCATTCTCGAACACGGGAAGAACCGACTGGACCCGCATGTAGGAACTGGGGCTGAAAGCCAGTTTAAACGGTGGCATATCCTTTCCTTTCTCAAATGCTGAGCGGAGCGATTTGAGCCTGGCGGAATCGGTGTTTGGCAGGCGACGGTAGGGCATGTTGGTAAAAATGTTGAAAAAAGGTTAAGAACCGGGTTCAAGAATGCGAATATACAAGATCTGTTCAATCTCGCAACTCTATTCGCACATTTTTACGCTTTGTTAATGAAAACGTTACAAATGAGGGTTAAAAAAACACTTTTTATGGGTTTTTGATCTTTTGATGATGGATAACATGGGGGTGTCCCTGGCAACTTTATCAACACGGGGAAGCTCTTTGTCAAAAATTGCCACTACATTTACAGTGGAGGCAGACCTAATTCGTTCATAACTAAATAATCAGAGATATGTTTGAAAAGGAAGTATACTGGCAGAGAAGAAAAGAATTGCGGGAACTGGTAGGTAACGGGGTCATCCTTCTTCCGGGGAATGAGGAGAGTGCGATGAATTACAGGTCCAACACCTACCATTACCGTCAGGACAGCAGTTTTCTCTATTTCTTCGGGATCAACAGGCCGGGTTTTTACGGGATTTGTGATCCGGAGAAAGAAACGGATACGCTCTACGGGAATGATTTCACCGTCGATGATATCATCTGGACGGGGGAGCAGCCGAAGGTAAGTGACCTGGCCGGATCGGTCGGGGCAGAGCGGACAGGCAACCTCGGTCAGCTGGCAAAAGAACTCAGGGAGTACCGCCGGTCGGGCCGGAGGATCCATATTCTTCCCACCTACAGGGGCGACCAGGTGCTTACTCTCGGTTCTCTGCTGGAAGTGGGTTGCCGGGAGGTGGATCAGTTCGTATCGGAAGAGCTGATCGAGGCAGTGGTGAAGCTGCGATCGGTGAAGGACGAAGGAGAGATCGCCGAGATCGAAAAGGCAGTGGATGTGGCGGCCATCATGCATACCACGGCCATGAAAATGGCCTTTCCGGGTAATTTTGAAAGAGAGTTGTCGGGGGCCATCGAGGGGATTTCTCTGTCCCACGGCGGACCTGTTTCCTTTCCCATCATCCTGAGCATGGACGGTCAGACCCTGCATAACCATTACCACGGCAATGAACTGGTCGAGGGTAGAATGGTGGTATGCGATGCAGGGTCAGAGACCGCAATGTGCTATGCCAGCGATATTACCCGGACCTTCCCGGTGGGAGGCACTTTTTCCGCCAGGCAGAAGGAGATCTATGAGATCGTACTTTCGGCCAATACAGAGACCATCAAAGCCTCCAAACCAGGCATCACCTACCGGGAGGTGCATCTGATGGCTGCAAAGATCATTGCTTCGGGACTGAATTCCCTGGGGCTGATGAAAGGCGATGTGGACGAGGCCGTGGCGGCGGGAGCTCATGCCCTGTTCTTCCCCCACGGTCTGGGGCACATGATGGGACTCGATGTACACGATATGGAAGGGTTGGGTGAAAATTATGTGGGTTATACCAGGGACCTCAAACGAAGCGGGCAATTCGGACTGGCAGCTCTGAGACTGGGAAGGGAACTGGAGCCCGGTTTTGTGGTTACCAATGAGCCCGGTTGCTACTTTATTCCGGCCCTGATCGGACAGTGGAAGAGCGAGAAGAAATTTGAAGAATTCATCAACTACAGCCGGGTGGAGGATTACCTCGATTTCGGAGGGATCCGCATCGAGGACGATGTGCTGATCACCGACAGCGGCAGCCGCATCCTCGGCACACCGGTCCCCAAGACCGTTGCCGGAGTGGAAGAGACCGTGAAGGGCTAGGAACCGGCCGGGAGATTCATCGGGCCGGGATCCTGCTCAGAAAGTAGCTTTGTAATACTCCCGGTTGAGCCGGGAGATATTGGACAGGGTGATCCCTTTGGGGCATTCCGCCTCACAGGCCCCTGTGTTGGTGCAGTTCCCGAATCCCAGTTCATCCATCTTGGCCACCATGGAGCTGGCCCGCTCCCTGGCTTCCACTTTTCCCTGCGGGAGGAGGGCCAGGTGGGAAACCTTGGCGGCCACGAACAGCATGGCCGAGGCATTTTTACAGGCTGCCACACATGCACCGCAACCGATGCAGGTGGCCGCATCCATGGCCAGGTCGGCATATTTCTTTTTCACAGGGATGCTGTTGGCATCCGGGGCACTTCCCGTGTTCACCGATATATAACCGCTTTCCTGGATGAGGACATCGAAGGCTGAACGGTCCACCATCAGGTCCTTGATGACCGGAAATGTGCGGGCCCTCCACGGTTCGATCACTATGGTATCGCCATCTTTGAATTTACGCATATGCAGCTGGCATACCGAGATAAGGGAATCGGGCCCGTGGGGCCTCCCGTTGATGTACATGCCGCATGAACCGCAGATCCCTTCCCTGCAGTCGTGGTCGAATACCACCGGTTCCTCGTTTCTAGCGATCAGCTGCTCGTTCAATACATCGAGCATCTCCAGAAAGGAGCTGTCGGTTGAAATTTCACTCAGCGTATAATCTACAAATCTCCCCCTGGTTTGGGAATCTTTCTGTCGCCAGATCTTCAGTTTCAGGTCCATGGGTGAATGCTATTTGTAACTCCGTTGTTTGACTTCGATAAATTTAAAATCGAGAGGCTCCCTGTGCAGCACCGGATCCTTGTCCGGTCCATTGAACTCCCAGGCTGAAACATAATTGAAATCGGTATCGTTCCGGAGAGCCTCCCCCTCTTCCGTCTGGTACTCTTCGCGGAAATGTCCGCCGCACGATTCTTCCCTGTTCAGGGCATCGATGGCCATCAGCTCGCCCAGTTCAATAAAGTCGGCCAGCCTGACCGCCTTCTGCAATTCAGGATTCAGGTCATCCATTGCTCCCGGGATCTTCACATCACTCCAGAACTCCTGCCTTAGTTTCCTGATCTCTTCCCGTGCCTTGATCAGCCCCTCCTTGTTACGGGCCATTCCTACATATTCCCACATGATCTGGCCCAGCTTTTTGTGGAAGGAATCGACCGTACGGCTTCCCCCGACCGACATCAGTTTCTCCAGGTGTTCCCTCGACTCTTTCTCGGCAGCCTCAAACTCAGGAGCATCGGTCGCGAAACGGGGGGTGTTGATCTCACCTGCCAGGAAATTCTGGATGGTGTAGGGAAGGACGAAATAGCCGTCGGCCAGACCCTGCATCAGGGCGGAGGCACCCAGCCGGTTGGCCCCGTGGTCGGAGAAATTTGATTCACCGGTGGCAAAGAGCCCCGGGATGGTGGTCTGCAATTCGTAATCGACCCAGATCCCTCCCATGGCATAATGGATGGCCGGATAGATCATCATTGGTTCCTTGTAGGGGTTCTCATCCTCGATCTTTTCATACATCTGGAAAAGGTTCCCGTACTTGGCCCTGATGGCCTCTTCCCCCAGCCGTTCAATGGCATCCCTGAAATCGAGAAAAACCGCCAGTCCGGTCGAATTGACCCCGTATCCGGCATCGCAGCGCTCCTTGGCTGCCCTGGAGGCCACATCGCGGGGAACCAGGTTTCCGAAGGCCGGGTACCTGCGCTCCAGGTAGTAGTCGCGGTCCTCCTCCGGGATCTGCGATCCCTTGATCTCGCCCCTTTGCAGTTTCCCGGCATCCTCCTTCTTTTTGGGTACCCAGATGCGACCGTCGTTACGCAGACTCTCACTCATCAGGGTCAGCTTCGACTGGTACTCCCCGTGCACCGGGATGCAGGTGGGATGGATCTGTACGAAGCAGGGATTCCCGAAAAGGGCCCCTTTCTTATAGGATTGCCAGGCTGCGCTTACACTGGCCCCCATGGCCATGGTGGAGAGATAGAACACATTTCCGTAACCGCCCGTGGCCAATACCACGGAATGGGCACTGAAGCGCTCCAGCCTGCCTGTGATGGCATCCCTGGCGATGATCCCGCGTGCTTTTCCGTCGACCAGCACCAGGTTGATCATCTCCATCCGGGGGTACATGGTCACGTTCTCTTTTTTGATCTGCCGGCTCAATGACTGGTAAGCTCCAAGGAGTAACTGCTGACCGGTCTGCCCCTTGGCGTAAAAGGTCCTGCTTACCAGGGCACCTCCGAAAGAACGGTTATCGAGGGTTCCTCCGTATTCCCTTGCAAAGGGTACCCCCTGAGCCACGCACTGGTCGATAATATGGTTGCTCACTTCGGCCAGCCGGTAAACATTGGCTTCGCGCGAACGATAATCACCGCCTTTGATGGTATCATAGAAAAGCCGGTATATACTGTCGCCGTCATTCTGGTAATTCTTGGCGGCATTGATGCCCCCCTGGGCGGCAATGCTGTGGGCCCTTCGCGAAGAGTCCTGGTAACAGAAGGCTTTCACTTTGAATCCCATTTCAGCCAGGGAGGCTGCCGCCCCGGCCCCGGCCAGTCCGGTCCCTACGACAATTACGTCCAGTTTCCTCTTATTGGCCGGATTCACCAGATTCTGTGTCGATTTATAAGTTGACCACTTTTCTGCGAGGGGTCCTTCGGGTATCTTCGATTGAAGCTTCACCATGGTTGATAGAATATGATTACATGAAATAGATCACCAGCGGTATCAGAGAAAAACCGGCCACAATAATGACGGTATATATGGTTGCCAGCACCTGGATCACCTGGCTGTAGCTCTTGTTGTCAAGTCCCAGGGTGGTGAAAGCCGACTGGAATCCGTGGATCAGATGGAATCCGAGGAAAAGGAATGCGGCAATATAGAAGATCACGAACGGGAGCATTTTGAACTTGTCAATCACCAGGGTAGCCAGATCGTGCATCATTTTTCCCTCCACAACAATCTCTTCGGCACCTCCGAATTTCGCCTTGAAATAGAAATCGGCGAAGTGAATCGCCATGAAAGCGAGCACGATCAGGGCGGTATGGATCATAAATTTGGAGAAGAAGGAGGTATTGGAGAAATTGGGTTTGTTGTACCGTTTCGGACGGGCCAGCCAGTTCTGTATCTGCAGGATCAGTGCATAGATCACATGGAGCAGGATGGCTGAGAACAGGACCACTTCGAATACCTTGATCAGAATGTTTGTACCCATGAAGTGTGCCGCATTGTTGAAGACCATGGGGTCCTCAAAAATGATCACCAGCGAGTTGATCCCCAGATGTACCAGCAAAAAAAGAATGAGAAAGATGCCTGCCAGGGACATCAGGAATTTCTTGCCTATGGAGGAGGTGAAAATACTGGACATAGGTGTACAATTAAAATAAGTTATTTAATTTGCGATGAGGCAATGGTCAAATATAGTATTTTCTCTTCCTGTACATTATGTTCCGGGAATATCCTGCAGCAGAACTGAAAGCCGTGCCCTAATTCAAAACCAGTCCAAATAATACGTTCGTGAGGCCGCCACCCATTCCCTCCAGTTGTTTTACAGAGAACCGTACAAGGCTGGCTGGTACAATGCGGGAAGGCTCTGTGGCAGTGGCCGGATCCGGCCGGCCGGTGAAGAGGAGCGGTGACCAGTATTATCCCTTCAGGCAGGACTCAAACTTTTTTTATCTCACGGGGATTAATCAGCCCGGAACCATATTGTTGCTCAGGCGGGATAATACCGGTTCCCTTCACGATGAAATACTGTTTATACGGAGGCACTCTCCCCGCGCTCAGGTCTGGGAAGGACCGGGGCTCACCCTGGAAAAGGCTACTGAATTGTCGGGAGTGGCCACCGTGCGGTGGAGCGATGAGCTGGGTTCAGAACTGAGGGTCATGATGAAGGATGCCACGTGCATCTATCGATCGGGACAGTCAGCGGGAACCTCTCCGGAAGAGCTTCTGTCACGGTTGCCAAAGGCCTCCGATGCCGGAAAACCTGAGCTGTTTGATCTCTCCCCCCTGGTTGAAAGACTCAGAAGGGTGAAATCGCAGGAAGAGGTGGGGTGCATCAAAAGGGCCTCGGAGATCACACGGGAAGCCTTCCTGAAGGTTCTCAGGATGATCAGCCCCGGTGTATGGGAATACGGGATCGAAGCCGGGATAACGGCCGAATTCATCCGGCGGGGGGCGGGGGGGCATGCCTTTGAACCCATCGTAGCCAGCGGGAGGAATGCTCTGATACTCCATTATGTGGAAAACGGCAGCCAGTGTATGGAGGGGGAGCTGGTACTCATGGATTTCGGAGCAGAGGTGAATAATTATGCAGCCGACTGTACCCGTACTGTTCCGGTGAGCGGCACATATAGTCCCAGGCAACGACAGGTATATGAGGCAGTGCTCCGGATTTTCCGTCAGGCACGCGATTGGCTGGTTCCGGGCACTCTGCTGAACGATTTTCATAACCGGGTGGGGATGCTGAGCCAGGAAGAACATATGAAACTGGGGCTCTACCAGGCCGGGGATTTATCGGAGGAGCCCGGGAAAGAGCCGATGTGGAAAAGATATTTCATGCACGGCACCTCCCATTCCCTTGGGCTCGATGTACATGACCCTTTCGATAAGAACGAACCCATCCGGCCCGGTATGGTATTTACCTGTGAGCCGGCCATTTACATACCCGGGGAAGACGTCGGGATCAGGCTGGAGAATACCATCCTGATTACCGGTGAAGGGCCGGTGGACCTGATGGAGGATATCCCGCTGGAGCCTGATGAGATCGAAACCCTGATGAGATCGAAACCCTGATGAACTAACAGAATCTGCCGTAATGAATAAAGAATTAACATTCAATGGAATACCTGTGATTTATGAAGTCAGTGGAGAAGGCACTGCACTGGTATTGCTGCATGGATACCTGGAATCGGGACCCATATGGGAGGAGTTTGCATCCCGTTTCCGGGATCGTTTCAGAGTGATCATTCCCGATCTGCCCGGTCACGGGAGATCGGGAGTCTGGGGCAGAGTACACTCCATGGACGGCCTGGCCGGATCGGTGAAGGCGATTCTCGACAGGGAGCAGGTCGACCGCGCATTCATTGCGGGGCATTCCATGGGAGGGTATGTGACCATGGCCTTCGCGGATCTCTACCCTGAACATCTTCTGGGTTACAGCCTCGTCCATTCCACCTGCTTTTCCGACAATGATGATAAAAGGAAGAACCGGGACCGGGAGATCAGCCTGATTTTATGTGAAAAGAAGCATCAGATCGTCAATGTGAACATCCCCAAGGGATTTGCATCCTCCAATATAGCCAGATTCAGTGCAACGATCGAACAGGCAAAAAAACTGGCCATGGCGTGCCCGGACCAAGGAATCGTGGCGCTGCTGAACGGAATGAAGGAGCGTCCCGACCGGGCTCACGTTCTTCAGGATCCCCGCCTGCCGCTCCTTTTAGTCGGGGGGGAACAGGATAATTACATTCCTGTGGAGGTATTTGAACGGCTGGTGGAGCTGGCCCCCCATGCCGATCACATACGGTTGACCGAAAGCGGGCATATGGGGTTTGTGGAGGAGCCCGGTGCGGTGGCTGCCGCATTGATGAATATGCTGGAGAGGATCGAAAAAAAAAGGCCCGCCGGGGAATGACCTCATAGAAGTGAAAGGTGGTGGCGGGCCTGAGTTGTATTGCTGCTACTAACCCACATTCCTATGATAGGATCTGCCCCGTGCGGGGCCCCTGCGGAATTCATTCCCCTGTTCCATTCGATTTTTTCTGAATCCTCTTCGCTGTTCCAGCTTCATCAGCTGTTCGTCGGTGAGCATGTTTTTCATTTCCACCCTGTGCGCCACCTGTTCTTTTCGGATTTGATTCATCAATTCGGTTTCCTCGTCGATCAGCTTGTTCACCGATCCCATATCCACTTCCTCTTCCGCAAGAAGTGTCCGCTGGCGCGCCCTCAGCTCGGCTGCTTTGGTTCTGAGAGGCTTCATGGTCTTGTAGTGTTCCAGACGAAGATCTTTTAACTGATCCTGCTGCTCGTCGCTCAGCTCGAGCCCCTGCAGGGATGCGATCCTGGGTGATCCTGGTGCGCAGGGGTCTCCGAATGCACGGCCCTGACCGGGAACTCCGCGTCCGGGACGCTGTGCGTTAATTGAGGCCACCATGAAGAGGGCACCCATGATCATCGCTGCTGTTTTTATCCAATTTGTTTTCATAATAAGTGAAGATTATCGTGATACATCCAAAGTATGATTGCAATCTGTACCTTGGATGAATCAGATCCACTTTGGTTTAATCGGACCGGTATCAGAGTTTGGTGATCGTGTCGATGGCGACCTGGAGGGCGTTGTCGATATCGGCAATGATCGGGTAGAAACCTTCATTGTCGATGATATTCCTGGCCACATAGGCCTTGATGGTCTCGCGGAGAATATTGCCCGAACGTTCGATATCTTCCCGGTCGGGTTCCAGGCCTTTCTCCTCCGACCATGCGACGAACTGGGCGAGCAGTTCCTGGCGGTCGAGGTGCTCCTCGAGTCCCCGAACATCCGCATATTTTCTAAGGATTTCTCTGTGCAGATCGGTATAGTGAAATGCGAACCGGTACATCAGCCCCATGCTCCTGGCCCTCCCGAAATACTCGGAAGTTTCGAGAGTGTCGATGGGGACGAAGATATCGGGCATGATTCCCCCTCCGCCATAAACGGTTTTTCCGCCCGGCGTAATGAATCTCTGTGAATTATCGAACTCGATACTGTCGGCACTCTCCAGTTCTCCCCTTTCAATACGGTCTCTGAAATCGTGATAGTACTCTTCCTTGCCGTTTTCATAAGGCCGCTGGATACTCCTTCCGGTGGGTGTATAATAGCGAGCCACGGTGAGCCTCAGCGCCGACCCGTCTTCGAACCGCATCTCCTCCTGGACCAGGCCCTTTCCGAAGGAACGCCTCCCGATCACCAGTCCCCGGTCATTGTCCTGGATGGCACCGGCGAGGATCTCACTGGCCGAGGCGCTGGTCTCGTCGATCAGCACCACCACTTTATCCTCTTTCAGGATCCCCCTCGAGGTCGCGTAATCATTTTCCCGCGGGCGGGTACGCCCTTCCATGTAGACGATCAGTTGCCCCTCCTCCAGGAACTGATCGGCGATCATGGTGGCGGCCTCCATGATCCCCCCTCCGTTGTTGCGGAGGTCGATAATCAGCCGCTCCACATTCTGTGCCTTCAGCTTCTCCACGGCCTCCATGAATTCCTGGTATGTATTGCGGGCGAACTGGCTGATCTTGATGTACCCGGTATTATCATTCACCATATAGGCCACGTCCACGCTGTGGATGGGGATGTCGTCCCTGGTGATTTCAAAGTCGAGCAGTTCGGGCTCTCCTCTCCGGTACACCGACACTTTCACCACCGTGTTCCTGGGTCCCTTCAACATTCTCACAATGTCGTCGTTGGGCATATTCACACCGGCAACCAGGGAATCGTCGACCGTAATGATCCTGTCGCCCGGCATGATCCCCACCATCTCGGAAGGCCCGTTGGGGATGGTATTGATGATGGCCACCGTATCTTCGGCCTTATTGAAGGTGACCCCGATCCCGCTGAAATTACCCACCAGCGGTTCGGCAAAACGCTGAAAATCAGTGGCAGGAATGTACATTGAATGGGGATCCAGCTTCTCCACAAGCGCCGGCATGACCGATTCATTCAGGCTGGTCATGCTGACAGTATCCACATATTCGTTGAGGATATACTGCATGGCCGAGGAGATCTTGTTTCCCCTGGGATGAAGGGAAAACCCTGATCCTGTGTTCAGACCGGGCCGGATAGAAAATTTCTGTTTGTTGACCTCGTCAGTAACGATACTCCGGATACGCGATCCCGCGATCCAGTTACCCAGCAGGATCCCGGTCACCAGTGCCAGACTGATAATGACCGGAAGATATATGGCGATTCTTTCTCTTCTGCTCTTCATCATGTTATTCCTCTTCTGAATCCGTTGTTTCCGCTGAAGGAAATTCACTATCCCGCATCGGTGATGTGGACCAGTTCAATCCCTGCCCTCTTCAAAAGGTCCAGTCCGTCGGTGATCCGGTACTGGTCTTCATAAACCACCCTGGCGATCCCGGCCTGGATAATCAGTTTTGAGCATTCCATGCAGGGCGAGGTGGTAATGTAGAGGGTCGAGCCTTCGCTGCTGTTGTTGGATTTGGCCACTTTGGTAATGGCATTGGCCTCTGCATGCAACACATAGGGTTTGGTCACCCCCACCTCATCTTCGCACTCGTTCTCAAAACCCGAGGGGGTACCGTTGTACCCGTCGGAAATGATCATTTTTTCCTTTACCAGCAGCGCTCCCACCTGCCTCCTGATACAGTAGGAGTTGGTGGCCCAGATCCTGGCCATTTTTAAGTAACGTTTATCTATGGCCAGTTGTTTTTCCGCATCGATCGAAGTAATGTCTGTCATCGGATCAATGATGGTGCCCAGGGCCGGGATCGAACCGGCACGATATTGCTATCACTGGTGTTTGAGACCAGCGCGTCTACCAATTCCGCCACCTGGGCTAAAAATCGCAATCAACTTTCTAGAGAACTATAATCCAAAACGGTTGTTCGTTCATTCCTATTTGGCCAGGTGGCGGAATTGGC
>CAZOHA010000044.1:20910-36045 GCA_964579515.1 uncultured Bacteroides sp. | reverse complement strand
CCCCCCGGTGTGGCGGGGAATGTGGCCGGAATCTCGGTGGATACCACCGGATCCACCCCGGTGGCGGTGGACCGGTCAGGCACGCCGCTTTCCATGAAGGAGGGATTTAAGGAGAACCCCAACGCCATGTTTATCCTGTGGAAGGACCACACGGCCGTGAAGGAGGCGGGGGAGATCAACCGGCTCGCCAGAAGCTGGGGCGGAACCGATTTTACGAAATATGAGGGAGGGATCTATTCCTCGGAATGGTTCTGGGCCAAGGTCCTCCATGTTCTGAGGGAGGATGAAGAGGTGAGGAATGCTGCCTGGTCGTGGGTGGAACACTGCGACTGGATCCCGGCCCTTCTGACCGGGGATACCGATCCGCTCCGGTTGCTCAGGAGCCGTTGTGCGGCCGGTCATAAGGCCATGTGGCATGAAGCGTTCGGCGGTCTGCCCGACGAAGAGTTCCTGGTTATGCTGGATCCGCTGCTGGGCGGGCTGAGGGAGAAGTTATACGAAGAAACCGCCACCTGTGATGTGCAGGTGGGAACGCTTTCTCAGGAGTGGGCGGAGAGGCTCGGGCTGCCCTCCACGGTGGCGGTCGGTGCCGGGGCGTTCGATGCCCATCTGGGGGCGCTCGGTGCCGAAATCGAACCTTATCAGCTGAGCAAGGTGATGGGTACCTCCACCTGCGATATGATCATTGCACCGGACCAGGAGGTGGGGGAAAGCCTGGTCAGGGGGATCTGCGGACAGGTGGACGGTTCCATTGTTCCCGGTATGGTCGGGCTGGAAGCGGGACAGTCGGCTTTCGGGGATATCTATGCCTGGTTCGCAACATTGTTATCATGGCCGCTGGACCATATCCTGCCGGATTTGGAGGAGATCGATCCGGCCACGGCCGACCGGATCCGGGCCGGAGTGGCCGACCGGATGATCCCGGCGCTCAGCCAGGCTGCTGAGAAGGTGGATCCTGAAGAGTCGACCGTTCTGGCGGTGGACTGGATGAACGGCCGCAGGACTCCCGATGCCAACCAGGATCTGAAAGGGGCCCTGATGGGCCTGACCCTGGGATCCGATGCCCCGAGGATCTTCAGGGCGCTGGTGGAGGCCACTGCATACGGAGCCCGCATGATCGTGGAGCGTTTCGTGGAAGAGGGTGTGAGGATCGACGGGGTGATCGCCCTCGGTGGAGTGGCCAAAAAATCACCCCTGGTGATGCAGATGGTGGCCGACGTGATGAACAAGCCCATCCGGGTAGCGCGCTCCGGGCAGGCAGTGGCCCTGGGAACGGCCATGGCGGCCTCTGTGGCAGCAGGTATCCATCCGACCATTGCCGATGCCCAGAAAGCCATGGGCGGAGGATTTGAAAAGGAGTATCATCCCGACGCCGGTCGGGCGAAGGTCTATGAACGGCTCTTCCAGAAATACCGGAGGTTCGGAGCCTTCATCGAGCAGGAGACGCAGAGAAGCACCGATGGTTAGCTAACATTTTCTCATTATATTTGTCTATGAGGAAGAGGAGGAGTTGGTGATGAAATACCTGTTGATCATATCGGGTTTATTGTTTGCTTTCGCCGGGATCCGGGCCCAGGAGGTGGCTGGACCGGCAGCAGGTGCGGATAGCCTGTCCCTTATCGAAGTGGAACCCGCTTACGGCGGGATGCCTGCTTCTGATGGGATGCCTGCTTCTGATGGGAAGCCCTTTTATGATGGCCTGCGGGTCAGCGGACCCGCGGGTGGCGGTCTGAAGGTGGATGCGGATCCCGCAGGCAATGAAGGGCTTCTGAAAAGGGGAACATGGGATTTCAGCCTCGGAACCAGTTTTACCCATGTGAAGGGTTTCGGATCGGGGGTCACCCTGTATGCCGCTCCTTTTTATACCCTTCCTCTGAATGACCGGTGGTCGCTTCATGGCGGGGTGGTTGCCTCCCATACTGCCGGGTTTCCGCAGCTGAACGGCGGGGGTTATCCAACCGGAGTGGAGGGATTCGGGAATGGATCGGCCTCCTATTCCACCCTCTCCATATTCGGTGCGGCATCTTATCGGCTGAACGACCGGCTGGTGTTGCACGGATCGGGGATGAAGACCCTGGCCGTTTACCCCGAGGGTCCGCCCCTGCTCATGAATCCGCTCACTCCCGCCGCCATGGATCATCTGTCGGTGGGTGCCACCTATCAGCTTGGAAGGAACATTACCATCGGCGCCTCTTTCCGGATGGAGAACCGCAGAGGTTATCACGGTCCGGACCGGTTTTACGGCTCCCCGTTCCATGCGGCTCCCTTCCATACAGCACCCCTCCGTACCGCTCCCTTCGGCTCACCCTATTACTGGTAGGATTGCAGTTGTTGATTGCATCCCTGGCCCCGGTCCTGATCCTTCTGGTGTATGTCTACATTCGCGACAGGTACGACAGGGAGCCCTTCGGGGTGCTGATCATTTCACTTCTGGCCGGGGTGGGTATCGTTTTGCCGGTCATCTTTGCGGAGCGGTGGCTGATGGGTGCCATGCCCCCAACCACCCGCGTTGGAACCGCCGCATATCAGGCATTCATTGTGGCCGGGGCTACCGAGGAATTCTTCAAATTCCTGGCCCTGATGCTGCTCATCTGGAGACGTCCCAGTTTCGATGAGAAAATCGATGGAATCGTCTATGCCGTCTTTGTATCCCTGGGGTTTGCCGCGGTGGAAAACATTCTTTATGTATCGGAGGGTGGCTACCAGACTGCCCTGGTGCGGGCAATTACCGCCGTTCCCGCCCATGCACTGTTCGGGGTGGCCATGGGATACTACCTGGGCATTGCCCGCATGTACCGGGAACTGCGCAGAGGGTATCTCCTCCGGGCCTTCCTGGTCCCCTGGATCCTGCACGGAATTTACGATTTTATCCTTATGGTGGAGGTGAACTGGTTGCTGTTCATGTTTCTTCCATTCCTGGTCTACCTCTATCTCGCAGGCCTGAAAAAGATCCGTATGCATTCCGAAAGCTCCATCTTCCGGCCCGCGGAAGAGGATGAGGAGCCAACAGGGATCCCCTGACCCCCCGGAAAATCTCTGAAGCACCCTTTCTGGTTAGAGCCATTCTGGATTAGAAGTTTTTTCTGATGGTTTTTCTCTTTTTATTATATTAAGAGGTCAACCCCTAAATCTCCTTCCATGTATGAATCGATCATTCCTTCGGCCGATGCCATCCCGGTTCACTGGCTCTGGTTTGAGGTTCTCCTCATTTTCACCTTCTTCATCCACATGATCCTGATGAACTTCATCCTGGGAGGAAGCCTGCTTACCGTGTGGGACCTGCTCAGGGGGAAACTGGAAAGGAAGGCCTCGGGAAGCATTCCCACACTGATCGCACTTACGGTCAATTTCGGGGTGCCGCCGCTGCTGTTTGTGCAGGTGCTTTACGGCCACCTGTTCTATACCAGCTCGGTGATGCTGGCCGTTCCCTGGATCCTGGTGGTACCGGTGCTGATCCTGGCCTACTACTTTGCCTACCTGTTCGCCAAAAAGATCGACAGGGCTCCCGGCTGGGCCAAAGCGGGACTGGTGCTCTCTTCTCTGCTCCTTCTCTATGTGGCATTCATGTTCGTCAATAACAACACCCTCTCCGTCCGGCCGGAACTCTGGGGGATCTATTTTCAGAATCCCGGAGGATGGAACCTGAACCTGGAGGAGCCCACTCTTATTCCCCGGTACCTTCATTTTATCATGGCCGCACTGGCTATCGGGGCGCTGGGGAGGGCTATCTTCTACCGGTACTCAAAGATCGGCGATGAGGTCAAGCAGATGCAGATCAGGCGTAATCTCAGAATCTTCGGCTGGATCACCATTGTTCAGATGGGCGTGGGCACCTGGTTCTGGCTCACCATGCCTGAGGAGGTCTGGCGGACCTTCATGGGCGGATCGCTCTTACCCACCATTCTGATGGTGCTGGGCTGGCTCGGGGCGCTTTTAATCCTTCACAGTGCATTTACGGGGCGGCTATATGCAGCCATGGCCCTGGGCGGGATCCAGGTACTGCTGATGGTGGTCATACGCGACCTGGCCCGGGCCGCTTACCTGGAGGGAATCTTCAGTCCATCCCAGCTGGAGAATGTCAGTGAGGTCTCGCCCCTTCTGGCTTTTCTGGCGATCTTTCTGATCGGACTTCTCTCACTTTTTTATATGATCCGCCTTATTTTCACCTCCAAAACCCCGCAATCATGAACTATCCGGCCTGGTACCTTCCCAATCTGGGAGGAGGACTGCTCATTGCCATTATTGCTATCCTCCATGTGGTCATCGCCCACCTGGCAGTGGGAGGAGGGCTCTTCCTGGTGCTGACCGAGCGAAAGGCGGTGAAGACCGGGAACACGGCCCTTCTGGAGTATGTGAAGCGGCACACCTGGTTTTTTCTTTTGCTGACCATGGTTTTCGGCGGGCTGACCGGTGTGGGAATCTGGTTCATCATCTCTCTGGTACAGCCTGCCGCCACCTCGTCGCTGATCCATACTTTTGTATTCGGCTGGGCCATTGAGTGGGTCTTCTTTATCGGGGAGATCGTGGCACTGCTGGTCTACCACTACCGCTTCGGAAAGATGGACCACCGCTCACATATGGTCATCGGCTGGTTCTATTTTATTTTTGCCTGGCTCAGTCTTTTCATTATCAATGGAATACTTACGTTCATGCTGACCCCCGGCCAATGGCTGGAGACCGGTGGTTTCTGGCAGGGCTTTTTCAATCCGGGTTTCCTTCCGGCCCTGATCTTCCGCACCTGTATCGCGCTTATCTTTGCAGGAGTCTTCGGACTCATCACAGCTTCATGGCTGAAGGATGCAGGAACAAGGAATTCGGTCTTCCGGCTCTGCGCCCGCTGGATGTATATTCCTGTGGCTGTTCTGATCCTCACCGGGATCTATTACACCCGGGTGATCAGCGAGGAGTCCTTCCAGAACCTGTTTCACCTCAACCGGGAGAGCTCTCCTTTCATCACTTTACTGATAGTCAGTTCTTTCCTTTTGTTCGGACTGGGCCTCTTTACGCTGGTCAGGCTGCCGCAATGGCTCCAGAAGACCGGGGCGCTGCTGCTGGTGGTCATCAGTTTTGCCTGGATGTCGGGATTCGAATATATGCGCGAGATCGCACGGAAACCCTATGTACTTTACGGACACATGTATTCCAACGGCATCCGTCCGGCCGAACTGGACCGGATCAACAGGGAGGGGTTCCTGAATCATGCCCGCTGGATACAGGCCGGGCTGGAGGAACCGGGCAGCGAGCTGGAGGCCGGGGCCGAGATCTTCCGGCTTCAATGCCTTTCATGCCATACCATTGACGGCTATAACGGGCTGATGAATAAAACGGACAAGCTCACCATGCGGGGACTGGAGGCCCAGCTGACAGGGATGGGGAAGATCCATACCTACATGCCGCCTTTCGCCGGAAATGAAAGGGAGAAGCGGGCACTGGCCGCCTACCTCTATACCACTCTTCAGGGGAAGGAAACATCGGCAGACGGGGAGGTTCACTCCAGGGAGCTGCCCATGCAGATCCCTTACTTCAATCCGGAGACGAATGAGTATGTGCTGCTGGCCTGGAATGATCTGGGAATGCACTGCATTTCTGATAATGAGAAGTACTTCTCCTTCCTTCCTCCGGCCAACACTTTCAATGCCCAGTTGTTCCGGAGGGGACCCCGGCCGGAACTGGTCACTTCGGGAATCACCATGGAATACGATGTGGAATCCGGGTTTCATTACCCTCAGAAACATTCCCGATTCTGGGAGTATGATACTCAGATCTTCGGGGTGGACCTGCCGGAAGGGGTCGGACTGACGGGTAAAGGGATGAAGGGTACCATGGAGGCCCACGGGAGCGTGTATGCCGCGCACCTGATCCCGGTGGTGCCCTATATGGACGACGGTACCTACAATCCCTATCCGGTTTTCACCATCACCGCAAAGGACAAAGCCACCGGAGAGGTTCTGGCGGAAACCAGGGCCGTGGCACCCACTTCCACGGAGATGGGTTGCCGGAACTGCCACGAAGGAGGATGGGCATGGAACGACATATCGGGGATGGATGACCTGACGGCCGTCAACATTCTGACAGCTCATGACAGATACAACGGGACCACGCTGCTTGCAGACGCTGAGAATGGAAATCCGGCCCTCTGCCAGTCCTGTCACGCCGATCCCGCGGTCATGGCTCCGGGCAAACCGGGGGTGCTCAATTTTTCCGCAGCGATTCACGGGTTCCATGCCAATTATCTTACCGGGATGAATCACGAGTCATGCAATATGTGCCATCCAGGAAGGGCAGAGGGCAACACCAGCTGCTTCAGGGGACGGCACAGTAAGCTGGGGATCAACTGTACCAGCTGTCACGGTACCATGGAGGATCATGCACTAGGATTGCTGGCCGGGGAGGCCGGTAAGGAGGCGGCCGGAAGGCTGGCCAGGAACCTGGAACCGGTATTTGCCATGGAGAAGGCCGATATCAAGCCCAGGCAGCCATGGCTGATGGAACCCGACTGCCAGTCGTGCCACACCCGTTTCAGTATCCGGGAGGATGGCTACACCGGCACTGCATTTAATCTCTGGGCACCCGGTTTCGAGGCGCTCTACCGGAACCGGACCGACAACCACGGGGTAATGTGTGCGGCCTGTCACGGATCGCCTCACGCCGTGTACGGTGCCACCAATAAGTACGGACTTCACCGGGATAATCATCAGCCACTTCAGTACCAGGGAATCGCGGGAACCATCGGGACCCATGCTAACTGCAAGGTATGCCATAGGGTGGAGATGCTTCAGAACGGACATCACCGGAATATGGTGAACAGAATCCCCCTTCCGCTGGTTGTAGCATTAACCGATGCCGAATAGATCCGTATATATCATCCTGAGCATCTGGCTGCTTGCCACCGGTTGTTCCTCCCCGGAACCCACCGGACAGTTCGGCAAACTCATTCCCGGAAATGAGCGCTTCACAGAGGTGGTGCCGGAAGGGACGGTGGTCGACCGGATCGGGATCCGTTTCGAGTTTACCGAAGGTCCGGCCTGGCATCCGGATGACTATCTGATTTTCAGTGATATTCCTGCAAATACCATCTACCGGTGGGAGGGAAGGAAATTCGGGATCTTCCGGCAGCCCAGCGGGAATGCCAATGGCCTGCTGGTCCTCTCCAACGGCACTTTGATCGCCTGTGAGCACGGGACCCGAACGGTTTCCAGGTACACTCAAACAGGAGAGAGAGAGGTACTGGCCGATTCCTACAGGGGAAGGCGTCTGAACAGCCCCAACGATCTCTGCAGGACAACAGAAGGGGTGATCTACTTTACCGATCCGCCATACGGACTTTCCCAGCGCAACCTCGATCCCTCCAAAGAGCTTCTTTTCAATGGGGTCTACCGGTTGTACCGCGATACACTGACCCTTATCGACAGCACCCTCTCCTGGCCCAACGGGATCGCACTTTCGCCCGATGAGCGTTACCTCTATGTGGCCAATACCGAGACCGAAGAGGTGAACGGAGCCACGAATTATTTCATGCAATGGCTGAGGTACACCCTGGGAGAGGATGGTGATGCTCTTCAGAAAGAGGTGTTCTTCACACCTCCCGATCCCTCCCTTCCGGGAGGTCCGGACGGGATGAAGGTCGATAGTGACGGGAACCTGTTTCTGACCGGACCCGGGGGGATCCTGGTGGCCGATCCGGCCGGGGAGTACCTGGGTACCATCAGTTTTCCGGACCCTCCGTCGAATCTGACCTTCGGTCCCCGTGAGGAAACCATCTATGTTACCGCACGGTCGGCCGTATACCGGGTGATTATGGAGAATTAGTACTATCTTCGCCGCATGCAGAAAGCCCCAGATCATATTCTCGTCATTTTCGGAGCTTCCGGCGACCTCACCCGAAGAAAACTGATCCCTGCCCTTCTTGCACTGCACAAAGAGCATTTGCTCCCGGATCGATTCGCCGTTCTGGGGGTGGGAAGGAGTGCCTACGACGACGTCTCTTTCCGGGAAATGATGCGAAAACACCTGGAGGATCCCGCTGAGATCGTGCCGCTTCTTCACTATTTGCAGATGGATCCTTCCAGCGAAGATGAATACAGAGGGCTGAAAGAGAGGCTTGCTGAGATCGCGGAGTCTTCAGAGATTCCGCCAAACCATATCTATTATCTTTCCACCCCCCCTTCCCTCTACCCGGTGGTGCCCGTTCACCTGGAAACCGCGGGACTGACGGCAGAAGAAGGGGACAACTGGCGGAGAATCATCATAGAGAAACCTTTTGGTACCGATTATCTTTCGGCCAGGGACCTGAACCTGCTGTTGCTGGATCACCTGAAGGAGGATCAGATCTACCGGATCGATCATTACCTGGGAAAGGAGACGGTTCAGAATCTGCTGGTCACCCGTTTTTCCAACGGAATCTTCGAGCCCCTGTGGAACCGGAATTTCATCCGCCACGTGGAGGTCACCTCTTCGGAGAGCCTGGGGGTGGGAAGCCGGGGAGGTTATTACGACCGGTCGGGAGCTCTCAGGGACATGCTTCAGAACCATCTTTTGCAGCTGGTGGGGCTGGTGGCCATGGAGCCTCCCACCGTGATCAGTTCCGATGCTATCCGTAACGAGATCCTCAAGATATTCCAGTCATTCCGGCCCATCACCGGAGATGCGGTACGGCAGCAGGTCATCAGGGGACAGTACACCGATTCCTATGTAAGGGGAGAGTCGATGAGGGCTTACCGGGAGGAGAAAGGTGTTCCCGCAGAGAGCCGGACGGAAACCTATGTGGCACTGAAACTCTACATCGATAACTGGAGGTGGGGAGGGGTTCCTTTTTACATACGTACGGGAAAACGGATGCCCACCAAGGTGACCGAGATCGTCGTCCATTTCCATCCCTCGCCTCATACGCTTTTCTGCATGGAGGAGCCGGGTAAGGGAGATGGGAACAAACTGGTGATCAGGATTCAACCCGACGAGGGGATTCTCCTGAAATTCGGAATGAAGGTGCCCGGAGCGGGGTTTAAGGTACAGGAGGTGAATATGGACTTTCACTATAAGGACCTGGCCCACGACTACATACCCGACGCTTACCAGCGCCTTTTGCTCGACTGCATGCAGGGCGACAGCACACTTTATACCCGTGGTGATGCAGTGGAGTCGGCCTGGCGTTTCGTGGACCCTATCCTGAGGGCGTGGGAGATGGATCCCTCTATCCCTTTGCACGGGTATCCCTGCGGGACCTGGGGTCCGGAATTAGCCGACGATATAATCGAAGGGGAAAACCTGACCTGGCGATACCCCTGCAAGAATCTGGCCGATGACGGACTCTATTGTGAACTTTAAACTACACCTCGTAAATGTCAAGAAGACAGCATTTTATCTACCCCGATCCTGCGACCATGGTGTCAGCGTTTATCTGCGAGATCCAGAAGTTCCTGGTTGAATCCGCCGATTCTGACCGCCCCGTGCATCTGGCCCTCAGCGGAGGATCCACTCCCAGGAAGATTTTTCTGGAGCTTCAGCGAGCGACCACCGCCGAAGATTGGGCCCATGTGCACATTTACTGGGGCGATGAACGGTGTGTTCCGCCAGGTGATCCGGAAAGTAATTATGGTGCGGCCAGGGAGCTTTTCATCGATCCGCTGGGATTACCGCCGGAGAATATTCACAGGATAACGGGGGAGAACGATCCGGTAATCGAAGCCATCCGTTACGGAGAACTGCTCAGGGAGCGGCTTCCCCAGGCAGAAGGGGTGCCTTCCTTCGACTGGATATGGCTCGGTCTGGGAGAGGACGGGCACACAGCCTCCATCTTTCCCAATCAAATCGAGCTCTGGAAGGATGACTCTCCCTGCGTGGTGGCCACCCATCCCGGAACGGGCCAGAAAAGGGTCAGTGTGACCGGTGATGTGATTAATGCCTCCCGAAGGGTTACCTTCCTGGTGACAGGCGAGCGGAAATCGGGCGTGATCAATGAGATTGTCATGAAGGAGGGACGCTATCTCGAATATCCCGCATTTTTCGTGAACCCCTCCTCCGGTTTCCTGGAATGGTATATGGATAAGGAGGCTACCAGCTGGATGTGATATGGGCACTTCTTTCTCCCACTCCCATGCGCTTGAACTGGACCGTGCGGATCCCCTGAGGTCTTACCGGTCGCTGTTTCTTATCGACGATCCTTCGCTGATCTATCTGGACGGTAATTCCCTGGGCAGGTTACCCCTGAAAACGGCCGATCATATGAACCAGGTCATTACCAAACAATGGGGCGACCGGCTTATCCGGAGCTGGAATGAAGGGTGGTACCAGCAGTCCATCCGTCTGGGGAGGAAGATCGCACAGGTGATCGGGGCCCACCCGGAAGAGGTGGCGGTGTGCGACTCCACCTCGGTGAATCTCTATAAGCTGGCCGTTGCCTCACTGAAAATGAACGGGGAGAGAAATGAGATCGTCTCGGACGACATGAATTTCCCATCCGATCTCTACGTGTTACAGGGTGTGGTGAAGCAGCTGGGCGACAGACACATCCTGCGGCTGGTCAAGTCGCCCGACGGCATCTCTTCCGATATGACCGAACTGCTGAGGATGTTCAGCAACCGGACTGCCCTGGTCACTCTTAGCCACGTGGCTTTCAAGAGTTCCTACATGTACGATATGGGCCGGGTCACCGAGCTGGCCCATCTGCACGGGGCGCCGGTTCTCTGGGACCTGAGTCATTCGGTGGGATCGGTACCTGTCAGCCTGAAGAACGCCCATGCCGATATGGCCATAGGGTGCACCTACAAATATCTGAACGGGGGACCCGGTGCCCCCGCTTTCCTTTACGTGAGGAAAGACCTTCAGGAAGAGCTGGAAAATCCCATACAGGGGTGGTTCGGGGAGATGAATCCGTTCGAATTCAAGATGACCTACCGCAAGGCTCCGGGGATCAGGAAATTCATGACCGGCACCCCGCCTGTAGTTTCTCTTTCAGGACTGGAGCCTTCGCTGGATATGATCCTCGAAGCAGGAATGACCCGGCTGAGGGAAAAGAGCGTGGCCCAGTCGGAGTATATGATCTCACTGGCAGGGGAATGGCTCTCTGAGGCAGGCTTCCGCCTGGGTTCTCCCGGGCAGCCGGATAAGCGGGGCTCGCATGTGACCCTCAAGCATGTGGAGGCCTACAGGATTTGCAAGGCACTGATCGATAAGGAGGTGGGACAGAGAAGCGTGATTCCCGATTTCAGGGAGCCCAACAACATCCGTCTGGGGATCACTCCGCTCTACACCAGCTACGAGGAGATCTATCTGGCCGTGGAAAAACTGCGCCTGATCATGGAGAAGAAATGGTATGAAAAATATCCGCGTACCAGGGATACTGTGACCTGATGGAGGGGGAAAGGAATCATAACAACAGTCGGAAGATAACGGTTCTGGGCACCGGACTGGTGGGCAGGGCCATCGCAGCAGACCTGGCCAGGAGCGGTTTCACGGTAAGTGCGGTGGATCTCGATAAAGGGGTGCTGGCCTGGCTGGAGCGCATGCATGATGTACGGGGATGGTGTGCCGATTTTACCGGCGAGCAGTTACCTGAGTTGATTGCCGAGGCCGATCTGGTGGTGGGAGCGGCACCCGGGCATCTGGGATACGGACTGATGAGGCGGGTGATCATGGCAGGGAAACCGATGGTCGATATCTCGTTCTGTCCGGAGGATTTTACGGAACTGGATCCCCTGGCCAGGAAGATGGGGGTCACCGTAGTCCCTGATATGGGAGTGGCCCCCGGCATGTGCAATCTGCTTCTGGGATACCACGCGAACCGCATGGAAGTGGACTCATACCGCTGTATGGTGGGAGGACTGCCCGTGGAACGGCACTGGCCCCTTCAGTACAAAAGCTCCTGGTCACCCATGGACTGCATGGAGGAATATGTCAGGCCTGCCAGGATAAGGATCGCCGGAAAGGATGCGGAGCGTCCTGCCATGAGCGACCTGGAAGAGGTGGATTTCCCGGAGGTGGGAACACTGGAGGCATGGAATTCGGATGGGTTGCGCTCTCTCCTGAGTTCTTTTCCGGAGATCCCCCACATGGTGGAGAAGACCCTGCGGTATCCGGGCACCACCGAGTACCTGAGAGTGCTCAGGGAGCTGGGATACTTTTCGTTCGATCAGGTGGAGGTATCGGGAAACAGGATCAGGCCTGCCGATCTGACGGCCGCTCTGCTTTTCCCCAGGATGAAGCTGGAGAAAGGAGAGGCCGAGTTCACCCTGATGGAAGTGGAGATCCGCGGCCGGGAGGAGGACCGGGAGACGACCTGGAAATATCATCTGTACGATACCTACGATCCGGTGACCGATACTTCATCCATGGCCCGCACCACCGGGTATGCCTGTTCGGGAGCAGCCAGGCTGATCCTTGCGGGAATGTTGGACGAACCCGGAGTCGTTCCCCCGGAGAAGGCGGGGGTTACCGAAGAAAACTTCCGGTTCATCCTGCAGCATCTTTCCGACAGGGGCGTGCAATATCACCCTCAGCGCCTCGTTTATTAAGAACCGTTTTAAATAACATCCGATATAAACTAACTCTGATGGCTTCCCTGAATGAGATCCCCGGGGTGCTGGGGCGTGAGAACGCTGCACACCTCCTTCGCAGGGCCACTTTCGGTCCGACCCTCCCCGACATCGACCAATTTGCCGGATACACTGCAACCCAGGCGCTGGACCGCCTGCTGGAGGATCACGATGAAGATCCGGCTCCTCCCCTCGATCCAGTGACCGGCCAGACCTGGGTCGATCCGACCGGTGTGGAGGGTCCGCCAAAGGCAGGATCAGGAAACAGCGAACAGGATGAACTGTTCGGGTATTTCCAGGCATGGCATATGGATGTGATGCGAAGCTCATCACTTACCCTGAAGGAGCGGATCACCTGGTTCCTGCATACCCACCTTCCCGCCCGGTGGACCGAAATCCTTTCCAGCGAGGCGATCTACTACCAGAACCGGCTTTACCGGCACTACGCCTTCGGCAGTTTCAGGGAGCTCTTCCTGAAGATCTGTGTCGACAACGCCATGCTGGTTTACCTGGACGGATACACCAACCGGAAGAATTCACCCAATGAGAACTTCGCCAGGGAGATGTTCGAGCTCTACAGCATCGGGAAGGGTCCCCAGATCGCCGAAGGGGATTACACGAATTATACCGAGGAGGATATCAAAGCTGCCACCCGGGTGCTCACCGGCTGGGAGTTCGATGACACATTCACCCACCCGGATCCCGAAACCGGTCTGCCCGCGGGGAAACTCAGATCCCATACGGCCGGTGATCCCGCCACGGAGGTGGCCACCGAGCACGATCCCGGTTCCAAAATCTTTACTTCAAAGTTCGGAGGGAGAACCCTCGAACCTGCCGAATTTGCCGGGGGATTTCCCACGGTGGCGGCTGCCGAAGGGGAACTGCGTGCAATGATCGAAATGATCTTTGAGCAACCCGAAACCGGTCGTTTCATTGCCCGGAAACTTTACCGCTTTTTTGTCTACCATTTTATCTCCGAAGAGGTGGAGAACGATATTATCGGCCCCCTCTCCCAGGTGCTGATCGATACCGGTTACAGCCTGGCGGAGGCACTGAAGGTGCTGTTGAAAAGTGAGCATTTCTACGATGCCGACGACAGCGTGACTTCCAACGATGTCCGGGGCGCCCTGATCAAATCGCCGGTGGACCTGTTTTCCGGACTGTTCCGGTTATTCGGGGTTGAATTTCCCGACAGGAATACTCAGCCGGAAGCCTTTTACAACGATATGCAGTATGTGGTATCGAAACTGGTCGACCAGGGGCTTAACTTCTATGAGCCCTTCGAGGTGGCCGGATACCCCGCCTACCATCAGATCCCGGGTTATAACCGCAACTGGATCACCACCTATGCACTGGCGCACAGGTACCAGGCGGCCGGGATCCTGATGAAGACCATCGATGGCGGCAGGGAGCGCAGCTTTTACCTGGATATGGTCCACTGGGTGGAGCATTCGGGTTATGTCACCGATCCCTCGGATTCGACAGAACTCATGAATGTCCTTACGGAACATCTCTTTGCCGTGGAGCTGACGCCGGAGCGTTACGACTATTTCTTGTACACGGTGTTTATCGGATTCCCGGAAGAGGATCCCACCTATGCGCGCGGCCTCTGGAGAACGGCCTGGAAGAATTATCAGTCATCTGGCGATGACAGTGAGGTCCGCCCGCTGCTTGAACGGCTCCTTTCAGGCTTGATCGAGACCCCCGAATTTCAACTTTACTGATGCTATGAAAAGAAGACATTTTATCCGGAACGTGGCCTCTGGAAGCGCGGCCGGACTCACTCTCGGGGGGATCCCGGTGAACCTTCTGGGAGCCAACAGCGGACTGAAACAGATGGCCGCGGCAAGCGGAAACGACAACGTTTTGGTATTCATACAGCTTCACGGGGGAAACGACGGGCTCAACACGCTGATCCCCGTCTCGCAGTACAACGAATACTATAATCTTCGTCCCAATATAGCCATCCGTCCCGACGGCACCCGCAGCTATATCGAGGTGGACCCCTCGGTGGAGGAGAGCGCCAGGGTGGGACTCCATCCCGACATGCTCGCCTTCAAGGAGATGTATGATGAAGACAAGGTGGCTATTATCCAGAATGTGGGGTATCCCGATATGAACCTGTCCCACTTCAGGGGCCGCGATGTGGTTTTTATGGGCGGGGATGAATCGGGCCAGAACCAGTACAACTCGGGCTGGATGGGCCGCTACCTCGACAATGTCTACCCCGGTTACCCCGACAGTTATCCCAGTGAGTCGATGCCCGATCCCATCGGGATCGAGTTGAGCGGAACCCTCTCCCTGGCCTTTCACCGGGAGAACGGAATCCCCATCGGTCTCAATATCGGCAGCCCCGGGCAGTTCCATCAGCTGATCTCCAGCGTGGGAGTGGACCCGCCCATTCTCTTCCCTGACAGCCATGCCGGGGATGAACTCCGTTACATCATGGAGTTCGAGAAGAAATCGAACCAGTATGCCGGGCGGTTGAAAGAGGTGTACGAAGCCTCGGGTGAATCGGCGGTCGACTACCGGAACGGCTATCCTTATGCCTCCCCCGGAAGGGCCAACAACCTGGCCAGTCAGCTGAAACTGATCGCCCGCCTGC
>CAZOHA010000044.1:0-20900 GCA_964579515.1 uncultured Bacteroides sp. | reverse complement strand
CTGCTGGCAGGAGGGGTGAAGACCAGGATTTTCCTCTGCCGGATCGGGGGATTCGACACCCACGGGGAGCAGGTCGACCGGAATGACTCCAGCCTGGGATTGCATGCGGCCCTTCTTTACAACATGTCCACCGCGGTCCAGGATTTCTACAGCGACCTCAGGCAGAGGGGGATCGATCAGCGGGTACTCTCCATCACCTTTACAGAGTTCGGCCGCAGGGCCTATTCCAATGACTCCTACGGAACCGACCACGGGACCGCCACACCGGTGTTTGTGTTCGGCACCCGTCTCAACAGCGGGATCTACGGCGTGAATCCCGCTCTGACAGAGGGGGAGCTCCAACGGGGGAATCTGGTCTTCAATATCGACTACCGGCAGATCTACACCTCCATCATCCAGGACTGGTTCGAGGGGGATAACGAGGCACTGGTAAAAACCGGATTCGCCCCCTGGGTGGATCAGAAGATCCCCATTGTGGCCACCACGGGGATTCCCTCTTTTACCCCGGGAAGGGACCCCTCCTTCCTCCGCCTTTATCCCAATCCGGTGGGAGATATGGCTCATATCCAGGTATTGCTCCAACAGCGGGGGACCCTGGAACTACAGGTGATCGACAGTTCGGGACGCCGGGTGAAATCGGTGCGAAGGGAGGGCCATTACGGTCTTAATGCACTGACCATACCGTTGCCGGATTTGAAGGAGGGAACCTACCTGCTTCAGCTGCTCCACCGGGGGAAACGCTACCAGGCCCGGTTTCTGAAACTCTGACCGGAGCCGTGAAAGCTCCGGCCGGTGCTCCGGGACCTGCGAGCGAACTACTCTTCCTCCACCAGGAAGGTCTCTTCGGGGAATTTAATCAGAAGCGGCCTCCGGTATTTGCCCAGCATATGGATTCCGGCGAGCACCGCCACTCCTCCGTCGGAGGTGACGATCAGGTCCGAAACATCGACCCGCTCGTCGAAGCTGCGGTAATGGGTATTCACCAGGCTGTCGGATCCCATCTCATACTGGTAGATGACCAGCGAACTGGCATCGGTCTGTGAAGCGAAGAGCGCATATTCGCCCGATTCGCCCGAGTAGCTTTCCGCGATGACCCTGGCCTTGAAGGTGAGCTCGTAGAGCGGTGTACCGGAAAGATCCTTGATGTTCTGGCTGGCGAGCACATCCAGCTCCACCTCCGGAAGGACGTAGTTATTGCCCTCGTAGTAGCTGGTGAGTCCGAAAAGTGTCCCCGATTTCTGGATCAGCGAGCTGATCCCCTCTTCAATCTGAAAGGAGTAGATATCCCCGGTGGCATTGAGGGAGGAGATATCCATAAAGACGCTCCGCAGCGTATAGTTGTAGAAGCAATTCACGAAATAGCCGGTGCCCGAGCCATTGCTGTATTCTCCGATGTAGAACGGATAATCCTGTCCGGTCTTGTTCAGATGGCGCTGGATGAGGTACTCCAGGTCGGTGTTGATGGGCAGCTTGTTGTTTCGTTGCAGGGTAAACGAACTGTTGTAGCGGGAGACCCAGGAAGAGCGTGTCACAAAGTCGTATCCCAGTACCACCAGGTCGCCACCCTTGTCGGTGAACGCATAGAGCGGCATTGTTATATCCAGCGGATGGATACTGGTCACTGCACCGGAACCCGGATCAACCATCACTGCGGATGCTTCGAACTGCTGATTCATGGCCACAAATCCTATGGTGCTCCCCCGGGTGAAAAGCCTGGAGGCGGGGGCGAGCCAGTCGTAGGTTTCGGTCCACTCCACACTGCCGGTCTTCCCGGTCCGCACGATCTGGGTGTAGGGGTATTCGATCTCAGAGTCCTCGTCCTTGACGGCCGAGATAAAGAGATAACCTCCGCCTGGCAGTTCCACAACGCTTTCCGGATAGAAGGAGAGGGTCTCCTCCGGATGGTTATAGATTTTCAGGAAGCCATCTTCAGGCTGGATCTCCTTCTGGCTGAGCTCACATCCTCCGAAGAGCAACGGGAGCAGAGCGATGGATATGAACAGGGTCCTTTGCATGTGATTCCGGATGAATTTACTATTCATAGAAACACTCCACATTGCTGTAATTCCTCTGTTTCTGAAGCGAAAAGAGAAGGGAGAGGTTGATCTGGAGATCATTCAGGAGCAGGTCATCCTGAGCGAAGGTACTTCCGGAGCCGCTGGCGAATCGCTCATTTTTGCGGGCGATGTTATGGACCCCGGTGTGATATCCCACATGCAGGTCCAGGATCACATACCTCAGGTCGATGTAGGTTCCGGCGGCGGCACCGGCGGTGAACCTGGGGCGGATAAATGTCCGGTTTGAAGGATCGTGGGAACCCAGCAGATGGTTGTATCCTGCATGGATCCCGGCATAGGGACGGAAACGCCTGAGATCCAGGGTGTAGCGGACCTCCAGGGGGAGATTGAAGTACCGCAAAAGATAGGGGGTCTCCTGCTCCACTGTCTCACCCGTGAAGATCACTTCACTCGATTTGCTGAAACGATAGGTATAGGTTCCCGGCTTCAGCAGCACCACCCAGTTCCGGTGAACCCATTCCGCCTGCACGAAATACTGGTTTCCAACATTCTGCAGCATTCCGGAATACCGGTTCTCATACACATTTCCGGTCAGGTCCTCAAAGACATTGAAGGGCTCCAGATCGACGATCTGCGAGGTATTGGCACCGGCTCCGAATCCGATACGAAGCTGGTCCAGGAAACTGCTGCGCTGTGCCGATACCGGGGATGACAGGATCCAGAGCAACAGTATCAGCATCCACATCAACTTCCAGACGGGGGACAGTTGGATCTTTTTCACGCTTAGGTTAACACTTCTCGGGCCAGAATAGTTGCACTTCTTCAGATAACGGAATAATTGCAGGGATGGTGTACCGGATGATTTATTTTAATAACTTTTGGTGGAAATCGATTTATCATGGCACGATTCAGTAAAAGACAACCACAGACCGTTATGGTACTGGACAGGCAGCTGGAATGTCCCGTATGCGGTAATGATCAGTTCATTGAAACCCGGGCTCAAATGAACACTGCCCTGGCCAGCTTCTTCGATTTTGATTGGGCCAACCGGTCCGCCCGGTGCTATGTCTGTTCCCGATGTACCTATGTCTATTGGTTCAGGGGATGATTTGTTTGTTAGGATGATTTGTCTATTTTAGCAACGAGTTACTTCTCCTTATGCAACCCACCCGGGAACTGATTATTGATAGTCTGCAACGTAAGTCCGATCCGGAAAAGGCCCGGTGGTGGCAAAGCTACCTGAAGCAGGAGATTCCCTTTCTGGGAGTCGGAACCCCCGATATCCGGGATATCCTCTTGAAGATGGACCGGACCGGCGAGATAATGGAGCTTTCCCTGAACCGCCAGGTGGGACTGGTGAACCGCCTGATGAAAGGAAGTTACGCAGAGGAGAAACTGGCAGCCATTCTTTACATGCAGCTCTTCTGGCTGGGAAAACAGAAAAATTCCATGATGATGGGCATGATCTCCGACTGGTTCGACGAAAAGCACATCTTCGACTGGAATACCACCGACTGGCTCTGTGTGAAGGTCATCACTCCGATGCTGGGAAGCGGGGATGAAAAAGTGCTCTGGATGCTGAAGCGGTGGAACAGGGATCCCTATCTCTGGAAGGCCCGCGCTTCGCTGGTCGCCTTTGCCCAGGTTCCGGATATCACTCAATACCACCGCGAGATTGAACGATTCTCCGACATCCTGATCCGGCGGCAGGAGCGCTTTGCCAAGACGGCCGTCGGATGGGTACTCCGGGAATACTCCAGGCACGATGTGGAGTTTGTCCTCTCCTTCCTGAGCAAACATGTGAAGTACCTCACAGGGGAGGTCAAGCGCAATGCCCTCAAATACCACCGGCAATATCTGCACCATATTTAGGGACGGTTGAAGGGTGGCTCCCCATCACTTTTATGATGTATCTGTAAAAAATAGCCATGGCAACAATTATTTAAACAAGCCTGAGAAACTGTATCTCGAAAACACGTTCATAAATAAACGAATCTGATATGAAACCAATGAAAACGATCCAAATCCTGCTTATTCCGCTTCTGCTCCCGGTCCTCTGGTCATGCGATCCGGAAGGCTCCGCAAAAGGCGATTTCAGGATTATTCCAATGCCCCGGTCCATGGTGATCACCGGCTCCAGTGCACTGATGCCCGGGGATCTGGACCGGTACGCCGTACAGAAGGAGGTGGACCTGGTGCTTCCGGGGGAGATCTGGCAGGCCGTAAGCAGGGTGGAAGAAGCTTCGGAGGCACCTGTCACCGGCCGGATCGATACCACCCTGGCATTGACAAGAGAGGGATATATCCTGGAGATCCACAGGAAAAACGTCATCATCACCGGAAAGGACACGGCCGGTCTTTTTTACGGATTCATGACCCTGGGTCAGTTGATGACCGATGCACGTGATCAGGAAGTCCCTCTTCCCATGTGCCGGATCATCGATGAACCGCTGCTTGCTTTCCGGGCGGTACACCTCGATATGAAGCATCACCGCGAGAAGCTGAATTATTATTATGAGCTGGTTGACTGGCTGGCAGGATACAAGGTGAACGCCATCATTGCAGAGATGGAAGACAAGCTGGGTTACCGCCGGCGGCCTGCGGTGGCTTCCGCCGATGCCGTCAGCATCGATGAATGGAAGAAACTGAGCGACTATGCCGCGGCCCGCCACATCGAGATCAGTCCCCTGATCCAGGGACTGGGGCACGCTTCCTTCATCCTCAAGCATGAAGAATTCCTGGATCTCCGCGATGATCCCCAGAGCGACTGGGCTTTCAATCCTCTGGATCCGCGTACCTACCGGGTGCAGTACGACCTCTATCTCGATGCCCTGGAGGCCACTCCTCACGGGCGCTTCCTCCATGTGGGAGGCGATGAGGTCCATACCACAGGCCGGGGAAGCGGACGGTCCCCCCTGGATCTGCAGCTGATCTGGCTGGACAGTGTCAGCCGGTTCGCTGAGCAGCATGACCGCATTCCCATCTTCTGGGATGACATGCCCCTGAAACATGCCGGTGTTTACAGTGCCATGTTCGATCCGGAGATGGGGACCGACGAGTTGGAATCGCTCTGGAAGGAGCGGGAGGACACCCTGGTGCAATTTCTGCACCGATTCCCCAGGAACTGCATCTATATGCGGTGGAACTACAGTACCCCCCAAACGGCAGGGAACCTGAAAGCCATGGAATGGTTCACCGAGCAGGGATTTCAGGTGATGGGGGCCACAGCCGGACAGACCCGCTGGGTACTGATGCCGCAGAACGAAAGCAACATCGCCAATATCCGGAGCTTTGCCCTCAGCTCTGCAGAGCGCCATCTGGAAGGCCTGCTGCTGACCCTCTGGGACGACGATTCACCTCATTTTGAGCTTTACAAACGGGGGATCACCGCATTCGCCGGGTACACCTGGGCCGGGGACCGCCGGACCATGGAGGAGATGAAGTCCGTCTACCGCCACCGGGAATTTTCCCACCGCACGGCAGGGAGCCGGTATGCCTTTATCGACCTGCTGGAGGAGCCGGCGGACTTCTGGAACAATGCCCTGCTGAAAAGGGGCGACCGAAGGGAACTGAGCAAGATGGAAGATCCACTGGAGCGGGCCATCATCGATCTTCCCGATCCGGACCAAAAAGGGGAGTGGAGTGCCCGTCACGCGGAACGGCTGGCGAAGGCGGAACAAATGGCGGCCATATGCGATACGGTGGCTTCAAGGATCGACAGCCTTCAGGGGATAGCGGAAAGGAACCACCTCCGGCTGGAGATCTACCGTCAGGTGAACGGGATGGCGCGGTTTGCACCGGATGCCCTGAGGGCACTTGCCGCTTTCGACCAGGCCTCCACTCCGGAAGAGGAACAGGAGGCGCTGGCAAGGATCAGGGAGCTGCCCGGCGAGTTCAGCGGGAAGAGGGCAAGTCTGGAGCAGGCCTACAGCCAGACCCGAATCCTGGAGAAACCCGAAGGATACCTGCTCGATCAGGACCACCACAACCACCTGGCCAATCAGTCCATCACATTCGACTGGCAGTTTATTGCCGAGATCTTGTTTCTTGAGAAATTGCAGGTGAATGGATTTCAATAATTCTTTTTGTCCAATCGGACAGGAACAGAGGAATATTGATAAAGCCGTTTTCCTGGCGGAGGTTATTTAATGAAAACCTGATTCTGATAGGTGGAGAATGCTCTTTATGGTACACAGATAAACTTTTACCACTTACACGGTTTTCAGGTTTAACCTCCACTGGAATTATCTGTGAGGCTGTTTGTATTAAATAGTCAATCTCGGCTGTGTTCCCGGAACCCCAGTAATGAGGATTTTCATCGAATTGTGGTTCGAGGGATTGCAATATGGCATTTTCTGCCAAAGCTCCTTTAAATTCTGTAAATCCTATATGGCCCGAAAGCATAATCTCCGGCGAGATTTTTGACAATCTTCTTAAGATACCGCTATCAAATGCATATAGCTTAAAAGCAGACACATCGCGGTAGGCACTGAGTGGAATACCTGGTTTGGATACCATATAAACACGGTACACAAGCCCGGCTTCTTCCAGCCAGAGAAGGGCATTTTCATATTCGCGTGCTCTTGCCCCGGTTTTTACTACTTTATAGATGAATTTTCTGTTTTCTTTTGCCAGTTGAGAAGGTAAAGAATTCCAGATATTATTAATCCTGGCTATTTGCACGGTATCGGCATACTTCGAAAAATCAAGGGTATAAAGATTCAGGATGTTTTGCAATACATCTTCAACTCTGTCCATTCCTCTGTTATCAAGAAGGGAAACAGCTGCTTCGGGCATTCCCCCACACAACTGGTATCTTCTGTATTCTTCGTGCAATCTATTGAAAATCAGCTTCGGTAAAGGTTCAATTCGGGAGATGGCATCCACGAAATCATGGATTTTTTTATCCGTCGTATGGAGAAATTCTTTGAATGAAACTGGTCTCATATTCATTATTTCCACTTTGCCCACAGGTACCGACATACGCCTCTTTTTTATGGATACGCCCAGTAGCGAACCTGCTGCGATAATATGGTACTCAGGGGCTTCTTCACAGAAATACTTCAGACTGTTTAAGGCGCCCTCACATTCCTGGATTTCATCGAGGATGATCAATGTCTTATCAGGGATAATCGGAACACTGGAAAAGAGAGCAAGATCATTGATAATTCGCCGGATCTCTTTTGTCCTGTTGAATACTTCAGCGAGCTCTTCCGTTCTATCGAAATTAAATTCTGCCACATGATCGAAGCTTTTTTTTCCGAATTCGCGCATAATCCAGGTTTTCCCTGTTTGCCTGGCTCCCTTAAGAAGAACGGGTTTTCGGTCTTCTCTGGCTTGCCATTTTCTTAATCGATCTATGAGTTCTCTCCTGATCTCCATTTCACTTATTATGTATTAATTATGTGTAAAAATACACATAAATCATATATAGAAGTGATTTTTTCACGAATTATCCTCATCGTTGTCGATCGTCACTTTTGTTTTGTTCCTGCGCAAATGGACCACCCGGTCATAACCCAAACAACAATCCGCCCAGAGCGGAGACCATGGAAATGGCCGGTACGAAACGGAAATTGATGCGGTCGGTATATGGAGGGGTATCCAAATCAACGGTTCGTGGCGCTGCTTCCGCTTTCCAGGGCCAGAATGTATGACTCCAGCGGTTCCAGGTCGATCCGCACCCGGCCGGTCCCTTCGGCCACCTGTAACCGGAATTCCTGCCGGGATCCCGGGTCCGCCAGTTGATCCGTTAAAAGGCAGGTGCCCTCCTCCAGGCCCCATTCCCGGGTGACCTCCGGGGGGATCTGAAGGTCGAATCCATAACTCTCGGCTGAATCGAAACTGGCAACGATCACCAGCCGGTCATCCCCTTTCCACCGCACATAGGAGAAGACCCGGTCGTTATACCATTGGGTATGGGCCCGGTTGTGGGAGTGGATCTCGCGGTATTCCCCGGTCAAAGCCTGACTCCGGATCGTAAAGTTCAGGAGTCTCCGATAAAATTCCCTGAGCTCCTTCTCACCGGGGGTGAGCTGACCCCCGTCAAAGGCTCCACCATTCATCCAGCGCTGGTGATGGGGCACTCCCCAGTAGTCGAAGATGGTGGTGCGGGTCTCCGAACCGAACCCGGGATTTCCGTCACCGGGCTCTCCCACCTCCTGTCCGAAGTAGACCATGGTGGGAGAGGTGGAGATGGTGGCCGACACCACCATGGCAGGCTTCCCCGCTTCAGCGTTCCCCGCGAATCCCTCGCTGGCGATCCGCTGCTCGTCGTGATTCTCCAGGAAATGGAGCATATGGTGTTCGATATCTTTGAGTCCCTCCCGGATGGGGGCGATCCGGTCGGTGCTGCCGCGCCCCTGCATGATCACCTTCAGGGTATCGTACAGCTCCACCTTGTCGTAGAGGTAATCCATTTTTCCCAGGTGAAGATAATCCCGGTAGAGGTGCGGCTGGTAGATCTCGGCCAGCAGGAAGGCACCGGGCCTTTCGGTTTTGATGGCACTGTTCAGATAGCTCCAGAACTCCACCGGCACCATTTCGGCCATGTCGTACCTGAAACCGTCCACTCCCTTCCCGATCCAGTAAAGGGCGATGTCCCGGAACTTCTTCCATGAATCGGGAACCTCCCGGTCTTTCCAGAAGTCGTGGTGCATCTGGAACGGCTCATTTTCATATTCCCCGGGAAGAGTATCGAAATCTTTGGTTCCGTCGGGCCGGACCCCGAAATTGACCTTTACCGCCTCGTACCAGTCGTACATGTCGGGTTGGGGGCTCCGTGCACCGTTGCCGGTCCATTTGGCGGGATCTTCGTGGAAATGCCCGTCCGCCTGCGGATGGGGCTGACCGCCCAGGGGAAGGTATCCTTCGCGCCATTCCGGTACCCGGAAAGGCTGCCCCGGGATGTAGTAGAAATTGTTATCACGCCGGTACTCCATCGAAGTGTCGTCCGCAGCACCGAAATCCTCCACCTCTTCGGGACTGGTTACCGAACGGTAGACCCGGGCCACATGGTTGGGGACGATATCGATGATCACCTTCAGCCCGTGGCGGTGGGTGCGGTCGATCAGTTTTTCAAACTCTTCAAGTCTTCTGGCAGGGTCTGCAGCCAGGTCGGGATTTACATTGTAGTAATCTTTTACCGAGTAAGGGGAACCGGCGCGGCCCTTGACCACATCGGGGTCATCGCCCGGGAGTCCGTACTCACTGTAATCGGTCACCATGGCATGGTGCAGCACCCCGGTGTACCAGAGGTGGGTCACTCCCAGTTCCCTGATCGCTTTCAGGGCTGTGCCGGTGAAATCATTGAATTTGCCCACCCCGTTCTCTTCAACGGTCCCCCATGGCTTATTGGTGGTTTTGGTGTTGCCGAAAAGTCGGGTGAACACCTGGTAGACGACGATTTTTCCCTCTGTTTCAGTCACTTCGATGGTCCTGGTTTTGGGGTGGCATCCCGGCCCGGTAAGCAGGGTCAGCCATCCGATGGTTATCACTGTAAATCTTTTCACGGTCACTTATTTCAGTTCGGCATAGGAGATCAGTTCGATTCCGAGCTCATCGATGGCTTCCATCACCTCTTTGCTGGTGAACATGTCGGTCACCATCTGCCGGTCGGAGCCCACCTCTTCATACCCTTTGTGTCCCACGGCCTCCATCTCGGGGGTTTCCAGTGCCGGATGCTCCACGAACAGGTAGGTTTTACCCGGTTCGAGCCGGTGCAGGGCCTCTATGAACCGCCGGATGCGCTTTTGGGGAGTATCGCCTTTCTCCATCCGGGGGAAGCGCTCCACTCCCCGTTCACCCGGATCGATATGGAGCCCGTATTCACGGGCCAGTTTCAGGTACACCTCCGCCACCCGGTCATCCCAGCCGGAACAGCCCATGTGGCAGGTAAGGTGCGATACCTGAGCGATATGTTTCAGGGCCAGTTCGATCTGGGCCCGCATCTCGGCTTCGATCTCCTCCAGCTTCCAGTCAGCCTCTTTCAGTGCCATGGAGGGAGGGAACCTTTCATTGGGCCAGATCATGGGATAGAAATAGCCATCGGGACCGGTGATGCCGGGGGCGTGGGTCAGCGGCCTCCACCTGATCCCTTCCCACTCGCTGGTCAGAGTGATATGCACCCCCACATCGAGTCCGGGATTTTCCCTGAGGAGCTGAACCGCCTCCGGGAACCAGGGGCATGGGACCATGATCTCCACGGTTCGCATGATTCCTTCGCGGTACGATTGTATGCACCCCAGATTGGCCGCGTGGGTCGATCCGATGTCGTCTCCCCGGACAATCAGCCGGGGAGCCTCCTGAGCGAGTACAGAGACGGGACCGAAGGAAGCCAAACAGATAATGATAATCAGGTTACGTATCATAGCGTTCAGTCTGTATAAAGGAGGATCATTCTGATAAGGATACGGTCAGGCCGGCATCGGTGACCACCGAGTGAATGCTCTCTTTCAACCGGGCCCCGGTGGTACGGCCCCATCTTTCCATCAGGAGGGCCCCGGATGATTTCAGGGCGATGACCAGGGTATGGCTGGCTTTTTCGAGATCCATGTGCTAAATTTAGAAGTTTTGAACGGAACTCCTTAACAGAAATGAGAGAGATCACCATTGCAGCCGCACAATTCCAGACCAGAAACGGCGACAAGGAATACAATCTGGCCCGTATGGAGGAGCTGACCGCCAGGGCGGTGGAGATGGGGGCTGAGGTGGTCAGTTTCCATGAACTCTGCATTACCTCCTACAGCTTCCTGCAGAACCTGGAGAGGCCCGAGATCGAGAAACTGGCCGAAGAGGTGCCGTCGGGGGAGAGTACCGGCCGACTGGCGGAAATGTCCCGGCGGTACGGTGTGCCCATACTGGCCGGTCTGCTGGAAAAAGACGGGGACCGGCTTTTCAACACCTACCTGTGTGTAAACGGCGACGGATTGATCGCCCGGTTCCGGAAGCTCCACCCGTTCATCAGCAGGTTCCTGTCAGCGGGCGACAGTTATACGGTATTTGACCTGAAGGGATGGCGCTGCGGGATCCTGATCTGTTACGATAACAATGTGATCGAAAATGTACGGGCCACCACCCTGTCGGGAGCCGAGATCATCTTTATGCCGCATGTGACCGGCTGCACCCCCTCACCCATGCCGGGAAGGGGATGGGTCGACATGAAATTGTGGGAGAACCGGAAGAGGGATCCGGAGGCCCTCCGGAGCGAGTTCGAGGGGCCCAAAGGGAGGGGATGGCTGATGAGATGGCTGCCGGCCAGGGCCTATGATAACGGGATCTATGCCATTTTCACCAATCCCGTCGGTCCCGACGATGACCAGCTGAAGAACGGGAACGCCATGATCCTCGATCCCTACGGAGAGGTGCTGGCCGAGTGCAGAAGCATGGAGGATGAAGTGACGGTGGCCCGGTGCACCTCCGACAAGCTTATTCTGGCCGGCGGATACCGCTATCGCAGAGCCCGGAGGCCGGAGCTCTACAGGGAGATCCTGGCCAGGCCCCACGATCCCTCGACCAGTGTGACCTGGATGGATCACCGCTCCCGTCACCTGGGCGGAAAATAGTGTAAAATGCTTTACGGCCGCGGACCGTCTGCCATTCTGCGGCGAAGTTCGTTTTCCTGTTCCGCATTCCAGTAGGCACAGTCGAGCTGCATAAAAACTGAGGTGTAGGGAAGGGTACCGGAGGTTTTGATCACCAGGACCCGGAAAAGGGCCGCGCTCTCATCCAGCATTCTGAATACTTCGTCGTGAAGCAATGACTCCGGTTCTCTTCCGGACAGGATCTCACCGGTCCGGGTTTTGAAAGCATCCATACCCGGGACCTGCTCATCGGAAAGATAGTCCAGTTCGCGGTCCCTGTAGATCTTCGGGGTAATATGTGAACTCGATTCCACCTCCTGAAGGACAAATTCCAGAGTGGGAAGCAACTCTTCTCCGGAATAGAGAAAGGTCATGCCTTCGGATGATTGTTCGGGGAAGGCCTTGTCCACCACCAGGATCCAGTTGCGGTGGCCCAGCAGGTGGAGTTGTTCGGAGAACTGTTCCTTCCAGCCGGTGTGATCCGTCTGATCCGGCGGAGCCTGCCGGCAGGAGATCCCGGGGACCATTATAAAAGCTGCGAAAAGTAATATTAGGGATGACGGGAATAATCTTTTCATCACGTTTGGTTAACTTGGGTAAAAATTAGCGAAGTCAAAGAATAAGACCAAATATTATGCACCCGATTATTCCACGCATTTTAGCTTCAGCGACCCTGATCACCCTGTTAGGATTCTGCTCCTGCTCCTCCCCGGAGGAAGAGGGTGCCGGGCCCAATGTTCTTTTCATCCTGGTGGACGACCTGGGATGGGCCGATCTGGGATGCTACGGCAGCACATTCCATGAAACACCGAATATCGACCGGCTGGCTGCCTCTTCCCTGCGGTTCACCGATGCCTATGCCGCCTGTCCGGTCTGCTCGCCCACCCGGGCCAGTATCATGACCGGGAAATACCCTTCCCGGACCGGGATCACCGACTGGATCCCCGGACGGCAGTCCTACCGGGCCGGACTTCCCTCCGACAGGCTGCTTTCGCGCGAGTTCTCCCTTCAGATGGACCTGGAGGAGGTGACCCTGGCGGAAGCGTTCAGTGAGGCCGGTTACCGTACCTTCTTTGCGGGCAAATGGCACCTGGGGGAGGACTCCGCCACCTGGCCCGAGCACCAGGGATTCGAAATCAATAAGGGGGGATGGAGTGTGGGATCCCCGCGAGGAGGATATTTCAGTCCCTACGTGAATCCCAGGCTGGAGAGTGGTCCGGAAGGGGAGCACCTCACCGACCGGCTCACCGGGGAGTCGATCCGTTTTCTGGAGGAGCATGCGGCCCACCATCCGGATCAGCCCTTTTTCCTCTATCTCTCCTTCTATACGGTACATACCCCTCTTCAGGCGAAGCAGCATCTGGTGGAGAAGTACACCCGAAAACGGGATTCTCTGGGACTGCAGGGTGCCGATATGGAGACCACCGACAGGGAGTGGATACGGAGTGCTCCCCCGGGAGGACGCTTTGTGGAAAGGGTCAGGCAGGGGCATCCGGTCTATGCGGCCATGATCGAAACCTTGGACCGCAACGTGGGAAGGCTGGCCAACAGGCTCGATTCAATGGGACTCAGCGGGCAGACCATTATCGTCTTCATGTCCGACAACGGCGGACTCTCCACAGCAGAGGGGTCTCCCACCTCTAACTATCCCCTCAGGGCAGGAAAGGGATGGCTCTACGAGGGAGGGATCCGGGAACCGATGTTTATCCGCTGGCCGGGATCCGGGACAGAGGGGGAGGTCACTTCGGTGCCGGTGACCAGCACCGATTTTTATCCCACCCTGCTGGAGATGGCCGGACTCGCGCTCAGGCCGGAACAGCATCTGGACGGAAAGAGCCTGGTTCCGCTGCTGAAAGGAGAGGATGCGGAGGATCTGCACTCCCGGCCCCTTTTCTGGCATTATCCCCACTACAGTAACCAGGGGGGAAAGCCCGGAGCGGCCGTCCGGATGGAGAATTACAAGATGATCGAGTTTTTCGAGGACGACCGGGCTGAGCTCTACGACCTGGCAGCCGATCCCGGTGAACGGAACGACCTGAGCGGGACCATGCCGGAGCTTGTCACAGAATACCTGCGGCTGCTTCACGGATGGCAGGTGGAGACCGGTGCCGTTGGAATGGATCCCAATCCCCACTGGGACCCATCCTATGTGAAAACCGATTAGCCTGCCTGTTCTTCCAGTCCGGAGGCGCTACGGTCTCTGTCGGGATCCAGCCAGGAGCCCTCTTCCGGATTGAACCGGGCCTCACCTGCCTCAAGGATCATCCGGTCCTCCACTTTTCCCAGGGGAGTGTATCCCGGGTGGTGTGACTCTTTGTAGGGATCATTGGTCCGGGTGTTGTAACAGCAGACCATCGACCAGCGGGAGTTCTCAGATGTGTTCTGATCCGACCGGTGCAGCAGGTTGGAGTGGAAGAAGACCGCGTCGCCGGGCTCCATTTCGCAATAAACCAGTTCCAGCCGTTCCAGGCAGGCGTTCACCCGCTCCATATCGGCACCTGCCTGATCGCCGGTAAGAATATGGTTGATGCGCCCCATCCGGTGTGATCCCCGGATCACCTGCAGGCAGCCGTTTTCACGGGTGGCCCGGTCTACCGCAATGAAGACACTCACCAGGTCGGGATAAAGCAGTCCGTTCTCATACCAGTAGCCATAATCCTGGTGCCATGCCCAGGCGCCTCCGGTTCGGGGATCCTTCAGGATCATTTTGGAGTGGTAGTGGTATACCTCATCATCCAAAAGTTGCTCCACCTTGTCGACCAGTTTGTGGCTGCGGGCAAACATCCCGTAAATATTGTCACCCGGGTGGTTCCAGAGACTCAGGCGCACATTGCCTCCCTCGCCGTCAGCACGGGAGAAGGAGTGCTTATCCAGTTCCCTGTCGGCCGCGGCAGTCTGTTTGAGTAACCCGATCTCTTCAGGGCTAAAAAGTGAGGGGATGACCAGATAGCCATCCTCTTCAAATGTCCGGATTTCTGTGGATGTGATTGATGATTTAGTTTCCATAAGTTAAGACTTGTTCTTAGGATTAGTAACGTTATAACAACAAATCGGGCAAACGGTTTTCTTTTACTTTTATCTATATTTAGGAGATGACCCCTTAAACCATCAACGAAGCAGTTATGATGACGACACAACCCAAACGAATCGCCATGCTGGGCGGCGGATTTATCGGAGACTTTTATACCCATGCACTTCACGGACACCGGAGGCCCGACCGGGTGGAGGTGGTCTACTCGAGGAGCGGGGAGAGTGCGAAAAAGCTGGCTGAAAGACACCATATTCCCCGGTGGACTGACGATATGAAAAAGGCGGTGGAGGACCCGGGGATCGACACGGTGGTGGTGGCCCTTCCCAACCATCAGCACCTCCCGGCGGTCAGGCTGGCAGCCGAGGCCGGTAAAGCGGTCCTGGTGACCAAGCCCCTGGGCAGAAATGCGGCAGAGGCCAGGGAGATGCTGGAGCTGGTGGAGAAACACGGGGTCTTTCACGGTTATCTGGAGGACCTGTGCTATACGCCAAAAACACTGAAGGCCAATGAGTCGGTACGGAACGGTGCACTGGGGGATATCCTCTGGGTAAGGGCAAGGGAGACCCACCCGGGTCCGCACAGCGACTGGTTCTGGGACCCGGAGCTGTCGGGCGGGGGAGCTATCATCGACCTGGGTTGCCACTGTATCGAGATTGCCCGCAACTATATCGGCAAGGAGGTAAAGCCGGTGGAGGTGATGTGCTGGGCCGACACACAGGTGAAGCCCATCGAGGCGGAAGATCATGCCATCGCCCTGGTGAAGTACGCCTCAGGCGCCATCGGTCAGTTCGAGGTGAGCTGGTCGTTCCGGGGCGGCATGGATCTGCGTGATGAGGTGATGGGGGTGGAGGGGACCATTTTTCTGAACCACTTCCTGAGGACCGGCTTCGATATGTATACCGCAGTGGGAGAGGGGGAGTATGTGGCCGAGAAGGCCGAATCGGCCACCGGATGGCTCTTCCCGGTGGGAGACGAGGTGAATGCCCTGGGGTACGACTTTATGTTCACCGACATGTTCAATGCCATGGATGAGGGAGCGCAGCCCATGGAAACCTTTTACGACGGCTACGTGGTGAATGCCGTCATGGATGCCTGCTATAAATCGGCCAGTTCGAAGAGATGGGAGCCGGTGGAGCTGGAGATCTGGAGAGGGAGTGAAGAGCACGGCATGGGCCGGCAGCTGAAGGAATATGATGCCGATCACTTTCTGATCAAGGAGGAGAAGATCCCCGACGGCACAGTCAAGGTGATCCTCAAAGAGAAGGACTCCGGCAGGATTATCCAGAAAATAAGATAGCCGGGCTGTTTATTCAAACACCGGGTGAGGGAGTGATCAGGCTGATGGAGCAGCTTGTCCTTTTTTCTCCCGGAAAAGGAAGACGAACATGACCAGGATGATGGCTGCCAGAACCGTGGGGACATACCAGATCCTGGTCCACAGCGGCATTCCGTCCAGGGTCAGCAGATCGATGGTGTGACCGGCAAACCATGTTCCGATGAACATGCCCAGTCCGTAGGTGGCAAAGGTGATCAGTCCCTGGGCCGAACTCTTCAGGTGATCGGGAGCGGCCTTGTCCACATAGATCTGGCCAGTGACCACGAAGAAGTCGTAGCAGATCCCATGGAGAATGATCCCGGTATAGATCATCCATACGCCGCTTTCGGCATTTCCGTTGGCAAACAGCAGGAATCGCAGCAGCCAGGCGCTGATGCCCATGAACAGGACCCGTTTCACCCCGAACCGGGTAATAAAGAAGGGGAGGATCAGGATGAAGAAGATCTCGGCCACCTGGCCCAGACTGATCTTATTGGGGATCAGATCCATACCTATATCCGACATAAAGGAGGCAGTAAAACCGAAATAGAAGGAGACCGGGATAAAGATCAGTACCGAGGCGATCATCAGAGTGGCGAAGGAGCGGGACCTGAACAGGTTGAGGGCATCCAGGCCGATCAACTCCCTTGCGGTGGCTTTTTTCTCCTTTTTAGGGGCCACATGGGGAAGGGTGTAGCTGTAAAGGCCCAGCATCAGGGAGGCAGCCGCACCCACGTAAAGCTGCTCGACCGAAGAGGTGTATCCGAGCCAGCCGATCACGTTGTTGGCCACGATCCATCCGATGGTCCCCAGCACCCTGACACCCGGGAACTGTTTTCCGGGATCCTCCATCTGGTGAAAGGAGAGGGAATTGGAAAGCGCCATGGTGGGGGCGTACGACAGGGTGTAAAGCAGCAGGCTGGGATAGAACATCTGGAAGGTGGTCGCCCGGGAGGCCACCACCAGCAATACCGCACCCAGCAGGTGCATGAAGGCCAGAACCTTTTCGGTGGCAAAAAACTTATCGGCGATCAGTCCCACGAAAAACGGGGAGATCATGGCTGCGATGGCGAAGGTCCCGTAACAGAGCCCGATCTGGGTGGCGGTGAACTGAAGGGTCTCCCCGAGATAGGTGTTCAGGGTGACATACCATGTTCCCCAGATGAAATATTGCAGGAACATGAGAGTGGAAAGCTGGAGTCTGGTCTTGATGCCCATGGGAGAGAAATTTTGAGTAAAATAGCATATTTTCATTAATATTGTCAACGAGCCCTTTACAGAAATATCCACCAAACAGTCACTATATTCCATGAAACGAATTCACGATTTGCCCTTATTCAGCTTGTCCCTGCTTGCGGCCATGCTGGTCCTGCCGATCCTCTTTCTGAAATCCTGCCATCAGGCCGACCCCCCGGATATTCTGCTGATCTGCGCCGATGATCTGGGATGGTCCGACCTGGGCTGCTACGGCAGCGAGGTGCAGACGCCCCATATCGACCAGCTGGCCAGGGAGGGGATGCGTTTCACCCAGTTCCACAACACCTCCAAGTGCTTCCCTTCCAGGGCCTGCCTTCTGACCGGGCTTTATGCCCAGCAGTCCGGTTACCACGATTCATTCAATCATCCCCTGAGAAATGCCGTTACCCTGGGAGAAGTGCTTCGGGAAGCAGGGTACCTGACCCTCTGGTCGGGGAAACACCATGGACTGGAAAATCCGGTGACCAGGGGATTCGACCGGTATTACGGACTGAAGGACGGGGCGTGCAACTATTTCAATCCCGGGGAGCAGCGGCCCGGTGAACCGCCGCCGGCAAGGAAAGGGAGGCCCGGTGAGAAACGCGACCGGTCATGGTGCATCGACAGTGTGATGTTTGAGCCCTATACCCCGGAGGCGGAGGATTTTTACACCACCGATTATTTCACCGACTATGCGCTGGGCTGGCTGGAGGAGTACAGCGATGATCCCAGGCCGCTCTTTCTCTACCTGGCCTATACGGCACCCCACGATCCACTGATGGCCTGGCCGGAGGATATTGCCAGGTACGGGGGAACATACGATGAGGGCTATTCCGCCATCCGGGAGATGCGCTACAGGAAGCAGCTGGAGATGGGCCTGATCGATTCCACCTACAGGCTCACCGATCCAACTTACCCCGCGTGGCCGGAACTGACCGATTCCATGCGCCGGGAGGAGATCCGGAAAATGGAGGTCTACGCGGCCATGATCGACCGGATGGACCAGAATTTGGGCAGGGTCATCACGAAATTGAAGGAGACGGGTCGCTGGGAGAACACGCTGGTAATGTTCGTATCGGATAACGGGGCCTCGGCCGAGGTGGTCCGCCTGGAGGATGATTTCGGGGAGACCGGCACCATGACCCGCTGGAGCTCCCTGGGTCACCGGTGGGCCAATGTGGCCAACACTCCGTTCAAATACTATAAGAATTACAGTTATGAAGGGGGGATCAACACCCCGCTGATCGCCCGCTGGCCGGGCCGGATCGAACCGGGCAGCTTCAGCCGCTTTCCGGGCCACTTCATCGATCTGATGCCCACCCTGGTGGAGGTTTCAGGAGCGGATTACCCGGAGAGGTACAACGGCACGGAGATCCTTCCGATGGAGGGGGTCAGCCTGCTTCCTGCATTTGAAGGAAAACCCGAGGTCGACAATCGCGCTGGTCCGCTTTTCTGGGAGTGGAGAGATGGCCAGGCGGTCCGCAGGGGCGACTGGAAACTGGTCAGGCACGGACTGGACAATCCCTGGGAGCTCTATCGCATCTCGGAGGATCCCACCGAGGTCAATGATCTTTCCGGGAAGTATCCGGAAAAGGCCGGGGAACTGCAAAATCTGTTCCTGGAATGGAAGGATAGGGTGCTTTCTCCCTGACCGCTTACGGTCCCCTGTCTGTTACCACCAACCGGCAAATCCGCCGTATGGCATCAGGCGAAGGGTGATCTTTCCCTCGGTTACGCCGAGGGTCTGTTCCACAAGGCCGCGTGAGGTATCGCCGTCCGCGAGCAGGGTCACCCCGGACGGTGCATCACCTGTCGGTGAAAGGTCGATAAGGAGTTCCTTCTCCCTGTTTTCACCGTTAATTCCGGCGATGTACCATTTCTCGCCCTTCCTCCGGGCGACCACCACCTCCTTCCCGGGATATCCGGCAATGTACCGGGTGTCATCCCAGGTAACGGGAAGTTCCCGAAGCAGCTCCACGGCGGCCGGATGAAGTGCATCGGTCGCTTCGGGAGTGTCCATGTAGTGCATCAGTCCCGATTCCAGCAAAACCGGCAGGGCGATCTCGAATCCGTAGGTGGTCAGGTGGGGATAGTTGTGATCGGAGAATCCCCCCGGGGTGTAATCCACCGGTCCCACTGCATTCCGGGTGTAGGGAACGATGGTCAGGTGGGCCGGAGCCCGTTTGGGAAAATTGGCGTCGAATTTATACGATTCCCCGCCCCTGACCGACTCCATGGTGACCAGGTGGGGCCAGGTACGCCTCCATCCCCTGGGCAGGGTGCATCCGTGTACGTTGACCAGCAGCCCGAATTCAGCGGCATCCTCCAGAATCCCCAGGTACTGCCGGATAATTTCCTGTTTGTCGGACTGGAAAAAATCCACCTTGATCCCTTTGACTCCCATCTGTGCGATCCTCTGAAACTCCTCTCTCCTCTTTTCAGGATCGTCCATCAGGTCCCGCGGCTCTTCGGGGACCGCATTGTGCTTGCCCCCGGAATTGTACCAGAGCAGCAGTTCCACACCCCTGGTTCCGGCATAGTCTGCCAGCTGTTCGACCGAACCGTTCTTCATCCGGTTCCAGTTGGCATCCACCAGGGAGTATTCCCAGCCCATCCCGGCTGCAAAATCGATGAAAGGAACCAGTCGGTCGAAGTCCTGCGGGCTATCGCTGTCGGACCACCAGCTCCAGGATGCCCTTCCGGGCCGGATCCAGCCGGGGGATTCCACTCTGGAGGGACCGGCCAGGTCGGTGGGAAGGGAGGTTTCCAGAGCGGTGGCCGGGGAAGGGCCGATGGCCACGAAACGCCAGGGAAGGGCCCACGGAAGGGGGGAATGGGAGGTGTTTTCGTAATACCCTTCAGCTTCTTCCTGTTCGGCAAACCGGATCCTGTATTCTCCTCCCGTACAATCCTCTTCCAGGTGTGAAGCCCCGTAGGTGCCGTCGAACCCGGCCTCCGAGACCAGCATCCATGTTCCGTCACTCTCCACCAGGAACGGGAAGGCCCAGCCGTTCTTCTCCCCAGGGGCCGGAGTGCCCACCGGCAGTGGTCCTGTGAAATAGGTTTCATAGGCGGGGGTCCACGTGGTTATGGCATCGTAGGGGTGGCCCCAGAAGTTACCCTCCCCGAAATGGAATCCGGTCCGCTCGCGGATCACCCGGAAACTCTTTTCACTCGTTTCCGGAAACCGGTAGCGGAAGGCGATACCGCCGTCATAGGCTCTGAACTGCATTTCGATCCTTTCTCTGTCCTGGTTTCGAAAGGTGAGGGTGAGTTCATTGAACTCTGTCTGATTTTCCAGTCTTTTACCGGTGACAAGCGTATAGCTCTCCTTCACACCAGGGCGCTCATTTTCAGAGATGAATTCCAGGTTTTCCACGAACCGGGTGTCTTCCCGTTCCATACCGAGTGGTGAAGGATCCATGACCATGCGGAAGGAGCCGTCCTGCTTCATATACACCGCGTAAAAAAGGTGGGTGGGCTGCTGAGCATTCAGATGACCCACTTCGATCCTCAGGTTCTCGCCGGGAGACTCCACCGCGAAAGTGTCTTTTTTCCCGTTGCAGGAGGTAAGGGATGGGAGGATCATACCCATGCAGAGATAAGCGATGTATCTTTTCATAACTATTAAATGTGATGCAATACCAAAATTAGATGTTGCAGAATGCGAATGAGTCCTGTATTTTCTGTTTTGAGTAAACCATTTTAACTCCGGGGGT
>CAZOHA010000043.1:9164-37783 GCA_964579515.1 uncultured Bacteroides sp. | reverse complement strand
GGGGTGTTAGCTCAGTTGGTTCAGAGCGCATGCTTGACAGGCATGAGGTCACTGGTTCGATTCCAGTACATCCCACCGAAAAGGCGCGACCGGATGATCCGGTTGCGCCTTTTTCATGGAGTGCTTTATCTTCGATCCGTTCTCGCAACTGAAGGAACAAATCCAATCAGAAGCTTTGGTGTGGTACATGCTTTGTACCTTTATCATCCGGTGAATAGGACATGTCAGGACCCCATCAGTAAACCCTCAGCATGTCGCTGCATACCTGTAGTAGTCAGGCATCTGCAAATCTCCCGGATGACTCATCCGGATTGTGGAGAATTGCCCCATATGTGAGGAAATAATCACACGAAACCGGATCCATGCGGAAAACGTTCAAAAAGATCTTCATATGGTTCATCTCCATCATCGCTGGAATGGCACTCCTGCTATACCTGCTGTTGTCTCTTCCCCCTGTACAAAACCGGCTGGCCGGGGAGGTGATCGGGGTGGTGAACCGGAACCTTGATCTTTCCCTTTCCCTGGACAGGATAAGGATTGTTTTCTTCAACAGGGCCAGAGTTCATGGTGCAACGCTTCGCTCCGCAGAAGGAGATTCCATCATCCATGTCTCCACCATTGCCGTCACCCTGAAGGCGAGCGAATTGCTACGCCGTAACCTTCACGTCAGGCGACTGCGTCTTGAAGGTCCCTCCATTCATCTGGTGAAGCACAGGGAGGACAGTACCCTGAACATCGCAAAAGTATTTGCGTCCATACCTCAGAGGGAACCCCCCGGGAGACAGGAGGAAGGGCTCGACTTCCATATCCGGCGGATATCCCTCACCGATACAGACTTCAGCTATGCCGACGAAGTGAGTGGTTCCCGATTATCGATCCACATGGCCGGATTGAATCTGGTCCTGGACAGCATCGCTCCGGATGGTCCAGTGATACTGGCCGACAAGCTGGAAATAGAAGAACTGGGAATGGAGAGCCTCCAGCCGGGAGAGGAAGGATTTTTTGTCTCCGGCCTGCATGCGGATATAGATGATATTGAATACCGGACCTCGCATTACGCAGCATCGATAATCTCTCTGAAGGGTCAGATCAATGACCTGCCTGAGATCCTCGACCTTACCGGTCAAGCCACCCTATCCGGGCAATCGGCCTCCCTGGAAGAGTTCAGGCTGGAGACCGAAGCAGGTAGGGTGCAGCTGACTGCTGCGGCGGACTATCCCTCCATGGATCACTTTATCTCAAACCCCGCCTCGGGCGACTTTACCCTGGAGTTTACCGGCAATGCATCTTCAGAACAGTTATCTGTTATTGCGGGAAACTCATTACCACTTAAAAAAATGCCTTCCGTTGATTTGACAGGTAACATTTCAGGAAATCTCGCACGCCTATCTCTTAAAAGTCTGATGGTGAAAGCAGGGAGCACGGAACCGGCAGAGAGCGCCCTTGCATTAGGGATCCAGGGGGAAGTACTGAACCTGGGGGAAGCCGGGGAGATGACCGGACAGCTGATCCTCGACAGCCTGGTGCTTGACAGGGACCGCATGAAGGAATACCTGGCGGATACCCTTGTTCCCTCCACTCTGGAGTTTCCCCGTTACATGACACTCCGGGGGAGATGGGACGGCTCCCCCTCGGACTGGGAATCCGACCTCCGGATGGAGTCACCCTATGGAGACCTTCAGTCAGGCCTGATGCTCACTGTGGATACTTCCGGAGGGAGAGAGGATTTCACCGTCCGTCTCTCCACCGGCGGATTCGATGCGGGCGCACTTCTGGGAATGCATGATACCCTGGGTAATGTGGCTTTCCGGGCGGCGGTTGAAGGAACGTCCCGCCAGTTCAGCGATCCCACGGCAGAGGTGCAGCTGGACGTTCAATCACTTCAATATATGAACCAAACCTATGATTCCCTCTTCCTGACTGCAGGTTATGACGGATCGGGGGCGACCGCACAACTCTCCCTACTGGAAGAGCACATCCGGTTCCATCTGGATGCAGTTCTCCGGGACCTTGACAGTGTGCCGGAAACCCGTGTGGTTCTGGAGGTGCAGAGAGCCAACCTGGCCGCCCTTGGCCTGAGCGACCAGCCTTCCGGGCTCGATCTGAGCCTGATTCTGGAAACCAGGGGTGGCAGCCGGGAAGAACTGGCGGGAAACCTGCATATCGATGGTTTAAACTATTATTCAGGCGATTCAGAATACTCGGCCGACAGTCTCTTCCTTCAACTGGAGAATCAACGGGCCGCATCCGCCTATACGCTTGAAATACTGGGAGTCGCTGTAGGAGACTCCATGAATTTCTCCCTGTTTAATGAGGGAGTAATGAACCTCTCAGAAGATTCCATAACGAACCGGAGTTCCCTCCGGATTCAATCTCCTCAGCTGGCCGATTCCATGCAATATGATATTACTATAGCAGTCGGTCTGGCCGGCGAAGGTTGGCAAAGTGCGGACCTCCGCATGGGAGGAAGCGGAGTTCTGATGGAAGGCCGGGCTTCCATGGAGAAAAGGGCTGATTCCAGTTACCTGGATGCCAGAGCATCGATAGAATCTTTCGATCTGGAAGTACTGTACCCGTTTCTGGCCAATCAGTTCAACACCCTGTCGGGGACAGTAACGGGAGAAGCGGAAATAACTGGCCCTGTGGACGATCCCGACCTCGCCGGAAATATCACACTTCAACAGGTTCGGGTCAATCCCGCCATTCTGAATACCCTTTTCACCTTCGAAAATGAAATGGTCTCCCTGAAAAAAGACGTCCTGCTGTTCGACCAGGTCACTCTGACCGACGTACGAGACAACCAGGCAGTTCTCAACGGCACCATCCAGTTTGGCAAGGAGCCATCCGGCGGACTGGATCTCTCCTTCCGGGCCGAAAATTTCCAGTTGCTGGATAAACCCGCTACAACAGAGGATCTTTTCTACGGTAGCGTACGGATAGACCTGGATGCCACCGTATCCGGTGAGATCAGTTCTCCTCAGATCGAAATGCTGGCAGATTTTAACCACCCATCCGAGTTTACCTTCATAGTCCCCGGGGGGGCACCGCCATCCGGCAGGGGATTGGTGGAATTTGTCGATTCCTCCGATACCGTAGAAGCTCCAGCCCGGGATACAGTGGCTGAGGAAATTATCACGGAGGAGGGTGGTGTCGCCTTTACGGCCAACCTGGGAGTGACCGATGCACTGACCCTGCATGTGGTGACCAATCCCTTCACAGGTGAAAGTCTGGATATTACAGGAAGCGGGAATCTGGGATTCAACATGGGTCAGGGAGGGCAAATGAGCCTGACAGGCACCTATGAGATCCGCGACGGATCTTATGAACTGATCCTGTTCGAAGTGATCCGTAGAGAATTCACCCTGGAGAGCGGGAGCTCTCTTACATGGACCGGACCGTTGATGGAGGCAGAAGCAGACCTGACCGCGGTCTATTCGCTGAATACCTCGGCGGAAGGATTGGTACGAAGCGGAATGGCAGTAGGGGATGACGATAATAATCAGAATCTGGGCCGGATACCGGTCGATGTGGTGATGCACCTGACCGGTCCGCTGCTGACCCCCGGGGTCGAATTTGACCTCCGGACGGAACCGCAATACCAGGCCACTGCAGTGGGTGCTGCCCTGTCGAGGCTATCGCAGAGTGAATCTGAACTGAATAAACAGGTATTCTCCCTGCTGCTGCTGAATCAATTTACCAGTGATATCGGGGGCAGCAATGACCCCATGTCCTACAAGGTCAGGAATGCTGCCAGGCAGAGCCTGGGTAACCTGCTCACTCAGCAGTTGAACCAGTTTGCCACCCGCCATCTGGAAGGAGTCGATCTCTCCCTTCAGATCGAGTCGTATGAACAACGTGGAGCGACCGGAGCGGCTGCACGGACCGAAGTGGACCTGGACGTCTCACGTTCCCTGCTGAACGAAAGACTAACGATACAGGTGGGCGGAAATGTGGCTGTGGAAGAACCCGGCGGATCCGGAGGGCAGCTGGAAGCGGGGGACCTTTCGGGGGACTTTTCGGTGGAGTACAAGCTCACCCCCGACGGCACCTACCGTCTGAAAGCCTTCAACAGGACCGATTACGAGGACGAGATCGACGGTGAGGTCACCAAAACAGGGGCTTCATTCATTTTCGGAAAAGATTTTGACCATTTCCGGTGGCTTTTCGGCAGGAATCGTGAGGATGAGAAAGGCCAGGATACAGAGCAGGATGAAAATGAAAAGGAGGGCGGGGAATGATACCACTGAGGCATACCGGCATCCTCCTGCTCCTTGTCATGACAGTGTCATGCAGCACCACCCGGGTTCTGGATGAAGGGGAATACCTGTTTGTTAAGAACAAGGTAAAGATCGAAGCACCGGAGGAGGTGGAAGTTGGAACCACAGAGAAAGCGGTTAAGGATTATATCGACCAGAGAGCCAATAAAAATTTCATGGGCCTTTTCCCCGTAAAGCTGTGGTTATATAACCTGCCGGGGGACTCGGTACCTGAAAGCGGGCTGAAGCACTGGATCAAGTATTCCCTGGGGGAACCGCCTGTCCTCTTCCGGGGAGGCCAGGTGAAGGCCACGGAAAACCGGGTTGAGAATGTACTGGAAAACCGTGGCTTTTTTCACTATCAAATCTCTCCCGAACGCAGGTTGAAGGGCCGGAAACTGACCATGGTGTACCATGTGGAAGTTGAAGAGCCCTATCGTATTCATCAACTGGATTACCCTCAGCCGGTGGATACCCTGACCCGTCTCATCGACAATCTTCAAAGCGGATCGCTGATCGTTCCGGGAGAACGGTACAGCCTCTCCGTCCTGACAGCTGAAAGGGAAAGGATCCTTGAGGATCTGAAGCGCAGAGGATTCTACTACCTGCTTCCGGATCATCTCTACTTCCGGCTGGACACGGTCACCCATAGCCGGGAAATCAATCTCCGGCTGGCCCTCCGGAAGGGAATTCCCGACAGGGCAAGAAAAGTACATTATATCGACCGGATCTATATCCACCACGGCACTTCAGGACCCATCGGGGAGGAGCCGGGCGATACCCTGATCAGGGAGGGCATTTTCCATATCCATGCTGACCGGATGAATGTGAAGCACCGGGTACTGAGGCGGGCGCTACTTATCCGGAAGGGGAATCGTTACGATGAACAGCACTATCAGCGGACCCTGGGCCGATTAAGCGAACTCGGTGTCTACCGGTTTGTCAATATCACCTACCGGGAAACGGATCAAACCGACACCTCCCTTCTGCAAACCCATATCTACCTGACCGATGCGAACCGGTACCGCCTGCAGTCAGAATTCCAGCTGGTATCCAAATCCAACGATTTTGTCGGGCCCGGCCTCCGGCTGAGTTACCTCAACCGCAACCTGGCGCGCGATGCCACCAGTCTCCGCCTGGATGTGAATTCGGGGTTCGAAACACAGCTGAGCAGGGGCCGGGCAGGAGTGAACTCTCTGGAGCTGGGAGGAAGTGCCAGCTTCGATGTCCCCCGTATACTTGCTCCGGCCTTTATAGAACAGCGCTTCAGGAATAATCCGTTTATCCCCCGCACCAAAATACGGTTCGGGTACACCTACTTCCACAGAGGAGACCGCTTCACCGTGAATTCTTTGAATACCTCCTATGGTTTCCGCTGGAAACAAACAGAGGTGCATACCAATGACCTGAAGATCTTCTCCCTGGATTATCTCCGTTTGAGCGATGTAAATCCTTCCCTGGAGGGGACCAGCTTCCTGGAGCGATATTACAATGAACAGTTCATCCTGCTTGCCCGGTATGATATGACCCTGAATGATCTGGCCATCAAACGGTTTACAAACCACTATCTGCACCTATCCATTGAATCGGCCGGGAATCTGGCATCACTGGCAGATGCAGCGGTCAACGGCCGGAAAGGAGAAGCCCAAAATCCATCCCGGTTGTTCGGGATCCCATACGCACAGTATGCCAGGGTCACCGGTGATTACCGCCTGCACCTGAACCTTGCAGCGAATCACAAACTGGTAAGCCGGGCATTTATCGGTGCCGGCGTCCCATACGGCAACTCAGAATTCCTTCCCTACAAGAAGCAGTTCTATTCGGGAGGGACCACCAGCCTCAGGGGATTCTCCTCCCGGTCGGTTGGCCCGGGATCCTATGATTGGGGTGCACAGCGCTCGGTGGAAGAGTATTACGAACAGACTGGAGACCTAAAACTGGAACTGAACCTGGAATACCGGTTCGGCATCTACCGGTTCCTAAAAGGAGCTCTGTTCGTCGATGCAGGCAATATCTGGCTGGTGAGTGAGAATGAGGATCAACCGGGAGGACTCTTCCGGTTTCCGGATTTTCTGAACCAGCTGGCAGCCGGCCCCGGAGCCGGACTGCGGTTCGATCTGTCGGTCCTCGTACTCCGTCTGGATGTGGCCTTTCCGGTCAGGAAACCGTATCTCCCTGAAGGTGAGCGTTGGGTATTCTCTGAAATCGATTTTTCCAACCCGGCATGGCGAAAGGGCAACCTGGTCTATAATCTGGCCATCGGGTACCCTTTCTGATCTGTTGCTTTTCGACCGAAAGGATATCTTTCACTCTGCCTGGATCTTCAGAGTCTGGATGGCTGATCCAGCCTGAAGCCTGCAGATATATAAGCCCGGCGGAAGAGGGGTGGCATCGAAGAGGTGAAAATGATTTCCTGCGGCCATCGATTGATCGGCCAGAGTGGCCACCTCCATTCCAAGAATATTAAAAATCCGTACCTGCACCCGGCATGCCTCGGGTATATTATATTCTATACGGGTGGATTCCCGGAATGGATTGGGATGATTTCTGAGAGACATGTCCTTCCCGGAATGTTCCCGGGGATTTCCGGTGGGGGTAAAGGCTTCCACAATGGAGAACGGTGCTGCATCCACAGAGGTCACCAGATCCAGGCCCTCGCTGGCCGCAGAGATCCGGATGGTGTAATCACCCGTGGGAGTGACATCAGGCAGATCCACCCGTACGTTCTGATTGGTATAATATCCGTCACCTGCCGTGGGGTCCCCCTGGGTGCCATCATCCCTCAGGCTGGCGGAATAGGGCCAGTCGGCAGTCAGCGCTCTGAACTGGAACACACCGTTCAAAAAAGGTTCAAAGGCCACCGTATGAATGGTGTCACTCATGTGGCTCACGTGGGCCGAAAAGGTGGACCGGGTGGCTCCGTCGATGCCCACTGAATCGGGAGTGAACCAGATGTCCCTGATGGCAGGCTGTGCGACGGATCCATCGGAATAAACCTTTGCCGTCCAGATCTGCTGGGGGGTGCTGGGGGCCAGAAAGCAGAACCGGTCTCCGCTCCAGTTGATGGAGGGGAGGCTGGATTCGGAGAACCGGAAGCCGGCCATGGAGATGCTGACCACATCCATGGTGACCAGGTCGATGCGGGATCCGTAAAGGCCATTCACCAGGGTGATGGGCATTCTCAGGTTGCCCGCACAGGTGATGGCCCTGGATCCGTCACCGGTCATCTGGGTGAATGAGGAGGTACCGAAAATATCGAGCCCCCCGATCACTTTGACCGGGTCTCCGGTCCCTATGGGAACGAAATAGACATTGATTTCGTCATATCCGAGGTCCTCATTGAACTCCCTTCGGTACATAATAAAACGGTCTCCCTCCTTGTTGGTGGCAAAGGGCTGATTGCCCAGGACATATTCACCGGCCGGATAAAAAGTGGTTCCCTGTGCCACGATGGCATGGCCACGGTCCAGATCACCTTCTTCCAGCTTAAAGATCCTTGTTCCGAAAATCACGGTGGACCCGTCGCCCGAAATATCGAAACCGTCTGTAAAGGCGATATTGTAACTATACTCTGTTCCGTCCCTGCCGAAAACATCTTCCGAGACCTTCAGGTAGTTAAAGATCTGCGCCAGTCCCGATCCGTCGGAATGGACCTTCCAGACCCCGGAGATCCTCGGATCCCGGTCCATATTGATAAAATAGACCTCTGAACCGTCGGCGGTGATCCGGGGTGGGAGCGGTATGATCGGTTCCAGGTCCTGTGAAAATGAATCCGGATTGGGAATCAGATCAGCCAGCTCTTTCCGGTCACTTCCATCCGCATTGGCAATGAAAATCTCCCCCTCCCCGTCACACCAGGTCACCTTGTCGCCGCCGGCATCGATATCCACAAATACCCCCGAACCGGTTCGCTGAAAATCGTATACCTCTGTCAGGTCGCTGCCATCGATATCGATGGTATAAACTTTCACAGCCGCACCGCTGGTGCTGAAAACGATCCGTGATCCGTCCCCACTCATCCGGATAGTGCTGATCAGCTGTTCCGATTCGAAGCGGGTGAGTTGTTTGAATTCCATGGCACGTAATACCTCCGGCTGAGCGGAAATGTAAGAGGAACAAAGGATACTCAATGAGAGGGTAAGGATTCCGGAAAGCCGGGTATTGATAAGCCTGGTGGGGAAGGGATGCTGACTATTGTTCATTATTAGGGTGTTTTTTCCCAATTTACAATGGATTTTCCTCAATTTCAACCCCGTTCCACATCAAGCCCATGAGAAGGCAGGAATTGCGAAGGGAGAAGAATTAGCAAAAACCGTCAGAATATGAACGGCTTTTTTTTAATTTGGAAGGAGATAATCTTCATTCGCCTTAACCTCTGCTTCTATGAAACCGACGATTTCGCTTAAACATATGAGTTTCCTGTTGATGTTGTCTCCCGGAGTTCTTCAGGCGCAGGACGGGGGCCCCCTGGCCGAAAAGCTGGGATACGAAAAAGATGCGAAACTGCTGATCGTTCATGCCGATGATATCGGTCTCTCCCAATCCACCAACCAGGCCACCATCCGCGCGTTTGAATCGGGGGGGATCACCTCGGGCAGCGTGATGGTGCCCTGCCCGTGGTTCCCCGATTTTGCAGCCTATTACCGGGAGCATCCCGGAATGGATGTGGGGATTCATATCACCCTCACCGCCGAATGGGACCATTACAAATGGGGAGGGATCAGCTCTTCTTCCGAGATCCAGAGCCTGCTGGATCCAAACGGATACTTCTATCCTGACGTGGAACAGGTGGCCCTGAATGCCGATCCCTGTCAGGTGGAGAGGGAGATCCGTGCACAGATCGAACGGGCCCTCTCCTTCGGGATCCGGCCCAGCCATCTGGATACGCATATGGGAAGTGTGGCAGCGACACCGGAATTGATCCAGATCTATTTCAAGCTGGGAAAAGAGTACGATTTGCCGGTCCTGGCTCCCTCCATAATGCTGATGGGAATGCCCCGGGAGAAAAGAGAGGAGATCAGCGAACAGTTTGTCCTGCTCGACAGGCTCCTGATGATGCAGGCCCATGACAGCACTCTTTCATGGGGTGAAGCATACGGGCAGATGCTGGAAAAGGTGGTGCCCGGGCTCAATCAGCTCATCGTGCACCTCTCGGTGGATAATGCAGAAATGCAGGCGGTTGCGGTGAACCATCCTGCATTTGGATCTGCCTGGCGCCAGCGTGATCTCGATTTTGTAACGAGCCGGGAGTTCAAAGAGATGCTGAAAGAATATGACATTCAGCTGGTCAGCTGGGAGGATATTCGATCGGTCATGTGACCCGGCCCGGACTACCTGACCTCGGGTACCCCGTCCTGTGATTCCACCGCATGATAGATGGAGGCAAACGATGCAGCGATCCACATACCGGAGACGAACACTCCCACCAGAAGAACGATCAATCCGGCGATAACGATGAAAATGGCCAGGAATCCCATGAAAAAGATCTGCCAGCCGTACCCCCGGGTCATATCCCAGCTCACCCTGAGGGCATCCATCACATCCATCTCCCTGTCTATGACCAGGTAGGGCACGAAAGCCAGGCGGCAGGCAAAGATGATCCCGGGAACGATCAGCATGACAATGCCCAGTCCGACGATCACTCCCACCACAATATTAGCGATGACCGCGTTCCAGTAGTTCTTCTGGAAAACCGAGAACATATCCCGGATCTCGATGCGTTCACCCCTCACCGCTTTCAGAAAGACCCATTGTGTTCCGTATCCGATGGGTCCCGCCACGAACACTCCGTAGGCGATCCCGAACATGACCAGAGGGACCAGGAACCACTCGAATTCGTCGGTTCTCCACTGAAAAAAGCTGACCGGGCCGCTCAGTACAGCAAAAACAATGGAGACCACCAGGAGCTCCACGAAATAGACCCAGATCACCTTCCATCCGATGGAATAGCTCCGTCCCGCCTCGGGGCGGAAGTCATATTCATTGTTATTCATAATTGTGACCATGATTGCAATGTTTTACAGGTTGTCACTTACAAATCTACGGATGGAAACAGCGGACTCCTACAGACTATGGTAGTGTTTTCATTTTTCCGACTATAGTTGGATGCCCTGCCGGACCCGGACTTTGGTTGGATTTCGTATCTTCAAGCCTCCACCGATTAAATATGGGAGAGATCCTGAGGATCATATTGCTTCTGGTGGCGTTGATTGCCGGGGCCATCGCTATCTTTTTCTCCTTCCAGCTGATGAAGAGGTACCGGCTGGTGTTTGTGAACAGCTACTTTTATTACCTGGTTTTCTTCTATATTTTCGGAAGCTACAGCCTGGCCGGATCAGGAGTAATGGAATTTCTGCTGACCAGAATGGAGGTGGAAGAGCATGTGATCCGCTCGGCAAAGCTGATCACCATCCTGATGGGGATCCCCTTTTTTGTGCTGGCGCAATATATGCTGCTCCGCAGTTTCATGGAGTTCTTCTCCAGGAAGATCAACACCGGTCTAACCATTGGCTATTTTCTGCTGGCGCTGGCGGGATTTGTTTTATACACGGTGTTTATCATCAGGCTGACCCGCTTCAGTCTGGGTGAGTATGAAAAACTCATCCTCATTCAGCGATGGGCATTTACCGGTTTTTTCATGGCCATGTACGGGATCGCGGGAATTCTCGCTTTTACCTATTCCGCCGGGAAGATGCGGAAACCGCAGAAACGGTTCATCCGGATTTTCGCCGCAGGCTATCTCGCCTTTATGGCGGTGGCCTGTACGGCTTTTCAGTTAATTCCCCTGCATGAGGCCTTCGGGCATATCTTTCTTTTTATTTTCCTCTCCTGGCACCTGATACCGATCCTTTTTATGGGACTTTACCTTGCCGGGGAAAACCCGGTTAGTTCGAGGTTGGTCAAAGATTTTGAACAACAGCTGGCTGTTTTCACTGAAAAGTATGAGATTTCGAAGAGAGAACAGGAGGTGATCCGGCTCATCTGTAAGGGCCTTTCCAACCAGCAGATCAGTGACTCCCTCTATATCTCCCTGCAAACCGTCAAAGATCATATTCACCACATCTACGTCAAAACCGGCGTCAGGAACCGGGTGCAGCTGACCAACATGATTCGTACGGAATGAGTGAAAAAGAGCGTGTCCTCGAGAAACTGAAGCAGTGGCAGATCCCTTTTGAGATCCATGAGCATCCGCCCGTAGCCACAGTGGAGGAGGCACTTCCCTACTGGAGCGAGATCGATGCCTCTCACTGCAAGAACCTGTTTTTTCGGAACCATAAAGGAAACCGTCACTACCTGGTGATCCTCGATCACCTCCGGCACCTAAGGATACGGGACCTGGAACAAAGACTGAAGCAGGGCAAGCTGACTTTCGCCTCTCCGGAACGAATGAAACGGTATCTGGGGGTGGACAGCGGATCCGTATCGGTATTCGGGCTGCTGAATGATTCTGCCCGCCACGTTCACCTCTTCCTGGACGCCCGCATGAAATCGGCCCGCCGGATCTCCTTCCATCCCAATGACAACACTGCCACTGTGGTGATCTCGTTCGATTCCCTGGTCCGTTTTCTCGATCGATGCGGCAATTCCTACGAATTCATCGAACTCTATGATTCATCCATAAACACCTAATTGGATCTATTTTTCTAACTTGCCCCTATGAAACGCTCCCTTCCCTTGCTGATCATCCTGTTTTCGGGTCTCAGCGGGTGTCTGGACGATCCGGATCCCGCCCCTCCCGTGCAGGATCCCATCAGGTCCTATTTCATCCTCTATAATTTTCTGACCGAACCTTACGAGATCGACTGGGAACTGGACGGAATACTGGTCGAGGAAGGACACTCCTACGGGGATGCGGTTCTGGGTTTTACCTCTCTGGACACCGCTCTTCAGGAGATTTCGTACACCATCAGCAGCTCCGATGGTTCGCGGCTGTTGAAAGAGGGTTTTCTGAATATGGAAGAGAATCAATACTACCTCCTGGCTTTCATGGGAACAGAGAATGAACCGATGCTCCTGCAAGAGCCCATGGACCTGATTCCGCCGCCCTACGGAAATGTGCGGTTGAGACTGATGCATACCATTCCCGGACTGGATGCCCTTGATCTCTACATTGGTGGCCAAAGTGAAGAATTCAGAGCCGATTCGGGGATCAGTTACAGTACAGTCACCGGCTATCTGGAATGCTCCCGGGAAAGGATCTGGAACAGCCTGGAGGTGACGCCCCAAGATATCTCTCCTGAGGATTCCACCCTTTTCTCGTTCAGCCAGAACAATATCTTCTATTCCAGGAGGATTTACCTGGGAATTATCAGGTATGCCAGCAGTGACAGCACATCCTCTTTACGACTGCTTTTTTATGATCATCCCATATTCCTTTAAGTCATGCAAAAAAGAGACATGAAACCGCACGTCACATTCGTGGGAGCCCTGCACATCGGGTTCGGGATCCTCGGACTGCTGGGGGCCCTGTCGATCTACATTCTATTCAATTTCGCACTCGATTATGTGGATCAGGATCCCCTGGCCCAGCGTATCCTTTTCTTTGCAGGGAACACCCTCACCCTGATTATCATATTTTTCAGCAGCCTGGGGATCATCGGCGGGGCCGGGATCCTCTCTTACCGGTCATGGGCCAGGATCCTTCTGCTGGTGGTCTCCGCTTTTAACTGCCTGAATGTCCCCATCGGGACAGCCAAGGGAGTCTATTCCATCTGGGTGCTGATGCAACCCGAAACCATTGAATTGTTTGAACAGAACGAATGAACAGAAAAATCATAACAGGGCGTCCGGTGCTGCTCGTGCTGTTCTTGGCAGCCTTTTACGCCTGCAATGAGGAGCCGGAACCCGAACCGGTGGAATACAGCGCCTACTGCTCGCTGTACCATTTCCTGGAACTTGAAAATGATATTGAGTGGGAAGTGGACGGAGTACCGGTGGACTGGCAGCAGTCGTACGGTTCCGTGGTTTCGGGATTTGTGGTTCTGGAGGAACCGGATGAGGATATCTCCTTTGTTTTGCGGAACTCCGGTAATGGGGATGTGATCGACAGTCTTCACCTCCACATGACGGAGAATACCAACTATCTGCTGACTGTTTTCGGCACAGCCGGAGATACCGAAAGTGTGTTCCGGGAGGTCCCGGACACCTCTCCCTCCGGCGGAAACCTGAACATCCAGTTCCTTCACACCGCCAGCGAATTCGATTCCCTCGATATCTATGCGGGAGGCGATGAGCCGGAAGACAGAATTGTGACCGGCCTAGCCTATTCCGGTCTTTCCGGATACCTGGAGGTAGCCGAGTTGTCGGCTCAGATCTCCATCACCGTCACCTCGTCCGGTGGCCCGGCCGATCCCGACAGCGCCTACCTCTACTATGCATACAATGATGCACTGGTAAGAGGCAGGAATTATCTCAGTGTGATTGCACCCGCCTCTCCACAGCCCGGATCGGGACTGAAGTTGTGGCTCTATACCCAGCCGGTCGGTTTCTGAACCTAGTACCGGACCCGCTCCGTATAGTGCGTATGGAGCAATTCGTGTGATTTGTGCCCGAGGGGTTCTCCCAGGAAATCCTTGTAAATGGCTACGATTTCCGGATTCTCATGGGATTTCCTGTACTCCATCGACATATCCTCTGCATAGATCGCTTCGGTTCGTTTCCGGCGGATCTCCTCATTGGTCGGAATCGGTTGACCGCCGCCGCCCAGACATCCCCCGGGACATGCCATGACCTCGATAAAATGGACATCCAGTTCACCGTTCTTGACATTATTCATAACCGTTCTGGCATTGACCAGCCCGTGGGCCACCACACATTTCAGCTCCACACCCTCCAGAAAGCTCCAATCCTCCTTACAATCTTCGATCTTGACCGAGGCCATGCGGACTCCTTCCATACCCCGCACCGGCGTGATGTTCAGATCTTCAAAGGGAACTTCCCGGCCGGTCACGATCTCATAAGCAGTTCTCAGCGCTGCCTCCATCACTCCGCCGGTGGCCCCGAAGATCACCGCTGCTCCGGTGGAGGCACCCATGATGCTATCGTAATTGTCCTCCTTCAGTTTATTGAAATCGACTCCCGCCTGCTTGATCATCCTTGCCAGTTCCCTGGTGGTCAGGACATAGTCCACATCCTTGTACCCGCTGGACCGCATTTCAGGCCGGTTGGCCTCATATTTCTTGGCCGTACAGGGCATGATCGAGACACTGACAATATCCCTGGGTTCGATTCCCCGTACCTGGGCATAATAGGTCTTGGCGAGGGCCCCGAACATCTGCTGTGGAGATTTACAGGTGGAGACATTGGGAAGATACTCAGGGAAAGTATGTTCGATGAATTTGACCCATCCTGGGGAACAGCTGGTGGTCATGGGAATGGCCACGTCAGCATCTTTCTCCACCAGGGCTTTCTTCAAACGGGTCAGCAGTTCCGTCCCCTCTTCCATAATGGTGAGGTCGGCGGTGAAGTCGGTGTCGAGCACCGAGTCGAATCCCAGCCTTTTCAGTGCTGCAACCATCTTCCCGGTCACCCGGTTTCCGGGATCGAGCCCCAGCTCTTCCCCCAGTCCGACCCTGACAGCAGGTGCGGTCTGTACCACCACATGTTTTTCGGGATCGAGTATGGCATCCCAGACCTCATCGAGATAGGTCCGTTCGACCAGGGCACCCGTGGGGCAACGATTGATACACTGGCCGCAATTGGTGCATATCACCTCCGACATGGAAAGATCCTCAAACGTGCTGATCTTCTGCCTGTCCCCTTTAAATGCAACCGTAAGGGCGTTGACCCCCTGCAGCTGCTGGCAGGTCCTTACACAACGCTGACAGCGGATGCACTTGCTGTCGTCCTTCTGGATGGAAGGAGAGAATTTATCGACGGTGTAATCCTTGATATCGGTCAGGTCGAGGAAAAGGTGGTCCCCCACACTGAATTCATTGGCCAGGTTCTGCAGTTCGCATTTCCCGTTCTTATAGCATTTGGTGCAATCGGCATTGTGCTCGGAGAGCAGCAATTCAATCACATGTTTTCTTGCAGATCTAACTTTCAGAGAGTTGGTCAGTATCTGCATCCCTTCACTCACCGGGGTTGCACATGCTGCCAGCAGAGCCTTCCCGCCCAGCTGTTCCACCACACATACCCTGCAATTTCCGGCCACACACAGGTCGTCGTGGTGACAAAGCACAGGGATCCTGAAATTCAGTTGCTTCGCCGCTTCCAGAATAGTCGTTCCCTCGGGAACTTTCAGCGGCATTCCATTGATCGACAGATTAACCATGGTATCGTTTTTTCTCTTTTCCGACATTAATAGATGATCTCTTCCTTGAAATTCTCTACGATGGAGCCAAAGGCATTTCCCACCGATTGTCCCAGGCCGCATTTACTGGCCCGCTTCATGGTCTTGGCCAGTTTTACCAGCTCATCCAGATATTTTGAATTCTTATCTCCCCGCTTTACAGCTTCGACTCCTTTCAGCAACTGCTGGCATCCCACCCGGCAGGGAGTGCACTGGCCACAGGACTCCTCGGCGAAGAAATCGAGATAATTATGCAATACATTGTACATCGACCGGGTCGAATTGAACAGCTTCATGGATCCCCCGGTGGGAACCCCCTCAAAGCCGATGATGGTATCGTCGAAACGTTTCCGGGGAACACAGAATCCGGCTGCCCCTCCCACCTGAACAGCCTTGGTGTCGCCGTCGCCGAACTCTTCCACGAATTCGTGTACCGACATCCCCAGTTCCAGCTCGAAGATCCCGGCCTTGGGAGTATCGCCCGATACAGAGAATACTTTGGATCCTCTGGAATCTTTAGTGCCCAGTTCCTTGAACCGCTCGGCTCCATATTTCATGATCATGACCGTATGGACCAGGGTCTCCACATTGTTAATGGCAGTGGGTTTATCGAACAATCCGGAGCTGGTGGGGTAAGGAGGCTTGTTCCTGGGCTCTCCCCTGTGGCCTTCAATAGATTCGAAAAGAGCGCTCTCCTCCCCGCAGATATAGGCCCCGCTGCCCAGCCGGATCCTGATCCTGAAGTTATGGTTGAACTCATCCATCATTTTATGAAAATGCTCCAGCTCCTTGTTCAGCTTCGGGATCAGAAACTTGTATTCGCCCCGGAGGTAAACATAACCGTATTTGGCCCCCACGGCCCTCGCTGCAACGGCCATGCCGCAGAAGACCTTGCCCGGTACCTGGTCCAGGATCTCCCTGTCTTTGAATGTTCCGGGCTCCCCTTCGTCGGCATTGCAGACAATATACTTTTCCGGATCCTTCTCCTGTGAGGTGAACCTCCACTTCATACCGGTAGGGAATCCGGCCCCTCCCCGGCCCTTCAGATCGGAATCCAGCACTTCCTGACAGATGGCATCCGGTTCCATATTCATGACCTTTTCTATCGTCTCGCGGCAATCGACCTTTTCGAAGATCAGATCGACCCTTTTTATATACTTATCCTTCATGGCTGTTCTGATTTGCTTGACTAACGTTTGATATAATCCCTGAGGATTTCGGTTACCTTCTCCGGGGTCAGTTCGGTATACGGAGTGTCATTGATCAGCATGGCGGGTGCTTTATGACACCACCCGATGCAATTGGCCTCCAGCAGGCTGAATTTCCTGTCGGAAGAGGTCTCTCCGAGCTTGATCTTAAGGATCTCCTCGATGGTGTTCAGCACATCGTTTTTACCCTTCATGGCACATGAAATGGTCTTACATATCCGTATCACATATTTTCCCCTGGTCTCGGTATCGAGAAAGCTGTAAAAGGTAGCCGTACCGAACACGTCTGCCGCGGAGATATCCAGCTCCCTGGCCACATCGATCATGTCCTGTTTGGACAGATACCGGTTCTGCACCACCAGGTCCTGCAAAATGGGGATCAGGCTTTCACGCGACCTGCCGTGTTTGTTGGCAAGCTCCCTAACAAGTTCATTTTCAATGAAAGTCTCCATGAGCGATAAATCTTTTACGTATTAATCTGATTGAATGTACGTTAACTTTTTATCTGTTATTCTTTTCACAATTTGAAGCGGTAAAACTAGAATTTTTATGTGAACCGGCTAACAACAAAAGTCACATTTTATTACCGCCGGGAAAATACATATTAGGTCTAAATAAGGATTGTTTCTTTTCCGTTATATATAAGGGATTTATTGTGCCCCGGTCTACCGGGGGAGCGAAAAAATCGAAATTAACTAACGATTTAGTTGTATAACTAAATTATTAGTTTTATATTTGTTGAGAAATGAACCAGAAAACAGGTTCTCCCGAAACCGGCATCCAATGAAAATACACACTCTGACCAAAGCGGAAGAACAGGTGATGCAGATTCTCTGGCAGGAGAAAAAGGCATTTGTGAAAGATCTGATCCCTCACTTTCCCGATCCTAAACCGGCCTACAATACCGTATCGACCATCATCAGGATCCTGGAGAAGAAAGGATTTGTCGATCACAGGAGCTACGGAAAATCTCATCAGTATTATCCGGTGGTCACCAGGGAGCAGTACCGGAACGAACGTTTTTCCAGCCTGATGAAGGATTATTTCAACAATTCCATGAAACAGGTACTCTCCCATTTCGGCAAGAGCGGTGAGGTGGATCTGAAAGAAGCCGATGAGATCATCCGGTTGATGGAGGACCTTAAAAAAGGTGTGGGAAATGAACGATAACCTGATCATCTATCTTCTGGAGGTGAACCTCACACTGGTGGTTCTCTTCACAGCCTACAAGATATTCTTCGAAAGGGACCGGAATTTCCGTGTGCGCAGGATATACCTGCTGGGCAGTATGGGCCTCTCCCTGCTGATACCGCTGATTCCCGAAATAATCATGTCGCCGGTAAACCAATGGACTTCCGCCGCTTTCCAGCTGGAAGAGGTGACCATCCTACCCTCCGGACAGGTGACCGGAACCGGCCCTGTCTTTTCCATTCAAAGTATCCTTCTCCTCATCTATGTGGTCATTTTCGGACTGGGACTGGCCAAACTGGTGTTTCAGCTTGCGAGTATCCTGAAGGCTGCCCTAAAGTCAGAAAAGTTCCAGTGGAACGGAGTGGAGATCCATGCCAGTAAAAGTTTGCACGCCTCCAGCTTTTTCGGGTTCATATTTCTGGACCCCCGCTATCTGAAGTCCGTTGACACAGAACACATTCTCCAGCATGAGCAGATCCATCAGCAGCAATATCACTCGCTCGACAGGATCCTGGCGGAGGTTTTCGTCATGCTCAACTGGTTCAACCCGGTGGCCTGGATGATCCGGTCTTCGGTTATCGAGAACCTGGAATATCTGGCAGATTCGGCAGTGATCCGGAAAGGGACCGATCCTTTTCATTATCAGCTGTCGATTCTGAATCAATATATAGGAAGCGCTTCCATAACCAATACATTCAGCAGTCAAATTAAAAACCGAATCAACATGCTTAACAAAAATTATAGGACCGGAAGCAGGTGGAAAATCGCCATGCTGCTTCCACTGGCTCTCCTGGCCATGATCATCGTATCCTGTACCAAAGGAGAGACACCGGAGGAGACCGGACAGAAAAAGGCCGCCGAATCCGAAGAAATCATCTACACTGAAGTGGATGAAATGCCCACGTTCAACGGCGAAGGGCCCATGGAATTCAGAAAGTTCATCGCCCGGAATGTGAAATATCCAAAAGAGGCTGCCGAGAACGGAGTTTCCGGGAAGGTGTTCGTCAGCTTTATCGTTCGAAGCGACGGGCGCATCGAGATCCCCGACCCTTCGGAAATGCCGCCGGATCTGGAAGGTAAAGAAATGGGTGTAGTGGTGGTCAGCTACAGACCGCACGACAACGGTGGCGAGGAACCCAATGAGGAATACGTGGAACTCCTGAAAAAGGAGGCCGTCCGGGTGGTTGCCTCCTCCCCGGCCTGGGAGCCTGGTAAAGTGAACGGAACCCCGGTGAGCGTAATGTTCACCTTCCCCATCAACTTCGTTTTGCAGTAGAGGACCTGAACCGGTCGACAGATCATTCCCATGCGGTTTATTCGTGGTATTCCTCTGATTCTCTTCACCACAGTGATTACTCACTCGCCGGCAGTGGCGCAGGGAGACCTTTTCTCCCTGTACACTTCCGGTGCATTTGAGGAGGTGGTCGCAGAGGTTGCCGGAAAGATCGAATCGGGTGACGCTACCGCGGAAGAGTACCAACTGAAATCGATGGCCGAACTTCAGCTGGGCCTGTCGGGACAGGCACTCCGGACAATCGAAGAAGGCGTTCGCGCCTATCCCGGCGACCAGCGACTGGCCCGCATGAGGGCAGAACAACTGTTCGAACTCGGCGACTATCCCAAAGCCTTTAAGCAATATGAAACCCTGGTCCGTTCAGACAGCACGGATATGGCCTCCTGGCTGAAAATGGCGGATATCTCCTTCAACCGGCAGCAATACACGAAAGCAGTTTCCCTTCTGAAACGGGTCCTGCAACTCGATTCCTCCAATCTTACCGGCCTTGTGATGATGGCCGATATCCTTCAGAGGCGGGGGGATACCGCGGCCGTCCGGTATTACCGGCGGGCGTATGAACAGTATCCCGTCAATCAGAAAGTGGCCTACTCTCTGGCCAACTGGCATGTCCAGTCCGGCGATCCCGATCAGGCCGTCCCCGTCTGCCGTAAAATCCTGGAGGTTGATTCCACCAACATCCGCTTTCGTAAATTACTGGGGTTCGCATTCTACCGTATGGGCCGGGCAACCTCTTCCATCGGACAATTCGCACAGGCTGCGGAACTGGGCGATTCCACCGCCTTTACATTCAAATTCAAAGGCATCTCACATTACATCGCCGTGCAGATCGACGAAGCGATAGAAAGCCTGCGGATCGCCGCAGGAAAGGACAGCCTGGATGCCGAAATCCACTATTTCCTGGGAGCAGCACTCGGTCAGACCACTCAAAAAGAGGAGGCTATGAAACACCTCAACCGGTCACTGAAGCTGATGAAGCCCGATCCTGCGGTTGTGGCCCGGATCTATTCCGAACAGGGAAATATCAGGCGTCTCGAGATGGAATATGAAAAGGCCTATTCCCTCTACCGCAAAGCCTGGGAAGCCGACACCACCAATCCACTTGCCCTCTATTACATGGCTTCGATACTCGACAACAGCCTGCACCGTTCCGGGGAGGCGCTGGTGGACTACCGCCGCTTCATCGACCGGCTCGACCGGATGCCGGAGAATGAGGAAAGGGATGCCCAGACCCTCACTTTGAGGGCCATTGTCGAAGACCGGATCGAGTATCTCAATGAAGAGCTCTTCTTCCTGGACCGCTGATCCTTTCCGATTTTCTTCCTAACCTTGTTTATTACAGGATATTTCGCAACATTTACAGGTTCAAAGACCTGCACGCTATGGAAACCCCCATCGTTCACCTGATCCAGGGGATGCTCGCTCCCGGGTTGATGATCTCGGCCTGCGGACTCTTGCTGCTGGGTATGAATAATAAATACAGCCTGGTGGTGAACCGGATCAGGTTGCTGAATGAAGAAAAACGACTGTTGTTCCACCAGGAGAAGATGGATCTGAAGGAGAGCAGCAGGATCAGTAACATCGAACTCCAGATCAGTCACCTGATCGCACGGATCTCACTGGTGCGGAACGCAGTATTCAGTTACTCCCTGGCTGTGGCCCTTTTTATTGTCAGCTCGGTGCTGATCGGCGTGACCATCGATAAAAGGACCCCCGGATTCGACTGGCTCATTATCTCCTTCTTCTACGCCGGAATGTTCGCCGTATTCGTCGGGATCATCTTTGCCGCCATCGAGGTATGGAAAGGATACCGTATCGTGAAGATCGAGATCTCAGAAGTGCATAAAGCAGTCAACTGATCTCCACCGGAAGGGGCACACCATTCACTACTGTACCATCAATTCTCTGACCTCCGTCCTGCTGCCCAGGGTGATCCTTGCCAGATAGATCCCGGCAGGCCATCCTTCCACACTGAAACGTATCTGGTGTTCGGCCGGAGGAAGGACCCGGGGGGCCGTGGAGTGGATCTTCCTTCCCGATGCATCGTAGATCTCCATACGGAATTCCTTCTGCTCATTTAACATCAGGCGGAGGTGGGATTCCGAAATGGCAGGATTGGGGAACATCAACATATAGTCGAAAGCGTTCATTCCCTCTTCCGGCGACCCGGTTCCCAGATATGGCACTCCCTTCAGGGCTCTCCCCTGCGGATATTTCTCCCCCTTCCCGTCGAGCAGGTAAGCGGCCACCCAGTCGGGACGTAAAGGCACCTCACCGGTCCCTTCCCGGAAGCGGTCCTCCCAGTCCTGATCGGTGAGCCGCTCAAAACCGGTGGTCACATGCTGATGAAACGCGGAAACCGGGCCTGCGAAGGCCATCAGCTGACCGGGATTGCATGGATTGTCGGCCAGGAATACTCCCATATCGATCTTTCCGTTTCCCACATGCAGCACCTTTCCCACGACGGCGCCGTTCAGTTCGGTGGGCTGTGTGTGGACATCCGCCACGGTGAAGTCCCATGTCAAACCCTTCTCCACATCAAAAAACAGGTCGTTGTACCAACCCGAAATGGATGGGCCGGAGGCCATATACCCGTTGATCATGGTCTTCAGGAATGTGATCTCTTCCTCCTCCAGCGATCTTCCCTCCAGCTCCTTCATCGCAATTTCTTTCAGGTTCGACATCAGATCGCCATAGCGCTCATAGTAACTGATGATCCGGTCTCCGGCATCCACCGGGATCCCCTCCAGAACCTCCCGGAAGAAACCGGCTGCCTTCCCGGCAAAAAGCTGCAGCCTGCCGTAAAGCTCCGGATAAGGCTCCACATAGGTGTAGGGATATGAGCAGCCGGTACCGCCGGTGTAGGATTGCTTTCCGTAGAGAATGTTGTCATGCCGGAGCTGGGCCCAGGAGGTCAGCTGGGTATTGAGCTTTTGATGGTGCCAGGCGGTGGTCCGCATGAAAAAGGGGAGATTCCCGGCCGATGCCTCCGGATGGAGACTGCGGATGGCTCCCAGCCACGTATTGTAAAGCGACTGCTGCCAGAATTCTTCATCGTAGGCATCGATCAGATATTTCAGGCCGGCCATGTTGGATGCATATTTATACTTCTCCAGTTCGCTTTCCAGAAGTGCCAGTGCATCTTCGTTGCCCAGCGCGGCCATGGCATCCAGGGGGTCGGGCAGCGGTCTCCATATTTTCTGATCCTCATAAACGATCCGGTCGAAGACCACCTCGCTGAATACATAGGAATCGATCAGGAATTTCTGCCCCAGCAGCTTAAACGAAACCGGCAGTTTACCGGGATCTGCGGTATCCGGATCCACAAAGAAAAAGTTGGACATGATCTTCTGACCATAATCGTCCGAACTGTTCAGAATCTCTTTGAAATCCTGAAATACACCGTTGTCGAAAAGATCGGCAGTACCGTTCAGGGCCTCCTCTGTGAGAGTGCGCAACTCGGCGGGCGTCAGATTATCGTCCGGCCCCACCAGAAAAGTGATGATCTGTTCATGCTTCTCCAGGTTCTCCATCTTTCCCGATTCCAGCAGTAACTGATTAAGCAGCAATGCACCCAGCTGCATTCTGCGAAGCTCCTCATCGGTCCATCCGGGTTCCCAGGGATTCTGCGGCGGAGCGGTCATCAGGAAATCGATCCGGCCCAGCCACATCATTGCCCTGAAGTAGTTTTCCAGGGTGACGAAACCATCAGGAGTGTAGATCTCCTTGTTGTAGTGACCCCTTGGTGTGAACTGGCTGAAATCGAGTTTCCGTTCCCGGTCGCCGGTAAAGAGCGGCATGTAGGTCAGCTGCTCCGCTTTCACCGCTTCCATCACCTGGTTGAACTTCGCTGTACTTGCTTTCCGGGTACCATATGGCATACCTTCTGCCAGTGAAAGGGCCACCGAAACGTACAGGTCCACATCCTCCAGCGCCTCATCAAACCTTTGATCTTTTCCATAAGCCTGTGAAAGAAGCGGATACTGTTCATAAAGCCCGTGCAGCAGATCCTTCAGATTGGGCTCCAGGAATTGCCATTCCAGGGTCTGCAGGATCGCATCATAGGAGTTATGCAGAGTGCTCAGAATAAAGTCTGAACTGAGGAACAGCGGAAGGTCGGAACTGTACAGGCTGATAAAGGCACCGGCCCAGTCGAAGGAAGCCAGCCGCTCTGTGACCATGAAATGGTTCTCTGCCAGCATCTGCTTCTCATCGGCCGTAAAAGCGAACCGCCGGTCGAGCGAATCGAACCATGGTACCGATGAGAGTCCGGAGGGATATTGCCGGTGGCTGTAATAGGTGCTCTGGGGCGGGTTGGCCTCCAGCAGCGCACCGGCGGAAAGGTTTTCCACTTCCTGCAGGTACTGCATATAACCATCGGCGGAGAACCCCGATTGCCCATAGGATCCGCAAGGATTCATCCAGAATATCGCCATGGACAGAAGGAGGTAAGAGTGTGTTTTCATGGGGCAGGTTTTTTGCAAGTTACAGGTTTTCAAGCAATGGTTTTTAATAAGATGGCCGGAAGATGGAAAGGGTTGCGCCTCCGGGGGATCGGCTGCCCGGAGCGGTTATTCCGTAAAAAGCCTTAATTTTGATGATGACCGACACTGTCATGAGAGAGATCCATTCATATTACCGTATCAAGGGTGCACCTGAAGAGATCTACGCAGCCCTTACCAATCCCTTTTCCATCACTCTTTGGACCGGAGCGGAAGCCAGGATGCGGGAGGAGCCGGGGACCGGATTCTCCCTGTTCGACGGGGATATTGAGGGCGTGAACCTCTCCTTCGAAAAGAATCACCAAATCGTCCAGGAGTGGTTTTTTGGGGATCAGGAGGAAAAATCGATCGTCACCATTACCCTGAGGCCCGACCGCCATTTTACCAGGATTGAACTCCACCATACCCACATCCCCGATGAAGCATATGAGGACATGGTCCATGGCTGGGACAATTACTATTTCGGTGCACTGAAAGAGTTTTTTGAAAAGTAAACCCATGCCCCTCCGGAAGCTCTTCACGATTTGTTCTCTGCTCCTGCTCACCCTCCATTCCTGGACAAGGGAGCTGGAAGATATCAAGCGCAGCGGGAAGATCTTCGTCGCTTTTACCAGCGACGATCTGAACAACATCAACTACGAGCTGGCTCTGGAATTCGCCAGGTATCTCAATGTGGAATTGATCGAAGTGGAGATCAAATGGGAAGAGGCCTTTATGAGAGATGGTGTGATTCCTCCCGGACTGGAGACCGATCCGGAACTGAGCTACACTCCCGATGCACTGAAAAAAGCAGATATTATCGCCTCCACATTCACTATTATGGAGTGGCGGAAGAAGCTGTTCAGCCTGGCAGAGACCCTTCAGTCGGCCGAACTTCTGGTCATAGGCAGGCAGGAACCTGTCCCTGAAGGATACCGCGACCTGTCGGGCAAGCGGATCGCCTTTGTGGGGTCCACCACCTTCGAGAGGCACCTGGAAGAGATCAATACCGCACTGGAGGACAAACTCGAACTGGTACCCACCAGGAGCAGCGCCGAAACGATCGACCTTCTGAAAACCCGAAAGGTAAACGGGATCGTTCTGGATGCCGACGAGGCATTGAACCTGACGGCCGGAAGCGGGCAGGAATACAGGATCGCCTTCCCCATCAGTGAAATCACCAGAACGGCCTGGGCAGTGGAGAAGAACAATTCCCTGGCTGTCGAGATAGAGAGCTTCTTCCAGACCATCGGCAGCAACGGGATCCTGGACGGGATCTTTTACAGGGAGTTCGGGATCACCTATTCATCCTACGCCGATCGACTCAGTAAAAACCTGAAACTTGAAAGGTACCACCGCGATCTCGATGAGATCCTGGCTTCCGGAAAACTGGTGGTGGCACTGAGAGACCGCCATTTCGTCTACCGGCAGAACGGACAGAAGCAGTTTATGCACGCACTGGCCGAAGAGTTTGCCGATCACCTGGGGGTCAGTCTGGAATTCGTAGTGACCCCCAGTTTTGAGAAATACTGGAAAACCGCCGACGGCCGGGTCGTTCGCGACTCCTCCTATACTCCGGAATGGTTCCACTATTTCGATCTGGCCTGCGAGGTGTTCGCCCCGCTCGACTGGCGTACCAGGAAGATACGGATGGTACCCGTTTATCCTTCAGCCTATGCCGTCATAGCCAGAGAAGAGACAGAGATCAGTTCACTGGATGATCTGTCCCAACTCGAAGGAGTCACCGGAAGAGAGACCGTATATGAGGATATCCTCCGGGAAAGCGGAATCACCAACTACTACTATGAAGAATTCAACCAGTTTGTCCCCGATGTGGCTTCGGGAAAGGCCGATTACACCATCATTTATGATGCTTTTTACGAACTCTCCGCATTCCCCGGCCTGGAGGTCAAGCTGGAACTGGGCGATCTGGAGGTCAGCTGGGGGCTGCGAAAGGACCAGCCTGAGCTGGAAAAGGAGGTCCGGAGATTCATCTCTCAATCCAGGGAGAAGGGACTGATAGGAATCCTGATGAAGGCGCTGGGCGGAGCCGTCTCGCAGGCACCCGAGGCTTTCCTTCACAGCTATTACGAGAGCTTCCAGACAGGTCAGCTACCCTATGTGAATTACGGGGCAGAGGACGGATTGCCCCAGGAAGATATCTTCTCCATTTTTCAGGACCGCAAAGGCTACCTCTGGTTCGGCACCAATTCCGGGGCAGTCAGGTATAACGGCCGCGAGATGATTGTTTTCGACGAATCCAGCGGTCTGCCCGGAAATTCAGTGCAGGACATCCGGCAGGACAGCAGCGGGACACTATATTTCGCCACCACCAGTGGAATTGCCAGGTTCAGGAACGATACCACTGTAGGCGTCATTCTGGAAGGGATCCCTTTCCGGAAGATCTTTATCGATTCTCGGAACCGGCGCTGGTTGATCGGTAACGAAGGGATTTACCTGGATGACGGCAGTGAAACAGTCCGGTTCCTCAACGCGGAATTCCCTGTACTGCCCGAGGTAATTTACAACATTGCAGAAGACCCTTCCACGGGAGAGCTCCTCCTGGCCACCCTGTCAGGGGTCTTCCTCTATGATCCGGCATCGGAGAGTGTTCGTCAGCTGAGCAATACCGACAGTTACTCGCTCTATATAGATCCGAACGACTCCATCTGGATATCGACCCGGGAAGGATTGCTGATCACGCATAAAGAAGATCTCATGTCGCCGGGTAATTCAACCGTTTTCCAGAATCTGACCGAGCGACTTCTTTTCCCGGTGAATATCATCTCCAGCATCATCTCCAACAAATACGGTTCAGTGTGGCTGGTCACCGATTCTCAGATCCTCCAGGTGCTTTCCACCGATCAGGAGCCCATCATCTATGAACAGGCGATCGGGATCAAGAACAACAAGATCCTCTCCTTCCTGATCGACAGGGAAGACAATCTGTGGATCGGGTTCTCCGGAGGACTGCAGAGGCTCACCAATCGCCGGGGATTGAGGAATTTCTATCCCGCCACTCTCAATAGCTATGTATATTCAGTCTTTCAGGATGATCAGGAACGGATATGGATCGCCTCCGATAACGGGATCTTCTATTTCCACGAAGACCAGCTGGTCAACTATACCCCGCGCACGGGCAACGGTGCCACGAAATTCACCGGGGCTCTATTGCCGGACGGGAATATCCTGCTGGCCAACAATCAGAGCCTGATCGAAGTGGACAGAACCAACCTGCAGATCGTAAGGAGAGTCAGGTTTGAACAGATGATCCACAGTCTGGAAAACATTTTCGTAGCACGTTCGGGGGAGATATTCCTGCTTACCGGAATCAACGGGGTCATCTACTATTTTCCATTTCTGGGGGCCGGGGCGAAGGCCCTGAAAAACCGCTTCACTGCCAACATGTACCACCTTCTGGAGTATCACGGCCGGGTGATCGGAGGGAACAGCACCGGATTCGTGCGATTCAACGGGAACGATTTCGAGCAGTTGCAGGAAACGCCCTGCAGGGTCTGGTCACTTCACCGCTCGGGCAACGATGTCTGGGTAGGGACCGACTGCGGAGTAGGCAGGGTTAGAGAGGGCCAGTTCGACCAGCTGGAGATGGTTCACCCGGACCGGGAACTGGTGGTCAAATCGATACTTCAGGCAAAGAACAGAAACTACCTCTGGCTGGGCACCAACAAAGGATTCGGTTATTATCACTCCGGAAAGCGAGAATTCGAATTCATCATCAATACCAAGGACGGACTCAGCGGCAATGAGATCACCCCCGAAGGTCTGTTCCTCGACCGGAACGACATCCTTTGGGTCGGGACCTATCACGGACTCTCCAATTTTAATATAAGGGCCAAATCCTCCATCAATTACGCGCCGGTATGCTATATCGAGAAACTGTTCCTGAACGGGGAACAGATCGAAGCCGAAACGGGAAGGGTTTTCGCGCACCATGAGAACAATTTTATCTTTGAAGTCAGTGCCCTCTCCTTTTCCGACGAGACTTCAGTCGAATATGAATATTACCTGAGGGGCACCGGGCATGACTATTCATCCTACCACCGCGGAAGCGAGTACCGGGCATATTACAACAACCTTCCTCCCGGGAAATATGAATTCATTTACAAAGCGAAGGGAAAGAACAATATCTGGGGATATGCGGAGAATTTTGAATTCATCATACGGAAGGCCTGGTATCAGACATGGGTTTTCAGAGTGAGCCTGGTCCTGTTCTTTATCCTGTCCGCCTACCTGTTTTATATCATCCGTATGAGTGCCCTGAAGGCTCAGAAAATCCGGCTCGAGGAACAGGTAAGGGAACGCACCCACGAACTGGAGGTGGCCAACACAGAGATCGAGGCACAGCGCGATTTTGCCCGCTACCAGCGCGACCAGATCTCTCATCAGAAAATGGCGATCATGGACAGCATCCAGTATGCCCGGACCATTCAGAAATCACTTCTTCCTTCTTCAAGGGAGATGCAGGAGCTGCTCCCCGAGCATTTTATCATATTCAAACCACGGGATATCGTCAGCGGAGATTTTTACTGGTTCAGCGATCATCTGCGGCACTTTTACATGGTGGTGGCCGATTGCACGGGACATGGCGTACCCGGTGCGTTTATGAGCATGCTTGGAATGACCCTGCTGAACGAAATTGTAGGCAAAGAGCCCTCCATCGAACCTGCCGAAATGCTCAATGAACTCAGGGACCAGATCGTCAGAACGCTCCACCAGGAGGGGGATCCCGGTGCCGCAAAAGACGGGATGGATATGGTGGTCTGCAAATTCGACCGCGCCGGCCGGACCCTTCAGTTTGCAGGTGCCAACAATCCGCTCTACCTTCTTAGGGAGGGATCGCTTCTGGAATACAAGACCGATAAAATGCCCGTTTCC
>CAZOHA010000043.1:0-9154 GCA_964579515.1 uncultured Bacteroides sp. | reverse complement strand
TTCCATTCATGAAGTAATGCATCCGTTCACCCCTTACTCTCTGGAGATCCGGAAGGGAGATTCCATCTATCTGTTCTCCGACGGCTATGCCGACCAGTTCGGCGGCCCCAAAGGGAAAAAGATGAAATATAAGCTGTTCCGGCAACTGATAGAGGAGCATGGCGAGAAGCCAATGGAGATCCAGGGACGGACACTCGATGCCGCATTCGGCCAGTGGAAGGGAGAGCACGATCAGATCGACGATGTCACCCTGATAGGGATGCGGTTCTCCGGCGGATCGTGACCGGTGAATTGTAACTATTCGCGATCCTTATCCGTCCTATCTCTGAAACCAAAGCCAAAGATGCCATGAAAAAAATATGCGCACTGATGCTGACATGCCTTCTGTGGCTGCCGGCATATACTCAGGAGGATCCGCAACCTCCCGAAAGTCCGGAAGTTGAAGTCGCTGTCGAAGCGGAAGAACCCCTCGAAGTGGAGATGGCCGAAGAGGTTGAAGTGGAGGTCGAAGAAGCTGTCGAAATGGAGATGGAAAATGAGATCGAAGTGGAGGAACCCGCCGAAGTGGAGGAACCCGCCGATACGGTCAGGATAATGAAACGGATCGAGACTATCGAAACCCCCGAGAGGACCCGGGTCACCGTGGGTCAGAACGAAGTGCTCATTGTGGAAGAAAACGGCGATACCGTAAAGGTGAAGCTGGGACAGCGCGGAATTCGGATCGTGGAGGGTGATGAAGGAACCGAAATCGAAGTGATCGAAATGGAAGAAAAGGAAGAGGATAAGGACGAGGATGGCCGAAAGAATAAAAAGAAAAAGTTCAAGCCTCATTTTGCCGGGTTGGAGCTTGGTCTGAATAACTATGTAACCCCTGATTTCAGCCTGACACTGCCGGAAGATCAACGGTTTATGAATCTGAATACCGGAAAATCGTGGAACTGGAACCTGAATTTCATTCAGTACGGATTCGGACTGGGTACCGACAAAGTGGGACTGGCCACGGGTCTGGGATTCGAATGGATCAACTACAATTTCGAGCGCCAGAACTCCATCCGGAAGGATCCCGATACCGGGGAGATCATCGAATACGTGCCTGAATACGCCGGCAGGATCACCAAGTCAAAAATGAACATCACCTATCTGACCGCCCCTTTGCTGCTGGAGTTTCAGATTCCGGCCGGGAAGAAACGAATCCACCTGTCTGGTGGCGTGATCGGCGGGGTCAAGCTCTGGTCCAACACCAAAATGAAATATACAGAAGGCGGCCAGAAGTCCAAAGAAAAGGCCAAAGGAGATTACAGCCTGAATCCCCTGCGCTGGGGCTTCACAGCCCGGGTGGGATACAGGATGTTGAATTTATATGCCAACTATTACATGATGCCACTGTTCATGAAGGACAGGGGGCCCGAACTATATCCGTTCAGTATCGGGCTGGTCCTGATCCCTTTCCATTAAAGGCCGGTTTAGGGCAACTCCGCCACTCTACCGTGGTTCCGGCCGGTGCAGGGAATACCCCTGGCCGGCCGGTTTATTTTGACGCCTGCGCAGGGGAAACCTGAAATCGGAGCATGATTAAAATGTTAACTTTGCGCTGAACGTTAAAAGCCATCTCATGAGACTTCTATTGATCAGCAACTCCACTAAAGCAGGAGAACCTTACCTGGACTATCCCAAGCACCGGATCGCTTCGTTTCTCGGAGAAAAACCCGTGGATTGCCTGTTCCTGCCCTACGCAGGGGTGACTTTCAGCTTCGACGACTATGAAAAGAAGGTCAGGGAGCGTTTTGAGGAGACAGGCCACCGGATAACCTCCATCCATCATTCCGGCGACCCGGTGGCCGCCGTAAGGTCGGCAGAGGCGATCGTTGTGGGAGGTGGAAACACCTTCCAGCTCATTAAAATGATCCAGGAGAACCACCTGATCGAACCGGTCAGGGAGAAAGTGCTGAGGGGAACTCCTTACATCGGGTGGAGCGCCGGAAGCAACATGGCCTGCCCCACCATCAGGACCACCAACGATATGCCGATCCTGGAACCACCCAGCTTCAATGCCTTCGGCCTGGTGCCCTTCCAGATCAATCCCCACTACACCGACCTGCATCCCGAGGGGCATGCAGGCGAAACCAGAGAACAACGGATTTTGGAATATCTGGCAGCCAACCAGGGAGATACCGTGCTCGGCCTGAGGGAAGGGTGCATGTTCAGGGTGGAGGATCAGAAAATGGAATTGATCGGAGACCACCCGGTGCGATTGTTCCGTTTTAATCAATCTCCGGTCGAACTGGACAAACGGCACGATTTTAGTGAGTTCCTGGGGTGAATGAATGAGTTCCTGGGGTGAAAATGAAAAACCGGATCCGGATCGTTATCGAATTCCTGGCAGCGTTTGTGCTGATCTCACTGCTGCTGGTGGCCATTACCGGAGTAGTGGTGGTGAAATTTTACGGCGACGATCTGGAAGCCTTTGTTCTGGAACAGGTCAACCACCGGCTCGGGAGCAAAGTCGAGATGGAGGATGTATCGGTGAAGGTATTCCGGAAATTTCCCAATACCTCCATCGTTCTCCGGGAAATGACGGTATGGTCGAGTCAGAATTTCCAGCCCGGAAAATTCCCTTCGCCGGGTGCCGATACGCTCTTGTCGGCTGAATCGGTCAGCGTCAGTTTCAATCTCCTCAGTCTCATCAGGGGAAGGTATATGATCCGGCAGGTGGATATCCGGAACGGTATCCTTCACCTGTATACAGATGAGCGGGGAGAAAGCAATTACCAGATATTCGGGGAATCCGAAAGGACCTCCAGACAGGATCCATTTGTGAACCTGAACCAGTTGCAGATTCAGGGTTTCCGGATTTTGCTCCACAATCAGGCAAAAGGGATCACCTCTACAGGACACCTGGATAAGCTGGAACTGAACGGCAGGTTTTCCAGGGAACAGACACAGATCAGGGGACTTATGGAGGGAACCCTGGATGAGATCACCAACAAAGGGGTACGTTACGCTTCCAACCGGGAGGTGCTTTCCAGGATCCACCTTACCGTGAACGATTCGCTCTATACGATCCGTTCGGGACAGCTGCAGATCGACAGGATCTCGGCCGATATGGACGGACGGTTTACCATCCTCCCCGAGGAAGGTGTGGAGCTGGATCTGTACGCCTCGGCCAGGGACCTGGAGATCCATGAAGTACTCGATCTGTTCCCCAGTGAGGTCAGCAGTCCGCTGAAAGGAATTCACGGTGGTGGCCACTTACAGCTCTACACCCGGATCACCGGCCGGGCCAGTTCCACCATTAATCCGAAAGTGGAAGCCGATTTCCGCACCTCCAACGCCAATCTGTCCTGGGACCGGTTCCCCTTTTCACTCCGGAGTCTCAACCTGGCCGGAACCTATTCCAACGGAGGGGCCTTCAGTCCGGTCACCACCTCCATCCGGATCCAGGAACTGAGTGCCCTGATCGGAAAAGATCAACTTTCCGGCCGTGGTTCGATCAATAATTTTTATGACCCGGTCTTCTCTTTTGAACTGGAGGGAAATATACATCCTGAACAATGGATCCGGTGGTACGATTCCATACCCCTCAGAAAGGCGAGTGGAAGGATGATCAGTGATCTTCAGATCTCAGGATCATACAACCGGAGCCAGCCCAGGGGAGAACGATTCCTGGCACTCGATATCGGGGGCAGGCTGGAGCTGGAGGAAGTGGGATTCCTGATCTCCGGCACTCCGGTTCCCTTTTCCGGAATCAATGGATCATTAGTGATCGATAACGACTTTTGGGAACCCTCATTTACAGGAATGTACGGGAACAATGATTTCTCCGTTTCCGGATCCGGCCTGCACCTGCTCTCTTTCCTGCTGAAACAGGACAGGGAGCTGATCGCCTCTGTCCGGTTCAATTCGGGGAATCTAGATCTTCAGGAGGTGCTGGATGCACTGCCCGGTCACGGAAAACGAGTGAGGAGAGAGATCAGGTTTCCTGAAAATCTCGATCTACGGCTCGAATTCATCATCGATGAATTGCACAAAGAGCATTTCCATGCGGAGAATGTCCGCGGGATCGCTCTCTATAATTCCCCGGCCTTCCGCGTGGATTCCATGGTGATGCAGACCATGGAGGGAACTCTGAGAGGCGGTTTCGCCATATCGCAGGATGGTGCCGGCATGATTACTGCCAGTGTCAGTGCAGGGATGTATAATCTGAATATCCGGGAACTCTTCCACGGGTTCGATAACTTCGGACAACAACAGGTCACCCATCAACACCTCCGCGGAACAGTTTCGGGAAGTTCTCTTTTCTCGGCCGATTTCAAACCCGATTTTTCGATCCTCACTCCCTCCATCATCAGTGAGAACGAGCTCGTGATCCGGAATGGCGAACTGTACGATTTCACTCCTCTGATGGCCCTGTCACGGTTTATCGCTGTGGAAGAACTCCAGCAGGTGCAGTTCGAAACCCTGGAAAACACCATATTGATCAGGGAGAACCGGGTGATCATACCCATGATGCAGATCGAGTCCAATGCCCTGAATCTTACAGCATCGGGGACCCATGGATTCGATAACCATTACGATTACCGGATCCGGCTGAAGCTTTCCGAACTACTCTACAACCAAGCGAAGAGATCGGGAAAGAGGGAGTTTGAAACAGCCATGGATGATTCCGATACCCGGACCCTGTTCCTGAAGATCGTCGATTCAGGAACGGGATCGACGGTGGAGATAGATCGGGAGAGGACTGCCGAGAAGATACGGAGCGATCTGAAAGAAGAAAAAGCGGAACTGAAACAGGTGCTGAATCAGGAATGGGGTCTCTTCCGAAAAGACACCCTCCCGGACGACCGAAACGGAGAACCGGGCGAGGAGCCCGCATTCAGATTTGAATTCCAGGAAGATGACCCGGTCCCGCCGGATAACAGCGGTGATGATTCCCCGAAAAAGAAGCGCCGCTGGTGGCAAAAGCGGTCAAAGACGGATACGCTTGAAAACAAACCAGCCCAAGAATTCGTTTTTGATGAAACTGCTCCCTAACTTTACCTGACTTGGACATTTACAGGAAAAAACAGCGCTGGAAACTCATTCTCTTCCTGGCAGCGGTTCTGATCGGCGTCGGTTCACTCTGGTATACCAGTTTACTGGTCAGCGACATCGAGGAGACCGAAAGACAGAAGGTGGAATTATGGGCGGAGGCGATCCGGATCATGAACTCTGCCGACTTTGAAACGGATCTCGCCTTCCCCTTCTCGGTGATCGAAAGTAACACACACATCCCGGTCATTTTGACCGATTCTGAAGGGAATATACTGAATCATAAGAACCTGGATTCGACCCGCGTCGATGATCCCAGATACCTGCAGCGACAGCTGAACCATGCAAGGGAGGAGAACGAGTCCCTGGTGATCAACCTTGGTGACGAGGAATTCCAGTACATCTTTTACCGCCATTCGACGGTGCTCCGCAAGCTGACCATGTTCCCCTACGTGCAGCTGGGGGTGATCGTACTGTTTATCCTTGTTTCCTACATAGCTTTCAGTGTATCCAGAAAGGCCGAGCAGAACGAGGTGTGGACAGGGATGTCGAAGGAGACCGCTCATCAGCTGGGAACACCTATCTCTTCCCTGATGGGATGGATGGAACTGCTGAAGACCTCGTCGCTCGATCCTCATATGGTAGGGGAAATGCAAAAGGATACCTCGAGACTGGAAAAAATCACCGACCGGTTTTCAAAAATCGGATCAAAGCCTTCACTCATCGAGACCGATCTGATCCCCATTCTGAAGGAGACCCTGGAATATATGAAAAACAGGGGGCCGAAGGAGATCGAATACCTGCTGGATGTTCCGGATAAACCGGTCAGGGCGCGGCTGAATTCCACGCTTTTCGAGTGGGTCATAGAAAACCTGTGCAAGAATGCCACCGATGCCATTGAGGGGAGCGGCCGGATCATTCTCCATTCCGTGGAGACGGATAACCAGGTGATCGTCGATGTGGAAGACTCAGGAAAGGGGATCCCCAAATCAAGGTTCAATACGATCTTCAAGCCCGGATACACCACCAAAAAAAGAGGCTGGGGTCTGGGGTTGTCGCTGTCGAAAAGGATCATTCAGTCCTACCACCATGGTAAAATCTTTGTGCTCTCCTCTGAACCCTATGATACTACAGTGATCAGAATCACGCTGCATAAGTGATAACACTGTCCCGTTCACCGGGGAACTAACCGGTACACCTTGTCCGACCTGCGCACCACCTCCGCCACCGGCAGTGAGCAACGCTTCCCTTTCTCCGCTACCCGGCAGGGTCGATCATCGACCCTCAACTCCGTGACCGTGGTCTCCATCGCCCCGGTGGTAGGTCCGGTGATCAGAATACGGTCGCCGATACTCAGCCGGTCATTCTCCACCGCCACCTCCGCCACACCGATACGATCAAAATAATTGGTGCCTTTTCCGATATAGATCTTCCGAAAAGTGGCCCGGGATCCGTGCGTTTCACTCCACTCACCGAGCCTCTGCCCCAGATAGTATCCATCCCAGAAGCCCCGGTTAAATACGGAGGCGAGCCGGCGATCCCAGTCAGAGAACATCTCCCGGCTGAAACTCCCTTCCACCCATGCATGTATCGCTTCATCGTAGCAGGAGGTGACCGTTTTCACATATTCCGCAGGCCTGGCCCTCCCCTCGATTTTTAAGATAGTGACACCTGCATCCAGGATCCGGTCAAGGAAGTGGATCGTTTTCAGATCCTTCGGCGACATAATAAACTCATTATCGATATCCAGCTCCACCTCTCTGTCAACATCGGTCACCCGGTATCCCCTCCGGCAGAGCTGAAAGCAGTCTCCCCTGTTGGCTGAATGGTTGTGGGCATGCAGGCTCAGATAACACTTGCCCGATATGGCCATGCAGAGAGCACCGTGGATGAACACTTCGATACGCATCGGTTCTCCCGATGCACCCCGGATCCCCTCTTTCCCGGTCGCTTTGCAGATCGCACCGATCTGTTCCAGGTCCAGTTCCCGTGCCAGAACAGCCGCATCGGCCCACCGGGAATAAAATCTCAGAGCCTCCGTATTACTGATGTTGAGCTGAGTGGAGAGGTGGACCCTGACACCCGCTTTCCGGCAATAGGAGAGAACCGACTGGTCGGTTGCGATAACCCCATCCACTCCGTGCCTTTGTGCCAGATCGACAATGCTCTTCATCTGATCCATCTCCCGGTCATACACCACGGTATTTAGGGTGAGGCGGGCCTTCAGGCCCAGGTCACGGGTACGGTCCAAAATAGCCGGTAAATCGCCGGTGGTGAAATTGGCCGAGGAACGGGCCCGCATGTTTAACTGCGCGATCCCGAAATAGACAGCATCCGCACCGCCCCGGGCAGCAGCGGTCAGAGCCTCCTGACTTCCGGCAGGCGCCAGCAACTCGATGTCACTCCTTCTCTTTTCCGGCATACTTCTGCAAAAGTAGCGCGTTTTTTTCAGGATCCACCCGGCCGGATGCTATCAGTTGGTACCGGAGGTGATTCCTGCGGAGCGAATGAAGGTAGCTTTTATCGTAGTACTGCAAGGCAATCAGCGCCGTGCGGAGAAAATCGCCCTGATCGATCGCCTCGATTGCCTCGCGGGTCCGGCTGCCCCCCAGCCGCTTTTCGATCTTGGCTACGCACTGCTTCAGCTCCTCCCTATCATGGCCCGCATAGTGCCGCGTGAGATACCGGGCCCTTTCCTCCCTGGGGATATCCAGGAACCACAGGGTCCCCTCCTTCATCTGTTGATAAAGCCCGGCGGGCAGAACGCACTTCCCGATGTTCATGCTTTCATCCTCGATCCAGATCTCCCGCCGGGGATCCATCTGCAGAAGCTGCATTCCGATCAGGTTCTCGAAATGTTCGGTGGTGGGCTGGGGCTCCTCCCCCAGTGCTCCGAATGCAGAACCCTTGTGGTTGGCCAGCTGCTCCAGGTCGATCACCTGCTCGCCCCTGCCGGCGAGATGATGCAGGATTTCGGTCTTTCCGCTTCCCGTACAACCCCCTATCACCTCCAAATTCCAGGGCTTGCTGAAAAAGGAGCGCATCAGCCGACGATAATTTCTGTATCCCCCCTCCAGGAGATAACAACGCAGCCCCATCCGTTCGAAAAGCCAGGCCATGCTGCTGCTTCTCATACCGCCTCTCCAGCAGTGAATCAGAAGGGTATTTCCGCCACCGGCAGCTTCCACGCCCTTTCCGGCCAGAACGGCCAACTTCTTCCCGGCCAGTTCCAATCCCCTGTACATGGCTGCCTGCCGGCTGTCCTGCTTATAAGCCGTTCCCACTACTTTCCGCTCCCCGTCGTCGAACAAAGGAATACTGGCAGCACCGGGAATATGGCCCTGAAAAAATTCGGAAGGGGTCCTCACATCGATCACGGGGTACCGGTCCGAAAGCGAAAGAAACTCTTCTGCCCGGATCACTTCAGCCATGGTACCATGTGGATTCTGTTACCGTTCCAGAAAGTTACCCAGCAGGGAGCGGCTCTCCTTCCGGACATTCTTTCCGTAGGGTGAGATCGCCTGAATCAGTTTCCGGATGGGCATCGACTGAAGCCACACCGTACCGGCCCCGCTCAGTGTGGCCAGGAAGATCCCCTCACCGCCGAAGATCATGGAGCGCAAGCCGCCTGCTGTTTCGATATTGAAATCGATACCCGGGGTATAGGCCACGATACACCCGGTATCGATCTTCAGGGTCTCATTGTTCAGCCTGCGTTCGATCACTGTTCCGCCTGCATGCATGAAAGCTTTGCCGTCGCCCTCCAGCTTCTGCAGAATGAATCCTTCGCCTCCCACCAGTCCGCTTCCGAACCTCCTGTTCAGAGTAATGGATATTCTGGTCCCCAGGGCAGCACAGAGAAAGCCGTCCTTCTGCACGACCAGCCTTCCCCCCAGCAGGCCCAGATCCACCGGAATAATTTTTCCCGGATAGGGAGCGGCAAACGCCACCCGCTGTTTCCCGGGTCCCTGGTTGGTGAAATGGGTCACAAAGAGCGACTCGCCGGTGAGCACCCTGGTCCCTGCCGAAAGCAGTTTTCCCATCAATCCCTGGTTGGCAGCCGATCCGTCCCCCATCTTGGTCTCGAACCGGATGCCGTTGTCCATGTACATCATGGTCCCGGCCT
>CAZOHA010000042.1:0-38028 GCA_964579515.1 uncultured Bacteroides sp. | reverse complement strand
ACTTACCAGGACTGCCTCAGTCCCTGTGAAGATTGTGCAGCAAATGAAGTGATGAAAACCGGCAAAGCTGCTCATCGAATCCTGAAGAAACCTCGCGGGAACAGAGGGAAAACCTTTGAGCTGTTCTGTTATCCCATTCAGGACCAGGAGACCGGCACCATCAGGGGTTTTGTTGAACTTCTGCAAGATATTACCAGACGGATAGCCGTGGAGGAAAAACTGCAGTGCAGCAGAGAGGAGTTGAAGGAGGCGCAGGAGATCGCCAAACTGGGCAGTTGGAACTATAATGCCGGTAAAGACCTCGTTACCGCTTCGGAGGAGATGTGTAAAATACTCGGAAACAGTAAATTGAAACGCGAGGGGGTTGCTCTTCAGGAATTTTTCGGGTATTTCCATGAAGATGACCGGGAGAAAATCGGAGATGCATTCCGTGAAGCCCTGCAGGGAAGGCCCTGGCAGAATGGCCATATGAGGATCGTGCTCGCCAATAATAAAATACGGCATTTGCTGATTAAAGTCCGGGTAACCAAAGAGGATGGCAACATTACCGGAATGGTTGGGACGGCACTTGATATCACCAAACTGAAACAGACAGAAATGAACCTCAAAGAAAAGGAGGATCATCTGCTTGTCCAGAATCACCGCATGTCAGAGCTCATCGCCAACCTGCCCGGGGGTATATTTATAAAGACTCCGGAAGGCAAAGTGAACCACCTGAATAAAGAATTTTGCAGGCTGTTTAGCATCAGCGGATCTCCTGGTTCCCTGGATGGTTCAGAATTTCATCGAATCGTTGAAAGGATCAGGGATTCATTTGTGGATGAAGACGGGTTCGTTAAGCGCATCAACCAGCTGGTTGAACAGGGGCAAATTGTGTTGAACGAAGAACTTCCTTTGAAGGACGGACGGACTTTCGAAAGGGATTTTGTGCCGGTCAGGCTGGGGCAAGGAAAAAGTGAAATTCTCTGGCACTACCGCGACATCACTGCCCGTAAAAGGATGAAGGATGCGCTTCAGGAATCGGAAAGGAAGTATAAACAACTGATCAGGAATGCACCCCTGGGAATCATCTCCTGCGATTCGAACGGCAGGATCATTACTGTGAATCCGGCCTTTCTGGAACTGATCGGACCGTTTTCGGAAGAGGAGATCATCTCGAAGAGAGTCTCTGATTTTTCAGAAACAATTTCAAACCGCCTCTCTCCGCTGATGCTGGAGTGCTTAACTTCCGGCGAGAGTGTTATTTCCGAACATCAGTATTTCAACCGCTGGGGAAAGAAGCTCCATCTGCGGATCCAGTTAACACCCATCCAGAATGAAACCGGAAACACCATCGGTTGTCAATCCATCATTGAAGATGTAACAGATCTGAAGGTAACCCATGAAGCGTTGATCGAATCACAAAAAGTCATCCACCTGAAACATGAGCTGGACAAAGTGCTGCTGACCTCCCGGGAAGAGACTGCCTATTCCAAATTACTGAATATACTTCTCGGCCATTTCCAGTGTGATTACGGCTATATGGGATACATTGACCAGAGCGGGGATCTGTTCTGCCCCACGATGACCCGGAACATCTGGCAAGATTGTGAAATACCCGATAAAGAGGCCGTATTTAAGCAGGAGCAATGGGGAGGCTTATGGGGAAAATCACTGCTGGAGAAAAAATCGGTGCTCCACAGTGGTGATTTCGATTTTCCGGAAGGACATCTTCAGTTAAAAAATGCCCTCATCATACCCATCCTCTATGAGGAGAAAACGATCGGACAGATCTGCCTGGCCAATAGAAGCTCTGGTTTCACCCTCAATGATCAGTACATGCTCGAAGAGATTGCCGGCTATCTTGCCCCGGTGTTGAATATCCGGCTGGAAAAAAACAGAGAGGAAAAGGAGAGGAAAAGGGCACAAGAAAGGATGCTCAAGCTGACCAGGGCCATCGAGCAGAGCCCGGAAGCGGTGATCATCACCGACCATAACGGAGTGATCGAATATGTAAATCCCATGTTCGAAAAAATGACCCAATACCCACCCAGAGAGGTCATCGGGAAAAATCCAAGAATCCTGAAATCGGGAGTGCATGATCAGGCCTTTTACGAAGCGCTCTGGTCGACCATACTGAAGGGGGAAAACTGGAGCGGGGAGTTCCGGAACAAGAAGAAAAACGGAGAGATCTACTGGGAAAGAGCCAGTATCTCCTCGGTCATTGACGATAGTGGGCGCATTACCCATTTTGTGGCCATCAAGGAGGACATTACAGAAAAAACCAAAATGATCGAAGATCTTGCCGCGGCCAAGGAACGGGCCGAGGAAAGCGATCGGCTTAAATCGGCTTTCCTGGCCAATGTGAGCCATGAGATCCGTACCCCGATGAACGGTATCATGGGATTTACCGAACTGCTCAAGAATCCGGAACTCTCGGGAGAGAAAAGGGAGAAATACATCCGTCAGATCCGTAAGAGCGGACGGCGGATGCTTAATACCATTAATGATATCATCGACATCTCGAAGGTGGAAGCAGGTCAGACGGAAATTAATTACTCCATGTTCAATATCAACCACCTTCTCGACGGACTGAAGGACTTTTTCGAACCTGAAATAAACCGGAAGAATGTTAAGCTATTCAGCCGGCCAGGCCTGCCGCCGGACCAGGCATCCATCCTTTCGGACAGGGAAAAACTCGAACGTATTTTGATCAACCTGATTGGAAACGCCGTCAAGTACACTCCATCAGGTAAAATTGAAATCGGTTACACGGCCGGTACAAATGCTGAGAACCTGGAACTTGAATTTTTCATCATTGACAGTGGAATCGGCATCGCGAAGGAACACCAGCAATCTATTTTCAAACGATTTGTTCAAGAAGATATGAGCCATATCCGGCCCTACGAAGGATCTGGACTTGGACTCTCCATTACGAAATCCTATGTGGAGATCCTCGGAGGGAAAATCTGGGTGAACTCCGAGAAAAACAAGGGCTCCAGCTTCTATTTTACCCTTCCCTGCCGGCCGGTTGATTTCGAAGACTCCGCACCGAATGATCCACCGGAGGAGAGGATGTATCAATGGGAAGGCAGGACGATTCTTATTGTCGAAGATGATCCCATACACCAGTCCTATCTCACCGAGCTCCTTGAGCCGACAAGGGTGTCCATAATGATCGCTTCCACCGGCAAAGAGGCCCTCGACTGGTTCACTGGTCATTCCGGTGCCGACACTGTCATTGTAGATATACGGCTTCCGGATATGACGGGACTGGATGTCATACGCCATATACGAAAGAGGGACAAAACTATTCCAATCATCGCCCAGACCGCCCAGGCGATGGGTGGTGACCGCACAGAATGCCTCCAGGCGGGCGCCGACGACTACCTTTCCAAACCCTATGATCCCGAGGATCTGCTCCGGATACTCGATCAATATTTTGAGATTCTGGGGAAGAAAAAATCGTAAGAGTCTATAAAGTCGTAAAGTCGTAAAGTCGTAAAGTCGAAAGAGTGGGTCGGGGGTGTGATGGCACCCCCGATTATTTTATCCAGTAACCATGCCTTAAAGAGAACCGTACCATTAAATAATTGCTACACTCAAAGAGATGCAAGGATTTTCGTATTTCGACAGGTAATAAGATTTATAATAACAACTTTATAGTTATATATTTTATAATTATAAATACTATTTTTCATTTTAAAGTTGTTTAATAGAATGATGCGTCGTATCTTTACACCGATTTTAATTTACCCATGGCATCAAAACAAGAAGTTGAAAAATACTTAAATGAGCTAAGGGTGAAAATTGGAATATTCGGCTTACTGTTTCTTGATGACCGCGGCAAGAATCAACAAACGCTGCACGATTTAGAAATTTCACCTGCCAAACGTAAAGAAATTATAAGTTCGTTAAAGACCGAAGATTATTCACAAGGCCCTTTAGACGAAAAGATGCGTGCCATTTTGCCTATGTGGGTTTTTGGCAAACAAGTAAAAAAGAAAGAAGTGTACATCAAAGTTAGTATGGGATTAGAAAACAACGAAGCGGTTTGCATTTCGTTTCATATTGCCGAACACCCCTTGAATTATCCATTTAAAAAATAACCATCATGAAAAGTCCATTTACGGGTAAAGAAATGAGCATTGTAAAACAGTGGAGGACCATGAGTTTTCGCAAAGACGAATTCAAGGTGTTATTTCATTCGTACATATGCGAAGATACAGGTGAGCAGTTTGAGGATGATGCGTTTGCCCAATTGAATTACAATCAATTAGTAAATCAATACAGGGTAAAATACAGCATCCCCTTTCCTGAACAAATTATTTCAACTCGGGAAAAATATAATCTATCTGCAGCAAAAATGTCCGAGATATTAGGATTTGGCACAAATGGATATCGCCAATACGAAGGGGGCGAAGTTCCAAACCAGTCAAACGCCAAATTAATTCGGTTAGCCGATGACCCACATGAGTTTAAAAAGCTGGTATACTACTGTACAACGCTTGACCATAAATTTATTGAGAAAACATATAAGACAATTGATAACTTATTGGAAGAGCAAAAGAAGAACAAATTTGAAAAGCAATTAGAGAATTACTTCTTTGGCACATGCCTTCCAAATAATCTGACAGGATTTAAAACACCTGATTTCAGGAAATTTTCTGAAATGGTTGTGTTTTTTACTAAGAAACTTGAACCATGGAAAACCAAGTTGAATAAACTATTGTTCTATGCCGATTTTACTATGCATAAGCAATCAGGATTTTCGATGAGTGGTGTTCAGTATCGGGCTATTCCGATGGGGCCTGTACCCAATAATTTCAACAGCATATTTGAATATTTGGCAAATAGGGACGAACTGGATATTTATTACACCTATTTTACCGATGGTGGCACGGGAGAACAATTTAAACCAAATCCAAAAAAGACTTTTGAAAAGAAATTGTTTTCCGAAAGTGAATTACAAATATTAGAGTTTGTTGCGGAAAAATTTAAAACCACATCGACTAACGAGATCATTGAAATCAGTCATAAAGAAAAAGCCTGGATTGATAACAATGCAGAAAGAAAGTTGATTGATTATAATTATAGTTTCGATTTAAACTGAGACTCCAAACGCACACCTTCCCTTCCCTTACAGGCACATACCACAAATGCTGCAAGTCAGCCCACAATCCGACAACATATACTTAATTTGGTACAGCATAATATACGTAAGGTAGTACCGCAATTTCATTGGACTTCACTGTAACGAAATATCACTCCCTCCTTCAGGCTCTTCAGGAGGCAGGGTACCGGTTCTGCACCTTCCGGCGGTTCATGGAGGAGGGGCAGCCGGACCGGTCGGTGGTGCTGAGGCACGATGTGGACCGGCTGCCGGGGAATGCACTGCGGCTGGCCCGGCTGGAGACCGGTATGGAGGTGGAGGCCACCTACTATTTCCGGATCGTTCCGCAAAGTTTTCAACCGGAGATGATCCGCCGGATCGCGGGAATGGGCCATGAGATCGGGTACCATTACGAAGATCTGAGCCTGATGGCCGGGAGGCTGAAAAAGAGCGGAATAGCACCCACAACCCCTGTGGGGATGCCCGATCTGTTCGGACAGGCCATTTTGCATTTCGAGCGCAGCCTGGAGATGCTGAGACAGCTGGCCGAGATCCGGACGATCTGCATGCACGGGAGCCCTCTTTCACGGTGGGACAACCGGAAGCTTTGGGAATCATACGATTACCGGGATTACGGCATCATTGCCGAGCCCTATTTCGATGTGGACTACTCCAGGGTGCTCTACGTGACCGATACCGGCCGCTCCTGGAAAAACAGGGAGGCCAACGTAAGGGACCGGGTCGATTCTCCTTTCGATCACCGGATCGGAAGCACTCCGCACTTTATCCGGCTGTTGCGGCAGGGCGCTCTCCCCGGCCGGCTCATGATCAACACCCACCCGCAGCGATGGCACCCGCCGGGTATACCCTGGGGGAAGGAGCTGGTCTGGCAGAACATTAAAAATGCGGGGAAGTTTTTCGTGGTCCGGATGCGTCCTTCCTGAGGGTCAGGGTGTGGGTTTACTGATGGTCCGGGTGTGGGTTTACTGATGGTCCGGCACCGGCTCCCGTGAAGGTGGTGCCGGGTGTTGCTCAAGAATATGCGCAGATTCACGTAAAAGGACCCCGGGGTGTAACCTATTCCGGGAAGTTTCGTTTAATTTGGTAATAGTAACTCTTTTGAAGTAATATTCGAAAAAGTTACTATTTTTAGTCATTCTAAGCCTGATCGCGTGAAGAGAACGGTACTCATCATAATCGTCCTGAGTGTGTTTTTAGGGGCAAAGGGTCAGGATCCTCAGTTCACGCAATTTTACGCTAATCCGCTTTATCTCGCTCCCTCTTTTGCAGGTGCCACCGAACAGGACCGGGTATCGGCCACCTACCGCAACCAGTGGCCCGAGCTGAACAATGTCTTCGTGACCTACAGCTTCTCCTACGACCACTTTTTCGAGAATTTCAACAGCGGGGTGGGGATCCTGCTACTGCGCGATGTGGCCGGGTCGGGCGATCTGGGAATACTGAATGCAGGCATCCAGTACTCCTACGATATCCGGGTCACCCCCGAGTTTCACCTGCGTCCGGGGATCCATTTCAACTACACCCAGCAGGGGATCGATTACTACAAGCTGGTATGGAATGACCAGCTCTCCACGGGCGGTACCGGGGGCACCACCATCGAGCAGCCCCCCACCGATCCCTTCAAGCCCGATGTGGACTTTGCCGCCTCGCTGCTGGGGTATACGGACCGGGCCTGGTTCGGATTTGCGGTGGACCACCTCCTGAGGCCCAACTACGGGCTCTACAACAACAATGCCCGGTGGCCCATTAAGTATTCCGCGTTCGGAGGATACCAGGTGGTCAGGCGGGGAAGGCTGCTCAATCCCATCGACGAGACCCTCTCCCTGGCCTTCTACTTTCGTCACCAGTATGTCTACACCCAGCTGGACCTGGGGCTTTACTGGTACAAAGCACCGCTGATGCTGGGGTTCTGGTACCGGGGGATCCCCTTCCTGAAAGGGTCGGATGAGGCGTACCAGAAAGATCCGCGCGGAGATGCCATCGCCTTCCTGGTGGGCTACAAGATGCAGCAGCTCAGGGTGGGCTATTCCTACGACTTTACCATCTCCAACATGGTTTCGTCCACCGGCGGCGCCCACGAGGTATCCGTGACCTACGAATTCAAAACCACCCGCAAGAAACAGAAGGCGCGAATGATCCCCTGTCCTGAATTCTAACCCGATTTCCCTAAATTTGCCTGATGTTGTCCGTCTCCGTTTTTATGGTCAGATGCGCCTGATAATTGCCATATGGTTCTCCGCCCTCCTGTCGGGGTTCTCCCTGCCGACGGACGGACAGCGCTATCTGAAAAAAAGGAACAGCATTGAGGTGGGAGGCGGGGTAAACCTCTCCTATTTCGACGTGGGGGGAGGCAGCCCGGGACTTACCCTGGCTGCAGGAGCGCTCTTCGACCTCCACCCCCACTGGCGGATCGGTCCCCACGTGGCCCTCCACCGCACCAGGGGTACCGACGAGGGAACGCCCAACGAGGCAAGAGGCTACTCCTACCGCAGCAATCTGTTCGAGATCTCCATCAGGGGTCAGTATGTGTTCCGGTTCTCTCCCTACCCTGCCAAACGGTGGAAACGGAAACTGGAACCCCGTGTGTTCGGGGGACTGGGAATTGTTCAGGTGCAGGCGGTGCAGAACCAGCCGCTGTCGGGACAGAACAGCAACGACGGACTCCCGGTGGCTCCCCTTTTCAGCGGCGGCATCGGTCTGGCCTTGCACCTGGAAAGAGACCTTTCCCTGCTGCTGGAAGCGGGAAGCAACCTCTCCACCTCCGATTTCCTGGAAGGCTATACCAACCTGAATTACTCCTCGGCCAGGGATATGTTTCATTCCATATTATTGAAAATCGTTTACCATCTGCCTGTCAACCGGTATTAGAAAAACTTTCATTCGAGATCCCGCGAAATGAATCCTGCCATATGAAAACCTCCGATCCATGAAAAAGACCATCCCCCTCTCTTATGGACTCTCCGAGGTCCCGCTCCGTTTTCCGGCCGGAGCGATCTCCCTCCGCCATACCGAACCGGAAAACATCACCGACCGCGACGGCTTTTCCAACCGGGTGGAAGGCTACCTGAAGGGATTGGGGGAACGGCCCGGCAAGGTGGGAATCATCGTCAGCGACAAAACGAGGCTCTGCCAGTACCCGCTCTACCTTCCGCTGCTCACCGGGACCCTCGAGAAGAACGGGATCGCCCCCGAGAACATCACCCTTTTCATCGCCTACGGGACCCACCCGGTGCAGACCGAAGAGGAGTGTCTGGACAGTTACGGGGATACCTACCGGAACTACCGGTTCGTGCACCACGATAGCCGGGATCCCCAATCGCTGGTCTACCTGGGGACCACCGCCAAAGGGACCGAGGTGAAGATCCACCGGGAGATCCCGGAGCAGGAGATGCTGATCTCCTTCGGGGCCATCCTGCACCACTATTTCGCCGGATTCGGGGGCGGACGGAAGCTGTTTTTCCCGGGGATGGCCGGGTATGAACCGATCCTGCACAACCACGAGCTGTTCCTCGATTACAAGAACCTGACCCTCACTGCCGGCTGTGAATCAGGGAACCTGGACTCGAACCCGCTGGCCCTGGACCTGGAGGAGATCGCCGGGATGCTGCCCCCCCACCTGGAGATCCATGCCATCCTCAACAGCCGGAAGGAGGTGTGCGAGCTCCATTTCGGGCAGACCTACCTGGAGTTCATGGAGGTGTGCAAACGGTACAACCGGTTCTTCCGGATCGGGGACGAGCAGCAGTTCCAGCTGGTGGTGGCCAGCGCCGGGGGGTACCCGAAGGATATCAATTTCATCCAGACCCATAAATCGATCCACAACGCCGCCTCGTTCGTCCATGACAGGGGCACCCTGGTGATCCTGGCCGAATGCCGCGACGGGGTGGGGAACCAGAAATTCATGAACCTCTTCCGGCTGGGAGGCTGGAAGGCCATCTTTGAAAAAATGGCGAATCAGTATGAGAACAACGCAGGGACCGCCCTGGCCATGTGGCAGAAAAGCGAACGCATCCGCATCCGGTTCGTCACCTCGCTCGATGAGGAGACCTGCCGGCTGATGGGCGCGGAGAAAACCGACATCGGGGAGATCCAGCCCCTGATCGATGGTGAACCGGGAAATGTGGCGGTGATCCAGAATGCCAGCCTGATCTATCAATGAGATCGGCCTCCGTCATACAGGTTTTGGGGACCCGGCTGCCCGGGGCGCTTGCGGGGTTCCGGCTGCCCGGGGCGCTTGCCAGGGCCCTTGCAGGAGCGCTTCTATGGATCGCGGCCGGGCTGCTGAACCCGGCATGGGGACAGGCTGTACCGGTGGACCTGACCCACGAGGGCATCTACCACTTTCTGGATGAACTGGCCACGGGGGGCCATACCGGGCTCCATTCGGGCGTAAAACCCTATTCCCGCAAAGATATCGCAGAATGGCTGGAGGAGGCCGCCGAAAACCGGCCGCAGCTCACCGGTCGGCAGCAAAGGGAACTCGACTTCTATCTGCTCGAATACAGGGAGGAGGTTGCTCCCCCGCCATCTGAAGGGTCGGCCAGCTGGCTCTGGCAGCAGAAGCAGGGTCCCAAACGGTTCGACGTGTTCCACTACCGCGATTCCCTTTTCCGGCTGACAGTGAACCCGATTATCGGAAGCGATCTGTGGATCAACGGCAATGCCGCCATGTACCACTGGTGGAACGGGGTGGAGGCGCGCTCCACCATGGGGAAATTCGGGATCTGGGCCTCCATCAGAGACAACCACGAATCGACCGAACTGACCGCCAGAGAATTCCTGAACCAGCGGACAGGAGCATCCAACCTGAAACTCTTTTCGGGTGGGAAGCGGGACTATTGGGAGGTGCGCGCCGGGATCACCTACGGGTGGAAGTGGGGACACGTGGGACTCATCATGGGTCAGTTTGACTGGGGGGAGCACCAGGCCGGCTCCAATATCCTTTCCGGGCGGACCCCGGCCTTTCCGCGGCTGGAGCTCTCCATGGATCCGGCCCGCTGGTTCCGGTTCACCTATCTGCACGGGGCGCTGGTCTCGGAGGTGGTCGACTCCACACTCTCCTTCTGGACCACCAACAGTTACGGTTCCGTTTACCGGCAGGTCTACCATCCCAAATACATGGCAGCCAATATCTTTACCTTCACTCCATGGCGGGGACTGGATCTCTCGGTGGGGAATTCGGTGATCTACGACTACCGGCACCCCCATGCCGCCTTCCTGCTGCCGGTGGCCTTTTACAAGAGCATCGACCACACCCTCAACGCCCGGATCAACAATATGAACTCCCAGCTGTTTTTGTCGCTCTCCTCCAGGAATCTGCGGAATTTCCACTTCTACGGGAACCTGTTCTTCGATGAGGTGGCGGTGGACCGCTTTTTCGATCCCGGCGAATATAACTTCGTATCCTGGAAGGCAGGGGTCAGCACCACCCTGATCCCCGACATCCGGCTGATCAGCGAATATACCTGGAGCAATGCGCTGGCCTTCCGGCACAACGTTCCGACCACCACCTTCGAATCGAACCGGTACAACCTGGGGCACTATCTGGAGGACAATGCCCGGGAGGTTTACCTGGCAGTGGAATACGCCCCCCTGCGGGCACTCCGGATCCGCGTCAGTTACAACCGGGCCGTGAAAGGGCCCGACCACACGGAACTGGGAACTCTGCCCCGTGAAGAGATCACACCGATCGACCCCATCGTATGGGAATCTTCCCGGGCCGGGATCATGGCCACCTGGCAGCTGATCCACGATCTCTACCTCCGGCTGGGAGTGGAATGGAGGGATGTAAAAGGTGAGCAGGAGTACCTGGAGAGGTGGACTCCGGAGGAGTTTCACGGGAATACCACCACGGTGAAACTGGGGATCAACTATGGCTTCTGAAATGAATAAAAGCGGTTATCTTTGGATACCAAACTCGCAGACCGAGACAACATGGCAAAGAATATCTACCCCGTATTCGACCGGATCTACGACCGGAAAGTGAAGGAGGAGATCCTCCGTCAAAGTGCCAAGGTGATCTGGTTCACCGGGCTCTCCGGGTCCGGGAAGACCACCCTGGCCTCCAACCTGGAAAAGGAACTCTTTTTCCGGAGGTTCTTCTGTCAGGTGCTCGACGGCGACAACATCCGTACGGGGATCAATAATAACCTGGGATTCACCGCCGGGGACCGCATTGAGAACATCCGACGCATTGCCGAGGTTTCCAAACTGCTCATCAATACCGGGCTGATCACCATCTGCTCCTTTATCAGTCCCACCAACGAGATCCGCAGCCTGGCCAGGAACATTATCGGGGAGAACGATTTTATCGAGATCTTCCTGAATCCTCCGCTCGAGGTATGCGAGAAGCGCGATACGAAAGGGCTCTACAAGAAGGCACGCGCCGGAGAGATCAAAGAATTCACCGGTATCTCCGCCCCTTTCGAGGCACCGGCCAGCCCCGACCTTGAGATCGACACCTCGAAGATCTCCATCAAGGAATCGGTCGACCTCATCTTCCACACCATCATCGACCGGATTACACTATAGACAGGAATGGAAGAACGTAGCCCTAGTATTATGGTCTCTTCACCGGTGGATGGAATCGAAGATTTGTTAGAACAGATTTTTGCAATTCTTAGTACAAAATATACAGTATGGATGTCGTATAAAGGTACAGTACCCATAGACTCAAAGAGATCGAACTTCGAAAATTGTTTGGAAGCAGCACGTAACTGTGACATGTTCCTGGGAATACTTACAACAAGATACGGTAGCGGAAAAGACGGTGATCAGCCTTCAATCACCCATCAAGAATTGCGGGAGGCTCTAAAGAGAAAAATCCCAAGATGGTTTCTAGTTCATCGTGATGTAGAATTCGCCTATGATATGATTCGGAATCTTGGTTTCAAGATTCCTGATAGTGTTGATGAACTAAATGATTATATGAAAAAATTACATCTAAAGGGGCGACACCCGGTCATTGAAGACTTCAGGGTACTTCAAATGTACTCAGAAGTAATTCAAGCAAATAAGAAGTTTCGTGAACGTCGTGGTAACTGGGCTCAACCTTATGCCACGGAGGCTGATGCAAGAGTTTTTGTTGTAGCCCAGTTTCTTCGACATACCAAGGCTATTAATGATATTAAACAAGGCCCGCTTTCTGCTCATTAACAGGGAATTCTGGGCAAGATAAGAATTCATGAATCAGGAAAACAGCATCAGCAAATTGTTAAGCCGGATCGAATCTGCTCACTTGGCCCACAATTCAATTAATGATCCAGTGAGTGATCTGGGTGAGACTATCTGTGCATTCCTGAATTCCAGCGGAGGAACAATAGTAGTAGATGCAGGTCAGGAAAATGAAATGGTTGTCCAAAGAGAGCAGGAGATCGAAAGCTCAATCCGTAAAGAAATTACACCATCTTCTTATTGGACTGTAAATCGTGAACAGATCAATGAAAATATCTTTATAATTATTGATGTACCGGCAGGTAGAGATAATCCTTATACATTTCAAGGGAAAATTTACCTCCGAGAAAACTCCCGCACTGTAGAAGGTTCCGAGAAAAAGATCCAGATGCTTGTCCAAAAAGGTTATACAGAATCTGAACGCTGGGAAAGACAGCAAATACCTGGTGCTGGTGTGGAGAGGCTCAGGAACAAGCTTATTTTTGATACTGCAAGAATTGGAGTAGAAAAGCGTAGTTTCATTTTCTCAAATGAAAAAGACCCGAAGGGTATTCTTAAAGAATTGGGGCTACTCCGTCATGATAATATTACTAATGCTGCGGAAATCCTTTTCGGCATACACCCATCTATTCAGTTTCCTCAGATAAGGTCGCGCGTTACAGTATATGCAGCCAGCAAGGGTGGTGATTTTATTGACAACAAAGTTTTCGAAGGACCTGCTTTCGAAATGCTCAAGGAAATTATGGATATGATTAAGAAGCATACTCCAATAGCTAGTATTTTTCGAGGTGGGCTTCGCCGAACTGACCAAGTAGTGTATCCTGAAGAAGCTGTTCGAGAGGGATTGGTCAATGCTTTTGCACATCGTGATTATGCAGAATTCTCCGGAAGTATATCGGTTGATCTTTATCCTGATAAGCTTGTAATATGGAATTACGGTTCATTACCTCCGGGAGTTACAGTGCAAGACCTAAAACGCGAACACCCATCCATACCTCGGAATCCAGATATTGTTCAAGTTCTTTGGTTACGCGAATATATGGAAAGGGTAGGTCGTGGCACTCAGAACATTGTCTTATGGTGTAAACAAGCTGGCCTTGCCATGCCAACCTGGAAATCCGATGAAAGTGGAGTTTCTCTAACCTTAAGGTATGCGCAAAAATCGAATCTCGGTAATTTTAACCAGCGTCAGAATAAGATGCTTGAAGATCTAAAGGTTGGTGATAGTATTCGTTTACCGGATTATCAGAAAAAATATATGGTGAGTGAGAGACAGGGACGTCGAGATTTGAAGGAATTAGTGGAAGCTGGATATTTAAATAGAGAGGGTGATGGTCCCTCAACAATATTTATCCGATTAGACAAATAGTATACCCGGCCAAAATCGGCCAAAATCGTTTCTTATTGTATCTCAAAAGAGTAATGGAATCTATACTTAAGGCTTTAATTTAGTGATACTTGCATAAAAGCAATCTTTCTTTAGACGCCTTTTGAGGACCTTAATCCGGCCATATCCGGCCATAATTATTCATATTAGCCACTCAATGCCACCTTAATATACCAGCGATGGAAAATGCCGGCGAGGATTTTTGCACGGTGTTTGATTCCAGGCTTAATCCGGGACATCGAATAATGCCTTCTCAGCTTTCCGCGGATAGTAGGGAACTCGGGACCTTCGATCATTTCCATGGTCAGATCTTCCAGTCGCCCCAGCACACTCCGGTTCCGGGTCAGGAAGTCTTTGTATTCGACCGGGATTTCTACCTGAAAAAGGTCCCTGGAAAGAAGTAATCCGAGTCCAAGCATCCGGTCCAGTTCATACTTCCCGGCGGTCTGAAGGATACGTGCATGGTCCAGCTCCCAGCGACGGAGTGCTTCGGCAACATCCCTCAGCCAGAAAAGCCTCCGGTACTGGTGCAGTCCACCGTGAACGATCAGGTGGAGGAAGGTGTGCTCCGGATCCATGCACTGGTACTCCCTTTCGCCCAGCCGCACCGTTACCCTATTTTTCCAAAAATCCCTCTCTTTCTCTTTTCTGATGATATCCCTGTTATTGATCCCGGTATGGAACTCTGCCATAAAACCTTCCTCCCGGCTCACCATACCGAAATGCTTTTTATGACTTACATAATAGGCCCACTTTCTGTCCGACAGTCCCGGTTTCGGCGAAACCAATGAAAAACCCTGCTCCTCCATGATTGAAAGTATCCTCCGGATATGCCCCTCCGGAATAAGGATATCCAGGTCGGAGAAGTGGCGCTCGGTAACGCTCCCGAATAACCTGTGAGCCAGCAGCGGTCCCTTCAGCGGGATCGACTGAATCTCATTCTCCTCAAATCGCCCGGTGATCTCTCCAAGACGGGCGGTGAGATGCAGGGAACGAAGGGTTTTTCGCCGAATGTCGGCCATCCAGTTATTCCGGACCTCCTGATCCAGAAGCGGCAGGACCTCAGATGCCAGTGGCAGTAACCGGTGGCGTTGAAAGAGTTGAAAAAGCTTGCCCGGATCAAATGCAGCCTTCCGAAAGGAGGGATCTCCTTTGAGGATCATCAGGAATACCTCCAGCTCACCAGATTTCATTCCAGATCAGTGTGACATCTCCCTGGAGGGAATAGGATTCACCGTTCGACCAGGTGCCTTCGGCCATCCATACATAAACTCCCGCAGCGGCCCTTTCCTGCTGGATGTATCCGTCCCATCCCATGTAGAGATTGCGGGTTTCAAATACCAGCTCACCTCTCCTGGTAAAGATCCTCAACCGGTAAGTGGCCGGAGTTTCATGAATGACCGGGTGAAAGATATCGGTCCGCCGCTGGTTGGGCCCGAAACTTCCCCCTCCGGGTCCGGTGGGATTCGGACTGAAGGCGGTGGGGAACCTGAGTTTCTGATCGAAGGTCTCCACCACCACCGGAATCTCTTTCACCAGGGTGTCGGAGCATCCGTTCTCGCTGGAGGCGATCAGCCGGATGGCGTGAAACCCGGGATCAAGATCGCTCAGAGGCACGTGGGGCTGAAACTCCATGGAGCTCCAGCTCCCTAAAGGCTGACCGTTTTTATCCAGGATATCCCAGCGGTAGAAACTGGCACCACTGGAGTAGTTGACCAGGTTGATGGAGGCTCTACCCTCCATATCGGTGAACCCCTCTTCGATCTCGAAATCGGCCCCGGCAGCAGGAAACACCTCGATCAGCTCCTGATGGGCGGACTGTTGCAGTCCGTCGCCTGAGACCTTCAGGGTAACGATGTACTTGCCCGGTTCGGTGAAGGTATGCACCGGATCGGAGGCGGTCAGTTCCTGTTCCCCGATGCTCCAGTGATAGCTCTGACCGCCGGTGCTCCGGTTGAAGAACTGTACCTCCAGCGGAGCGCATCCATAGGGCAGGGAGGTCGTGAACCGGGCCACCGGGCGAAGGGATATCTTTTCGCTGACGGGCTCTTTCTGACTAGTGCCTGCGACCGGGCTGACCCTCCTCAGGCTGCTGTCCAGGGCTTCACCCGAAAGGACAGCCTCGGAACGACCCCGGGGTTCCCCGGCGGCCGCCGGATCCTCCTCCTCCGCAAGTGCTGCAGAATCCGCCGGAACAGCTGTTTCTCCCCTGGGCTCTCCGGTCTGTCCGGTTTCACGGCTGTCCGGTTCAGCCGGTTGAATGGCTTGAGGGGCAACGGGTAAAACATCTTCCTCCCTTTCCGGGCTGCCTGTCAATAGCAAGGCGGAGAACACGGCTCCGGCCACCAGGATCCCGCCCAGATAATAGATATTCCACTGTCCGGTGCGATACCGGAAGAACTGCTTCCAGCGTACCTCCCGGCGGATCTCGTTCCAGACGCTCTCAGAAGGCCCGATCTCTGCATCTGCCAGCTTCTTGTTAATCAGGTCTTCTATATGAAGGGGCTCTTTCATTCAGTCTTTCACCTTACGTGAAGGTTGGTCTTCGCTTTTCCTGATCCTGTTCAATCGTTGCTGCAGCCATGTCCTGGCTCTGCTGTATTGCGATTTGCTTGTATTTTCATCAATTCCCAGTATCTCCGCGATCTCCCTGTGCTTATACCCTTCCACGGCATAGAGGTTGAACACCATCCGGTAGCCGTCGGGCATCTGGTGGATCACTTTGTAAAGTTCCTCCCTGGAGAAGTCAACCTCGCTCCAGCCTTTCTCCTCGAACCGGGTCTCCTGCACCTCGCTCAGATCGTCGTGATACCGGTGTTTGCGCGTCTTATGGAAATGCGTGATCGCGGTATTGATCATGATCCTGCGCATCCACGCCAGCAATGACCCCTCTCCTTTGAACTCCTTTATGTTCAAAAAGATCTTCACAAAGCCTTCCTGCAGGATGTCTTCGGCCTCCTCCAGACTCACAGCATAGCGGTTACATACCCCCAACAAAAGCCGCGAATACTTTTCGTACAGTTTTCGCTGAGCCTGCTGTTTTCCCTTCAAGCATCCCGCAAGTATGTCCTGCTCACTGCTCATCGATGGGCTCAATTACGTAGACCTTGCATTCTGCGGTTTGGTTGCACTCTGGGTTATTTCACCACGAAATAGGGATTCAAAAGATCCTCTTTGTTGTAAGAGAGTTCTTCGCCGTTGTCGACCCGGAACACATTTTTTCCCATGGCCTTCACCACGGCGTGAGCGGCAGCGGTATCCCATTCCATGGTGGGACCGAGCCTGGGATAGATATCAGCGGTGCCGGAGGCTATCATACAGAGCTTAAGCGAGCTTCCCCGGCTGACCAGTTTCACTTCCCTGTCACCGCTCTCCAGATTCCCGACAAATTCCGAAGTCTCTTCATTGTAGTGAGAACGGCTGGCCACCACCCGGAATTCAGAGCTTTCCGGCTGGTCGAGGGGCAGCTTGTCGGCAAACTGCAACAGGTAATCCAGAGGCTGCAGGAAATTCTTCGGATTGGTGCAGAGAAAGGCACCCCTTCCCTGGATCCCCACGTACAGCTCTTCCTGAACAGGGGCAAAAACAACGCCGAATGAGGTTTTATCCTCCTCCACCAGGGCGATATTGACGGTAAACTCTCCGTTTCTCTTGATGAACTCTTTGGTCCCGTCGAGCGGATCCACCAGCCAGAATCTCGACCACCAGCTGCGGTTCATGTAAGGGATCTCTTTCCCCTCTTCGCTGAGCACGGGTATGTCGGTTTCCTTCAAACAGGCGGTGATGATCTCGTGTGATTTTTTATCGGCCAGTGTCAGCGGAGTGTCGTCTGCTTTGCTCTCCACCTGGAAATCATCCGTGCCATAAATCTTCAGGATGGCCTTCCCGGCTTTCACAGCCGCCTCAATGGCCACACCGTAATTGTTTTTCATAATTGCGAAGTTAACAGATTTCAGTTACTCTGGCTATCATTACCGGCAGCCGGAGGAGTCTCTGATAAAGTTAAATGATCGGACCCAGGAAAACGGCAGGATCCTGCAACCTCCGGCTGTTGATTTCGGGTCAGGTTTGTACCGGAAAATTTTCTAATTTCACCTGGCAACCCTGAAACATGAAGAAACCAAAAGCCGCCCTGGTGATCTTCGACCTGATCTTCCTGTCAGGCTCCTTTCTTTTGATGGCCGGACTGAAGCCGGTGATGGTCCCCTATATCTCGGGCCGCTATCTCACGGGATTTGCGATCACCCTGATAACGTGGCTGGTGGCCTCATTTTATGCGGGGAAATACTCCATTTCCAGGAAAGAGCAACCCACTTTTCTTTTCAGGCAGATTATCGCGCCCAATCTGATTGTGCTGGCGGCACTCTCCTTTCTGATCTATCTGGTGAACGCCACCTTTTACTCCCGGATGATGGTACTGGGCACATTCGGGATGACCACGTTTCTGGAGATGGGTTTTTACAGCCTCTATACCTACATGCTGGTGTCGCCCGAATACGATGCCGCCACAGCCTTCCTGGAAAAGCCTCCCACCTCCACCGACCGGCGAAAGCTGAAACAGACGGTTAATCACAGCCACATTCATGTGAATGCCGGCGCCCTCCAGACAGCCTTGCTGGATGATGTGGGAGAAAAGGCCACCCGGTTCATCGAGGATCATGTGGACCTCGGAGATCCGCAAACTCTTGTTACCGCCACCCTCACCAGGTTCAATATTCTGCGTCAGCCCGAACGGCATTTCAGCACGATCGTCAATATCCGGCGGGTGAACGATGTGCGGTACCTGAACAAATTCTTCGAGGCGGTCAACCACAAACTTCCCCAGAACGGAAAATTCATCGGCTGCGCGGAGACTTCCGAGATGCGCAGGGCCAGGATCCTTCGTAAATACCCGCCGGTGCTGAACTGGATACTTTACACGCTCGACTATATCCTGAAGAGAATATTCCCCAAGTTCAAACCCACCCGGAAAATCTATTTTTTTCTGACCCGGGGGAACAACCGGGTGCTGACACGGGCCGAGATCCTGGGCAGGCTCTATTCATGCGGATTCGAAGTTCTGGAGGAAAGCTACTCCAACGGACTTTACTTCTTTGTATCCGAAAGGATCAAGGAGCCGGCCTTCGACCTGAATCCCACCTACGGTCCCTTCATCACCCTCCGCAGGGTAGGCAAGGGAGGGAAACTGATCAAGGTTTACAAGCTTCGCACCATGTATCCGTTCGCCGAATACCTGCAGGATTATATTCATAAGAACAACAACCTGGACAGCGGCGGAAAATTCAGGGACGACTTCCGGATCGCCACCTCCCGTGCCATACTCCGGAGGTTCTGGATAGACGAGCTTCCCATGCTGCTCAATGTTTTCAAGGGGCAGATCAAGCTGGTGGGCGTCCGGCCACTGAGCCAGCATTATTTCAATCTGTATTCCAAAGAGTTGCAAGAGAAGAGAACACAGTACCGGCCGGGTCTGATCCCTCCCTATTACGCCGATCTCCCCAAGACCCTGGAAGAGATCCAGGCTTCGGAGATGCGCTACCTGGAATCGTTCGAACGCCATCCCCTGCGGACCCAATGGCGCTATTTCTGGAAAGCGGTCTGGAACATCCTCTTCAAAAAGGCGCGTTCGGCCTGATTCATCAATCGCAAAGAAAATTACTTATCTTCATCCGATGTTATTAGCTGTCAGATGATCGTCGTTACCGGAGGCACGGGACTATTGGGATCGCACCTGCTGCTGGAGCTCGCCCGGAAACATGAGAGGATCACCGCCCTGAAGCGTCCCTCTTCCGACCTGGAGGAGGTCAGAAAGGTCTTTTTCTACCACTCACCGGAGGCGGATAAGCTGTTCAGGAGGATCCGGTGGACGGATACGGACCTGATGAGTCAGCAGGAGGTGGAAGAGGTGGTCCGGGGAGCCGGTCAGGTATATCACTGTGCGGCCATGGTCTCTTTCCAGCCCCGTGACAGGCAGAAGATGATCGATTTCAATGTGCAGAGCACCACGCATGTGGTTCAGGGATGCCTGAAGGGGAAGGTGAACCGTTTAATGCATGTCTCCTCCTCCTCGGCCATCGGCCGCCCGCCCGAGGATATTCCTGCCGGTGAGTCGATGATCTGGACCCGGAGCAAGACCAATACCGGCTATTCGGTTTCCAAGTTCCAATCCGAAATGGAGGTCTGGCGGGGAATGGAAGAGGGACTGAAGGCGGTGATCGTCAATCCCGCGATCATCCTGGGACCGGGGTTCTGGGAGAAGGGGAGCTCTTCGATGTTCACCCGGATCGACCGGGGTCTGAAATATGCCACCACCGGGGTCACCGGCTATGTAGGCGTGCAGGATGTGGTATCGGTGATGACCGGACTGATGGAGCATGAATGGAGCGGCGAAAGGTTCATTGTCAGTGCCGGGGATTACTCCTACACGGAGATCTTTTCCATGATCGCCGAAGCTATTGGGAAACCGAGGGAGTTCAGGCAGGCATCTCCCGCCATGCTGATGAGTCTTTCCAGGCTCGATTATCTGGCCTCCCTGTTCACCGGGCGGCGCAGCATCACCTCCGACCAGGCCATGGCCGCATTCGACCAGGTCCATTTCTCCGCCGAAAAAGTCCAGAAAGCGCTGGGAATCCGCTTCACCCCCATCCCGGAGGTAATCCGCAACGTGGCCCGCCACTACCTGTCCAACCACCGCCAATAAAACCAGAGGGTGGCTTTCGAGCGGGCCAGCCATTTCGAGCTGCCCTGCCAGCTTCCGTTCGGGCCAGCCATTTCGAGCTGCCCTGCCACTTTAAAAACTTGTCTGCCAATCAGAGTTATTCGAGCGTTTCTGAGCCAACGGAGCGATCTCCCTCCCCGTTATCGAAAAATGGAACCCCTTGTGGAAGGGAGGGAGATCTGAAGCATCCGTTGATCTGTTTATGGATGTGTTCAAAGGGGGTTATATCAGCGTCATCTTCCAAAGATTTTAAATTTTGTTCCCAACTTTTCTACTATCTTTGTTGCCCGATAACCGACAAAAAATCAGGTGATACAAATGAAAATCGCAAACATTGTAACGAACGTGGTGCTTGCAGCAGCTGTGATCGTCTTATTTGTTCTCCATTTCTCCGACGGGGAAAAGAGCGGTACCACCAACCAGACTTCCGAAGCAGCCGAAATACAGGGCCCTTCCGATATCAGCATCGCCTACTTCAATATGGACTCGGTGATGGCCAACTGGGACCTCTATTTCGAGTACCAGCAGGAGCTGGAACAGAAGCAGTCCGAACTGGAGTCTGATTTTGCCGGACGGACCGAGACTTTCTACGAGAGTGTTCAGGATGCTCAGTATAAGATACAGCGCGGGCTGGTGACCCGGAGTGAGGCCCAGGAACTGCAACAGCAGCTGGCTTCCGAAGAACAGAACCTGATGAGTATTCAGAACCGTTACACCGCCGAGCTCCAGGAAGAGGGCATGGTGAAGCAGCGGAAACTGCTGGATATGATCGAGCGCTACGTGGCCGAGATGAGCAGGGAGAAAGGGTACAGCTATGTCTACTCCTACCAGTTCGGGGGCAACCTGATTTACGGGGCCAAGCCCTACGACATCACCAATGATCTGGTGGCCGGACTGAACCAGCGCTTCGACACCGAAACCAGCCTGGAATAAGCGGCCTTGCCCGACCAACCGGCCCCGCCGGGGGATTGATGGAGCACCGGGCTCTTCCAAAGGTTCGAAACAATCATATTTAATGGGTATTGCGGGGAAGTATCTGCAAAAAGCAGCACTGAGAGATCCCCTGATCTGGGAGGATCCCGATTCCAATCTGCAGCTGATCGTTACCATTCCCGTCTACAATGAACCCGGCCTGCGGGTGTGTCTTGATTCGTTGTTCCGCTGCGCCTCTGCGGACACCGCTTCTTCGGAAATCACCTCTGCGGACATCGCCTCTGCGGACATCGCTTCTTCGGACACCACCTCTGCGGACATCGCCTCTGCGGACATCGCTTCTTCAGACACTGCTTCTGCGGAATCCGCCTCCACAGACATTGCCTCTAAAGACACTGCCTGGCTTGAATCCGCAGATTCTTCCGGCATGTCCGGTCGATCTGAAATCCCCGCCACCGAGGTACTGATCCTGATCAATGCCCCGGCTGATGCTCCGAGGGAGCTGCTCCAAAATAATATCCGGACTTTCAGAGAGACAGAAAAGTGGATCGGGGAGCATAAACATCCGCTGATCCGGTTTTACCTGATGCTGGATCATACCTTCACTCCTTCTGAAGCGGGAGTGGGACTGGCACGTAAGATTCTAATGGACGAGGCGGTCCGGCGATTCGAACGGGCCGGGAGGATTCCGGAGGGCAAACAGGCCTGGCGGTCCGGCATTATCGCCTCTCTGGATGCCGATGTGGTGGTGGATCCCAATTACCTGGAAGCGCTTCTGCAGCACTTCCGGGGCACCTCAACAACCGGGGAGGGCGGCAAACCGGCCGGCCGGAAAGGACCGGACGGTTGTTCCATCTATTTCGAACATCCCCTGAGCCCTGATGAAGCCCGGCCCTTAGGGCCTGAGTCCACGACCCACCCGCTGGTAGTCTTCGATACTATCGCCAGGTACGAACTGCACCTGAGGTATTATGTGCAGTCGATCCGCTCCACCGGTTATCCCCATGCATTCCATACCGTTGGTTCGGCCTTTGCCGTGCGGGCGGATATATACTGCAGGGAGGGCGGAATGAACCGCCGCCAGGGCGGAGAGGATTTCTACTTTATCCAGAAAGTTGCCCGGCGGGGGAACTGGACCGATTGTGTTACTACCCGGGTAGTGCCCTCCCCACGGCCTTCCGGAAGAGTTCCTTTTGGAACGGGACCGGCGGTGGAACGCGCTCTCCGGAGAGCCGGCCAGGGAGATGGTGAAGGTCCGGCAGTGCTCTCCTATCATCCCGAACCGTTCCGGATCCTGAGGCGCTTCTTTTCCCTGGTGACCGGCATCCATGAGGATTCCCCGGCACCTTTCGGTCCGGATGCAGTTCCCTGGCCCCTCAACGAATTCCTGCAAGAGCAACAATTCGAAGCGGCACTGAAGGAGATTCGCGCCAACAGCGCCTCCCCCGCCTCTTTCCGGAAACGGTTCTGGCGCTGGTTCCACATGTTCCGGATCATGAAATTCCTGCACTTCGCCCGCGAACGAGGATATCCTGATGTGCCGGTGGAAGAGGCGGTAAAAATGTATATGGGAGAACAATACCAATCCGAAGGTATTGAAATCAAGGATTTATTAGTCCGTTTCAGGCAATTAGATTCCCTACCACAAAAATCAATCAGTCTTCCTCCCTGATCACCACGAAGACATCCTCGTTGGGCTTTTTCATGAGGTACTGCTCGCGGGCGAATTTCTCCAGGTTGTCGCGGTCGGTGGTAAGTTCGTGCAGGCGGGTAGAGTCTTTTTCGATCTGCTCCCGGTAATAGGCGCGGTCCTGCTCCAGCTGGCGGATCTCGGAGGTCATCTTCATCCGGTCCACCAGGTTGTTCTGGCCGAAGAACAGAATCCAGATGGTGAAGAGCGTCAGGGTGATCACGTACTTGTTACGCAGCCACGGCCAGGCACGTTTGAAGATCTGTTTGCTATGTTCGGTCCAGTTCATGGAGACACATCCGGGTTTTTCTCCGGCATGATAGTTCGGTAAATGTAAAAAAAAACGCCCCCGGTCGGGGGACGTTTTTTCAACATGATAGATATGTGTATTGCTATTTAAACGAAATGGGGTCCTATTCTTCCTCCATAAACGGATAACGGTAATCGGTTGGCGGCACCAGGAACTCCTTGATGGTTCTGGGAGATGCCCAGCGAAGCATATTGATCATCGATCCCGCCTTATCGTTGGTTCCCGATCCGCGGGCACCTCCGAAGGGCTGCTGACCCACCACCGAGCCGGTCGGTTTGTCGTTGATGTAGAAATTCCCGGCGCAGTTGGCCAGCCGGTTGGTCAGCTTCTCAATGACTGCACGATCCCTCGCAAAAATTGCACCGGTGAGTGCATAGATAGAGGTATCATCCAGCACGTTGGCGGTTTCATCCACCTGGTCGTCCGGGTAGACATAGATGGTGATCACCGGCCCGAACAACTCCTCCTCCATGGTCACGTAATGGGGATCGGTGGTCAGGATCACGGTGGGCTCGATAAAGAAGCCCTCCGACTTGTCACATCCGCCGCCGATGATCACCTCAGCCTCCTCATCCTCTTTTGCCCGTTCGATGTAACCGGCCACCTTGTCGAAGGAGGCTTCGTCGATCATGGCGTTAAAGAAATTGGTAAAATCTTCCGGAGGACCAATTTTGATCCCCTTGATCATACTCTCCAGCTTCGACCGCAATTCCGGCCAGAGGCTCTCAGGGATATAAGCCCTGGAAGCGGCGGAGCATTTCTGTCCCTGGTATTCGTAGGCTCCCCTGACGATGGCTACGGTGAGTTCATCGATATCGGCGGTCGGATGAGCGAAAATAAAGTCTTTACCCCCGGTTTCTCCCACGATGCGCGGGTAGGTCTTGTAGGTCTTGATGTTGTCACCGATGGTCTTCCAGATATTCTGGAACACTTCGGTGGATCCGGTGAAGTGGATCCCGGCAAAGTCGGGATGGGAGAAGATCTCATTCCCGGCCACCGGTCCGGATACGAACATCAGGTTGATCACACCGGCAGGAAGCCCCGCCTCGATGAACACGTCCATGATCACTTTGGCCGAATATATTTGGGTGTTGGAACATTTCCAGACTACCGTATTTCCCATGATAGCCGGAGCTGAGGGAAGGTTTCCTGCAATGGCGGTAAAATTAAACGGGGTGAGCGCGAAAACAAAGCCTTCAAGCGGGCGCTGCTCCAGACGGTTCCAGATCCCGGGCGTGGAGAGAGGCTGTTGTTTGTATATGTCGGTCATGAACTTCACATTGTAGCGCAGGAAGTCAGCCAGCTCGCAGGCGCTGTCGATCTCGGCCTGAAAGACATTTTTCGACTGCCCGAGCATGGTGGCGGCATTGATGGTGTTGCGATCGGGGCCGCTGATCAGTTCCGCAGCTTTCAGAAAGATGGTGGCTCGGTGCTCCCATGACATGGCGACCCATTTCTCTTTGGCTTCCAGAGCGGCTGTGATGGCCATTTGTACATGCGTGGCGTCACCCTTATGGTAATGACCCAGCAGGTGCTTGCGGTTGTGTGGCGGATGTATGGGTACCCGGTTATCGGTGGAAACCTCTTCCCCACCGATCACCATGGGGATCTCGATCACCTGAGAACTCAGCCGTTCGATCTCTCGTTTCAGTGCAGCACGCTCGGGACTGCCGGGAGCATAGTCCCTGACCTGCTCGTTGACGGGTTCGGGAACGTTAAAAAAACCTGTTGCCATCTCTTCCTTTTTTATCTGATTTATAAATGATTAGTAAGCCACATAGATTACCTGGTTTGATCTGATTGCAAAGTTTGCAAAGATAAACGGAACGGCTGTGAATACCCACATATTCTAAAGCATCAATCGATACCTGTTCTACAGGATCACTGGATACCAAGAAACGAAATCCGGCGACTAAAAACACTGGGATTTCTCATGTTATAAACCTTTGGGAGGATGATGAACCTGTTGCATAACAGGAAACGCCAAATGGTGGAATATCAGTGAACAAAACATGCCGGAACATGTTAAGACTATTGAGTCTAAATTAACGATTAAAAACACTTTAAAACCCTTGGAATATGTCATTTAAATTACCCGATCTGAGTTATGATTACAGCGCATTGGAACCTCACATAGATGCCAGGACCATGGAGATCCACCATTCCAAGCATCATGGCGGTTATACCACGAAACTGAACGGCGCCATCGAAGGTACCGACCTGGAAGGAAAATCCATTGAGGATATTCTGGCAGGTGTATCCTCTGCCTCGACCGCAGTCAGGAACAACGGAGGTGGCTACTACAACCACAACCTGTTCTGGGAGGTCATGGGACCCAACGGAGGAGGCGAGCCGCTGGCGAACTTCTGGATGCCATCAACAGCCATTTCGGTTCTTTTGCCGATTTCAGAGAAAAATTCAGTAATGCTGCGGCAACCCGCTTCGGATCGGGCTGGGCCTGGCTGGTGAAGCAGGATGACGGCTCGCTGGCGGTTACCTCCACCCCTAACCAGGACAATCCGCTGATGGACATTGCCGATGTGAAAGGAACCCCCATTTTGGGAATCGATGTATGGGAACATGCCTACTACCTGAAGTATCAGAACCGCAGGCCCGAGTATATCGAGGCATTCTGGAATGTGATCAACTGGGAAGAAGTAGCCAACAGGCTGAAGGCTTAGGGTTTAGTTCTAGTTTTAGTTAGTTAGTTGGTTAATTGTGAACAGGGATGGCCTGCCAGGGTCGTCCCTGTTTTTTTGCTCCTTGCGGGGTATAGTTACTTTTTTCGAATACCCCATGATTATATGATTTGATAGAATCAAATGATAGTATATCACGCACTTCCGAAAAGGGATCACTTTTTTTCATCAGGCCATGATATTATCTTTTGATAGATTCAAAGGATAGTATACCGCCCACTTCCGAAAAGGGATGGCTCTTTTCATTATGTACAGCAAAAAAATGAATTATATGCCGTAAATATATCGGCGATTACTTCGATATGCTGCAAATATAATCTATATTTGACGTATATCTAACGTCGTTTATAATTCCAGTGTACATACACCAACATAAAAACTGGCCAAATTTTACCTGGGATAATGATATTCTTCTATCCTATGTAAGCAAGGTACGCGATCTTCAAGGGAGGCTCATCGGAAGAATGGAAGGATTAGGGTTCCAGCTCAGGGAAGAAGCTGTCCTGGAGACACTGACTGAAGATGTTGTGAAGACCAGCGAGATTGAAGGTGAGTTCCTTAACCCAATGGAAGTAAGATCATCTGTAGCCAAACGGCTAGGGATGGAAATCTCCGGATTACCTGAAGCAAGCAAAGATGTGGAAGGAGTGGTTGAGATGATGCTTGACGCCACACAAAACTATGAAGCCACGCTAACAACAGACCGGTTATTTGGATGGCATGCGGCGCTGTTCCCAGGTGGAAGAAGCGGCATATATCGCATCACGGTTGGTAACTGGAGAAAAGACGATCAGGGTCCAATACAAGTTGTATCAGGCCCAATGGGCCGAGAAAAGATACATTACGTTGCTCCAGAAGCTGAACGGCTCGAAACCGAAATGAACAGGTTCCTGAAATGGTACAATTCGGACGATACCACAGAGCCAGTAATAAAATCAGCACTTGCCCATTTATGGTTCGTAACTATTCACCCTTTTGACGACGGAAACGGCAGAATTGCCAGAGCGATTGCAGATTTGCAATTAGCCAGAGCCGACAGAACAAACCAGAGATTCTACAGTATGTCGGCACAAATAATGAAATCAAAAAAAGGGTACTACGAAATACTGGAATCTACCCAAAAGGGAAGTCTGGATGTCAGCCAATGGTTGATTTGGTATTTTGACCGCATGGCTGAGTCTCTGGCAGCAACGGAGAATTCTCTTTCGAAAGTCCTGGTTAAAGCCAAGTTTTGGGAAAAGCATTCCAATACCCGATTAAATGAAAGGCAGATCAAAATGGTTAATGAGCTTTTGGGCGACTTCGTTGGTAAACTTCATTCATCCAAATGGGCGAAAATGACCAAGGTGCATAGAGACACTGCCCGCAGAGACATTCAGGATTTAATTGAAAAAGGCATTTTATCTGATGCAGGTGAAGGCGGGAGAAGTACGAATTACGTTCTTATCCTGCCCTGAGGATAAACTTTCTATTTATACCGACCCGGATAAGATTACCGCTCTGAACCGAACCATGGATATGGTCTGATCCGCAGCGCGAAGCCGCATCGGGAAAGCGCAGCGGGAAAGCGCAGCGGGAAGCCGCAACATTCTCATGCTCAAACCCAATTGACATGCCCCGGTTTGACATCGGCTTTTTCAATCCTTAACTTTATTTGATATCTCCACATTACTCCCCAAAAAAGAACACCGATGAAACATTCCGTATGGTTGTTCATAGCAGGGCTGGCCTTTTTCTGTAGTCCCGTAGTTTTTTCTCAGGCCGACTGGGAACCCCTCTTTTTTGATGATTTCGAGGAGGGGATCACTGAAAGCTGGTCGCTGGAGCCGGGAATCTATCCCCTTTTCGCAACGGTCAGCGATGGTGATACCGCCGTGGTGGTTCAGTGGATCGTGGAGATTCGTGAAAAATCAGCTACCGCTGTGGAATCTTCGGAGCAGACCAATTCCGGTGAAATGATCCGTATCCGCCCCAATCCTTTCAGTGACATGGTGGAAATCCATTACCGGCTGCCCTATCCGGCCGGAGTGACTCTGGAAGTATATGATCTTTCGGGACGAAAGGCATTCCGACGGTACAAGGGAATTCAGGGCGAGGGCAGGCACTCCCTGGTATGGGACGGAGCCGGCACTGGTCATGCCATCCTGCCTGAAGGGGTGTATATTGCCAGATTTATCTATCAGGGAGCTGAAGAGGTGCTGGTGCAGGAAAGAAAGCTGATTATCTCCAGGTAAGGGATCTACGGGAGTCTGGCCTCTCTCTCTGGGCCAGGATACTATCTTTTGATACTCTCAAACCATAGTATATTCTTTTCTTTGAAAAGACTACTGCCTTTCCCGCCTTAGCCAATATACTATCTTTTGATAGTGTCTTATGATACTATCCCGGGCCTCAGGGTTTACAGCACCGCCTGCTCCACCTGGCGGAAGACCCGGGTGATGTTTCCGCCCCAGATTTTGCGGATCTCCCGGGGGGTGTAGCCCCGGCGAACCAGTTCCTCGGTGATATTGCCCATCTGGCTCACATCGAAACAGTCGGCCAGTTCACCTCCGCCGTCAAAGTCGCTGCCGATGCCCACGTGATCGATCCCGATCAGCTCCACGATATGGTCGATGTGGTCCACCGCATCGCTAACCGTGGCCCGGTCGGGAGGAAAGTCCCGGTCCACTTCATACCAGTCCTCCAGAAACGCCGCCTTCCCCTCCTCGTCCAAATCGTAATAGTTCCCATGTTGCTCCACCACAGCCTGCCTGGCCGAATCACGCAGGAGATTGGGCTCCAGGACCTTCAGGTACCCACTGTAAAGACATAGCTGGATCACCCCGCCGTTCTCCTTGAGTTTCAGAAGCAGATCGTCGGACAGGTTACGCGGATGGTCGCAAAGCGCACGGGCACAGGAATGGGAGGCGATCACCGGGGTACGGCTCCGCTCCACCACATCCAGAAAGGTATCGTCCGAAGCGTGCGACAGATCGATCATGATCCCCAGGTCGTTCATCCGGTCGACCACCTCCTCTCCGAACGAGGAGAGCCCGCCATGTTCCACGCTGTCGGTGGAGGAATCGCAGATGTCGTTGTTGGCTGTGTGTACCAGAGTGATGTAGCGGATTCCCTGACGGTAAAAGGTATCGATCAGCGACAGATCGTTCCCCAGTGGATACCCGTTCTCCAGCCCGATATAGATGGCGTGCCTGCCCTGTCTCGCGATCCGCTTCAGGCCGGTCGAACCGGTGGCGATCTCCAGATTCTCCGGGTATTCCCCCGCCAGGTCATGGATCAACCGGACGAGCCGTTGCGCCTGCTCAAGTGCCCGGGCATGACCCTCCTTTGTACGCTCCGACTGTCCCACGAATGCGGCAAACCAGATGGCATCCATCTCCCCCTCCTTCATCCTCGGAAGATCGACTTTGCTGTGGGTCTCCACCGGATCGTTGCGCAGGCCGAAATCGAAATCCCCGCGGATGAGCCTCAACGGTGTATCGGTATGAGTGTCCACTGTAATGATCTGCTGGTGTATCCTGGCAGCACGTTCTTCGATCGATGCAGATGCACTGCTGCAGTTTCGCAGCAACAGCGCTCCGGCCGCGGTCAATAATGCCAGGGAAAGACCTGTAATAAAAGGATTGCGAAGATTTTGCATGGAAGTATCTCTATTTCTGGTTGCCAAATATGGAATGCCGGGGGTGGGGTGGTGAATCAGAATCGCCCGGCTGACCGGGATCAACTGATGAATCAGAATCGCCCGGCTTACCAGGCCGGGTCGACTGACCGGGATCAAAGGCCGGATCGGGCTGGATCGCCTGGCCTTTGTCGAACGGCGGATCGGGCTGGATCGCCTGGCCTGTGTCGAACGGCGGATCGGGCCGGATAGCCTGATCGGGCTGGATGGGGATCTCGGCGTCGCCGTTCTCCGCCCTGCCGGCCATAAAACGTTCCAGGATCGATTCATCCTTGATCTCTTTCGAGAGTGAAGCGATGGTCTCCATGGGCACATCATAGAGGTCCAGCACGAGCAGCCCGTCCAGGGCATTGTTGAACTTGGGATCGAGGTTGAAACCGATGATTTTCCCGTTCAGCTTCAGGTATCGCTTCAGAAGGATAGGCAGGGAATAATCGTTCGGCTCGATCTCCTTGATGAACCGGTCGAACTTATTCAAATCGTCGGTGCTGGCCAGGATGATCTCCTCATCCACATTGAACCCGGGTACATTGTATTTGGTGCGGGGTCGCACCTTCCTCGCCAGTTTCTTGTCGAAATGGTTCTCCCGGATATACTGCATCATCAGTCCGCGTGAAAACTGAGAGAAGTTGTTGCTGATGCTCACCGGTCCGATCAGATAGCGGTACTCGTTGTGCTTCAGCAGGAAGTAGAGGATTCCCTTCCACAGCAGGAACAGAGGAAGGGGACGGCGCTGGTATTCCTTGATGATGAACGAGCGCCCCAGTTCGAGCGATTGACGCAATACGGAATGGAAACGGCGAGACATCCGGAAGAGGCTCTGGAGATAAAACCCCTTCACACCGTAGCGCCTCAGGATCTCTTTGCCCTTGCCCACACGGTAGGCCCCCACGATTTTCCGCTCTTTCCGGTCCCATACGAACAGCTGATTGTAGTAGAGGTCGTATTCATCGATATCGATCGAACGATTGGTCCCCTCTCCCACTTCCCGGAATGTGATCTCGCGCAGCCGTCCCAGCTCATTCATGATCTGGGGGATCTCTGTGCTGGGGCAACAGAAGACATCGAACTGATCGCTGCTGAACAGGCTGTACTCCTCCCCGATCTTCTCGATCTCCTGAATGATCTGCTCTCTGGGAACTTCCGGGGCAACAGGATCCGGCTTCTTCTCCCGGTTGATCCTGGGACGGAAGAATTTGCGCACTTCCAGGACCGACCCAAGAGCGTAGGTGCGGGCTCGGAGGTACCGGCCGTAAGTGCTGATATCGGTGAAGGCATTCTGCTCCTTTACCGTAATGGGAGCACCGATCCGGATCCGGATCTTCTTGTGTTTCTTATTGAAGACCTCGGCAGGAAGGCGTGCGGTACGAAGAGTCGGATGGATCAGTCCCATCAGGTGAAAAATCCGTGAATTGGAACCCTGGAAATAGACGGGTACCACCGGGACATTCGCCTTCTTGATCATCTTCATGGCCGCATACTGCCACTCCCGGTCGCTGATCCCGTAATTATCCTCGTTGTAGCTGGAGACCTCTCCCGCCGGGAAGATTCCGAGCGCCTTATCCTCCTGCAGGTGCTCCAGGGCCATCTTGACCCCCGACAGACTGGAAGCCGCCGACTTCCTCCTTTCGAAAGGATTGACCGGCAGCATGTACTGAGAAACGGGCTCAATCTTGTTCAAAACAAAATTGGCCATCACCCGGATATCGGGCCGGATTTCCGAAAGGACCTTCACCAGCAGCATCCCGTCGATCCCCCCGAAAGGGTGGTTCGAAACGGTAATAAAGGGCCCCGAGGCCGGGATCTTCTTCAGTTCCTCCTCGTTCACCTCATACTCCAGCTGCAACTTATCGATCAGGGCATCGATGAAATCGAGCCCCCGGAGATGGCTCACCTCTCCGTACAATTTGTTGATCCGGTTGATCCGGAGTACATTCATCAGAACTTTCGCCGCACTGTTCCCTCCGAGCCTGTTCAATCGTGCCGCCCGGATGAAATCTTCCGTTTCTATCAGTTTCAAGTAGTCGTTCAGATTGGTTGTCGACCTACAAAGATAGAGAATGAATTTATATATCTTTACCCCCGCATTACCAGGATGTAAGAGATGAAAAAAGAGCGCTGGCTTCCACTCTCAATTTTATCGGTGTTGCTTTTCTCGATCCCGTTTTTTCAATGGGGAACGGGATGGCTTCTGTTTGGGGCGTTTGTCCCGCTGCTGTTCCTGGAAGATACGGTTTTGAGATGGCAGCAGCTGCAGAAGGGTTTGCTATCTTTCATGCCGGGAGGAAACGGCCGCCCTGAAGGATCCGCCGCCGGGAAGAGCGGTCAGGCCGGGACCGGGAAAAGTGGCCCTTCCGCCACCGCGAAGAGCGCTCAAGCCGCCACCGCGAAGAGCACGCGGGCCGAAACCGCAAGGAGCGGTCGCTCAGAGGCTACCCAGAAACCGGTCCGTTACTGGAAAGGCTGGCTCTGGTATGTAATCCTCACTTTTGCCCTTTTCAACATCTGGACCTCCTACTGGGTGAAACATGCGGCCTGGGTGGGGGTGATCGCTGCGGTAGTCGTCAATACGTTATACATGACGCTGGTCTTCTGGCTGTTCCATGTCACCCGCAGAAGGCTGGGTGATCGCCTGGGATACGCATCCCTGGTGGTCTACTGGATCACCTTTGAGTTCCTTTACCTGCGGGCACAGATCAACTTCCCCTGGCTGGTGCTGGGCAACGGATTCGCCAATGATGTCCGCCTCATCCAGTGGTACGAATGGACCGGAACGCTGGGGGGAACCCTCTGGGTGCTGGTGGTGAACATTCTGCTCTTCAGGCTGATCCGGGGATCCGGTGCCCGCCGGGTAAAAGCCAACCGGGGAAGGATCGCCTGGCTGGCCGGGGTTTTGCTGATCCCGGTGATCGTTTCGCTGGTGCGGTTCTCCACCTATAAGGAAAAGGAAGATCCATACGAGATTGTCATCCTTCAGCCCAATATTGATCCGTATCTGAAGTTCACCGATTTACCTCAGGCCGAACAGACCCGTCTGCTGCTGGAAGTGGCCGATTCGCTGGTCCGCTCATCGACCGATTATATCGTGGGTCCCGAGACATTCATTAATAACGGTGTTTGGGAAGAGGACATCGCCACGCACCCCGAGATACTGAAGCTCTACGAGTTCCTGCGCCCGTTCCCCAAGGCCAAGATGGTGATCGGAGCCACTACTTACAAGCTCTACACCGATCCGGCCGAATTCACCGAGACCAGCCGTCCGGTGCGGGGTCAGGATTACCAATACGACAGTTTCAACAGTGCATTCCAGCTGGATTCGACCGGCGAGATCCCCATCTATCACAAATCGGAGCTGGTGGTGGGAGTGGAACATATGCCCTATACCAATTTACTGAGCTTCCTGGAAGGGGTGACTGTACAGCTGGGCGGGACCTTCCGGAGCCACGGGACACAGCAGTACCGCGAGGCGTTCCCCTCTCCCCAGGACGGTACCCGGGTGGGACCGGTGATCTGCTGGGAATCGGTTTTCGGAGAGTTCGTCACAGAGTATGTCCGCGATGCCGGGGCAAATTTCCTGTTTATCGTGACCAACGACGGGTGGTGGAAAGATACACCCGGACACCGCCAGCACAATGCTTATGCCAGGCTCCGTGCCATCGAAACACGACGGAGCATCGCACGGAGTGCCAATACCGGCATCAGTTCGATGATCAACCAGCGCGGAGAGGAGCTGGACCGGCTGGGATGGTGGATTCGATCGGGCCTCCGCGGCACGCTGAACAAGAACGATGCGATCACCTTCTATGTCCGGTACGGCGACTATATCGGGCGGATCAGCATGTTCATCACGGCACTATTTTTGCTTTATACGCTGGTAGCCCGCTACACCCGCAGGAAACATGAAAGTGGGAAAGCAGGACTTTAACGCTGAAAATCATTGTCTATGAACCGGAATATTACGCTTCTGTATACAGGATTTTTGCTCTGGGCCTTCTACCCGGCGGCATTCTCTCAGTGTGCCGATCCCTCCAACATCTATTCATTCGAATTCAACGGCTCTTCATATGAGATCGTGATGGAGATGCAAACCTGGGGCGATGCAGCTATGTGCGCCGTGGAAAGAGGGGGGTACCTGGCGGAGATCAACAGTCAGGAGGAGCAGGAGGCCATCCTGGATGCCATTCAGAACGGAGCAGAGATTTCCGATACTTATACCGAGGTGCTCAACGGGGGCGGCATCGCCTATATCTGGATCGGTGCCACCGATACCGACGACGAGGGTGTCTGGCGCTGGGAAGGCAGGGATGAGCGCAATGGTCCCAAGTTCTGGACCGGCCAGGGTGCCAACGGCGATAATGACGGAATGCCTTTCGAAGACTCCTATGTGAACTGGGGCGGGACCGGTGAAGGGACCCCCCAGGAGCCCGACGATTTCGGTTCGGACGGTCAGGACTTCGGTGCCATCGGACTATCGGGCTGGCCCAAAGGGAGAACAGAACTGGGCAACACCGGGGAGTGGAACGATCTGGAGGGAACCAGTACGATCTATTATATTATCGAGTACGACCCCGTGGTAAGTGCCGGCGGAATCTCTGAGAAACGCTTCGGTAACTCCGGGGCTTTCTCTGTGCGCCTCTACCCGAATCCCACCCGGGGTCCTATCCACCTGGAGGGTTCCGGGGTGGACCGCATGGAACTCTTCGATTTCACCGGAAGGCGGCTCGACGCCTACCGGCAGTTCCCCGCCGATCTGAGCCTTCACGGAAAAGGAGTCTTTCTGGCCAGGATCCACACCACAGAGGGAATCATCACCCAGAAGGTAGTGGTAAGATAAAGGGCACTTATCGGTCTTTTTACCGATATGGGACATTTATCGGTGATTTTGACGATAATTTAATACCCCTTCTTTGGTTTAATTAAATAAGCCTTATTAGGACCCCTGTGATTAAGGCCAATCCGAAACTCATCAATGTCCCGATCAGCACATATTCACTCTTTTCCCTTGAGTTAATGCGAAGGATCGATTTGGCCGCGATGATCAGACCTACGGCTGCATATTGATCTACAAGAATGAAAATAAGCGCCATGAAGCGTTCTGTTATTCCGATAAGCTTTCCTGCATTAGGAAGGCTGGAATCCCCGATCCGATCATTCTCTGCTTCCCGGGCTGGAATGTTATAAAGTGACAGAATATGCTTTATAATCACGTTGGAGGGTTTGGAACAAAAAATAAAGCCGGTGAAAATGGCTATCCTATTGAGCTCTAGATCCAGCCAAAAATCTATCCCTACCGAACTCGAATAGATCCAAACAACTGCTGTGATCGAAATCAGATGCAGGAACTGATCCAGAAAGAAAAACCAGGGCCGGTATTTTCTGAGGATAAGCCAGGACTTCATGATATCAAGCAGCAAATGAAGAATCATCAACGCAATAGATGCTTTCCAGAAATGCAGATCAAGGGAAAGTCCATAGCTGAGGATTCCAACAATTAGTGCATGGTAGACATGGAAATGAGAAATGATTTTTCTCTCTTTCCTGTCGCTCCATTTTTGAGGTTGAAGAATGTAATCAGCTACTAAATGGGCCGATACTTGAAGCAGTAGAAGTTTAATTATCATCACAATATTCTCCTTTCAAAATACATCAATGCCTTTTCTATTGAATACCAACCCGCAGCAGTAGAATGCTGACTTATGGTGGATTGATTTCTGCCCAAGGTTGAAGCAATTTCTTTTTCATTGAAATCCAACAACTTATAGTAGACAACCTCGCATTGTTTTGCTGAACACTTAGCAATGAGTGTATCGATAAGAGCAATAAGGGAATCAAATTCCTCCTGAAGCTCATTATTCGGACTACGGAAAAACAGGGTCTGTTTGATGACAATCTTTTTCTTGTTCGATGTAGAGTATTTCTCAATGGTCCTTCCGGAAAGATATATGGCCTCACCATCGATAATATCGTTTTTCAGGTCGAGTTTTGAAAGTGAACCGACTGCAATAGCCAGTCTGATCCCATGTTCCTTGAAATGCTTTAAATCTGATCGGCTGTTCTCTTTCTCATCCAGATTGATCGATTTCACATAGGCCTTTAGGATCAAACATATTCGAAGTGACAAGCCCGGCTCCTCCATGACACATTCGACATGATCACCCTGTACAAGTCTTCCATAAAAACCAATTGTCCGGTAACGGTCTTTTAGATCACTTAATAAACTCTTGATGCTCTTTGCAAGCTTTGTTCTATCTTTATCTGAGAGTGAGGTATATGATATAATATCACCCGAAATCGTGGCAAATTTCTTCATTTCATATAATTTATCGGTAAATATACTAATAAATGTATAATATCGGTTTATATACCGATATTTCTACTGCCCCAACACAAAATCCACCATGAACAACTTCCATTCCATTCAACCCACCGAGATCACCGACAACGTGTTCAAACTGCTGGACAAAGACTGGATGCTGGTCACCGCAGGCAGATTGGGCGATGTGAACACCATGACCGCCAGCTGGGGCCACCTTGGAATCCTTTGGAACCTGCCGGTGGCCATCGCTTACATCCGCCCCCAGCGACACACATTCGGCTTTGCCAACCGCTATTCCGACTACACGCTATCGTTTTTTACCGAAGAGCACCGCTCCATCCTCCAGTTCTGCGGATCCCGTTCGGGAAGGGACCACGATAAGATCGCCGAGACCGGTCTGACTCCCCTGGAGACGGAACGGGGCAATGTGATCTTCCAGGAGGCCCGGCTGATACTGGAATGCCGGAAAATCTACGAGGACAACCTGAAGAAGAATAACTTCCTGCTGCCGGAGGTGGCACAGAAGAACTACCCCAAGGATGATTTCCACCGGTTCTACATGGGAGAGATCATCCATGTGCTGGTCAAATAAGACCGGATTCTCGCATTTCAGCCGGGCATTCTGCCCCCCGAAGGACCGGGAACGTGCAACCCCGGCCCGGTTTGCCTGTCTTTCCCCTTTGAAAGCATAAGACTTTGACGACAAGATACGAGGACATACACAGAGATGTGATCGAATCGTGCAGGAAAGGTGATGTCAGGGCACAGTACCACTTGTACTCGCTCTATTCCAGAGCCATGTACAACATCTGCTACCGGATGACCAATCAGCAGGAGGAAGCGGAGGATATGCTTCAGGAGTCGTTTTCTTATGCCTTCAGTAAACTGGGTTCTTTCAGGTTCGAGTCGTCCTTCGGGGCATGGTTGAAGCGAATCGTGGTGAATACCTGTATCAACCACCTTAAAAAGAAGAAGGTGGACCTGGTTTACACCGATACGAACCATGACCCTGCACCCGATGACGATCCGGTGGATTACGGCGAGATCGACTTCAGGGTGGAGACCGTGAAAAAGGCAATGGATAGGTTGCCGGAAGGCTACAGGGTCGTATTCTCTCTCTACCTGCTGGAAGGGTATGATCACCAGGAGATCGCCGAGATTCTCGGCATCTCCGAATCGACCTCCAAGAGCCAGTTTTTAAGAGCGAAAAGGAAATTAAAGGAAATCTTGACGTGCGATGAGTGAAAGAAGAGACCGATTGGAAGATTTTGTCAGCCAGCACCGGGAGCAGTTCGACATCCATGAGCCCGATCCCTCGATCTGGATGAAGATCAACCCGGCCAGCGTGCCGGTTGCCAGAGAGCGGAAATCTCTCCGCTGGTTAAGGATCGCCGCAGCCATTGCCCTGATTTTTGCCGGCTCCTCAGCAGGTATGTACTTCCTCACCGGAGGAAAAGCCGATAAAGAGCTTCCGGGAAGCGAGCTGTACCGGGAGATCCGGGAGACCGAGCAGTACTACAGCCAGATGGTCACCCAGCGCTACAATGAGCTGCAGCCCTATCTGGCCGAAGCTCCCGGTGCCAGGAAGATGCTTGCCACCGACATGGAGGAGCTGGACCAGGTGTACCGGGAACTGAGAGAGGATCTGAAAGACAATGCCTCCAATCCGGAGGTGATCGAAGCGATGATCCTCAACTACCGGGTGAAACTGGAGATCCTGGAGGACCTGCTCTATCAACTTAAAGAAAAGGAGAACCATCATGATGAAACCGATGAGCCATATTCTCTATAGGATGGTGTCCACCATCATACGGGGAATCTTTGCACTGGTCAGGCTGATCTGGTGCCCGCTCTGGCAGGGGATCCTGGTGAGCGCCGAACCGATGGCAGGGCCGCCGAGGCGAGACAGGTCGGCGTTGACGAGTGGATCCCCAAAACGGGACAGGTCCGCGTTAGCAGGAGGGTCCCCGTTGGCAGGAGGGTCCCCGTTGGCAGGAGGGTCCCCGTTGG
>CAZOHA010000041.1:0-38257 GCA_964579515.1 uncultured Bacteroides sp. | reverse complement strand
CAATGGTGAGGTCGTCGATCATCCAGGACCCCGGAGGTGTAGGTGGCGATATTGTGGGCCTGGATCCTTACGGGGTAGGTCGATACGGAGCCCTTCAGATGCACCACCCCTTTGTTCACCTCCACCTGGATTTTGTCCTCATCGATCAGGTAGGTTCTACGGTATGCATTCCTGATATCGTTTTCGATGCTGATATCGTTGACCGAGCCTGGCGGTTCGACCGAGATCTCATTGATCACTTCCAGCGTGCCGTTGGTGGCATTGGCGATGTTGCCCGCCAGGTACTTTTCCCAGAACGATTCTGCGGTGCCCGAGAGGGTGACCATGTTGTTCTGACTGGAGATGGTGATCTTTTCGGCATTGATCTCGCTGTTCCACTCCAGCATCCGGCGGATGTTCTCTTCGATCTCACTGTCGGCCGGCAGGGTGATGGAGGGCGGGAACTGGATCTCCAGGTTGTTTTCCACCTGCATGACGCCTCTCACCTGGTAGGCATCCCGCTCTGCGGCCATCTTGGCAGTGGAATTCTCCACCGTACCGTTCAATACCACGGTCCTGTCCTCTACCTTTACCAGGATTTCGTTGGCGTTGACGCTGTCATCCCAGGTAAGCTGGTCAATGACGTCCTCTTTCTTGATCTCTTCTGCATATGGTGACATAATCGGTTGGTGTTTGATGGTTCACCACACCGGTGCACCATATTCGTTCCAAAAGAAACCCGGCCGGGTGCATCGCGGACAGAACCCAGGGCATACCGGGAAGAAGAGCCCTTCAAGATATGGCAGAACGGAAGAAAACTCTCCTCTTTTGTGGTATTTCATTCACAACTTCTGCGGATATATTCCACACCCGGGATGCTTCCGGAAGCAATTTCCGGATGCGGTCAGCCGGGCCGGAATGCCGGCAACCGGGCGCATAAGGCAGCAGAGGAGTGCATTATGCCCGATCAGCAGCGCTCTTTCTCCCGCCGTTCCGGCGATGGTTTGATTGTTGTCCTGAATTCCGTAAATTATTCTTTATCATCATTAAACTACCCTGCGATGTACACGTTACTGTTTCTTCTTCTGGCAGCTGTTGCCATTTACCTGATTGTAAACGGAGTTCAAAAGAAACGATCCACGAACCTTTACCTGGGTGCCGGAGTGGGGATCATCACCCTGTTATTCTCCTGGTTCCTGGGGTTCTGGGGAGAAAAACTGTGGTTCGATCACCTGGGATACAATGACCGGTTCTGGACCGTTTTTCTGACGCGGATCGGCCTGTTCGCGGGTCTCTTTATTGCAGGCGGCCTGGTCATGATCCTTTTCACCATGAAAATGGGGCGGGAGAACCGCCTTGTCAGGGGCGTTTCGGTGCTTACCGGCGCTCTGATCACAGGACTCTGGTGGTCCTCCCAGTGGGATATGGTGCTCCGTTTCGCACACCGTGTCGACACCAGTCTGACCGATCCCATCCTGGGGAAGGATACCGGATTCTACCTCTTCACCTATCCCTTTCTTCATACATTATACCTGAACCTGCTTGTCCTGGCCGTGATCGCCTTCGGGGCATCCATCCTCGGGTACCGGTATTTACAGATGAAAAGAGGTGAGGAAGGGAGTTCCGGAGAAAACAAGCTGCCGGGCTCCATTTATCTCTCCCTGGCGGTCATCTTCATTATTCTCGGATTCGGGCGTTTCGTTGCACGTTTCGGACTCATGTATTCCGATTACGGTTTTGTCACAGGTCCGGGCTGGACCGATGTGAAGGTGAGGTTGCCCATGATCACCGTGACCGGTATCTTTTCGCTGCTGGCGGGGGCCGGCCTCCTGCTGTCGGTGATCCGGCCGGGTGTGCCCCGTCTCTGGAGAGCCAGGAGAAAGAGCTCGGAGGAATCCTACCTCTATACCGTATCGGGAGTATTCGTCGGGGTATGGGCCCTGTTTCTCTGGGTCGTCCCGCTCCTTTTCCAGTGGCTCAAGGTGGAGCCCAATGAGATCACCGTGGAGAAGCCCTATATTGAGAATAACATCCGGTTCACCCGCTCGGGATTCCATCTCGACAAGGTGGAGGAGTTCGAGTATGACGTATCGGAGGATATCGAGCGCAGCATGATGGAGGAACATTCCGCACTCCTGTCCAACATCCGGTTATGGGACTACAGGGCACTGGACGCGGTATACAAACAATTCCAGGAAATCCGCCTTTATTACGAGTTCCTGGATGTGGATATCGACCGCTATACCATCGACAACCAGTACAGGCAGGTAATGGTATCGGCCCGCGAGATGCAACCTTCCAATCTTCCGCCCAACAGCCAGACTTTCGTGAACCGCCACTTCAAGTATACCCACGGGTACGGAGCGGTGCTCAACCTGGTGAACGAATTCACCGAGGAGGGACTGCCCCGCCTGCTGATCAAAGATATCCCGCCGGTGAGCCTGCCCGGCCACCTGGAGATCGAACGTCCCGAGATTTATTACGGACAGCTGACCGACCACTTTGTGGTGGTCAATTCCAGCGAGGAGGAGTTTGACTATCCCAGCGGGGATCAGAATATCTACGCCCATTATGAGGGATCCGGAGGAGTGCAGATCACAGGTCTCTGGCGCAAATTCCTCTACGGGTACCGGTACGGGGGTACCCGCCTCTTCTTTTCGGGCTACCCCACCGACCAGAGCAGGATCATGCTGCACAGGCAGATCTCGGAGCGTGTGCGCAGGCTCACCCCCTTCCTTCAGTTCGATGAGGATCCTTATATCGTGATCGCAGAGGGGAAGATGTACTGGATCATGGATGCCTACACTACCTCCCGTTATTATCCTTACAGTGAACCCTTCTCCTCGTTCGAGACCACCGACGGGGTCATGAGCAGAGCGGGAGTCCGGCTTCACGGCGAAAATTATATAAGGAACTCGGTCAAGATTGTGGTCGACGCCTACTCGGGCGAGGTGGATTTCTACATCTTCGAGGAGGAGGATCCCCTGGTCAGGGTGTATGACAGGATATTCCCGGGGCTGTTGAAGAGCAGCGATGAGATGCCCGAATCGCTCTACCGTCACGTGCGTTACCCGGTCGATATGCTGCTGGTGCAGGGACTGGTCTACGGGAAGTACCACATGACCGATCCCACGGTCTTCTACAATCAGGAGGACCTCTGGGTGCGCGCCACCGAAAAGTACTACAACAACGTGCAGCCGGTGGAACCTTACTATATCATGTGGGTGCCGCCGGGATCCGATGAGATGGAGTTCGTGCTGATCCTGCCCTTTACCCCGAAGAACAAGCAGGTGATGATCGGCTGGATCGCCGGTATGTCCGACCAGGAGGATTACGGCCGTTTCCTGGCATATCAGTTCCCCAAGGAGAAACGGATCCTGGGGACCCAGCAGGTGGAGACCAAGATCGACCAGGATTCCTATCTGTCGGGACAGCTGTCCCTCTGGGATCAGCGGGGATCCAATGTGATCCGGGGCAATGTGCTGGCCATACCTGTTGCCAGGACCATTCTTTACGTGGAACCCATCTATCTGATGTCGGAAACTTCGGCCTATCCCGAACTCAGGCTGGTGGCGGTGATGCACAACGATAACCTCAGTTATGCGGAGACTTTTGAGGAGGCGCTGAGGGGGCTTTTCACAGGCACCGGCCCGGGTCCGGAAGGGGAACCCGGCCTCACCGGCATGGAGACCACCAGGGAGCTGATCGACCGTGCCAACCAGGCTTTCGAGAATTACCTGGAGAACATGCAGCAGAAGCAGTTTGGGGAAGCGGGGAACAACCTTCAGGAACTGGAGGATCTGCTGAACCAGCTGGCCACCGGCAGTGAAGAAAACTAGCAGCAGTAAGACGGTGTATTTTCCGGCGCAGGATCAGGAAGCGGCCTGCTGTTTTTGACTCCCCTTATCCAGAGGAGGCTGATCCGGCAGGCGCTCCTCTTTTCTTTTGTCGGCCACGATCCCGGAAACCTGCTCGAACCGGATGAACCCGCTGTCGACCGCATGCCTGGCAGCTTCCAGGGTGGAATGCACCAGGACCATCTCCACACCCAGCTCCCCGGCCTCCGCCGCAAGTTTCTCGACCCGCTGATTCCGCAGTCGTTTCCCGATGTGACGGATGTAGATGGCCCGTACGCGGTTGGGATACATTTCGGCGATCTTCAGGTAGATTTCGGGATCTTTCTGCCCGCTGTCGCCGATCAGAATGAACGACTGGCGGTAATAGAGTTCGAAAAGCTCCCTGATACGGAGGATCTTGTCCTGGTACTTTTTTCCCGACCGGAACATGCTGAACAGGCGTAATTTCTGGTCGCTCAACAGGAAGGTTCCCCTGGGAATGCCCTTGGCTTCGAAGAACTCCTCCAGGAGATCGATCAGGTTCCATTCACTGCCTGATACGTAAAAGATGGAACGCTGTTTTCCCTCCTCTCCGGTATGAAGCGCTTTGTAGAATCCGGCCACTCCCTCGAAGGGGGACCTGGTGAGGGCGTTCTTGTACAGCATGAGCCTGAGCTTGCGGAGAGTGCGGGTGGAATGGGACACCATCACCGTATCGTCCACATCCGATACCACGATGTAATCACTTTCCGGATCGGCGATATGCACCCGGGCTTCAGCACTGACCGTCCCCTGGTTTTCGATGTAATCGTCCAGCAGGGTGAGTTTCACCGGTTCCCAGGTTTCATGGTCCGGTTCCGCATAGTCGTTGGGAAGGACCGTGTGAAACAAGCCGAGTTCGTTGGTCCGGATCACCATTTCGCGTCCCGCATATTCGATCCTGACCATCGCCCCTTCGATCTCATCGCCTGAGTATCTTTTGACCATATTGAGGATATTTCTCCACACACTCTGGTCCGGTTCGGGGGGGCTGATCCCTTTATCCTCGATGACCGCTCCGGTCACCATGATCTTGTCATGATCTCCGTAGGCAGTGTACGGTACGATCTTAGGGATGCCCAGCCATCCCAGTCTCCTCTTGACTCGGACCCTGAGCTGTTTCAGGGGCCGGAACGAGTGTTTTTTCGGTGTCGGTTGTTTCTTGTCTGGCATGTTTATTTCTTTATATCCCGGTGGTACTCATTTCAAAGAACAGACCAAAGCAAATGATATGGAGCGGATCCTGTTTTTAATCAATACCGGTGCAGGGACGGGGATGCCCGGAAACCTGCAGCAGGAGATCGACCGGTTGTCGGAAATCCATCATTTCCGGCACCGGGTCACTGAACTGGGGGGGCAGGCGGAGGTTTCGCTGAAGATCCGGAAGGAGCTGGATATATTCAATCCCACGATCGCTGTCGCCGCAGGAGGGGACGGGACGGTGAACCTGGTGGCTGCAGCGATCATGGACAGGAAGATACGGCTGGCTATCCTCCCCCTGGGCTCATCCAACGGAATGGCCTATCAGCTGGGAATTCCCGATGATCCGGGAGAGGCACTGAAAGTGCTCGTGGAAGGGAAGGTTCAGAAGGTGGATCTGCTTGAAATTAACGGGGAGCGCATCTGCCTGCACATGGCCGACCTGGGAATGAACGCCAGGGTGATCCGAAGGTATGAGGATACGGGGATGCGCGGATTTCTGGGATATGCCCGGCAATATTTCAGAGAATTGGGAAACCTTCGCAGATTCAGATTCACCGCGGAGACGGGCAGGGAAAAACTGCGTTCGAAAGCGGTGATGATCGTCATGGCCAACGCTTCCTATTACGGCACCGGCGCCAGCATCACACCCGACGGCAGGACAGACGACGGCTGGTTCGAACTGGTGGTGGTACAGGCTTACCCTTACTGGTTCCTCTTCTATATGACCATCTCGATCCTGATGAGAAATTTCAACCACAACCGTTTCCACCGGATTGTCCGTTGCCGGAAGACGGAAATTCAACTCGATCCCCCTCAGGAACTGCAGATCGACGGTGAGCCCATGGGAAAGACCGCTCAATTGCAGGTGGAGATTCATCCGGGACGACTGCAGATGGTCGTGCCCGCTAGTACCTGAGCAGCGCGTTGATCCCTGTCTCCCTGAAAGGCATGTTTTCTGCCGGCTCCAGGTAAACTTCCCCGCCGTTGATCAGGGTGTGCGCTGCAGCCATATTGAATAGGGAAACAGGCCGCGCCCGGGTGCGCTCCACCGGAAGAACAGTCCGTTTCTCCTGGTCGTAAATACCCATCAGATCCTCTCCCTCCTGAAGGAACAGGGTGTCGATGCGGCCGTCGACGGCCGCAGGAACGACATCATCTACCCCGTAAACGCTTTTTCCGGTGGAAGAAAGATCCCTGACCTGCCCCTTCTTTTCATCCCTGGGGCGGGAGAAGATATTTCTTACCAGCAGCCATGCCTCTTCGTGCAACAGGTAAGGGTCGGCCTCGTCAGGATTTCCGCTGACGGGGGTGCCGACCAGGTGGCGGTGGCCGGTCACCCTGCGATATATGGGAAAATACTGGTCGTCGCAGGCGAGAACCAGCGGGATGCCGTTGGGACCGGTTTTCTCCACCACTGCCTTGTCCACAGCCCGGATGAAATTCTCCACCTCTTTGTCCCGGTCATCCTTCCCCGAGCCGTGACCGTGGAACCGGGAACCGGAATCGCTTCCGTGACCTGTCCTGTACTGGAGCGACTTCTCCTCGAAATCTCTTCCCACCACATCCTCCAGACGTTCAGGAGCGGACCCGGGAAGAGTGAGTTCGCTGATAAAGTCACGGGTGCACTGGTAGAGGCGTACATGTTGCTGACCCAGGGCCAGCATATAAAAGGTCCCGTTCCCGTTGAAGAAGGGAATCACGGGCACCAGGTAAAAATGGTCGCTCAGCCAGTATTGCAGTTCAAATCCGACGGGAAGAGTGAAATATCTGGTATCGGAACCCTGGATGAAAATAGCGAGTCCGTCCGACTGGTTTCTCCAGAAATGTACGTCATCGAGCATTTCTTCCGCCCCCGACAGCTTCCGGCTGATCTCCCTGGGGGTCATCCCGTTCTCTTTCAGTTTCGCCGAAAGTTCCTGCAGGATATTTTTCAGCTGGATCTGGGAGTGCTTCTGGTCCACCTTTTCTCCGGCCCTGCCGGTGGGGACATAGATCGATATGCAGTTCATATCGTGTACCCCTGCCAGGCGGATAAGGATATCACGTGTCATCAGTCCCCCGGGGGGTGTCTTACTCTTATTCATAGGATCCTCCTTCATCATTTATTAAGTGAAAAAAACCAGGGATTCAGTTGAATACCCTGTAGAGCGCCAGTACGAACAGGACCAGTATCAGGATCCAGAACAGGATCCCGAAGGTGGTCTGCAGGGCATTGGAGGTCTTCCTGTTCTTTACCTCTTCATCCAGTTCTGCCTTGGCGATGACCCTGCTCCTGGGGGGTGCGGGCGGAATCAGCACTCCCAGCAGGAGTGTGATAAGGAACGCGATCAGCAGATATCCGAGCCATGCCACCCCCCATGAAACCGGACCGATGGGAACCAGCCAGGATCCCACGGCCCAGGTGAACATGAATATGATCAGGAACATAAATACCAGCCCATTGACGGGTCCGGGCAGGTAGCGCCTGAACCCGTAAATGAGCACGGTGGAAGCAATAATCGCGAAAAGCGCTGAAAACAGTATGGAAGCCAGTGTCATGGTGATAGGGTTATCTGACAGCCAGTTCATTGGTGACAGCCAGGGCGCCTCCTTCCCATGCATTCTCAGCGGCCGCACGATATTCGCGCCAGCTGTCCACGGTCCCTTCCAGGGTGACCCTTCCCTCTTCAACGGTGATCTCCACCTGGTCTCTGTCCACGAACGGACTCCACCATAGTTCATTGGCCACTCTCTCCTCGATCCGGTCATCATCCGGAATCACCGCCGGATCGGAGGGCGGAGTGATATGGAGTGAGTAGTAGGGATAGGCACCCCACCAGTAATAACTGTAGGGATAATTCACATCGATGATATTGTTCACCTCGCTGACTCCCTGTACGCCGCTTGCTGTCCATTCCGCTTCATTCTTCTCCAGGTGACTGTCCACCATGCCCGACAGGGTGACGATCCCGTTATTCACATGGACGTCGATCTCCCATGCCTCGGTGACAGAATTATTGGCCAGTGCCAGTTCGATCTTGCTTTCGATCTCTTCATCGTGCGGAGGCTCACCCATCCGAACTTTGATCCTGTTGGTCACCCCCGTCACTCCGGCGGTATGTTCGGCCAGCTTTTCCGCGGCTATTTTCGATTTCAGATTATCGACGGTTCCCCGCAGGGTCATCCAGCCATCCTCCGCTTCGGGATATACCTCGGTGGAAACGATCCTGGGATCGTAAATGGCTGCATCTGTGAAGGCGTCTTCGATCTCTTCGTCGGAGGCATCGGCGATTTCATCCTGGCGCAGATCTTCATCTTTAGCCCACCACTTCACTTCCAGTCCGGCCGTTTCCACCGATTGCACACCGGAGACCCAGGCGGTCAGGAAGGCATGGTTCTTCTCCTGGGCGCTCCCGACGCTACCGGTCAGCTCCACGTGTCCTTCCTCCACCTCCACATCGATCAGTCCCCCGTCCACCAGCACATCCCACTTCAGCAGGGCTTCGATCTCTTCCTGGATCTCACTGTCGGGACGGTCCATCTGGTAGTTGACATCGATGTCGTTATTCACCCCCATCACACCTTTTACCGAAGCGGCCACATTCTCGGCCAGCATCTTCTCCTGGTGCGAATCCACGGTGCCGGTGAGGGTGACTACCTTGTCGGCCACGATCACCGCCAGTTCATAGGAATCGGTTGCAGGATCGGCGAAAAGTGCCTGTTCCACATTTTTTCGTATCCCGTCATCGCTGAGCACCACGGGCGGATCCACCTCGATCCGGTTCGATACGGCCCGTACCCCTTTCACCATCTCGGCGATTTTGGAGGCTCTGCTTTTGGCTTTCAGGTTGCTGACACTTCCCTCGAGCTCCACAATTCCATCCACCACCTGCACATCAATCTTATTCAGGTCGATGGCATGGTCGAAGCGGTATTCATTCTCAATGGCATCTTCCATATCGGTATCGTCGAGCTGTGTCTGGGGCAGCGCGAAGGCCACCCACAGGAACAACACACCGGTCACTGTGATCAGTCTCTTCATCTCCTTCTGATATTAAATGGTTTGAGTTCAAATACGTTTCTCAATCTGGCATGATCCGGCCTCTAATCCTCCAGTTCGCCCTTATCGACCACAAAAGAGATCTTGGCATTGACTGCATATGATACGATCTGATTGTTCTCCACGTTGGCGTTCATATGCTTGACATATATCGACTGGATATTTTTGACTGTTTTGGAGGCTATCCTGACAGCGTTCTCGGTGGCTTCCGTGAATCCTTGATCCGAAGCACCAATGACTTCAATGACTTTGACGATTTTTTCCATAATACATCTGTTTAAAATGGGTTCTTAACTGATTTCGCTGAAGGTGTTGAAAATTACATGCCAAACAGTTGCCGGACCCGGTTGAAGCCAGAGAGGGCAACTGCCGCGAGACCGGGAGGGGAGCAGGATCCAGCAGTGATGATATTGTAGAAGATAATCCCCAGAGCGGGAATTAATTCCTCAATCAGCAGCGGTCATTTCAGAAGATCAACAGGGAAGATCAACAGGCACATCAGGTATTTGGGAGGATCGGTTCAGGGAACAGGAACGTGGCACATTGTTCGAATCCTCATTACCGGTTCGAAACAGAAACCGGTCTACATAACAATCAATAAAAAGGTACATTATGAAACGAATTACAACAATCATTCTGGCAGTTTTAGTGGGTGGTGCCGTCACCACGGCCGTCTTTTATGCCTGTAACACTCCCGGTGGTACAGCAGGTGATGCGGAGATCCACTATACGGACAAGATGGTGAGAAGTACTGGGCTCACTTACGATGAAAGGGAGCAGGGCACCATGTCTTTTCCCGATTTTACCAGTGCTTCCAGAAAGGTGATGGACGCAGTGGTACACATTCAGACCAGCCAGACGGTCAGGGGTGCCGGACGTGTCCCCCAGGAACAGCTGCCCGAACCCTTCAGGGATTTCTTCGAGCGGTTCTACGGTCCGGGCGGTCCCGAACAGGAAGCGCCTCAGAGGCGCCGCCGCGGTGCCGGATCCGGGGTGATCCTGAACGAATCGGGACATATCGTCACCAACAACCATGTGATCGCCAATGCCGATGAGATCATCGTCACCCTGCACAACAACGAAACCTATAATGCGACGGTACTCGGCGCAGATCCGTCCACCGATCTGGCGCTGGTAAAGATCGATGCCGGGGGGCTGCCTTTCATCCCCCTGGTCAATTCCGACAGTCTGCTGGTGGGTGAATGGGTTCTGGCTATCGGAAATCCGTTCAACCTGACCTCAACGGTCACCGCCGGCATCGTGAGCGCGAAGGCGCGAAATATCAATATCATGCGCGAGCAGTACGCCATCGAATCGTTCATCCAGACCGATGCCGCCATCAATCCCGGCAACAGCGGAGGGGCGCTGGTTTCGCTGGGTGGCGGACTGGTGGGGATCAATACCGCCATCGCCAGTCCCACCGGTGCCTATTCAGGTTACGGGTTTGCCGTACCTTCCAATATTGTGGGGAAAGTGGTGGAGGACATAATGGAATTCGGGGTGGTCCAGCGGGGATACCTGGGAGTGATCATCCGCAACGTGGACGGAGAGCTGGCCAGACAGGAAAACCTGGATGTGACCGAAGGGGTGTTCATCGACAGTGTGCTGGAGAACAGCGCCGCCGATAAGGCGGGCATCCGTGTAGGAGATGTGATCACCAGTATCGACGGCACTGAAACGGACCGGTCGGCACAGCTGCAGGAGCTGGTTGCCAGGCACCGGCCAGGCGAGGAGGTGGAGATCGGACTGATCAGGAAAGGCCGGACAATGGAGACCAGTGCCACCCTGCAGTCGAGAGAGGGTACCACTGAAACCGTGACCAGAGAGCGTGGAAAAGTACTGGGCAGACTGGGAGCTGCATTTGAAGATATCACCAACCGGACAGCCCGTGAACTGGGGATCGACGGCGGAGTGAGAGTGACCGAGCTGCATGCGGGGGTCCTGAGTCAGCAGACCGATATGCGCGAAGGGTTCATTATCACCAGAGTCAATAACCAGCCGGTGGATTCCGTGGTAGAATTGGTCTCCATGTTGGAGGATCACCGGGGAGGTGTGATGCTGGAAGGCGTTTACGAAGATGTGACAGGAACTTTCTATTACGCTTTCGGACTCTAGATCCGGGACTGTATCGTAATCGTACCATACCATAAACCTGGAATACCTTAATGGATCGGGAGAAGCAGAACTATGCCATAACGGTGGATGAGATATTCCGGAGATTCTCCACATCGAAGGAGGGATTGAAGGCCGGGGAGATCGGGAGGCGCAGGAAAGAGCATGGAAAGAACCAGCTGGAGGCCGGTGAGAAGAAGGGAGTCCTTGCCATCCTGTGGTCGCAGGTCAACAATCCGGTCATCTACCTTCTCCTGGCCGCTGTAACGGTCTCCTTCATATTCCGGGACATCCCGGAGGCAATTGCGATCATTATCGTGATCCTGCTGAATGCCGTTATCGGCTTCTGGATGGAATACCGGGCGCAGGCTTCCCTGGATGCCCTGAAGAAGATGGATCCCCTTACCGTGAGTGTAATGCGGGATGGAGAGGCGGAAGAGATCCCCGCCCCGGACCTGGTCCCGGGGGATTTCATCGTGCTGGAGGCGGGGGATCTCGTTCCCGCCGATGCCCGGATCACCTTTTCAAAAGAGTTGTCGGTGGATGAATCTCCGCTGACCGGGGAATCGGTACCGGTCAGTAAACAGACCGAACCACTGGAGGATTCTCCACAGGTGGCCGACCAGACCAATATGGTTTTCAAGGGAACGGCCGTTACGGGAGGTAAGGCCGAGGCGGTGGTCGTGGCCACCGGAATGGAGACTGAGATAGGAAAGATTTCCCGGATGGTCAGCGAATCGGCGGAGGACGAGATCCCTCTGAATAAAAAACTGGGAAAGCTGGCCAGGCGTCTGATCTGGCTGATCTCCGGCCTTTCTCTGCTCTACCTTATTTTCGGCTGGATCGCCGGAAAGGAGCTCTACACCCTGCTGCAGACAGCCATTGCATGGACGGTGGCCGCCATTCCGGAAGGGTTGCCCATTGTGGCGACCATCTCCCTGGCCAGGGGAATGCTCCGCTTGGCTGATCATAACGTGCTGGTGAGAAATCTGTCGGCTGTGGAGACTCTGGGAGAGACCACCACCATTCTCACCGATAAGACCGGCACCCTGACCAGGAACAAACTGACACTGAGGATCATCTCGCTGGCAGGGAAGGAGGGAGAGACCGATCTGCTGAAGGAGGAGCCGGAAGAGGACGAGTCTTTCGCCCATTTCTTTTCCATATCCATGCTCTGCAACGATGCCGGACCTTCCGGTGATGAAGACTCCTTTCAGGGTGATCCCCTGGATGTGGCCCTTCTGGAGTTCGGCAACCACAAAGACCGGGAGCGGTTCAACCAGTTGCGCGGGATCCGGAAGATCAACGAGGATCCCTTCGATTCCGAATCGATGATGATGGGGACCGTCCACCGGCGGGACGAACGCTGTTATGTGGCGGCCAAGGGTGCCACTTCGGCCATCCTGGATCGCTGCACCCACTATTTCGACGGAACATCAAACCGGAAGATCGACGGAGAATTCAGGAAGAAGTGGATCGATGCCGATAAGGATCAGTCGGGCCGGGGTCTCAAAGTGATCAGTTTCGCGTTCAGGGAAGTTCCGGCCGACAGGGCCGGTGAGCTGGCGGAGAAGGAGGAGTTCATCGGCGAGATGGTTTTTGTCGGAATGGCCGGGTTCATCGATCCCGTCAGGGAAGATATCCGGGAGCCCCTGGAATTGTGCCACCGGGCAGGGATCCAGATCGTCATGGTCACCGGCGACCACCCGGGGACGGCCCTGCACATTGCCCGGGAGATCAACCTGGCGAAGGACGGGGAGGAGCAGGTGATTCACGGAAGGACTCTGGAGGATTCGGATGATGGCGAGATCTCCGGTACACAGGTTTTTGCCCGGGTCGATCCTTCTCAGAAGCTCGATATTGTGGAGCATTTTCAGCAGCAGGGGGAGATCGTGGGAATGACAGGCGACGGGGTCAATGATGCACCGGCCCTGAAAAAGGCCGATATCGGGATCGCCATGGGGCGCAGGGGAACCCAGGTGGCCAAGGATGTGGCCGACATGATCCTCCAGGATGATGCGTTCCCCTCCATTGTCAGGGCGGTGGAGCAGGGCAGGGTGATCTTCGAGAATATCCGGAAATTCATCGTCTATCAGCTCTCCTATCACCTGGCCGAGATCCTGATCATCGCCACCATCAGTTTCACCATGTTCCGGTTGCCGCTGCTGCCCCTGCAGCTGTTGTTCCTGAATCTTTTGTCGGATGTGTTTCCCGCACTGGCTCTGGGGGTGGGGAAAGGCAGCAGGCGGGTGATGGAAAAACCGCCCAAGGATCCGGAGGAACCGATCATCACCAGGGCGAACTGGATGATCACCGGTATGTACGGCCTGGTGATCGCATTATACATTACCGGAGCGTACCTCTTCGCTTTCTTCGTGATGGGACTGCCGGAGGAGATATGCAACAATGTGGCTTTTTTCAGTCTGGCCATCAGTCAGCTGCTTCATGTATTCGATATGAGGGAACCGGATGAGCCGGTATTCAGGAACCAGGTTACCCGAAATAAGTACATCTGGCTGGCGCTGGGATTCTGCCTCGTGGTGTTGTTCGCAGCCTACTCCATCCCCGTTCTCAGCGGGGCCCTCTCTTTTCAGCAACTCAGCTGGGAGACCTGGGGTCTGATCTCCGTTGCTAGTATACTGCCGGTGATTACCATTCAACTGTTAAAGGGGCTGGAAAAGAGGTTTTAGAGAAAAGAGGATCTGGAACAGATCAGGAGAACTCTCCGGAATACTGTTCCATCAGGCGGAGGTATTTCTGGATGTCCTGAGCAGCGTGTTCATATTTATTTTCCCGGGAATTGATGGCTGTCACCTTGGCCCGGATATTGGCCCGGTAGCACTTGTAATAACTGTACATTCTCCGGAGATTGTCATCTTCATCCATACCGTAGGCTTCCAGGTAGCTTCGGTAGAAATGGTCGCTCAGCCCGGGATTGCCGTAAAAGTCCAGATCGACGCTCAGAAATGCGATCTCGTTCAGCACGTCGATATGCCTGAATTCTTTGTTGAACTCCGTGCAGTCGAAGATCACAGGGTCGTCGTACAGGAAGATGTTGGTGGCATTCAGGTCGCCGTGGCAGTTTCGCCGGAAATTGGTGATGATCCGCTGGTTGAAAAGGTTCCGGGAGGAGTTCAGGTAAAAATTGGAACGCTCCACCACCCGGTTGATCCGCTCTTCCCATTCCCCGCCCAGCGTCTTCACCACATCGTCCATGACGGTGCGGATATCCTCGAATTTTTCCTGAAAGCCCGTGGTATCGAAGGCGTTCTTGATGATTCTGGCATTTTTGTGGAACCGGGCCAGTTTGCCGGCCAGCCTGTCCAGGTGGGCGGTGGTCACCTGGTTTTTCTCCAGAAGCAGGTGCATCTGCTTCTGTGAGTCGAGTTTTTTCATCTGCACGGCGTAATCGACCACCTTTCCGGAATCCTCCTGTCCGTTCTGTCCCGCCATGCCCGCCGTAATAGGAATAACTCCCAGATAGATCTCCGGCGCCAGCCGCCGGTTCAGCACCAGCTCTTCGTTGCAGAAATGCTCTCTCTTCTCGAGGGTCGAGTAATCCAGGAAGGAGAGTTTGAGCGGTTTTTTGATCTTGAAAGCATACTGGTCCGTCAGGATGACCCAGGAAATATGGGTCTCGATCAGTTCGGGTGAACCGCACCCTCCGGGAAAGGGACATGTATCAATCAATGTCTGGATTTGTTCTTTTTGCATCAATGTACGATTTGGCGGTTTTCAGCATTTCATCGATGGGCTGCACTTCCGATACGAGGGTCAGGTGGGGTTCATGCATCTCCTCGAAATCATATTTGATCTGCAGGTAGATTTTATAATCTGCATCGCTGAATTCACGTTCCGATTTCATTCGTTTCTCCACGGTCTGGTCGCTCGCTTTCATCTCTATGAAGGCCACGGGCTGGTCCAGTTTTTTGGCCCGTTCGATAAAGGCATCTCTCACCGGTATCCGGTGGAAGGTACCGTCGACGATCACATCTTTTCCGCCTCTGGTCACCTCTTCCAGCCGGTTGCGTATATGATCGTACACGCGGGTCTTGCTTTTCTGGTCGTATTGTCCCTCCAGGTGCAGCTCCTTTCTCACCTGGTCGGTATTGAGATATTCCGCTCCGATTTCTTCGGCCAGCTTGCGGGAGAAGTAGGATTTCCCGGTTCCGGGCAATCCAAATACAATGAGTATCATAGTCGTTCCGATTAAATGTTGTTTTCCGCACCTTGGAAGGTTCCAAAACTATGCCACGGACCGGCCTTGCGGACAGGAACCGGTACGGTCCAGCACAGAGGCTGCTCCATCTCCCTGAGAACAGGCTCTGAGCCGTCCGGTCCTCCGGAGGTTGTCCGGGTGTTTTCGGTTGGCACTGCTGTGAACAAATGCCACAATCGGGTCAGTAATTCCACAGGAGGCACTCCCTAAGTCACCACCCCACCCCCAGCAGGGTAAAACCGAATTCCCCGGTTCCCCCGGTGTCCCGCTGGAAGGGGAAGGCGTAGTAGGGTTCGATGATCAGCGCCCCGAACAGGTTGATCCTTATGGCTGCACCGGCGCTGAATACAGGGATTTGCTCGCTCCCTGCCGGATCCCAGCTGAAACCGATGTTCCCGAATTCACTCCAGGCCAGTCCCCCGTCAAAAAATCCCACCAGATCGGTATAGAGGTAACGGAACTTGATCAGTGCCAGTCGCCTGGGTCCGGTAAACGGTAACCGGAGCTCGGCTCCCGCCACCACCATTTTGGTCCCGGAGATCTGGTTCACATCGAGGCAATCGCCCCCGGGGCAGCGGTCCTGGTAGAGCTTGTTGTACTGGTATCCCCTCACATAGTAGGGATAACCCAGGTACATCGGGTAGAGTGCACCGGCATCCTTTCCGTAACGGCCGTTATGCATGGCTCTGAATGCCAGTCCGAATGGTTTGAAAAAGAAATATCGCCTGTAATCGGCCGTGATCCCCCAGTAATTGATCCAGCCCTGGCTTCTGCTCAGCTCGACCCGGTAACGGTAACCCCTCAGCGGGGAGGTGAGTCCGAAATAGGCATCATCGCCCACATGGGCCACATACCCCCGGAAAATGGATTTGGGTTCGGGCGCAGGGAGCTGCTCGCGTGTCTCTCCCAGGTAAATCCCCGAAGGGTAAGAAAAATAGCGGTTGGTGCTGTCGATCCTGAAACTGTAGTAGGCAGCGCTGAGTCCAGCCTCGAAGCGGAGCTTCTTGGAGACCGGGTAGACCCCGAAAACACCCACCCGTTCCTCGAAGATCCTCTGCTCCACATGCGTCAGGGCGGTGACCCGTACCGAATCGATCACATCCTCCTGTATGAACGAGCGTACCGAAAGGTAGGGGAAGTGGCTCAGCGACGCTCCCCAGTTGATCCTGTTCTTCTGGCGCAGGTATGTGACCTGGCCGGCCACATCGATGAGCCTGCCGTTCACGCGGGCCACTCCGAACAGCTGGTTCCTTTTGAGCATGTCGCTGAAAAGCACTCCGATGCCCCCTCCGGCTGCGGCGCCGGACTGGCTGATGCCCACGCCCACCCCCGCACTGGTGATGGTCTCCAGCCCGAACTTCGGTTTGTATTTTCTCCTGGTGAATTCAGAGGCATCCGCCAACGGATACCGCTCCAGGTTCCTCTCCACTACCGTCGGCAAAGTCTCTGCTTCCGCCGGGACAAGGCTGGCGGCCGAGAGATCGGTGACATAGGGATTGACCTGTTCCCAGGTGAAATCTTCAGGCGCTGCCTTATAGATGGAATAGCCCTTTTCTTCATACAGGACATAGGTGAGCAGTTCCGTTTCCCGGGCAACGCTCAGGGCAGGGGAAAGAGCTGAAATGCTGCTGATCCCCGTTTTCAGGTCTGTCAACCGGTGCAGTTCATCTGCTTCCGGTGCGTAGTGATACAGGTTCTTGACCCCGTTGGCGGGCGAGATAAAATAGATCCCTTCACCGTCGGGCGCATACTGAGGGTTGTAGATATCGGCCCCGGGCAGGATCCGCATCACTTCGGAACCTCCTCTCTCCAGATCGTATTCGCACAACCGGTATTTCCCGAAAGTGATCCTGCCGGTATCGGTGGCTGCACCCCTGTCGCTGATAAAGGTGATTTTTTTACCGTCGGGCGACCAGGCCGGATGCTGGTCGGAATAGTAGTCGTCGGTCAGCCGGGTGAGCGAATCCGATTCCAGGTCGTAGAGGAACAGATCACTCTGTCCGTCCTGCAGGCCGGCCACCACGATCGAGCGGCCGTCGGGCGACCATGCAGGGTTGTCGAAATACTGCAACCCCTCCAGGTCGACGGTCCTCACCGGGGAGCGCTGGTTAACCCCGAAGATAATCAGCCGTTTTCTCCCTTTGGAGAAGAGGGAGAGTGCGTATTTCCTGCTGTCGGGCGACCAGGTACCCATCGATTCCAGGAAGCTGTAGTTATCGATGTGGGTATCCCTGATTTCACGGGTGAGCCGTTTGATCACCTTTTCCTGTTGAACGTCGGCCAGATAGAAATCGATGGTGATCACATCCCGGTCGGCCAGGAAGATCACGTATCTTCCGTCCGGACTGATGGCCGGAGCGATGTTGATCGCTTTCCGGGTACCGAACAGCTTTTCCCCCACCCGCCGGTCCTTCCGGTTCTCCAGGTGTGGCAGGTGGGTCTGCTCCATCTGTGCTTTCCACATGATCGAAAGGGTGTCCGCATCGAATCCCAGAATGCTGTCCATGGCCCTTCTGGGTCCGGAAATGGCGGTACCCAGCAGCAGGGGTTTGATGGCACCGTCGCCCCAGCGGGAGGTGATGAACGACCAGAAGGCATGTCCGTACCGGTAGGGGAAATATTCGGAGGGCCTCCGGGTCATCTCTTCGATGGTGGGGATGTCGTCTCTCATCAGAGCCTCCCTCATCCACATGGCGGTGTGAGGGTCGGAATTTCCGATCGACATATATTCCGCCAGCCCCTCGATCATCCAGAGGGGGATGCTTCCGATAGAACGCAAATCGAGCGAGTCCGCATTCTTGAACATATGGTACTGGAAGACGTGTACCATTTCGTGTCCCAGGACATGGTTGGTCTCCGCATTGGATTTCTTGACAGGCATCACCACCCGGTTCCGGTATCCTTCGGTGACTCCCCCGGTACCCACACCGATAAGGCTGGAGATCACCGTGGTTTGCTGGAAATCGGCATGATTGTTATAGAATATGATGGGACTGGGGGTCTGAAAGGTGTCGAACATCACCGCCTGGTGCCGGTCGTACCACCGTTCGGCCAGCTGTGCCAGGTCCTTGATCTTCTGCTCGTTATCAAGGTAGTGGTAAATCTGGAAATGGGGCGTGCGGTAGATTTTAAAATCGAAAGTTTCGTAATTCACTTTGTTCTTTCCGAAGTATTGCCCGTAAGCCTGCGGGGCCAGCAGCACCGTCAGGAGGAGCGGTATGATCCTCCGGATGATTTCTATGTTTTTCATAGGTGTGGATTGTTCTGTTCGAAACAGGGTATAATAATTCTGTGCCAAAGAGGGATGCATTGACAGGGAGCGGAAGGGGAGGGCCGGAAAAGAGAAGCTGCCTAGGGGAGTGTGTGGATAAATACCACAGGTTTGGGGAGCTGTTCCCCGGCAGAGGGTCCGGGGAGCACACCTCCCAATGATAAGGTATTTCACAGGTATTGAATGACCGGGACGGTCCGGACCCGATTCAGAGCATACGGAAGGGTCCGAACTGGTCATGGAATGGGTTTTGCTCCCCGGTGCAGAAAATGCTGAACCTATGAGAATATCAATTGTATATGCTGCGGTTATTCTCTGCACGGCTCTGCCGTTGAGGGGCCAGGATGCCACTGAGATCGTTAACCGCTCCTATGATCAGATGCGGGGGGAGACCTCCTACGCGAAGATGGAGATGAACATTATCCGTCCCACCTGGGAGCGCACCATCCGTTTCAAGTCGTGGGCCAGGGGCACAGAATACTCCCTTGCACTGATCACTCATCCTGCCAGGGAGGAGGGGAAGACCTTTCTGAAGAGGGGCACCGAGATGTGGAGCTGGCGGCCGGCCATCAACCGGATGATCAAGCTGCCGCCCTCGATGATGTCACAGGGGTGGATGGGATCCGACTATACCAACGATGATCTGATTAACGAAGCTTCGATCGTCGACGACTACCAGCACAGGCTGCTGGGTGAGGATACCGTCCGGGGATATGCCTGTTACCGGGTCGAGCTGACCCCCACTCCCGATGCGCCGGTGGTGTGGGGCCGGATCGTCATGTGGATCGACCAGGAGGAGTATTATGAGCTGAGAGCCCGCTATTTCGACGAAGACGATGCGCTGGTGAAAACCCACCGTTCTTCCGAGGTGAAGGAGTTCGACGACCGGATGATCCCATCCAGGTTCGAGATCATCCCCGCGGATGAGTCCGGACAGCGCACCGTGGTCCGTATCCTCGAGATGGATTTCGGCATACAGCTCGACGACTCATTTTTCTCCCAGCAGAACATGAAACGTGTCCGCTGAACAGAGACCCGGAATCCGAACCCCGGAACTCAAAACGAACCATTAACAGGCAAACAGCATGAAAAACTTTGTGATGGCATGGCGAAATCTCTGGCGCAACCGAAGGCGCACCCTCATCACCATGGCCAGTGTCTTCTTCGGGGTGTTGCTTTCCACGGTGATGTCCTCCATGCAGGAAGGCATGTACGGAAAAATGATCGACAATGTGGTCAAATTCTACACCGGTTATCTTCAGGTGCAGCATCCCGACTACTGGGACAAGAAGACCATCAACCATACGTTCGTTCCTACCGATTCGCTTTACCAAATTCTGGACCAGGCGGAGGATATCTCCTATTATGTACCGCGGCTCGAGTCCTTCTCTCTGATCTCCACGGGCGAAGAGACCCGCGGAGGGGCCCTGATCGGCATCCGTCCCCGGCAGGAGAACCGGCTCACCGGACTGAAAAAATGGGTCAGGGAAGGAAGTTACCTGCAGGAGGGAGATGACGGGATCCTGCTTACCAGTAACATGGCCGAGAACCTGGATGCCGCCATCGGCGATACCCTGGTGCTCATCAGCCAGGGATATCACGGGGCCAGCGCCGAGGGACTGTTTCCCCTGAGGGGGGTCCTGGAATTCCCCTCCCCGTCACTGAACAACATGGGGGGATACGTGACCCTTCAGCGGGCCAGGGATTTCTACTGGGCCGGAGAGAGGGTCACCTCGGTGGTGGTGATGCTGGAGAACTACGACGATCTGGATCACGTGCACCGTAACCTGGAATCGGAGCTGGGCGGCGATTACGGGATCATCACCTGGGAGGGGATCCAGCCCGACCTGAAACAGATGATCCAGGCCGACCGGGCTGGTGCTCTGGTGATGAAAGCCATTCTGTACCTGCTGATCGGGTTCGGGATCCTGGGGACCATTATCATGATGCTGTCGGAGCGCCGGAGAGAGATGGGGGTGATGATCTCCATCGGGATGAAAAAAGGCAAGCTGATCACCGTCATGGTCTTTGAAACAATTCTTATCGGGATCCTCGGCGTGGCCGCAGGGTTTGCAGGCAGCATACCGGTGATCACTGCGTTTGTGAACAATCCGATCCCGTTGCCCGAAGAGGTGGCCGAAGCCTATTCCGACTTCGGCCTGGAGCCGGTGATCTACTTTTCCTCCCAGCTCCCCGTATTCACGAACCAGGCACTGACCGTTCTGCTGATCACCATCGCGGTCTCCCTCTATCCGGCGATCCACACGATCAGACTGAAGGCGGTGGAAGCCCTTCAATCCTGACAGTCTGAAATTTTTCACCTTCAAATAAATCATTATGATTGTTGAAATTGCATGGAAGAACATCTGGCGCAAGAAAGTCCGGAGTACGGTGATCCTGGTGGCCATTGCCCTGGGGATCACGGCGGGCATATTCAACATGGGGTTCTATTACGGGATGATCGACCAGCGGATCGAGTCGGCCATCAACTCCGAAGCTTCCCATCTCCAGATCCACGACACCAGTTATATGACTGATCCCGATATCCGGTACTACATTACAGGAGCCGCCCCGATCAGGGAGAATACGGAGGCCCTGCCCGAAGTTGCGGCCACCTCGGCCAGGACGATCGTGAACTCCATGGCCCTGACCGCTGAAACCGGCGTCGGGGTGCAGATCATGGGGATCGATCCGGAAGCGGAACGGCAGGTGACCAACATCCATTCGAAGATGGTGGAGGGGAGTTATTTCGATGAGGAGGTGAACCATCCCATCCTGATCGGGAAAGAGCTGTCGGAAAAGCTGGATGTGGGAACCGGGAACCGGATCATCCTTCATCTGCAGACTCTGGACGGAACCATGACGCGCGGCCGGTTCAAGGTGGTGGGGATCTACAGCATCTCCAATGCCCAGTATGAGGAAAGGAATGTTTTTGTGGACCGCAGCGACCTGCAGGGGATCGTGGGACTGCCAGAAGGAGCTGCCCATGAGATCGCCGTTCTTTTGAAGAGCAACCAGGCGGTGGACCGGATCACCGCCGGTCTGTCGGACAGCTACCCCCGTCTGGCGGTGGATCCCTGGGATGAGCTGATGCCCGAGGTGAGCCTGATCGAGGAGAGCATGGATATCACCATGTATTTCATTATGATCATTATCCTCTTCGCTCTCTGCTTCGGGATTATCAACACCATGCTCATGGCGGTCCTGGAACGGGTGAAAGAGTTGGGGATGTTGAAGGCGGTCGGGATGAACAAGAGGAGGGTCTTTGCCATGGTGATGTTCGAGACGGTCCTGCTCACCCTCACCGGAGGGGTGTTGGGACTGGGAATGGGATACCTGGTCATCGGGGTCACCGGGTCCACCGGCCTGGATCTCTCCATTTACAGTCAGGCATGGGAGCAGCTCGGATACGATCCGGTTATCTATCCCACCATCGGACTGTCCAATCTGGCCATGGTGACTCTGCTGGTGGTCCTTACCGGGCTCCTGGCATCCATATACCCGGCAGTGAAGGCGATCCGGCTCAATCCGGCCGAAGCACTGAAAACAGATGTCTGATCAGGACGAGTGATACATAAATGTCAGCGATAATCCATATACCATGAATGTTATTGAAACCAGAAATTTGCACAAGACATACAAAGAAACGGATGTTCCCATCCATGCAGTGAACGGCATCGACCTGAAGATCGGGGAGGGAGAATTCACTGCCGTGGTCGGTCCTTCCGGTTCGGGAAAGACCACCCTGCTCAATATGATCGGCGGGCTGGATGAACCCACCGAAGGTCAGATCTTCGTGGGGGGAGAGGAGATCACCGAGTCGAGTCCCTCCAAACTGATCGATTTCCGCCTCCGGAATATCGGTTTTATCTTTCAGTCCTATAACCTGATCCCTGTGCTGACAGCCAGGGAGAATGTGGAATTCATCATGAACCTTCAGAAGTGGGACCGGAAGAAACGGCGCGACAGGGCCATGGAGATGCTCGAGGCGGTGGGACTGGGTGACCGGGGCGACAGCCGGCCAGGGAAGTTATCGGGGGGACAGCAGCAGCGGGTGACGGTTGCCAGAGCGCTGGCCTCCAGGCCAAAATTCGTTCTGGCCGACGAACCTACCGCCAGTCTGGACAGTAAATCGACCGCCAATCTGATGGGGATCATGGAGCGTCTGAATGAAAAGGAGAAGATGACATTTATCTTCTCCACACACGATCAGCGGGTGGTGGATAAGGCCCGCCGGATCATTACCATCGAGGATGGGAAAATAAAAGAGGATAAATCCCGCTAGTCCGTCTACGAGTGTGCGGGAATCCTCCTGGGAACGGTGTAGCCGGCTGGCGCCGGGGACTAGCGGGATGTGGATATGCGGGCACTGATTACTTCGGTTCCATTGAAGCGGTGAACAGGTAGTCCTCTTTTTTTGCCTTTTTGTGGCATTCGATGCAACTCCCCACCTTGCCTTCGGTCATGATCTTTCCATCGGCCCCGTATTTGGCCCAGAACCAGTTTCCGGCACCGGGGTTGTATCCCTCGACCTTGTACATGGGGGTGACAGCCACCAGTTTCTTATCCTTATTGTAATTCTCCTTCACGATGATGGCATCGTCGGGCATGGTCTTATCGCCATTGACGATGGCCAGCAACGCCACATCGTTCACGTAGAGTTTCAGATAGGCTCCGTGAGGACTCTGTCCTTCGTACATTTCGTCGAAGGTGGGCCAGTGTCTCCAACCGGTGTATGGTTTCTCTTCGGTGATGTAGTTCCACAATGCCTTTCCGTCGGCATCCGGCATCTCATCCTCCCTGTCGGCAATGGCGAATGAAAGGCTGCCTGCAGCCACAAAAACCAGCAGGATGGACAACGGCCAGAGAAAACCTTTTTTCGGCCGCTGAAATCTTTTTCTTTTCATTTTATTCTCTTTTTGCATGATCCTGGATTTAAGATGAAACATGTTTTGCGGAGAGGAAAATTCTGTGCCATTTGCATGCACAGGCCGTCTAACGGACCTGCTGTTTCCTGCCTGCCGCTCTCCGCGGGTAGTTCATGACGATTGATAAGAAAATGAAACACGCCTCGCTGGGGTACAGCGTCCCCATCACAGCGCGTAGAATATCCACAAATTCCCCAATCCGGCACATTTCGGATGGAGGGAAGGCCTTTTCGACTATCCATGTTCCTTTTACTATGGCCGCCGGCATACACTTAAGAGATGTTTGGAGGCCTGCACCATATGGATATCCTCGCAGTGCTCGATCATGAAATTCATCCATGCCTGCTGCAGATCGTCGCCCAACCGGTGGAACAGGTGCATGTTCTCACCAAAAACTCCTTCGATCCCCGCCAGGTGCAGAGGCTCCAGACCGGCCTCCCTGACCAGTGGTTCCACCTCCTCGGGAAAGGAGAAATAGGCATTCACGAACCACTTGGTACCTTCGATAAACTCGTCATCGGTACCCGAATACCAGAACTGGAAGGCACCCCAGTCACTGTGGATCCCTTCCGGGTTATGCTTCAGTCCGTAGAGCAGGGCGGCGGTCCTCGACATGAAGGCCGTGAAAACATAGCCGCCTTTCCTCACCGTTTTACGGGCTCGTTCCAGGATAGCCAGACGGTTGTTCCTGTCGGCCATGTGGTAAAGCGGGCCCAGCAAAAGGATGGCATCCCACGGCTCCGCGTCCCAGATCTCCGAATGCAGGGCATTGGATACCTCGCTGTGTAATATAAGGGGATGGTTCCCGGTCCGCTGCAGTGTGAGCGCCATGTTATTCTCCGATAGATCGTTCAGGCCGATCCGGCAGCCTCTGTCCAGGAGCTCGCGGGCATAACGGCCCGTGCCGCAGGCCATATCCAGCACCCGGTCACCCGGCTTCACGTATTTGTCGATAAACCGGAAGGTCACCGGAAGCTCGAAGGGGTTCTCCTCCAGTCTCTGGTCCTCTTCAAGAATATGATCGTTGTAGTACTCCCTGACCGGGTCCAACCGGCTCTTTTCACGGGGCGGGATGGTTTTCGTTCTCATAGATGGAATAGTGTTTAAGTATGCTTCTGACCGGCCACTTCCAATTTTGTGCCACGGAGTTCCGGGTCACCGGCTCCCTCTCCTCGGGAAGTTTATTCTGGCATGATTTTACCGGTGACCCCCGGCATGAGAAAGAACCGGATCGTATGGGTGGTAATGCCCTTCTGGATGGTGCTGCCCTTCTGGATAGCGTGCAACCCCTTTGTCAAGAATATCAACCGGGTGGATGAGTCACAGCTGGATCTGATCGAACTGCCACCCGGATTCGAGATCAGCATTTACGCCGACGGGGTGGAGGGTGCCCGCTCCATGGCACTGGGCGATCGGGGGACCGTGTTTGTGGGAAGCAGGGGGCCCGGCAGAGTCTATGCCCTTACCGATGAAGACCGGGATCAGAGGGTCGACCGGGTCCGGGTTATCGCCGATGGACTCCGAAGTCCCAACGGGGTTGCTTTCCGTGACGGTGACCTGTTCGTGGCGGAGATCAGCCGGGTGACCAGGTACCGTGACATCGAAGATCATCTGGACGATCCGCCGGAGCCCCTGGTGATCCGGGATGATTTTCCCGACAGGTCCCAGCACGGGTGGAAATACATCGCTTTCGGACCCGACGGTATGCTCTACGTTCCGGTGGGGGCCCCGTGCAATAATTGCCTGTCGGATAATGAGATTTTTGCGACTGTCACCCGGATGGACCCCGATGGTAAGCACCGGGAGATCTATGCACATGGCGTACGTAACACCGTGGGGTTCGACTGGCATCCGGAAACAGGAGTGCTCTGGTTTTCCGATAACGGGAGAGACTGGATGGGTGATAACAGGCCGCCTGATGAGCTGAACAGGGCACCTGAAAAAGGAATGAACTTCGGGTTTCCATACTGTCACGGATCTGATATTGAGGATCCTGAGTTTGGTGAAAGGGCCGGTTGCAATGAATTCACTCCCCCGGTCCAGGCCCTGGGTCCCCATGTGGCCGCGCTGGGGATTATTTTCTACACCGGGGACAAATTCCCCGTGGAATATACCCGCCGGATCTTCATCGCCGAACACGGGTCATGGAACCGCACCGTGCCGATCGGATACCGCATCACCACGGTGACCGTTGAGAATGGCCAAGCCAGTGATTATTCGGTTTTCGCAGATGGCTGGCTTCAGGGAAGAAGGGCCTGGGGGCGCCCGGTGGATCTCCTCCAGCTGCCGGACGGTTCCCTGCTGGTATCGGACGATGCCGCCGATGTGGTCTACCGGATCCATTGAAGGGAGCTGTAAAAATGGTAGGGTTGTTGTATCCCGGTTCCAGAAATAGAGGAGAGGACAGAGATGAAGGCATTAATACTAGTAGATATTCAGAATGATTTCCTGCCCGGGGGGTCTCTGGAAGTCCCGAAAGGAGACGAAATCATCCCGGTGGTGAATGAGATCATGGAGTTTTTCGACGTGGTGGTGGCCACCCAGGACTGGCATCCCGCCGATCACGGCAGCTTTGCATCCAACCATCCCGGAAAGAAGCCGGGAGACACGGTTGATCTCGATGGTGTGGAGCAATATCTGTGGCCCGACCATTGCGTTCAGGGCACACCCGGTGCTGAATTTGCCGGGGGACTGGAAGTGGCAAGGGTGGAGAAGATCATCCGGAAAGGGACCGATCCCATGGTAGACAGTTACAGCGGTTTTTTCGACAACCAGCATAAACGGAAGACCGGACTCAACAAGTATCTGAGGCAAAAGAGGGTCGACACGGTGACCATCGCCGGCCTGGCTGCCGATGTCTGCGTGCGTTACACCGCCCTGGACGGGCTGGAACTCGGCTACAGAGTGTTTCTTTTAAGCAACGCTACCCGGGCCGTGGAAGGAGAGCAGGCGCGCGAACAGGTCGTGGAGGAGCTCCGCGGAAAAGGTGTAGGGGCTTTCAATTCTTACAAGATGATTGAACTGATGACCGGTTATTGAGTACAACCGGCTGTTGAAAACGAGTGATTTATGACGACAACCAAACAGGAAACAGAAACCCTGACATCCCTCAATCCTTTCAATAATGAGGAGATCGGACAATTTGAACGCACCAGTCTTCCCGGGCAGGACAGGATCCTCCATCAGGCACAGCTGGGATTTGCCACATGGCGGCAGCACAGTTTCGAAGAGAGAGCCGGATACCTTCGCGCCCTCTCCGGTGTCCTGAAGGAGTACAGCGATGAATTTGCCTCGCTGATCAGCCGCGAAATGGGCAAAGTGATCGGTGATTCCAGAAAAGAGGTGAACAAATCCTCCATGGCGCTGGAGTATTTTGCCGAACACGGCCGGGAATACCTGGAGGAGGAGATCCGGAGAACTGACGGAGGGGAAGGATTGGTGCTTTATCAGCCGCTGGGAGTTGTTCTGGGGATCATGCCCTGGAACTATCCGTTCTGGCAATTTTTCCGTTTTGCGGCGACCACGCTTATGGCCGGAAACACCATTGTTCTGAAGCACTCCTCCAAGGTGCCTGCCTGTGCCAAAGCGATCGGCGAGGTTTTCGATCAGGCGTGTATGCCCGCCGGCGTATTCCACAACATGGTGGTTGCCTCCTCACAGATCGATCCCATCATCAAAGATTTCAGGGTGCAGGCAGCCAGTCTGACAGGAGGTGTTGAAGCCGGTTCCCGGCTTGCGGAACAGGCCGGAAAACATATCAAGAAAGTGGTGCTGGAGCTGGGGGGGAGCGACCCGTTCGTGGTCCTGGAGGATGCCGATGTGGAGAAAGCTGCGGAGTCGGCCGCTGCCTCGAGGATGAAAAATTTCGGGCAGAGCTGTGATGCCGCCAAGCGATTCATCGTCCACCGGCAGGTCTACGGCGATTTCCTGGATGCCTTCAGGGAGGCGATGAAAGGATTCCGGTTCGGCGATCCGTTGAAGGAGGAAAGCGACTATGCCTGTCTGGTCAGCAAGGGTCAGAAAGATAAGCTGCAGTCGCAGGTGGATCAGTCCCTCGGTGCCGGAGCAAAAATATTCTGGAAAGGGAACAGCGTCCCGGAGGGTGGCAGCTTCTTCGAACCCATGATCCTGACGGACGTTCAGCCCGGCATGCCGGCTTACAGCGAGGAATTGTTCGGACCGGTTGCCGCGGTAATTGAAGTGGCCGACGGGATCGAAGCAGTCAAGGTAGCCAACGATACCGATTTCGGACTGGGTGCTTCCATATGGACCCGCGATCAGGAGCGTGGTTGGAAGATGGCCCGTGAGATCCTTGCCGGGATCATTTATATCAACGATGAGGTACACTCCCGTCCCGAGCTTCCTTTCGGAGGCATAAAGAAATCGGGGTTCGGCCGGGAGATGGCGGCCGCGGGAAGCCGGGAGTTCACCAACAGGAAATCGATCTGGTACCCTGATGTATCATCTTAAACCGGACTGGTTATTATGAAGCATACACTAACGATCAAGGAGGGACAGATACCCATTCTGGGCCTGGGCACCTACGGCCTGAACGGGCGAAAGTGCACCGATATTGTCTCCGGGGCCATACAATTGGGATACAGGCACCTCGATACTGCGCAAATGTACAGGAACGAATCAGAAGTGGGCGAAGGGATCCGCAACAGCGGTACCCCCCGGGGGGAGGTATTTCTCACCACGAAAGTGAGTACCGGCAATATGGATCCTTCATCGATCCGTTCCTCCACCGAGAAAAGCCTGGAAAAACTGGGAACCGACTATGTGGACCTGTTGCTGATTCACTGGCCCACCTCCGGGATGGACCTGGAATCGTGCCTGGGCGCCATGTTCGATCTCAGGAACCAGGGCAAGCTTCGTCATGTGGGAGTGAGCAACTTTGATTCCGGGCTGTTCCGGCAGGCCATGGACCTGGGACCGGTGGTCTGCAACCAGGTGGAATTCTCCCCCTATGTGAACCAGAGTGAAAATCTGACCACCGCAAAATACGGCGGGGCCATAATTACAGCTTACAGTCCTCTTGCCAGGGGAAGGGTCGGCAGGGACGACCTGCTGGTGGAGATCGGAAAAGAGTACCAGAAGACGGCGGCCCAGGTGGCCCTGCGCTGGCTGGTCCAGCAGGAGAGTGTGTCGGTGATACCCAAATCCGGAGGGGAAACCCACCTGAGAGAGAATATGGAGATATTCGATTTCGATCTGAGCGATGAAGATATGGAGAAGATCTCCGCGCTGAACCGGTGACAATCACTTATACAGGAATGTGATGGCGGTGACGGGCCACCAGATCATACAAGGGATCGCGGATCTTACGAGGGATGAGCAGAAAAGCCGACAGCAGCGGGAATAATCCCGACATCTTTCTGGTGATCCGGAGCACGGCATCTGAACGAACATACGCTTTATGATGATGAATGTAGACCAGGGAACGGTCGTAATCTTCCGGGAACCCATACCTCTTCAGGTATTTCTTCCCTTCGTCGGATTGGAGAGAGCGGAACAGGATCCGGCCCTTACCCTGGTGCTTCCTGATGAACCTGACCGACCGGTTGCAGACAGCACACTGGCTGTCGACAAGCAATACGGGGAAATCCTTCTTTTCGATCATAGCTGTATTCAATGAACAGTGACCGATCTACCGAAAACAACATGCCAAAAAAGAACAACTTGATTAAATGGACTTGAACATGAAACAGAACGAAGCAACCGAGAGACGTTACCAGGAGCGGTATGAAACTCTGGTTATGAATGCCCAGAAAGGGATCAGTTATTTTGTCAAGCTGAAGAACGACCCGACCATTTACAGAGCCATACCCATGATCGACCGGGGATTTGATACAAAGGGTGACCATCAATTCCTGATGAAAGTACTTCTTCCCGAGAAAGATAAGGGAGTCTACCTTCATACGGTGGATGAGATCGAGATGCTGGATACGGATCCCTGGTCGTACGGAGTTTAACTGTTAAAAAAATCTCCCATGAAAACCAATCAGGCCAGCGCCGTATGGCAGGGTAAACTGAAGGACGGAAAAGGGCAGGTGACCATCCCGAGTATGGGACAGGAGGTTTCGTACAGCTACTCCTCCCGGTTCGGGGAGGATCGGGGAACCAATCCTGAGGAGCTGATCGCCGCTGCACATGCCCAGTGTTTTTCCATGGCCCTGGCCGATTATCTGGCCGCGGAGGGCTATGATCCCCAAAAAGTGGTGACCGAAGCTCATGTGGTCCTGGAGAGAAAGAACGGCCACACGGGTATCTCCAGAAGCGAACTGGTTTGTGAAGCGGCTGTGCCGGAGATTTCGGAGGATTCATTCCGGAAGCTGGCGGAAGAGGCCCGAAAGAATTGCACCGTTTCCCGGGCCCTGTCGCAGGTGGAGATCACACTCGATGTAAGATTGTCAAACTAAATGAAAAAGTATGGAATTCAATATCACATCCACTGCATTTGAATACGGGTCCAAGATACCGGATGTCCATTCATGCAAAGGAGATGACACCTCCCCGCCCCTCTCCTGGGGCGGGGAGCCTTCCGGCACGGAGACCTTCGCACTGATCATGGAGGACCCCGATGCGCCCGGCGGTACCTTTACCCACTGGATCGTTTATAACCTTCCGAAAGACTGCCACCACCTGGAGAAGACCATTCCCATCCAGAAAAACCTGGACAATGGAGCCATTCAGGGCAAGAACGATTTCGGAAAGACCGGCTACAGGGGTCCGTGTCCTCCTTCCGGGGAGATTCACCGGTATACGTTCCGGATTTTTGCACTGAAGAAAAAACTGCCTCCGGAATCGGCCAACAGAGCGGAAGATTTTTATAATGCACTCAACGGACTGATGCTGGAGAACGCACAGTATGAAGGAATATTCGGACCGGGCGCCTGACTCTTCAGGGAGGTATTCTGTGCCATACCGAATCAAGCTGGCTTCACCGTTCGACCGGGAGATGAAACGGATCACCGGATACTGGAAGGAAACCCGCCTGATGACACAGCTTCTCGCCGGAGGATCTACTCCACGATCAAAGTCCCTTTCATTCCGGCCACATAATGGCCCGGGAAGGTGCAGACATAGATGTATTTCCCTTTTTCTGCAGGTGCGGTAAAGGTAATGGTATCGGTCTCACCGCCCCCCAGCATGGCCGTCTCAGCAATGATCTGTCCGGTCAATTCCGGGTCTATGTAACCGTTCTCCTTATGCTGCATGCTTTCGGTGACAAAACGATCCACGTCGGCCTGCTTTTCCAACAGTACAAAGTTATGGGCCATCTGGCTCTCGGGGAGTTCACTGACGGTTTTCAGGGTCAGTTCAATCTCAGTGCCCGGGCTCACCGAGATCCTCTCCACTGAAAATCTGAGACGGTCGTATCCTTCCATGTAAATATTTTTTTTCTGTGCGCTCAGAGGAAGGCACAGAATCAAAAAAACGGAAATCTGAATGATCGGGCGCATAGTTCTTTTTTTCAGGTCCCCGAGAAATCTGTGCCATAAATCTTTATTGCCCCTGAATGAGAGACCCGGAGGGGAGAAACAGGAACAGAGTTGTGGTGCAATTTCCACAATATGTGAACCTGTTTCTGACAACCATTTTTCATCCGGAGTCTTTAGCTGTTCAAGTAATTGGAAAACAGTATTTTATAAATAATAATCCATCGGTGCGAACTATGGCATGTAATTGGCGAATTGAAGAGCATTACATATCGGACCAAAAACTTTGAAACCAATGAAACCAAAAAAGAAGAAGTTCATGTATGCATTATTTCTGGGATTCCTGATAACGGGGTGGGCAGCCATGGTCCAGGCCCAGGAAGACAACGGAAAGAATTACCAGGATATGGAAGACATGGAGGATGAAAACATGGGGTACATTGCCGAAATCTACGAGATCGTGGAGGAGTACCCCGATTTCGAATACAGGTATGTTTTCAGAGACGGAGAAGTTCAGAAGGTGATCATCGAGAATGTGGAGGATGAAAAAGACCGTAAGCGCCTGGAAGTATTGATATACGGTTTTAAAAGGAATAAAGAGAAGATGAAAGGCATCCCCACCAGAACAGGTATCTTTTATTCCGTCGACGAAGACCCCGAGCCGAAAATGGGTTACCGGGACTTTTACAATGAACTGTATGAGAATCTGAAATATCCCGAGGAGGCCAAAGAGTGGGGCACAGAAGGAAACGTATATGTGAAGTTCGTTGTGAAATCCAACGGCGAGATCGGATATATGACCACTACCGATGATATTGAAAGCACCCAGGAACGTTACGAGGAGGACCTGATACAGGAGGCCAAAAAAGCGATCAGAACTACCTCGGGCGATTGGCGTCCCGGAATGGTGGAGGGAGTGCCGGTGGCCTCATGGGTGGTATTGCCGGTGGTGTTCCGGCTGGAAACTTATCCCCATATGCCGACACCGCTCTTTTAAACCGTACACTTTTCCCGATCTCCCGGCTCGAGGACATGGCTCCAATCTTCCCATCATGCATATCCTGCCGGGAGATTTTTTTTAAACTGTTACAACTATAGGGCAAGCAGGTTGTCTATCTTAGGTATGGCAAGTTCCCGGTCGCTTATTCTGATCATGATCACCACCCTGGCATCGTGCCAGTGCCATGTCCGTCAAACGGGCAGGGTAATGGATGCAGATTCCGGCAATCCGGTGGCCGATGCAGTGGTGGAGATGGAAGATGTCAGGGCGCTTACCGACAGCCGGGGTTATTTCCTGATCGAGTATGATTCAAGGGATTGCGGCAACCGTGAAATTACGGTCCGCAAACCGGGATACAGGCCTTTCCTGCTGGAGGTCGATGATGAGAAAAAACATACCTCCTACCAGGTGGAGGACCGGACCAAGTATGAGGTTTTTGATGAACCGCGTTACCTGGGGAACGATTCAGCCGATTACAGGCTGGGAAGATGGAACATGCTGAACAGTACCGGTTTCACAGCTTTCGGCCCCGATAGCCTGGTGTTCTACCTGGTGCCCGTCGACTAAACTCAGAAAAAGCAATGATTTTGATTACCGGAGCAAACGGAAATTTTGGTGGCACCGCACTCGACCATCTGCTGGAAACGGGTATCGATCCCGGTGAGCTGGCAGGCCTGGTTCGCAGCGGAGCCGCAGCAGAGGAACTGGAGGGAAAAAACGTGGATGCCAGAATGGGAGATTATAACGATTACCATTCTTTGGTGGAAGCATTCAGGGGTGTGGAGAAGCTCCTGCTGGTTTCGGGAACGGATATCGCCGGCCGCAGCAAACAGCATGATAATGTAGTCCATGCAGCCTTGGAAGCAGGTGTCTCCCACGTCGTCTACACCAGTTTTGAGCGGCAGAATGAGACAGATAGTTCGCCCATTCATATGGTGGCCTCGGGTCACATATACACGGAAAAAATTCTGAAAGTGAGCGGACTGGATTACACCATCCTGCGAAATAATCTCTATATGGAGAGCATTCCGGCTTTCCTGGGGGAGCATGTGCAGGAGACCGGAGTGTATTTTCCGGCTGGGGAGGGCAGCGCAGCTTTTGCCCTCCGTTCGGAGATGGCCGAGGCAGCAGCCATCGTTCTTACCGGGGAGGGACATGAGAATAAAGAATACTTTATCTCCAACACAGAGGCGGTTTCCTTTCGGGATATAGCGGCCGCTCTGAGTGAAATTACCGGAAGCACCATCTCCTACGCCGATCCGGATCCCGAATCATATTCTAATACCATGTCTGATGCAGGGGCCTCCCCGCAGGCTATTGGGTTCACCATGGGTTTTGCCGCTGCCATCAGAGAGGGTGAGTTCCTTCCTCCCCGGACTGACCTCGATGATCTGCTGGGAAGGAAACCCGCCACGGTCAAGCAGTACCTGTCCACAGAATACTCTCCTTGAGGGAACCTACCCCGACCCACAGGGGGATCCCGCCCAAATGAAACAAGCCGGGCCACTCCTGCGTATATTTCTATATAAAGGCAGTTGCTTTGTATAGGTGCATCGGCTAACTTTGATATCTAAAGTAAATCAGCAAATGCGCAGGGCCCGTTTACCTCTGATGTTCTTCTTCCTGCTTTGGACGGCTCTGCTTCTGACGGGCCAGACCCGGGTGAAGATCTCGGCACCTCGTCTCGAACTTCATGAGAACGAGGTCCATATCTATTACGACATCCTGGATGGAGAGCCCCAGGAAACCTATGAGGTCAGTCTCGATGTGAGGGATGAGTCGGGCAACACCATCCAGGTGCATTCCCTGGCGGGGGATCATGGAACGGTGGAAAAGGCCGGAGAGAATAAGCAGATCGTCTGGGACCTCGAAGCCGACAACATTTACATGAACGCCCCTGTCCTGGTGAAGATCAGTGCCCGGGTGATTGCGCCTCCGCTTCCTGAAATTGAACAGGAGCAGGAGATGGCGGCCGAACAGCCGACGGAAGAAGAGCAGCTCACGGAAGAAGGGCAAGCCGCAGAGACGGCATTCACTGATCCGGCATCCACTGATCCGGCTCCCTCTGAAGATCCGGTTTCGCCAGCAACAGATTCGGAAACAGCATCGGGCTCTGTTGCAGGCTCCTTTAACCGCACTTCCCTGATGCTTCAGTCACTCGCCATTCCGGGTCTCGGTCTCTCCAGGGTTACCGGAAAACCCCACTGGTTGAGAGCGGTGGCCGGCTACGGCTGCATCGGAGGCGCCATAGCCCTGAACCGTGCAGCGATGAATACCTTCAACGCTATCGACGACGCCGGCACCTCCGCGGACGCGGAATCGGCGTTTAAGAAATCGGTCCGGCAGGACCGGGCATCCGAAGCTCTTGCCATTACCGCCATCGGAATCTGGGTAACGGATGCCGTGTGGACCTGGTTCGGACTGAAGGGAATGGAAGGCAGCGGCCTGACATGGCATAATCCGGGCACCGGAAGCATAGGAAAAGTATCGGTCGGGCCCATCATGGAGCCGCTTTCGTATGTCCCGATGGTACAATTGAAAGTTCAGTTTAAGCATAAGCCATGAGGATTAACCAAGAGCGTATTCCGGCAATTGTCCTGACGGTCCTGCTTTTCTTCAGTCAAAGTCCTGAGGTCCCGGGACAGGTGGTCGAGAGTGAGACCGTGAAGTTTCATATCAATAACCTGCCCGACACCGATCCTCCGGTCATCCGTCTGGTATCTCCGCCTGTCCAGGGTGAGGGGTCTTTCCAGACCGGGACCAAAGAGCTGGACCTGATCGGTGAGGTGAGGGATCAGGGAGGGGTCAAGTTCATCACGGTGAATGCCGACGTGAGGAATGTCAATGAAGCGGGCATCTTCTCCGCCAGGCTTACCCTGGAACCGGGAGAGAACCGGGTGAGGCTGATCGCATCCGACGAGGAGGGAAACATGGCCGAGAGGCAGGTCACCATTGAGTATATACCGCCCGAACCCACTCTCGCGGAAAAGATCGCGGAAAAGTCGAGTTATTACGCGCTTATTATCGGGATTGATGATTACCGGGACCCCGATCTTCCCGATCTCCGCAACCCGGAAAACGATGCGAAAGAGCTTTTCGACCTTCTTTCCTCCGAGTATTCGTTCCGTGAGGAGCACATGATCCTGCTGAAGGATGCCAGCAGGAATGAGATCGTGGAAGCCCTCGATTATCTGGCCAGCGTGGTCACCCCGGATGACAATCTGTTGATCTTCTACGCAGGCCATGGTACCTGGGATGAGAAAGCCAACGTGGGGTACTGGCTTCCTTCGGATGCATTTATGAACACCACCGCCAACTGGTTCCGGAACAGCACCCTGGTAGATTACCTGAAGACCATCGACTCCAAACATACCCTGCTGATCACCGATGCCTGCTTTGCCGGCTCCATTTTCAATACCAGATCGGGATTCCGTAAGGATGACCGGGCGTTTGAAATTTTGTACAACCTGCCCAGCAGAAAGGCGATGACCAGTGGTACACTGACCGAGGTGCCCGACCGGAGTGCATTCACACAGTACCTGATCGATCGTCTCAGCGAGAATGAAGAGACCTACCTCTCCTCCGAGCAGTTGTTCAGCAGCTTCCGCATTGCGGTCATCAATAACAGCGATGCCATTCCCCAGTACGGGGAGATCCGGAATGTGGGCGACCAGGGAGGAGATTTTATTTTCCTTAAGAGGCAACAATGAGAAAACGAGCTTCGAGAGCGGTATTTATCTGGACCACATTGCTGTTTCTGACCACCGGTCTTTCCTGTGAGCGGTTCGAGCCCCAATCGATGCTGGTGGTCAGGACACATTCGGCAGAAGAGAACCCCGGTGGGGGATACCTGTTCACCGGGATCATCATCAATATCGGAAATGGGTCAGTCACCCAGCACGGTTTCTGCTGGTCGGAATCCCCTGATCCGACCATCAGAGACGGGATCATCCAGCTGGGTGCCCGGCAGGAGACCGGCGACTATACCGGAATCACCAGAGATCTTGACCCCGATACACGGTATTACTTCCGGGCCTATGCCACCTCGGAGGAGGGCACTGTATACGGCGCGGAGAAGGTCCTGACAACCCGGGTTGCCGATCTTCCCGAAGTGATTACCCTGACGGTGAGGGATGAAAAAGAGAACTCCGCCATTGGGGGCGGGGAGGTTGTCTCTGACGGCGGCGGCAACATCCTGGCAAGAGGGGTTTGCTGGAGCACTTTACCGGGACCTGCCGTCGAAGGGCACCATACCGTGGACGGCACAGGTACCGGTTCTTTTTCGAGCGTCCTCGAGGGATTGTATTGCTCCACCGTATACTACGCGAGGGCTTACGCCACCAATGAGTCAGGTACGGCTTACGGTGCAGAAGTGGAGTTCAGCACAGCCGGGTGTACTCCGGCCGAGGGAGAATTCCTGTATTCCGATAACGGCGGCTCCTGGATTATTAATGAGGAGGGGGCACGAATCTGGTTCTCCAGCGGGGCCTCACCCGATATCGAGGTATCCGCCGGGCTGATCTATCTGCACCAGGGAAATACTATTGATGTTTATACCCGTGAGGGGTCATTTCTCAGATCAATTGCGATCGACCCCCTGATCGACTATGCCTATGTAATGTGCCTTCTGCCAGGTGAAGAATTTGCTTTTCTGGATAACTCCAACGATCTGGTCAGTTTCACGGATCGCAACGGGACCCTGAAGGAGGTCGTATCCATCACCGGGAGGACTGCAGACGGTTCCCTTCAGAATGTGGATGGAGTGGTGGTTGGAAATCAGCTGATCATATCAGAGGACAACGAACGGAATTTGATCGGGATCAATCTCGATACCTATGAGCGGTCAGTATTCAAGAGCCTGGGGGAACAGCTGACCGGCTGGCTGGGGGACATTGATTACTCCGACGGCCTCTTTTACATGGTTCAGTCGAGGAAGGTCCATGTTTTCACAAAAGACGGTGAGGCGGAACTGCTTTGCGAACTGCCCGAGGGTAACAATACCGGGATCGCCGTTCACGAAGATTTTGCCTATGTGACCTCCAATTTCGGGAATAAGATCTACCGCATCAATATTCGCAACGGAGCGTATTCCGTGCTCGTGGATGATTTGGACAATCCCCGCGATATCGAATTGTTCCCTTAGAGATAAGCTGTACTTTCAACCCTCTTTGATAATCACCTCATGTCATAATGAAGTCCACTCCGTAAAATGAAAACCATCGTCGTCTATTATTCCCGCAAGGGTTCCAACAAGTACCTGGCCGAGAGGATCGCGGAAAGGCTCTCGTGCGATATTGAGGCGATCCGGCCCCAGATCAACTCTTTTCCGCTGTTTCTTATGAAGTTCAACCCGGGTATCAGGCCCCTGAAGCATCCCCCCGGGGAATATGATCGCGTGATCCTGGTGGGGCCGGTCTGGACCGGCCAGTTTATTCCCCCGTTGAAAGGTTTTGTGAAAAAGTACCTCCCTCAGATCAAAAAGCTGGTATTCGTTACCTGTTGCGGCAGCACCTATGACAAAAAGGATGAAAAATTCGGACACGGACTGGTTTTCAGGGAGGTGGAGAAAATGGTGGACGGCAGGCTGATCCTGACAAAGGCCTTCCCGATCGGACTGGTGATGCCGGAAGGTCATCAGGAAGACCCCGACGCATTTATGAAAGCGCATCTGAATGACGACAATTTCAGGGGGGAGATCCTGGAGCGGTTCGGCGAGTTTATCAAGCAGTTGAACTGAATGGGAATCACGAAAGATACCCTGATCGCGGAACTGGTGGAGGCAAAGGTGGATGCCGTCAAATATCTCGCCGACCGGGGAATCAAATGTATTGCCTGCGGGGAACCCGTCTGGGGCACCCTGGAGGATGCAGCCAGGGAAAAGGGATTTTCCGGTGAAGAGATCGAGGGTTTTGTGGCGGATCTGAATGCGCTCTGATGCGGCTTCTTGAAATACTGATGGCGGGTATCACCGGACTGACCCTGGCCGGATGGCTCTGTCCCCGCTGGAGGCTCCGTAGAATCGTTCACCTTCTTCCTTTCACAGCAGTGCTGGTTATTCCCCTGCACCTGCTTATCGATGGCTATCGGTGGCAGATGGTGCCACTTTACACGCTGTCAGGGATTCTTTTCGTTTTCAGCCTGATGGTCATTCTCAGTCCTCCGGGAACGAGCTCGTTGATCCGGACCTCG
>CAZOHA010000040.1:0-40211 GCA_964579515.1 uncultured Bacteroides sp. | reverse complement strand
ACTCGAACCTGGATCTACGGTTTAGGAAACCGCTATTCTATCCCTTGAACTATGGAGCCGGAATTAGCGGGGACAAATTTAGGAGAATTCTGATTCTCTGCCAAATATCGCTCCGGATGTCTCAATCTTTTTGAATGAGCAGCTTGCCTGAACCGGTCCTGCCTCTCCGGTCCGTGAATTTCAGGAAATAGATGCCGTCGGGAAGAAAACTAAAATCGAATGGCCGATCGCTGCCGAACTCCTCAGCCAGGATAATCCGACCGGCCGGATCGGTCAGGGTGAACTTCAGGAGTCCCGATGCGCTGCAATGGAAGGTTACCTGACCGGGGGATGGATTGGGGAAAACTCTGACATCCAGAAGCGAGGGATTGCTCCTGGCCCCCGGCAGAAGAAATCGGTGGTCACCGGTGATCTCCTGTCTGACTGTAGCGGTGTCCTTGTCGGTGACATGGATATTGTCGAAGTAGAGATGGGCATCTCCAAGGGCCTTTGCTTCCGGAACGATTTCGAACCGGTCCACTTCGGCCCAGTTGAACTGGTTGTCGGGGTTGTACCAGGTGTCGATATACCATGCCCCCTTTTCCCGGAAATTTGCCAGGGGCAGGTGAAGGTGATGCCATTGCCCGTCGAATGCAGTGACCGATGCGTCCACGGTGGTGCCCATTCTCCAGGGCAGATCGGAAGGGTCGTCAGTTTTGGAATCAACGAACCGGACGTCGAATGAAATACCCGGATCGCTGCCCCGCACCATCAGGTCCAGTGCAAATCCCTCATCCACCAGTTCGGAAAGGTCCCGGTCGGGTATCAGGTCCATTACAATGGCGCGGTACTGGCTTGCTCCTGTCCAATGGATGCAGAACTCTCCGTTATTGGGGAAGGAGGTATGGAAATAGTCCAGTTCACCATCGGAATAGGAGGCGTCCCTGATGATTTGTGAGAGATAGTCATCATACATCATGAAACCGGTGGAATCGGGAGAAGGTACGAAGTCGGACTGTTCGGGAACCTCCAGATCAAGTGCTTCCAGAAGCGGGACATTCAGGTCGTGCTCAAACATGCCGTTACTGCCCCTTTCGAAGAGTCCGAATCCACCGTGGTAATCCCACATCGTCCAGGCGATATTGTTGGAATCGAGATATTCCTGTACCACATCGTACCAGAAAACCCTCTCTTCAGGGTCGCTGTTGGGCTGGTAGACCCCGAATTCGCCGCAAAATATGGGGACGTTTCGCTGATCCCGGAAGGCTACTGCGATGTCGATCAGCGATTTTACCTTTGCGACTGTCCCCTGGTTCTGATAATCGTTATAATTATTCTCGATCCACGTTCCCTGCAGCTCCGCGGGAAGCGCCGGCATTTCCGATGCGACATAGGGGAACGGGATGCCTCCCAGGTTGACCATGGAGGGATCCGTCCAGCTGGCCCCCTGGTGGGTAAACAGGAACGGATCGTAGAAATGGAAGGTATAGATCAGTTTCGGATCCTCGTAGACAGGCATCTTGTCCAGGTTGTTATAGCTGTTCCATCCGGCCGGTCCGATGATGATATAATGGGTGGTATCATGCATTCGGATCTCTTCCACCACCTCTTTCTGGATCGCGTTCCAGGTGCCGTCGTCGATCCCGTGGGGCTCGTTCAGCACCTCGTAATAGAGATAAGCCGACCGGTCTTTAAAATGGGTTGCCATCTGACTCCAGACTTCTTTGAGGATGGTGCCCACTTCCGGGTCGGTGGATTCTGAAGGATCGAAAGTGTGATTGTCCAGGATCAGGTGCATTTCAAGTTCCTCGGCCCAGTCGACTACCTGGTCCAGGAATTCCAGAAACAGGGTATCCAGCAAGTATCCGGGCTCCCCGCCGGTCATGTAATGCAGATTGATAGGTAGCCTGATCACATCAAATCCAAGTGATTGGACCTGTATGAAATCAGTTTTGGTGTATTTCGTGAACTGTATCTGGCGGGCACTGGAAGCCTGGAACCAGTTGGTGAGGTTTACGCCGCGCCGGAACGGTACCTCCTGGGAACGGGCTTCTGAATGCCAGACCGAAAGTGATACCAGGAGAATCAAAAGGCAGAGATAGCGTTTCATACCGATAAACTTACTAATTTGAAGCGAATTCAGAAACGGGATGCTTCTATGACATATTTGATCATTTTTTTTGTGGCTGTATTCCATTATGGTGGTTCAGCTGAAGCGGGATGGAACTCACTTTTCAACGGCCGGGATCTTCATGGATGGAGTGTCCGGTGCCTGGAAAAGGACCGGGATAAGGAGTACTGGACCGTTGATGACGGGTCCATTCTTTGTAACTCCATGGGTGACGGAGACCATGGATATGTGTGGCTGATGACGGACCGTGAGTTCAGCGATTTTCATCTGAAGCTGCAGTTCCAGTGCTACCGTTCATCAGGGGGGAATAGCGGGGTCCAGTTCAGAAGCCGTTATGATGATTCAGACACTGCTCGAAACGGAGGATGGCTCAACGGTCCCCAGGTGGATATCCACCCACCCACCCCTATGCGCACCGGACTGATCTATGACGAAACGGAGGGGGTACAGCGATGGATCTATCCCTCATTGACCGACTGGAAGATCGACAGGGAGCAGGCACCGGCATCTGCTCTAAGGACCTTACTGGTGTATGGAGATACAAATCCCGAAGCATGGAACCAGCTGGAGATCATCTGCAAAGGGATGCATGTGCGTACGATCGTAAATGGGAATCAGGTGGCAGATTTCGACGCTTCGGGAGTGCTGGATGATGAGTTGCACAGTATCAGAAATGTGGGGAGAAGGGGGCGCTTCGCCCTTCAACTTCATCAGAACGATGAGTTATTGATCTGTTTCAGGGAAATCCAAATCAGGGAGCTGTAACCATGAATTGTCAGAAGGATAAATTTCAACTACCCGGTGATATTCATTACCTGAACTGCGCATATATGTCCCCGCTTTTGAAGTCGGTCGAAGAGGCAGGGATCCAGGGACTGCGACAAAAGAGGAATCCTGTGACCATCAGACCGGTGGACTTTTTCACGGAGGTGGATGAGTTGCGGAAAAAGTTTGGTACGATGGTGAATGCCGATCCGAAGCAGGTAGCGATATTGCCTTCGGTCTCTTACGGGATGAACAGTGTGATCAGGAACATTCCCTTTAAGAAGGGGCAGCATGCCCTGACCATTTCGGAGGAGTTTCCCAGCTGTTACTACTCTGCCAATAGGTGGTGTGAGACTCACGATGCTGAACTGAAGGTGGTGGCAAGAAGAGATGATCTCCCGGAGCGGGGCGAAGACTGGAACAGTCGGATCCTGGAGGCCATCGGGAAGGATACCGCTTTTCTGGTGATGACTTCGGTGCACTGGATGAACGCAACCAGGTTTGATCTGGAAACCATCGGCAGAAGGTGCCGGGAGGTGGGAGCACGGTTGATCGTGGACGGATCACAGTCGGTGGGGGCACTGCCTGTCGATGTGGAGAAGTTCCGGATCGATGCGCTGGTTTCGGCCGCCTATAAGTGGCTGATGGGCCCCTATTCCACTGCGCTTTCGTTCATTCATCCCGATTTTAATGACGGAATCCCCCTGGAGGAATCCTGGATGTCCCGCCCAGGTTCTGACCGGTTCGACAGGCTCACCGAATACGTGGAGGGGTATAAGCCGGGAGCCGCCCGGTTCGATGTGGGTCAGACCAGCAACTTTATCTCCATACCCATGTTGAATGAGGCGCTCCGGCAGATCCTCGAGTGGGGTGTGGAAAATATACAGGATTATTGCCGCGACCTGGCCGTCCCGCTGGTGGAGTATTTCAGGCAAAAGGGATCTCCCGTTGAGAATGAATCCACCCGTGCCTATCATCTGACGGGGCTTCAATTGCCCGGCGGAACCCATGGAGAATCATTGATGAATTCACTGCAGCAGCGGAAGGTCTATGTTTCCCTTCGCGGAAGGAATGTTCGCATCTCCATTCACCTGTTCAATGACAGGGATGACATCGACGCACTGACAGAGGCCCTGGAAGCGAATCAGGGCTGACTATAGCGGCCCGGCCACCAGAGCCTGCCATCGGGTCCGGTCGCTCGGTACCGGCCACCCGGGTCTCTCTTATCCGGCTTTTCCGGCCAGCGCTTCCAGGATCCGTTCAGGAGTAATCGGCATCCGGTATACACGGGCCCCGCAGGCATCGAATATGGCATTGGCAACGGCACCCCCCGAAACGATCACCGAGGGTTCTCCTCCCCCCTGCGGGGGTTCGTCCATTCTGTCGAGTATCACCGAATCGATTTCGGGAACCCAGCTGAAGAGTGGAATCTGGTAGGAGTCGAAATTAAGGGTGATCATCCGGCTGCTTTTGAACTCGATATCCTCTGCCAGTGCATACCCCAGCCCCATGGTGAGGCCACCTTCGATCTCGATGATCGATCCCTGTGGATTGACACACATTCCCATATCCTGGGCGCAGGCCATCCGGATGGGCTGTACACGCCCCGTTTCCTGGTCCACTTCCACCTCTAAAATGGTGGCGATCCAGGTTCCTGCATCGGTTCCGCAGGCCATGCCGATTCCGCGACCACTGGGTGCCGGTGCGGGCGTATAGCCGAACTTATCGGCCACGGCCTTCCACACTGCGATCATTTTCTCATCGGTCAGGTTGTCCAGCCTGAACTGCAGCGGATCGACCCCGGCTTTGTGAGCCATGATATCCACCTGTGATTCACGGGCGAAGGTGTTGGTGTTGTTGGCAGGAGCTCTCCACGCACCGGTCTTGAAAAGGTGCACGGTTTCTCCTCTCGGTACGTCGTATCCGGTGGTCCGGCTGTGGGGAACATTATAGATGGTATCCGAGCCCCTCAGTCCAGCAAAATAGACGTTATAATCCCACAGTTTCAGTTTTCCGGAGGTGTCCATCCCCGATCGCAGCTTCACCACTGCGGCGGGACGTAAATAGTCCATGAAGAACTCCTCTTCGCGGGTATAGGCCACCATGACCGGTTTCCCGGCCACTCGGGCAATCTTCACCGCCTCCAGGATCTGGGGATTGTAGATTTTTCCGCCGAATCCCCCGCCCAGAAAGGGGGTGATCACCCGGACCTGTTCCAGCTCCAGATCAAATGCATTGGCTATCTCGTCCTGCGATCCGAATGGAGTCTGGGTGGATGCCCAGACCGTCACCGACCCGTCTTCCTCCCATCGTGCGAGAGCGGCATGGGGCTCAATGGGCGCATGGGCCTTGTAGCCGTCCTGGAACTCACTCTCAACGATCACGTCGGAAATCTCCTCCCCGGTCTCCAGGTCGCCGGTGCGGGCCCGCTCATTGCTGTCTGAAGGAGAATTCAGCAGATATTCAAATATGGAGTCGTGGTCCACCTCGCCGGTATCCTCGGTGAATTCAGCTTTCACTTTGACGATGGCCACCGATGCGGTGTCGTACGACTCATGAAGGACGGCCACCAGACTACCTTCCCGGACGATCTCCACCCCCTCGATCGCTTCGGCCCCGGAAGTGTCGGCCGAGATCAGTCTGGATTGATGAGAGGGGGGCCTGACGATTTTCGCATAAACCATTCCGGGCAACCTCAGGTCCCAGGTGTATTGGGCCTTTCCGGTGACTTTGATTTCCGCATCGGCATGGAGCCTCGACTGGCCCACGTAATGGAATTCATCCGGACCTTTCACCGGCGGCGGATCCTCCACATATCGTTCGATCCGTTTTCCTTTGGCCAGTGCTCCGTAACTGACCTCCTTTTCAGGATCGGCGATCAGGAACACCTTCCCTTTCTTCACGTTCACCTCGTCGTATCCCACACCCAGGTATTCGGCGCCCAGATGAAGCAGGACAGCCCTGGCCTCGGCACCGGCTGCCCTCAGCAGATGACTGAACTGCCGGGTGGTCAGCGATCCCCAGGTACCTGCATCATATGGACAGAGGAGGGTATCACCCATCACCATATTCACTGATTCGAGCGTGACATCCAGCTCGTCTGCGATCTGTTGCGGAAGCGAGGTTATGATCCCCTGGCCCATTTCGATCTTGCCCACATGGCAGTGAACGGTCCCGTCGCTGTCGATCCGGATAAAGGCGTTGTAGTCGGTGGGAGGTTCTCTTCTCTGGGCCAGTGGCATGGCCAGCAGATCAGAAGGGTTCCGGGTTCCGAAATAGACAATGATCCCGCTGCCCAGCAGTTTAAAGAAGTCCCTTCTTTTTAAGGATGGGCTTTGCCTGCTTTCCCGATGGTTGGAAGTTGATTTTTTCATGACCTGTTTCCTCCTTTCATTTCGCGGCCGGCGACTTGAATGGCCTTGATAATTCTGACATGGGCGCCGCACCTGCAAAGGTTTTCCTCCATGCCCTCGACAATTTCCTGCCTGGTGGGCTCCGGATTTTTCATCAGCAACCCGACGGCATTCATGATCATGCCCGGAGTGCAGTACCCGCATTGCATCGCGTCATTTTCAGCGAAGGCTTTCTGCACGGGGTGCAGCTTACCATCGGTGGCCAGACCTTCGATGGTGACCACCCGGTTCCCGGTCGCGTCACTGACCGGGACCATGCAGGACCTTACCGGTTCATTGTTGATAAGGATGGTGCAGGCACCGCAGAACCCGATGCCGCATCCGAATTTGGTTCCGGTGAGTCCAAACTGATCCCGGAGGACCCATAACAGGATCACATTGGGATCGATGGTGATTTCCGTCTCTTTTCCGTTGAGGGTGAAACGGATCAGTTCTTGCTTCATATTCTTTCTGTTTTTATGGCTTGCTGATATTCTTCAGGGGTATCGATATCCATCAGGATACCGGGAGCATCCACTTCCACTTCCAGAATCTGGTCCTGGAAAAGCGGAAGCAGGGAACGAAGACCCTGTTGAGGGTCCAGTCCGGGGATATGACGGGAGATGGTACGGTTCACCAGCAGGGGATGACCCCTCCGTTGCCGTTGGACCGGGATGACGATTCCGGCGCCCTCCTTTTCATAGCTTTCCAGCAGACGGTTGATCACCCGTGGTGGTATCTCCGGCTGATCGCCCAGAAAAAAAAGGAGAGGGTCGGCATTCTTCGCTATATGTCTCAGTCCGGCAATCACAGAGGAGAACATGCCCGACTCATGATGCTCGTTGTAGACGAAATCAACAGGGAGGTGACTCAGCGCCTGCCTGACTTTTTCTGAGTCCCTGCCCAGAACCACCATTGTATGTTCCACACGGGACCGGAGGATGTTTCTGGCGGCCGATTCGATCAGGGTAGAATGCCGGAAGGGCAACAGGAGCTTCTGGGTACCCATCCGCCTTGAGGAGCCGGCGGCCAGCAAAATGGCGGTGCTATTTTTCATGGGCCTCTTTTTTCCGGTTTCTGGTACCGATGAGTTGTGCAGCGATACTGACAGCGATCTCCTGAACGGTTTTAGAACCGATTTCAATACCAATGGGAGTGTGCACCCTGGCCCAGTTCTCGGGGGTGGTCCAGCCGTTTTCGAGAAACCTCCTTTTCACATGAGCAACCTTGGTCCGGCTCCCGATCATTCCTATGTATGTGGCAGGGGTGTTAATACAGGAAATAAGCACGTCGGCGTCATGCTGGTGACCGCGTGTCACAATAACAATGTAGGTGTCGGGTCCCGGCTTCAGAGCGGACATGGAATCCGGGAAGGATCCTGTAATGAAGTGGCTTGCATCGGGAATATGGTGGGAATTGGCCAGGTCGGGCCTGTCATCGATCACGGTCACATCGAAATCCAGTAGCCTCCCCAGGTGGGCGACCGCCTTGCCCACATGACCGGCTCCGGCGATCACCAGGCGGGGCAGGGGCATCACCGGTTCCAGGTAGATGATCTCCCATTCGGAGGAGGCCCTTTCGGGAAGGGCTACCTCCATAAATTCGTCCTTCCGGAGATCTACAGCCACTTTTTCCAGCAGGGGCTTCATTTGGGCAGGGAGGTTCCCGGGAAAATCAACCTGCTGTGAAAACCTGATCCATTCGCGCTGAATAATTTTTCCGGTGCGTTCTGTATTTGAAACCGAAGTAAGAAGCCATCCCCCCTCCGAAGAGGCCAGTGATTTCTCCATGGCCTCGAACGCCTCCAGATGGCGATCGGGCCTGGCATCCACCAGAACTGTGGCCGCACCGCCGCAGATAGCCCCTTCACTCCCCTGGTCAGAATCCAGCTCGAATGAATAATGATCGGAGACCCCCGAGATCAATGCCTGTGCGCATGCGTGCTGAATTTCACCTTCCAGCAGTCCGCCCCCTACCGTTCCGGTAACAAGGCCATTTCCATCGAACAGGGCCGAACTTCCCGGTTTCTGGGGAGTCGATCCGGAGGTGCGGATGACAGTGGCCAGTGCCGAAGACGATCCGGAACGGATCCGGGACAGTAATGGGGGATAGATCTGGTGCATTGGTTTGCTCAGGAGACCCTGATCTTTGCCTAGATGATCCTGACCAGAGTGATGATCATTACGGCCGAAACCACCACGGCTGCCGGCCAAAGTCTGGCAAGCAACCAGTTAAACCCTGAAAGATTCAGGATCTTTTTTCGCTCCGAGTAGCGGACCGCCGCAGTGTAACCCAGAGGCACGGTGATCATGGCAAGTACCATCGCAACGGGCGAGGTGACATAGGCGACCGGAATGGCGGTGGCGGCGAACAGGCATGCCGGGGTTCCTGTGGCGAACTTCACCAGCGGGAAAAGCGCCACGGCCATAAGGGCAGCACCGCCTCCCAGAAGGATCCGGCCTTTTATTCCCGATAAAAAGGAGCGCCTGAAAAGGGCTGTTATCACCAGGAACCCCGCCATCAGGGTCAGGAATGCATACATGGGATTCAGTACCGACCCGTGGTTCAGAGGTACCGGCAGCAGCCATGCATCCAGCCATTTCAGCAACATGGCGATCCCTACGATCAAAATCACGGCCGCCGCCCTTCTGGTCAGGGTCCATGCAAAAGAGATCCAGAAGAAGGCCAGCCCGGTCAGGATGGCACCTGTGAAATTCGCAGCGCATCTGGCCAGGCCCATTCCTGCGGCAAATTCGGTAAGTCCCCAGGCAGCTCCGATGGCGATCAGAACGGCCAGGTTCGATCGGATAGATTGTTTTTCCATTGCAGGGAGGTTTTGAAACCTAAATATAAGATATTGATTGACTTCGAGTCAACTGTTTCGTAACTTACAGGGAACTGTCAGCCTAAAATATAATCACTATGAATAATCATTTTATATGCCCCGCATGCAGGGGTCATCTGAGGGTGGGGGATCACATCATATTCAGGATCCGGAACACGAGGAAGGAGAAGGGATTGTTGCTGCTGCACCCCGAAGTGGGTAACTATACCAGCATCAAACACCCCGAGTTTCATTTTGAAGAGGGTGAACGGATCGATTTTTTCTGTCCGATCTGCCTTCAGAGCCTCGATGCAGCCATCGATGAGAACCTGGTGAAGGTGGTCATGATCGATGAAAAGGGCAACGAGCAAGAGATTTACTTCTCGCGCATAGCCGGGGAAAAGAGCACCTACCAGGTGTCGGATGAGGAGGTGAAAGTGACCGGAGAGCACTCCCACCGCTACACCCATTTCAAGATGTCGGATAAGGTGATCAGATTCCTGAATACTTAGTATATTTCCCAAAAATACCCTATGAAGATCATACCTCTCGGTTTTCCCTGGGAGACCAGGGATCCGTTCCTGTTTTGTGTATACCATGCCGATGCCTATCCTGAAGGGAATGAACAGCTGGGTCCTGCTGCTTCGCTGGAAGGCCGGAATATCGGGAACGATTTCAGGATCCAAGACGGATGGCGGATGTATCATGGATCGGTTGTTCCGGGCTTTCCGGCACATCCTCACAGAGGTTTTGAAACTGTGACGGTGGTCAGGAAGGGAATGGTGGACCATGCCGACTCCATGGGCGGTGCGGGTCGCTACGGCAACGGGGATGTCCAGTGGATGACCGCAGGGAAGGGGATCCAGCATTCCGAAATGTTCCCCCTGCTGCGGACAGACCGGGCAAATCCCCTGGAGCTTTTTCAGATCTGGCTGAATCTTCCCGGGGCCAAAAAAATGGTGAAGCCCCATTACTCCATGTTCTGGAGTGAACAGGTCCCCCGCGTGAAGATTCGCGATGAACAGGGAAAGGAAACCCGGATTGAGCTGATCGCGGGACCTCTGGAAGGTCATCAGCCCCCTGCTCCACCGCCCGATTCCTGGGCTGCCGATCCGGACAATGAGCTTGCCATCTGGTATTTTGAAATGGACCCCGATGCTGAATGGACCATTCCTGCTGCTTCGGATGAGGTTTATCGCAACCTCTACTTTTTCGAGGGTGACCGGTCCGTTTTGGCGGGAAAAGAGATCGTACCGGATCATACGGCCGGGCTGCCCGCAGACCGGGTACTTGTCAGGAACGGATCGAAATCCGGCAGGTATCTTTTCCTGCAGGGCAGGCCCATTGCCGAACCGGTGGCCAACTACGGTCCTTTTGTTATGAATACCAGAAAGGAGATCCAGGAGACCTATATTGACTATCAGCAAACCGGCTTCGGAGGGTGGCCCTGGTCGCGACAGGATCCGGTCCATGGTGTGGACACGGGAAGGTTTGCCCGGTTTATCGATGGTTCAGAAATCTTTCCTGAAGAACTGTAAGCCCCTGATGGAATAGCCGTCTAAATGAGCAATAACGGTTATTTTTTCAAAGGGGATGAAAACAAGAAGCTGGATAGGCTCGTTGGTGGGCTTCCTGATGATTTTTGGATGTGAGGGAGACCTGGGAGGTAACGGAGACGGAAATGGAAACAATCCCGGATCAGGTTCGGGAAACAGCGGGGAATGGCTCATACCCCGTTCCGAAGTATTTGACGGTGGTCCGGGCAAAGACGGAATTCCGGCTCTTACGGAGCCTGAATTTATAACACCTGAGGAGGTGGATTATCTGGATGACAACGACCTTGTACTTGGTTTCGTGGTCGGTGAGGAAGCCCGGGCCTATCCGCATGCTATCATGGACTGGCATGAGATTATCAACGACCGGGTGGGGGATGTGAATATTGCGGTGACATACTGCCCCTTGACCGGCACCGGGATCGGGTGGAGCCGGGAGGTGAACGGTACCACCACCACCTTCGGGGTTTCCGGTCTGCTCTACAATTCCAATTTAATTCCCTATGACCGGAGCACCGACAGTAACTGGTCGCAGATCAGGATGGATTGTGTGAACGGATCCCTGGCGGGAACTGAAGCGGAGACTTACCCGCTGGTGGAGACCACCTGGGAAAAATGGAGGGAGATGTATCCTGACACCAGAGTGGTTTCAGAGAACACCGGTCACCGGAGGGATTATGGCCGGTATCCCTATGGCGATTACAGAACCAATCATGAGAGTCTGATCTTCCCCGTCGCCAACCAGGATAGCAGGCTACCCAACAAAGCGAGGGTTCATGGAGTGATCCTTTCAGGGAATGCGAAGGTGTACCCTTTCTCGTCTTTCGATTTCGGGGTGACTCTGATCGAAGACAGTATGGCGGAAGAAGAGTTCGTGGTGATCGGAAGCCGTTCTGATGAATATGTCGTCTCCTTCCTCCGGGATCCGGGCGACGGCACTCTGCTGGACTTTTCCCCCATTCAGGATCAGTTCCCGGTGGTGATGTCCGATCAGGAAGGGAACCGGTGGGACATTTTCGGTAATGCCGTGTCAGGTCCCCGGGAAGGCACCCGCCTGTCCCATGCCAGGTCCTTCATGGGATACTGGTTCTCTTTTGCAGCGTTTTTCCCGGAGGTGACGATCTACGGAGTACCCTGAGGCATGGATCCGGTATAGGGTTCAAAAAGGAGCTTGCATCCCGGATCCAGAGAAATGGAGAGTGGCCGGGAGGGGGTGGTGAAAGTGAATCGTTGTTGACGGCGGGAAATTCGGACAGTCTCCCTGAAGGAGGTCCCGTCGCTGAGATTCCATTCGATTTCCAGCGGGAATTCGAAAAGGGGTGCCGGAGCCTGCTGTTTCTGCTCAATCACGAGGTTCGTCTTCCCGCTTCCGGAATGCCACTGGGCCGACAGCACCGGATGGCCGGGTTCATAGAGCCACTGGCGGAAGAAGAGATGCAATTCCCGGCCGGCAGTCTCGTTGACGCTTTGAATGAAATCCTCCGTCAGTGCATTCCGGTGGCTGTGTTTCCGGTAATACCGGCGGAGGCTCTCCCTGAAAAGGGAATCGCCCAGTTCATGTCGAAGCATGTGAAGCACCCAGGCTCCTTTCTGATAGGAGTTTGGACTGAGTAATTCAACCGAAACTTCAAGAGTGGTATCCACCACCGGTGCGAGCCTTTTATGGGCATAACGGATCACCCGGGACCTTTCCCGCTGAAAGGATTCGACAAATGCTTCCTTTCCCCGGCTATGCTCCAGGTAGAGCTCCTCCAGGTAGGTGGCAAATCCTTCGCTGAGCCAGATATGGTGCCAGTTTTCTTCTGTCACTGCATCCCCGAACCACTGGTGGGCGATTTCATGGGCAAAAAGCGACCTGTTTTCTCGGCGGCCCGTTACCGAACCCTCCCGGTAGAAAATGCAGCCGGCGTTCTCCATACCTCCGTAGATGGTCTTCGATTGCACATTGGCCAGTTTGGCAAAGGGGAATGGGGCAATCAAGTTTTCGAAAAATTCCAGCTGCATGCCGGCAATCCGGTAGTCGTGGAAACCCTCTTCCCTGTTCTGGGGATAGACCCACGAGGATACGGGAAGTCCGGAGGGGCTTCTGAACCGGTCCACGGCAAAGGGACTCACTCCGATCACCATCAGTTTGGTGGGCAGGGGCCTGAAGGTTTTCCAATGGGCGAATACCCTGTTGTTCATTCGGAAACTTCCGACCTGTAAACCGTTGGATACAATCCGGTAATGTCCGGGCGCTTCAACTAAAAATTCAACAGTGGCCTTGTCCGATGGATGATCCACCACAGGCAACCAGTTCCGGGCCCGGTCGGGCCAGTTGTCGCCGAAAAAAGTACGGTCTCCGAACCGGTTCCTGGAAATAATCAATCCGTCAGCCGGGATTCCCTGGTAGAAAATGGTGAACACTCTGAGCTCCCCGGGCCGGGTTGCTGTCGGAGATTCATACCCGGAGGAAGATTCGTACCCGGAGGAAGATTCGCTCCCGGCAGGAAAAAGGATCAGCCGGTCATTCCTGGCTGAGAATGTAATACTGTTCCCATTTTCCAGCACCCTGGTGACCGTCATACCCCGGCCGTCGGGTCCGGGGCCCTTCAGGTCCAGGTAAAAGCTGTCCAATGGTTGTTTGAACAGGATATGCACGCTGGCTGTGCACCGGATCATATCGGAAGAATCGTTCAGATCGATCTCGAACCGGTAATGGTGAATGTCCAGAGAATGGTACCGGGAGTGATGGTTCTGGCCCAGTGTGGGATAGCTCGCCCCGCATACTATAATGATCCATATCACTATCAGCCGTTGCAATGTGTATCCGGGTATCGAATTCATACTTCTGCAATTTAAAAATTATCTGGTTCAGATAATTGTTGGGGCTGGAAACTACCTGAAGTTTTGAAGAATGTGTATTTTTACCCTGCAAACAGGGGGCAATGAACGTACTTGTTACAGGAGGAGGCGGTTTCATGGGGATGGCTTTGATCAAACGCCTGATCGCGGACGGTCATAAGGTGGTGAGCTATTCCCGAAGGGAGTACCCCCTGCACTGGGCCCTCGGGATCAATAGTATACAGGCCGATATCAGGAACTATGAAGCATTGGAGGCTGCGGTCAGAAATAAGGATATCGTATTTCACCTGGCGGCCAAGGTGGGGATCTGGGGGAACTATGATGATTTTTTTTCCGTGAATGTGACCGGGACTGAAAATGTGATCAGGGCTTGCCAGCGACAGGGGGTGAAGGGGATCGTTTTCACCAGCGCGTCGGGAGTGGTTTTTAACGGTACCGATCTGGAAGGGATTGATGAATCCTATCCTTACCCGGAAGATCACGGATCATTTTATGCTGCAACGAAAGCCCTGGCGGAAAAACAGATCAACGAAGCCAACTCAGAAACACTGCGGACCATTTCCCTGAGACCTCATCTGGTCTGGGGACCATACGATTCACACCTGATCCCCGGAGTACTGAAACGGGCGGCCACCGGGAGGCTGCGAAGGATAGGCGATCATGAGCATTTCATCGATACGACCTATATCGATAACATGGTGGATGCGCTCATCCTTGCTTCAGAAGCCCTTGAATCGAAACCGGAAGCTGCGGGGAGGAATTTTTTCATCACCAACGGAGAGCCCGCCCGGATATGGGATTTCATCAATTCCATCATTCAGATCGCAGGGCACGAACCGGTTCAGAAAAAGATTCCCGAGAAGGCGGCCTACTTTGCTGCCGGTGTTTCGGAATGGTTTCATAAAAAATTCAATCTTTCCACGGAGCCTTTCATGACCCGCTTCTCCATCAAAGAGCTCTGCACCAATCACTGGTTCGATATCTCCAATGCCCGCGACATCCTCGGATACCAGCCCAGGGTCAGTTATGCAGAAGGCTTCAAGCACCTGAAAGAGTATTTGAAGATCGGACGACGTTAGCGCAAGGATGATCAATCCTTCATAAAATGGAAGCCAAAAAGCACTCTTCCCACCCGCACCTGACCGGCGAATACCGGTGGGGTGATGTGGGACAACTGATCCTTTTCATCCTCTTTATGGTGATCTGGGTAAGTGATTCGTTCATCCTCCAGTACTCTGTTTTTCTCACCGGCATCATCCCTAATGCTATCCGAATGCCGGTGGCCATCCTGGTTTTCGCCACGGGCGGCTGGCTTGCTTTGCGGGGGATGAGACAGGTATTCGGCACAGAGAGGAGTACCCCGGGTGTAATCAGATCCGGGGTGTTCCGGGTGGTGAGGCATCCGATATACACAGGGGCCCTTCTTTTCTACCTGGGAGCCATTCTTTCTACCCTTTCCCTCGCTTCTGCCGCTTTCTGGATAGTGATTCTGATCTTCTACTATGGAATTTCCAGATACGAAGAAAAGATTCTGATAGAGGAATTTGGCCAGGATTACCTGAATTATAAGAAGAAGACGGGGATGCTCTTTCCCAGACTATTCAACTAACTCTTAAAGGCATACCTGAACAGGGTATGGACGGTTGGTTTCTGCCCCTGGATCAGGATAGCCGTCCTGAATATCCTGGCTCCGATCCAGATGGTGAAGAGGGTGAAGAGGGTCACCAGTATCAGGCCGACCAATGGTTGCCAGAAAGGGATGGTCACCGGAGAGGCCATACGGATCACCATCATGGTGGGGGTGAACGGCGGTATGAGCGACAGGGTGGTGGCCAGGGGTCCCGTGGGATCCTGCAGCACCGGGGCGATCAGGAACATGGGGATAATGGCCGGAAGGATCCCCGGGAAGGTAAGCGACTGGGCATCCTTGTTATCGTTGCAGGTGGCCCCCAGGGCAGCCATTCCGGAGCCTACCATGAGAATGAACAGGACCGTGTAAACGAAAAACCAGGGCAGCACATCGTAGGGAACAACAGAACCCACTCCCAGGTAGGACATGGTCAGGACCCCTGCCACCACATAGATGGTGGCTGTGGTCAGGGAGACCCCGATCCCTCCAAGGACTTTCCCCATCATGAACTGGAACGGAGTGATGGTTCCCAGCAGTACCTCTGCGATCTTCTCGTTCTTTTCCTCCATGACGGTGGTGAGCTGAGGTATGGCACCCATCATAACCAGCATGAACATCAATATCAACAGTACGTAGGGTACCAGGAAGCTCTGAAGTTCGTTGGTTCGTTCGGCTTCCTGCTGCACACCGGTCTTTTTGTCGACCGTCACCAGCCCCATCCCTTCCACATCGATCCAGGAAAGCAGGTTTTCAGTCTCCGTTTCACCCAGGTTCAGTTCCCTGGCCCGCATGGTTCGCAGGGTGTTGTTGACCACATTCTGGAACCAGTAGCGGTTCTGGTCATTGAATGCGTGCTCTGAGTAATACCGCAGGTAGGCCTCTTTTTCCTCACCGGCGGGGTAAAGGATATCGGGTCCGATCTCAAGGAACGCATGGAGTTCCCCCGACTGGACACGGTTGGAAAGTTCCAGTTGCTGATCCTGAAGGGTTGCGGGATCTGGTTTCACAAATTCCACGATATATGCCGGTTCGATCTGATCACCGGTGCGGGAGTGGAAGATCTCCTCCGAATTTCTGCTCCTGACAGCTTCTTTCAGTGGCTCCTCGATGATCCCCGAGTGGTCCATGACCACGAAATGCTTATCGTCGGTATCCTGCCTGTTCTCCATGATGATCACGGCGATAAATCCTCCCCCCATCAGGATGGGCACCAGGATCAGGCTGATGATAAAACTCTTGGTGCGGACGGCTGCCCGGTACTCTCTCTTGAAAAGTGTCCAGATCTTATGCATGGCTGACCTCCTTTCTTTCAGGTGCGGCAATCCGGATAAAGATGTCGTTCAGCGATGGCTTGGTGATCTCGAACTGTGTAATACGCGTTTTTTTCAGCAGGTCGGATAGAATCCTCTGGGGATCCACCCCCTGCTCCACCCTTATTTCCTGCAGTTTCCCGAAGTTGTTCACCTTTTCGATTCCCCCCAGTCCCTCCAGGGCGGCTGCACCCATTTCCGTCTGGACCCTGATAGTATCGTTGCCGTACTGATCCTGGATCTCCTCCAGGGTGCCGTCCAGTACCTTACGGCCCTGGTAGATCATGAAGATATAATCGCACATTTTCTCTGCCATGGACATGTCATGGGTGCTGAAAATAATGGTGGCGCCGTTTTGTTGCAACTCCAGGATCACGTTCCTCATGGTTTCCGCATTCACCGGATCGAGGCCGCTGAAAGGTTCATCCAGGATGATCAGTTCAGGCTGGTGCAAAATGGTGGCAATGAATTGAAGCTTTTGTCGCATTCCCTTGCTGAGGGTCTCCACCTTTTTGGGCTTGTAATCCATCAGGTCCAGCCTCTCCAGCCAGTGATCGATCCTCCGTGAAAGGTCATATCCGTCATTCAGTTCTCCATGGAACTGAAGGAGTTCGCCCAGCTTCATTTTCTTGTAAAGTCCCCGATCCTCGGGCAGATAGCCCACATTGCTGAGCCGCCGGGAATCCAGTTCCCTGCCGTTGATAAGGATCCTGCCGCGATCGGGATACATGATCTTCATGATCATGCGGATGGTGGTGGTTTTGCCGGAACCATTGGGACCGATGAAGCCGTAGATGCTCCCTTTGGGTACATCGAGCGAGAGATCGTTTACGGCTGTTACCGATCCGAAGGTCTTGGTGACACCGGAAAGTTCAATGATATTCATATGCTGGTTTCAGGGAGCCCTAATTTATGCAATTCAATTAAAAGAGCGCCCCTTTCCGCCGTAAAAAATTCCGCCGGGGAATGTCCCGGACTATTCTTCCAGCGTGGTCAGGTCCCCCTCCTCCTGTCCCAGAACCCTGGCCTTCAGAACACGGCGCATGATCTTTCCGCTCCGGGTCTTGGGAAGTGCATCCGCAAATACGATGAAAGCGGGCCGTGCGATGGGACCGATCTCACTGTCCACATGCTGTTTCAGTTCATTGGCCAGCTCGTCCGAGGCGGAGAATCCGTCCTTCAGGATCACCGTGGCGTGGATAATGTTACCCTTCAGGTTATCGGGAAGGCCGATGGCCGCCGCTTCGGTCACCGCAGGATGACTCACCAGAGCACTTTCGATCTCGGCCGATCCCAGCCGGTATCCGCTTACCTTCAGCACGTCATCGTTCCGGCCGATGATCCATACATATCCGTCGGAATCCAGCTTGGCCGAATCACCGGTCAGATACCAACCCTGCTTCTCATACTGTTTCCAGTATTTTTCAATAAACCGGTCGGGATCGCCCAGGATGGTGCGGGCCATGCCCGGCCAGGGATTCTTGATCACCAGGGTTCCTTCGGCACCGGTCTCCACCTCTTTTCCCACCTCATCCACCACTGCCACCTCATTCCCGAAGAAGGGGAGGGTGGCCGATCCGGGCTTCAGGGGGGTGACGGGCAGCGGGGTGATCATGAAACCCCCGGTTTCGGTTTGCCACCAGGTATCCATGATGGGACAGCGGCTTTTTCCGATCACCTCGTAATACCATTTCCACGCCTCGGGATTGATCGGTTCTCCCACCGATCCGAGCAGGCGAAGTGAGCTCAGGTCATGTTTATCGGCCCAGGATGCCCCGTATCGCATCAATCCCCGGATGGCGGTGGGTGAGGTATAGAAAATACTGACACCGTATTTTTCGATCATCTGCCACCACCGGTTGGGATAGGGATGATTGGGCGCACCCTCATAGAGCATAATGGTGGCTCCGTTGATCAGCGGACCGTATACAATATAGGAGTGGCCGGTTATCCAGCCCGGATCGGCGGCGCACCACCAGCGGTCCTCGGGACGGATGTCGAAAACGTACTTATAGGTGGAGGCAGCGTATACAGAGTATCCGGCGTGTGTATGGACCAGTCCTTTGGGTTTACCGGTGGTGCCGCTGGTATATAGTACGAACAGGGGGTCTTCCGCGTCGGTCTGCTCGGTCTCACAACGGTAGGCGGCAATCGGCATTCCCATCAAATCGTGCCACCAGAAGTCGCGGTCGTTCTCCATATAGCAATCCTCGCCGGTCCTTTTCACCGTAATACAGACATCGATGGTGGGTGATCTCCGCATGGCTTCGTCGGCAATGGCTTTCAGCCTGCTCGGTTTTCCCCGGCGGTATCCTCCGTCGGCGGTAATCAGGATCCGGCTGTGGGCATCGGCGATCCTTTCGGCCAGCGCCTCCACGCTGAATCCACCGTAGACCACACTGTGTGCGGCACCGATCTTGGCACAGGCCAGCATGGCGATAATGATCTCGGGGATCTGGGGCATGTAGATCGTTATAATATCGCCCTTTCTGGCACCCATTGCCTTTAGCACATTGGCGAATTTGGAGACTTCGCGGTTCAGTGCGAAATAGGAAAATGTCCTCACATCGCCGGGTTCCCCTTCCCAGATCAGCGCCAGTTTGTTCTTGGTCTCTGTGACCAGATGACGGTCGATGGCGTTGGCCACGATATTGAGTTTCCCCCCCACGAACCATTGATAGAAGGGTTTGCCGGAGTCATCCAGGACACGGTCCCATTTTTTGTACCACGAAAGTTCGTCGGCCTCTCTGCTCCAGAATCCTTCACGGTCGGAGACCGATTCCCGGTAAAGAGTGTCGTATTCTTTAATCCGTGCATGTTCCACCACCGAGGGATCGGGGTGGAAGATTTCGCCGTTGCCTTTCAGGTCTGCTTTCTTGTTCATATCTGCTGGTTTTTGCTGACGAGTCCATTATTTGGAATCATTAAAAATAAGCCATCCTACTGAAATTCACAAGTCCGGGATCAAGGGCGGATCACTATTGCCTGACTACCCTGCTTCTGCGGAACCCGTCCATCTGCAGCTCCAGGTCCAGGTTGGGATTGTATTCTTCATTGTCGGTATAGATCACATTCCCCAGATCATCGACCCAGCGATGGTCCCACTGGTTGGTGCCCCTTTCCACCTCTCCAGAGTGAGGGTTCAGGTAGTCCTCCTGATCGGTAAGATAGAGGTAGGCCTGGTGATTGATCTGAGCATTGGTCCTGGCATGTCCTTTCTGCATTTCTTCACCGATACGGTGTACATCTTCCATGGTACGGATCATGGTATTGCCCCTCTGCATCTGCCCCTTGAGTTCCCCTTCGATCCATACAGGACTAAGCTGAACCGATTCGGCGATCTCCCTGAAGACCGGCTCCCACTCACTGAACCGGGACTCCGGTGCCCTCACGATCACGGTATTCCGGTTTTTCCACATACCGGCCGTGTAGGGGCCCATATCCTGAACGATGGCAAAGACCCTTTCCAGATAACGGATCCCGTTCTCTGTGAAGCGGTAATCGATCACAGCGGCCGAATACTGACAGCCCATCTCCTTTACAGGATCGAGCTGCTGGCAGAGCTTCACGATTTCAGGTAATTCCCTGGAATTGACTATCTCCAGGTCCGCGCCCTGATGCAGGGTGGGGGCCAGGTATTGGGTGATGTACCAGGGGGCGGTCAGTTTGCGCAGGACCGGCATTCCGTTATAGGTGCTCCCTTCCGGAAACATTCCGGCCACATAGGATCCGGACAGGTCTACGTAGTAAATATCGGGGAACCAGTGGATCATCACACTGCCCTTATGGTCACTTTTCAGGGTGAAATCGATCTTGGCTTCAATGGCGTTGGCCGCCCCTCCGGAAGTGACAGGATCCCAGCGGACAATACCCCCTTCTGCGATCCATCCCTTCGGTTTCAGGATCGTAAAGGCCTTTTCCACCGGTTCATCCGTTCTTTCCAGGAGCAGTTTGCCGGGAAGCTGGCCGTTCAGCCATGCAGTCTGACCCGTCATAAGGATCAGAAAAGTGTACAAAAAAGTTTTCATAAGTGGGGATTTACCGGATCACAGAAGTTATGAAAAAAACAATTACCGGTCCAGCCACTGCCTAAAACTATGGGTCCGGGCGGTGGCCACCAGGAGGGGTTCACTGGTGGCGGGGCGGGTCTGCACGGAGATCCTGCTCTTTGAAAGTACGTTGATCTTTTCAATGGCCCGGTAACTGATGGTGTACTGCCTGTTGATCCGGAAGAATTCATTCGGGTCCAGGAGTTCCTCCAGGCGGTCGAGGGAATGATCCACCGGAAAGTGACGGTCCTGGTCGGTGCACAGGTACGTGCTCTTTTCCATGGTATAGAAATAGGCGATCCGGCCGGCCTCTATGGAACGGATGGCAGACCCCATATTGATCACAAAGCGCTCCTTGTATCGTTTCCTGTCGCGTTCCATCGCTTCCATCAGGGCGTGAATGTTGATTCCCTGACCGGCACCCCGCAATCGTTCCAGCTTACTGATGGCCTGTGCCAGCTTCTTCCTGTCGACCGGCTTTAACAGGTAATCCACACTGTTGAGCTCGAACGCTTTGATGGCGTATTCATCGTAGGCGGTGGTGAAGATGACAAAGGAATCGATGGAAACCTCCCGGAAGATCTCGAAACTAAGACCGTCGGCCAGCTGGATGTCCAGCATCAGGAGATCGGGAGGCGGATGTTCGGACAGCCAGCGGATGGATCCCGATACACTCTCCAGGACGGTTTCCACCTGTATTCCCGGCTCCACCTCTTTCAGCAGCTTCTGCAGGCGCAGCGCAGCCGGAATTTCGTCCTCTATGATAACGGTCCTGATCAAACTCACGGGGCATTTACAATTCTATGATCAACAGGGGGATCGAAACCGAGTACTCCCGGTCCGTCTCGCGAATCCGAACCTCCCGGACCGTAAAATGGTGGTACCGTTCGACCAGGTTACGTAATCCGTGTCCGGTGGAATCGACCCTGGTTTTTCGCTGAAGATTATTTCGCACCATCAGCCGCTCATTCTCTGCAGCAATGGAAATAATAAGCGGTTTTTCGGAGGAGATCACATTGTGCTTAATACAGTTCTCTACCAGCATCTGCAGGGCCAGAAGCGGAAGGGTATATAGTTGGTATTTCTCGGGCACCTTTATCTCCACCTTCAGGTTATCCAAAAATCTCGAATGCTGCAACTCCAGATAATGTTGGAGGACCTCCAGTTCGTCCTTCACATACACCAGGTCCCTGTTCCGGTTACCCAGCATGTAACGGAGAAATTCAGAAAGGTTACGGATATACTCCACCGCCCGGGGATTATCATCCACCATATGCGTGAGGCTGTTCAGGCTGTTGAACAGGAAGTGGGGATTCACCTGGGTCTTCAGTGTCTCGTATTTTGCTTCGATATGATCCTTCTCGAGCCTGACCGACCTGGAAAAGTTATAGATCCACTGGTTATAGAAAAAGACCATTTCATGGATGCCGGTGATCAGGTAGGTGATCAGCAGGGTGACAAACGCCTGCAGTGCGATCGAATCCGACGGAGAAAAAATCCCGAGGCGCAATTCCACCATGTAGAGGACGCTGCTGTAGATAGTGGTGAGTACCCCGATTCCGATCACCTCCAGCACAATATGGATTACCGGGTAGGTTTCCCAGGGGTATTTTCTCCAGAGATACTTCACATAGGTCCGGCAGATCAGCCAGAGCCCCCCGGTGATGATCACAATGTGACCCAACGAAAGAAGAAAACGGATCCCTGTCCGGAGGCCCAGCCAAATAGATCCCGATCCGACCGCCAGGAAAACGGCGACCAGGATCAGGAGGATGTGAATGGGATCCTTTTTGGTCTGCAGTTCTAACCTTACCATGGCGCGCATGGATTAAAACTGGATCCGGTAGAGGAACATGGGATAGAATCCCTGCTGGTAAACTTCGTATATCTCGCCCGTGTCCAGATCGATACCCTCCATGAACAGACTCCGGTATCCGGTCAGGTTCTGGAAGTCGATGGCCCATTCCTGGCTGAACCGGCGGTAGTTGATCTTCAGTCCGAGCCGCAAGTCGGTCCGGAAGTAATCATTGTAGCGGTCCTCAAATGCCCTGCTCCAGTCCCTGATCTCCATCCCCTCTTCCATGGAGGCCTTCGCGTCGATGGGAACATACCGTCTTCCCCCGGCAAGCACCCCTTTTAAATCAACGGTAAGGTAGGTCTTTTTTCCGAGTTTTCGTTCGTAACCTCCCAGCAGATTGAAGACATAGTTGCCGTTGAATGCAGTATTTCTGGTGATCCCGTCCCCGCCTGTATAATTTGAATCGAATAAAGAAGCTGTGAAGAGGAAATAGTATCCCTTACTGAGAAACTTCTCCACTGTGAGCTCCACCCCGTAGTTCTCTCCGGTCCCCTCGTTTATCAGGTTTTCCACATTGTTGATGGCGAAGAAATCCCCTGCGTTGATCAGGGAGAATTCTCCGAAGCTTTCACTGACCGGAACGCTGAAAAGATATTGATAGTATGTTTCGGCCTTGATCCGGAAATCCTGGCTGAGGGCGTGGTTGTATCCCAGCACCAGGTGATGCGATCTGGTGTATCCCAGATCCTCGTTGGTGGTATGATAACTGTCGGTATCTTCATCGTAGGTCTGGTAGAAGTATACCGATTTAGGCTGGATCTGGCTGTGCAGTCCGTATCCCAGGCTGAAGGTGCCCCTTGTTCCCGGCTTCCAGGTCAATGCCAGCCGGGGTTCGTAGGAGGTCTCCCCGTTCAGGCCGAAATGTTGAAGGTGGATGCCGGCGTATCCGCTGAGATGGTTGCTGAACGAATGGTGCCACTGACCATATGCACGGACCAGGTGCATCTGGCCGCTGATATCGTTGGTGGTGATAAAGCCATCGTATTCAGGAAGGTTGATACTGTCAGCATACCGGATGTCGAACCGGTCGAAGATTAGTCCCACGCTGTAATGATCCCGCGGGCTGATTTTATGGCGGAGCTGGGCGGAAATGGAATATTTTTCCTCCCTGCCATTGTTTCTGACAAAAGGGGTAACCACCTCGCCGTTGTTCCTGGTGGAATCAAGCACGGTGGTGGCCCCGGTCCGCTGATAGGAGAGGGTGGTCTGCAACCGTACTTTCGGGTTGAAGAAGTACGTGTTGGAGAGCCCTGCCACGGCCAGATCGGAACCAAAATCGGTGGCGGTGCCCCGCGGATTATAGGAATTGGCCGTCGTATCGCCGGGCTCCCTGCCCAGTTCGATGTGGCTCGTTCCCCAGAGGCCGAAGGCCTTCCATCTTCCCAGCCGGGTGCCGGGCAGGTCGACCAGGAAAGTGAGGTCCTGGTATTGAGGTACCGCATCGCCGGTCCCCACGTTGAATCCGATCTGGTGAAGCAATCCCAGTGTGGAGTACCGGTAATTGGCCAGGTAGCTGGCTTTCTGGGTCTCTCCGACGCTGAACAGAGGTCCCTCGGCGCCGGCCTCGAAACCGTTGAATCCGATCTGTCCTAAAAATTCATGTCTGCTGTTGTTCCCCGACCGCATGTTCAGGTCGAATACGCCGGAGGTGGCATTGCCGAACTCGGCCGGGAAAGCTCCGGTGAGAAAATCGGAGTTCTTCAGCAGGTTGTTGTTCACCATGCTTACGGGTCCGCCGGTGGTTCCCAGCGCTCCGAAATGATTGGGATTGGGGATCTCCACTCCCTCCAGCCTCCATAATACACCGATGGGAGAGTTCCCCCGGATGATGATATCGTTCCTGGAGTCATTGTGGGTCATCACTCCTGCATAGTTGGCCACCATGCGGGCCGGATCCCCCAGGCTGCCGGCAAACCGTTCAGTCTCTTCCACCGAGAAGGTACGGGAACTGACCAGGGCCATTTCATTCTGAGCCTGGTCCTTTCGCTTTTCATAGCGGACCACCACCTCTTCCATATCCATGGCGTTTTCCTCCAGCCGGATCTCCAGCTGGATCTCCTTGCCGGAGGATACATACAGATTGGGGATCACCCTGCTGGCATAGCCGATATACCGTACTTCGATGCTCTGACGGCCCAGGGGCACCTCTTCCAGAACAAACTGCCCGTCGATATCCGTAGTGGCGCCAAGTATGGGATCCGAATCGATCAGGACCACGGTAGCCCCTATGAGCGGGTACCCGGTAACCGCGTCCACCACCGTGCCGCGGATGGTCTGGTTGTAATTGACCTGGGCGGTGATCTGTCCCAGAAGGGTAGTGAGTATGATCCATGCAATTGAAACTGATTTCATGACAAATGTTGATTTAGGTTCTGAAGACAAATCTATCTGTCTGCAACTCCATCAGGAAAAAAGAGATGACGAACGGGAAGAACAGGGTGCTGAACGGGAATTTTTCTGTCGAAGGTGTAGCTCCGGACCCGGAGCTGAGGGTAGTTTACCGGTCGTTGACCAGCACCGGCCAATTCTTTTTAAGGGCGATCTTCAGCAGTCTCCGGTCGGGAGAGACGGCCACCGGGAAGCCAACCGCCTCCATCACGTATTGATCGGTAAAGGAATCCCCGTAATAATAGGCTTTCGAAGGGTCCTGCCCGTATTGTCTGCAATAGGCGAGCATCCGGACCTTCTTCTCCATTCCGTACACCAGCCGTCCAGTGGTCCTCCCGGTAAAGCGGCCGTTTTCCGTTTCCAGGAAGGTGCATATCATGTCGTCCAGCCGGAGGTGTCCGGAGATGGGTCCGCAGACGGGCGAGGTGGCGGAGGAGAGCAGTACATTGGCCCCGTTCCGCCGCCGGTGCATCTGTATCGCTTCGAGGATCTCGGGCCGGATGGTCTTCTCCAGGTCTTCCCGGAACACTTCGTCGCACAGCCGGTGCACCATCGGTTCGGGTAACCCCCTGAGCCAGGAGAGCATCCGGGTGATCATCCTGGAAGGATCGCCGATCCCGAGTTTGTAAAGAATGGAAAGATACACCGCATGTCTGTACTGCCCGGGGTTCATGACTCCCCGTTTTCTGGCCTCTTCCACCAGGTGTGTGGCGCTGTTTCCGGTCAGGATCGTATGATCGAGATCGTAAAAGGCGATGTAGCTGAATGTATGGACGGCACTCATTTATAACTTTTCATCAAACACCTATTCCGGCCACTCTTCATGCGGTACTCTCGCTTCGAGCCATTCGATCATCTCCTGATCGGGGGCGGAAGCAAAAAAGTCGAGTCCGGTGGCCTGTTCCAGGGAGTCGACCGATACGGAGAAATTCATCAACGGAGAGGAGGATCCTTGATGGGGAAGCAGAAAAGCGATAAATGAGTGGGAGGGCGGCGAGAGATCTGCCAGGACTTTGAAGTAGGCTTTGGGCACCCCTATTTCATTCTCACCGATGGTCGAATCGACCACGGTGAGCACCGGGCCCGTGATCACATACAGGCTCTCCTTTTCCACGGCCCACTCCCTGACCTGCTCTTCCAGCCGCCTCCACACCCCCCGGTTGAAGGAGGCGTGCTGCGGACTCATGTTGGAAAGAAGGAACGATTCGCTCATGGCGGCCAGGCTCCATTTCATATCTCCCGCCGGTGCCAGGTGACCCCGGTCGAACCCGGACCCCCGGTAATCTTTTAGTGAAGCCGATCCGGTAAGCAGGGCGGTATCGGGACGGAAATCCCCGGTCCGGTCGAATGCCCCCTCTTCCACCTCCCGCCGGGTGAGTATGTATGCTACCCAGGAAGCCTGTTCATACTTCTCATTATAAGCCAGATCGAATCCGGTGAACGAGCGGACGGTATCGGATGAGAATGAGATCGGGTGCCCCGTGGAAAGTCCCTCCCAGGCGAGGGTGATCTCCATGGGGGGCTCCGGTGACACCGCGGTCTTCAGCTCTTCCGTCCGCTTCTTCCATGGCTCTGTGGTGACCAGGTAGGAGGCGATGAGTAAAAGAAAAAAGGTGATCAGTCCGAACCTTTGTCTTACTGTGAGCCGCATGGCATAAAAATAGAATTTTTATATCTTATGCAGCCTGATTATTTCAGCCTCATTGTGGCAACCCCATGGGAAACATGAAGAACTACTGGATCATCGGAGACATACACGGAGAGGTCGGCTTGCTCGACCGGCTGCTGGAACATATTCTCCCGGGGGATCCGGAAGCACTGATCTTCGTCGGAGATTACATCGACCGGGGACCTGCTTCCAGGCAGGTGGTTGACCGGATCCTGGAACTGAAGTTGCCGGTCCATTGCCTGATGGGCAATCACGAAATGATGCTGATAAATGCTCTGGAGGACATGGGGTACGGGCAGAGCCCGGTAGAGCTCTGGTATTACAACGGAGGCGAGGCCACGCTCCGGTCGTTCGGTGCCACCAGTTTCTTCACCCTGCAGTCGGACCTGGATCCGGCCTATCTGGAGTTTTTCAGAAACCTGCAGATGAATCACGTATTCCCGTTGAACAGCGAGTTAGCAGTGCTGGCCACTCACGCGGGGATCTCCCCGGCCATTCCTCTTGCCGACCAGTTTTCCATCCGGAATTACCGGGATCTCAGCAGGTATATGCTGGAAAACCATATCGATCCGGGAGATTCCTTTGTATGGGTCCGGGAGGGATTCTTCCGAAGTGACCCGGACGGCTGGACCGGCTACCTGGTGGTTCACGGCCACACTCCTGTCATGAAACTCAGAAGAATGTTGTGGGGACGGAGGAAACAACAGTTCTTCTTTGTCGACAACGATCTGTGTATCAGGAGAGATCCGGTAACAGGGAGCATCGTTTCGATCGATATCGATTCGGGATCGGCAGTCAGCGGAAGGCTCACCGGTCTCGGATTCTTTCCGGATGAATCCGGTAAGCCCGGTCAAACCAGTGCCCGGGCCGCCATTCGGAGCATGACCGTATCGAGAGAGGAGATATTTCCCAGGGACCTGGGGAATACCGGGGAATGACTACCTTTGGTAGCCAAATCCTCACTGTTGATACCCGAAACCATCAAAGTGATCGGTTTTGATGCCGATGATACGCTCTGGGTGAACGAACCCTACTACCGGGAGGCCGAACAGCGTTTCGCAGAACTGATCGGGTCTTACGGGGTGGAGGAGGACATTTCGGTGGAGTTGTTCCGGACCGAGATCTCCAACCTTCCCCTCTACGGTTACGGGATCAAATCCTTTATGCTTTCCATGGTCGAATGTGCCATCCGTCTCACCTCAGGAAATGTTTCGACTTCCACCATCGAAGAGTTGATCGGAATCGGCAAGGAGATGCTGATCCGTCCCATCGAGTTGCTGGAGGATGTGAAGCCTGTTCTGGAGCACTTGGCTCCCCGATACCGGCTGATCGTGGCCACCAAGGGGGACCTTCTCGACCAGGAGCGAAAGATGAAACTCTCCAGCATCTCTTCCTACTTTCACCACATCGAGGTCATGAGCGACAAAAGGGAGCAGAACTATATACAGTTGCTCAGTCACCTCGACATACGGCCAGGCGAATTTCTGATGATCGGGAATTCCCTGAAATCCGATATCATCCCCCCGCTGAATCTGGGTTCGTGGGCCCTTTACGTTCCATTCCATACCACCTGGGCACACGAGGAGGTGGAAAATGAACCGCAATCGGAGCGGTATCTCCGGGTGGAAAAGCTGAAGGATGTGACCGGTCTGATTCCCTGAAAGCTCATCAACCGTTGAAGGTGCGGATCCGCTCGATGCGCATGGCGAACGGGACATTGCTGTGGGAAAACTCATACTCCACGGCATGGCTCCCCTCCGACCGGCTGAGTGCCTCCAGTTTCGTGTGATGAAGGATCGCATCCAGTTCGGCACTGTATTGTTTCTCCACCACCATACGGATGGTGCCGTAGTAAAGCTCGGTGATCATGAAGACCCGCCGGATGCGTCCGTCATACTCTCTCCACCGGTTGGCCCGCATTTCCTCCAGGAACTGATCGATCTTGATCCTCATGAGGTTATCCATGGCCCGCATCTGGAGGTCGCTGAAGGTGAATTTGCTCAACTGTTCGGCCAGGAAGTCGCCGGTGATGAGCCCGATCTGAGGATGTTGCAACTCATTGACAAACTCCACCTCCACATCCACCGTACGGGAGGCCAGCAAGGCATCTCTCAGGGGGGTGTCCAGGTTTTCCTTTCTGAACTGATCCCACTGGGCATGGTCGATGAGTCCCGCATCCAGGAAAGCGGTATAGATCGTGTTGGGCATCCCTTTATGGGAGAATTCGGGGGAGGCGAAAATAGGATCCCATACCAGGTCGCCCAGGGCGATCCCTTCATGCGAAGCCGGAATGAGCTCCAGATCGTAACCGGATCTGAATTTTCTGATTTCCATCACAAATAAATATCCGCTTTTTTTCGTTCCAACCCAAGTATGATGTATTCGATTTTCCAAAGTTTTACTTTAATTTGTGGCATTTTATGCCGCTGGGATGAATTTCCTTGATCTCATATTTCTGATTCCATTGTTATTTGCACTTTACAGAGGTTTCAGAAAAGGATTGATCCACATGATCGCTTCCCTGGCTGCCCTGGTGCTGGGGATCGTGGGGGCGATGCAGTTGAGGCCGGTGGTGGCATCCATGCTCGACTCGCTCTTCGTGATTGCCCCGCAGTACATGAATGTGATCGCATTTTCGGTGGCATTCGTGGCGATCGTCCTGGTGGTTCACCTGGTGGCATATCTGGTCGAGCGGCTGGTCCGTGCAGTGGCCCTCAGTTTCGTGAACCGCTTGCTGGGGATGGCTTTCGGAGTGCTGGTGACCGCGTTTGTGATCAGCATCATCCTCTGGCCGCTGAACGAGATCAATGAGCAAAAAGAGATCATCCGGAAGGAGCATATCGAGGGCTCCCTGTTTTATAAGCCCCTGTCGGCACTGGCTCCCGCGGTGTTCCCCTACCTGAAAAGGGAAGACTGGAAGGAGTACGTGCCCCGGGAAGGAAAGAAAGAGCGGACCGTGGAGGTCCATATGTGATAACCGATTGCGCATGAATTTTGTCGAAGAGCTCAGGTGGAGGGGAATGATCCACGACATAATGCCGGGCACGGAGGAGATGCTGGACAGGGAGATGGTCTCGGCTTACGTGGGGATCGACCCGACCGCCGATTCTCTCCACATCGGTCACCTGGTGGGTGTGATGATGCTTAAACACCTGCAGAATGCCGGTCATCGTCCCATTGCGCTGGTGGGCGGGGCCACCGGGATGATCGGTGATCCCAGCGGAAAGTCTCAGGAAAGAAATCTGCTTGACGAACCCACCCTGCGAAGGAACCAGGAGGCCCTCAGGGAGCAGATCGCCCGTTTCCTCGACTTTGAGACCGACAGGCCCAACAGGGCACTGATGGTGAACAATTACGACTGGATGAAGGAGTATACGTTTTTGGGATTCATTCGCGATATCGGCAAACACATCACGGTCAATTACATGATGGCCAAGGACTCGGTGAAAAAACGACTGGGTGCCGAGAGCAAGTCGGGCATGTCCTTTACCGAATTCACCTACCAGCTGGTGCAGGGTTACGATTTCCTGGTTCTATACAGGGAACAGGGATGCAGGCTCCAGATGGGAGGGTCCGACCAGTGGGGCAACATCGTCACCGGAACCGAACTGATCAGAAGGATCGACGGAGGAGAGGCCTATGCGCTGACCTGTCCGCTGATCACCAAATCGGACGGAGGGAAATTCGGGAAGACCGAGGAGGGGAACGTGTGGCTCGATCCCGGACGGACCTCTCCCTACAAGTTCTACCAGTTCTGGCTGAACGTGTCGGACGAGGACGCGGAGAAGTACCTGAAGATCTTCACCATGCTTTCCAAAGAAGAGATCGGAAACCTTGCCTCGGAGCATGCCGCGACCCCTCATGAGCGGATCATGCAGAAGCGGCTGGCCGAGGAGGTGACTGTGATGGTCCACTCCAGCCAGGATTTCGAAATGGCCGTAGAGGCATCGGGGATCCTTTTTGGCCGGGGGACCACCGAATCGCTCAGGAAATTGCCCGAATCGATTTTCCTTTCCGTCTTTGAGGGAGTGCCGCAATTCGAGATCCCCGCAGCGGAGATGGATTTGGATGTGCTGGAGCTCCTGGCGGAAAAGACCGGAGTCTTCACATCCAGGGGAGAGGCCCGGCGGATGATCACCGGCGGGGGACTGAGCATCAATAAAGAGAAGGTGACCGATCCCGCCCACCGGGTCACGAAAGAGGATTTCATTAACCAGAAATATCTGCTGATCCAGAAAGGGAAGAAGAATTACTTTCTGATCAGGGTGAACGCATTATAAACCAAAGAAAAATGGCAACAAATCAGAAATCAGGGTACAATTTCAATTCAGTCGACCTGCTGATCTACATCTGGAACAAGCGGGTGGTGCTGCTGTTGGTGGGTTTCCTGGCCGGGATCACCTCCATAGCCGTGTCGCTGATGATCACACCCATGTACGAAGCCAATGTGATCATGTTCCCCGCTCAGAACACCAATGTGTCGAAGGAATTGCTGGTCAACCGCTGGTCGGGCGACAATGTGTATGGTTTCGGTGAAGAGGAGGAGGCCGAGCAGCTGCTGCAGGTCCTCAATTCGGAACCGATCCGTACCCGGATCATCGACAAGTACAATCTGATGGAGCATTATGAGATTGATCCGGAGGGAAAGTATCCGAGAACGGAGCTTTATGAGCAGTACCGCTCGAACATTAACTTCAGGCTCACCGAGTTCATGTCGGTGGAGATCTCGGTCATGGATAAAGATCCTGAACTGGCCGCCCAGATCGCCAACAATATTTCCGACCTGGTGGATACGGTGTACAACAAAATGAAAAAGGTGCGTACCATTGAAGCCATGCAGCTGGTGGAGAATGAGTTCAGAGAATCTGAGGTGAAACTGAAAGAGCTGAGGGATTCCCTGAACATGATCAGTAACCAGCTGACCGGGCAGATCCGTGGGAAATCGGGCGAAGACCTGCTGGTGGACATGGTCCATGCACTGGCCGATGACTGGGCCTCTTATGTTTCTCTATATACCCTGGTACGGAATGAGGCTTCGCTGGTGACCAACCTGAGGTTGCGTTACAAAGAGACAAGGCTGGAGTACGAGCAGAACCTGCCTCATAAATTCGTGGTGGAGGAGGCTTTTCCGCCCGAGAAGAAGGCATATCCCAAAAAATCACTGATCGTGATCGTTTCTACCTTTTCGGCCCTGTTGCTGGCCCTGATCGTGCTGATCGTGATCGATAATATCCGCAGCCGGGTAGCCACACTGAAGGAAGAAGAATGATCGCAGGGATCCAGGCTCGATACCCGAAAGCCCTCCTATGGGGGATACTGGGCTCATTTGTGGCCCTGAATGCCATTATGGTCTACTTTGAGATCTTTCTGGTTCCCCTGTTGCCGGTGGTGCTCCTTTTCATTGCGCTGGCCATAGTTTCGGTCGACAAGTACCTGCTGGCCATTGTATTCTTTGTGCCGGTATCGATTAAGCTGAGCCAGCTGGCGGAGGGGCTCTCTGTCGATATGTATCTTCCCACCGAACCGCTGCTGGCCGGACTCCTCCTTTTGTACATAATGAAATACCTGATGGGCGACCGGATCGATCTCCGGGTGCTGCGACATCCGGTCACCCTGGCAATCTATTTCCACCTGGCCTGGATGTTCATCACCAGCCTCACCAGCACCGATCCGCTGGTATCCTTTAAGTTGCTGGCCTCCAGACTCTGGTTCATCGTGGGGTTCTACCTGCTGGCCACCCAGCTTTTCCGGAAGGAGAAGAATATGCACACCTATGTGTGGCTCATCGTAATCGCATTTACCGGGGTTATCATCTATACCATCGTCAACCATGCCCAGTACGGATTGAACAACCAGGTGATGGCCCACAGTGTCTCAAAACCGTTTTACAGCGATCACACCTCCTACGGGGCCATTCTCGCCTTTCTTCTTCCGGTGCTGGCAGGATTGTTCCTGCTGATCAGGCGCAGTGAGGCGAATATCAGATTCCTGATGGCCCTTCTGATCCTGCTCTATATTTTTGCCCTGGTGGTCTCCTACACGCGGGCAGCCTGGCTCAGTTTGCTGGCCGCTCTGGGGGTATGGGTGATCATCAAGCTGAAGATCCGGTTGGAACTGGTCCTGGCCGGGGGACTGATCCTGGTGGTCTTTCTGTTCTCCATATGGACCGATATGATGGTCCGGCTGGAGCAGAACCGGGTGGAGTCTTCGAGCGATTTCAACGAACATATCCAGTCCATATCCAATATCTCCACCGATCAGTCGAATCTGGAACGGATCAACCGGTGGAGTTGTGCCTGGAGGATGTTCAGGGATAAACCGGTCTTCGGATTCGGTCCGGGAACCTACCAGTTCGAATATGCTCCCTACCAGCGCTCCTATGAGAAGACCCGGATCAGCACCGATTTCGGTGATATGGGGAATGCCCACAGCGAATACCTGGGGCCGCTTTCAGAACAGGGGTTCCTCGGACTCGTCGGCATCCTTCTGGTGGTGGTGACCACCATTTATACAGGTATCAGGGTGTACCGGACCTCCAGCCGGAAATCGGTCCGGGTATTCGCACTGGCTGTTCTGGTGGGGCTTATCTCCTATTACCTTCACGGGTTCCTGAATAATTTCCTGGATACCGATAAGCTGTCGGTGCTGTTCTGGGGCTATACCGCCATGCTGGTGGCCATGGATGTGTATCACAGGAAGGAGAGTGAGGAGTCTCATCCCGAGTATCAGAGACTGGTCTAAAAACCGTTCTTTCCGGGAAATTCCGCTCCGATAATGGAGATATCGTCGAAGATGGCCGCCGATCCTTCCATGATTTTCTGGCGGTCGATAATGGCTAGGATATTCTCTTCCAGCGGTTTGTCGTTGGAGAGCTCCCTCTCCAGATCTTCCGTACCGAAGGAGACCCCCGATTCGTGGATCACTTCCACCAGCCCATCGGTATAACAGAAGAGTTTGGCGGGCTTTTCCAGTTTCAGAACAGCTTCATTGACGAAAGGCAGCTCGTCCAGCATTCCCATTCCCACACAACCGCTGGAGAGTGTGGTCAGCATCCCGGAGCCCGGTTCAAAGAGGAAGGGCGGGTTGTGCCCGGCATTCACATATTTCAATTCCCGGGTGGAGAAATGATACCGGGCAATGAAAAGAGTGATGAATTTTTCGCCCTTCGCACTGTTCATCACCCGTTCATTCAGCCTGATAAGCGTGTCGGTCAATGTCTGGTCGGGCGCGAAAAGCGCCCTCAGGTTGGCCTGGAAATTGGACATCAGTATGGCTGCGGAGATCCCCTTTCCGGAAACGTCTGCGATGCAGAATCCGACCTCCTCCGGACCCAGGTCGATCACATCATAGTAATCGCCGCCCACATCGAAATGGGGGTGGTAGAATGCTTTCATGCGGATGAAACCGTTGGAGGGAAGTTTCTCCCTCTCCGGGATGAGCATGGTCTGCATCCGGCTGGCCAGTTCCATCTCTCTTTTCAGGGCTTCCTGCCGCAGGGTTTCCTGGAACAGCCGCTTGTTTTCGATGGCGACAGTGATGATGTTGGAAAGGGTTTGTATGAAACGCAGGTGCTTGATGATGGGACTGACCCCTTCCCCTTCCTCGTCGATATCCCCGATCAGCACATAGGCGATGGCCTTGTCTTTATGGGAAACGGGGATCACTATATCGACCAGCTCCGGAAAATGCTGGGGTTCGGACGTGATAAATGAAATTTCGTCAAACGGCAGCAGGTCACGCTCGATATTCACCTGATTGAAGAACTCATTGCCATAACCCGAATTCAGCAGACATTCCCATTTATCGGAGTATTTCAGCACGATGACCTTCCCGATATCGAGGTCGTCGGTGAGTAGTTTCTCGTACCGCCGTATCAACTCACTGGTCGATACGTTGTCATTGATTGCCAGAGTGATATCCAGCAGGGCATTCAGTTTGAATGTGGATACTTTCAGCCGGTTTTCGGAGAATTTACCCATGATAGACCTATTTTTTGACCCGCTCTGAATAGGAACGATCCCGGGTATCCACCTTGATCATCTCTCCATTATCGATGAAAAGGGGCACCATGATGCTGGCCCCGGTCTCCAGTTCCGCCGGTTTCTGGGCAGAGGTGGAAGCGGTGTTTCCTTTTTCGCCCGGTTCAGTATAGGTCACTTCGAGTTCTACGAACGGCGGCAGGTCGACCGACAGGGGGGTTTCGGTATCGGCGTGCACCACGATCTCGACGTACTGTCCCTCCTTCATGAGGTCGGCATTCTCGATCATCTCCGTCTGGAGGGAGATTTGCTCGAATGTCTCCAGGTGCATGAAATGGGCCCCCAGGTCGTCGGTATAGAGGTACTGGTGGGGCCGCCTCTCCACCCTCGCCGTGGTCACTTTCACTCCGGCGGCAAAAGTGTTCTCTATCACCTTCCCTGTGGTAAGACTTTTCAGTTTCGTGCGTACAAACGCAGGTCCCTTCCCCGGCTTAACGTGCTGGAACTGTACGATCGCATACAGGTCATCGTTATATTCGATGCATAATCCGTTCCTGAAATCTGCTGTAGTTGCCATATCTGCAAATTATGATGGTAAATATATCAATATAATGCGGGATTGCATGACCCGTCAGATCACCTTTTTCTTCGGCGCGGTGGCGATAAAGTCTTTCAGGTAGAAGGGTTCGAAGTAGGCCACATCTTCAAACATTTCTTTCCGGAATCTGTCCAGTACCGGTTTCACCATATTCCGGGCCGATGGGTGGATATTGTCTATGAAAAGGGCATGGGGATGTTCCAGCACCCCGCTGCACTTTTCCGATCCGTTTCCGAAAAAGCAGACAGGGTGGTTCTCCAGGATCTCTTTGTAGCTGCCGGGTTCTATGATGTCGGCCGATACTTCCCTCACCGGTTCCAGTCCGAAACTGAAAAATTCTGAATAGACTTCCATGCGGCGGGCGTCCAGCATGGAACAGAGGATAAGCCTGTTCCCATGGTTATGACGCAGTTTTAACACCTCCGGATGTTCCACCGCACCATAGGCCATATTCACCAGGGTACCTGTGGATAAGATCGGTTTTTCCAGGGCGTAGGCGATCCCTTTGGCTGTGGATACCCCGATCCGGAGACCGGTATATGATCCCGGGCCTTTCCCCACGGCCACTGCGTCGATCTCTTGAAGTTTCTTCCCGGCATCGGAAAGTGTCGTGCGAATGAATCTGTTCAGAAGGCGTGCATGGGAGCGTTCGGGTCCGCTCTCGGCCGAGGCGAGCAGCTCCTTTCCCTTGGCAAGTGCCACCGAGCAGCGGTCGGTGGCGGTCTCTATATAAAGGATCAGGGGATCATCCACGGGCAAACTCCTCCTTAATCCTCTTTGAATAACTCCTCTTCAGACACGACCTCCACTTCGGTTCCGTCTTTCAGCTGCCGGGAGATGGCCGAGTAAGGAGCAATCACCACCTCATCTTCGGGCTCGAGACCGCCGGTGATCTGGATGAAACTGTTGTCCTGGATTCCGGTTTCCACTTTCTTCATCCGGGCTTTGCCCTCCTCGACGGTGAAAACAACCACCAGAGGTTCATCGGATGGCGCTTCGATCGTTTCCGGGACATCCACCGGGGAGACCGATCCATCGGAACTGACCTGGGCCATTCCCTCTTCGTCGATGGCCGATTTTTCGGAGTTGCCCGTGGTATCCACCCTGGTGGTCACCGCCTGGATCGGGATCGAATAAACACCGGATCTTCGTTCGGTGAGGATATCGGCGGTGGCTGACATTCCCGGACGCAGCGGATAGGGGTTGTTGGGGGAGATCTTATCGGCGTAGGATTCAGGGAGGATGAAGATCTTGACCATGAAATTAGTTACCTGGTCGGTGGTGACCCCGGTGGTATTGGCCGAAACAGGGATTTCCGAAACCACTCCCGTGAAGCGGGTCTCGGGGTATGCATCCACCTCGATAAGTGCTGTATCGTTCATAGCCACCCTTACGATATCGTTTTCGTTCACTTCCACCTCCACTTCCATCCTGTTCAGGTCGGCGATCCGCAGCATCTCGGTCCCTGCCATCATGGAGGTTCCCACCACCCGTTCGCCCAGTTCCACAGCCAGCCTGGAAATGGTACCCGGCATGGGAGCGTAGATGGAGGTTTTCATCAAACTCTCCTCGGCTTCGTTCAGGGTTGCCCTGGCACTTTCGACCGAGAATTCTGCCGCCTCCTTTTGGGCAAGAGCCGTATTGTAGGTGGTCAGTGACTGCTCGAATTCGGCCTCCGAAATCGCCTCCTCCTCGAACAGTTTACTGGTACGCTTGTAATCGAGACTGGCCAATTCCAGTTGTGATTCGGCCTGCTTCAGCATGGCTTTGGCATTGTTCAGTGCCGCTTCGGCCCGGTTCCTGGCCATGATATAGGCTTCGGGTTTAATCTTCAGAAGGAATTGGCCCCGCTGCACCTCATTACCCTCTTTGACTACCAGCTCCACAATCTCGCCCGATACGTCGGGAGAGATCGCCACTTCGGTTTCAGGCTGGATCTTGCCATTGGCCGTGATCACCTCCACGATCTCCCTTTTTTCACCTTTGGTGACTGCCACTTTCAGCATGGTACCGCCCCCGAACCACTCCAGTTTTTTGCCGATGGCTAAAAAAACGATCAGCACCACGGCGGTGACGGCTATAAAAATGATGAATTTTCTGGTTTTCATGTTTATAGGTTGATTGCTGGGATTATTAAAGCTGAATGGGTTCTCCCCGGTAGAAGTTGAGGATCTCCACTTTGAATATAAAATCATATTTCGCCTGCAGCAGGTCCGACTGGGTGGCGGTGAGCTGATTCTTGGAAATGTTGTAGTCGACCGTATTGACCAGTCCCACCTCGTACCGTTTCTCCACATATTTGAAGGACTCTTCCATGGAGGTCAGGGCCTGCTGGGAAGAGTTGAACCGCTTCAGTGCGGCGACCGCATCGGCGTAGGCCTGATGGATGGAGGCATACAGGTTCAGCCTGGTACGCTGAAGCTCGAGACGGGAGTTTTCCAGGGATATGCGGGCATTGGCGATGCTGGTATTCACCTGCCATCCGTTAAATATGGGAATGGAGAGGCCGAGCCCCACCCCGACCGAAGCGTTATCCTGGAGCTGTTCAAAAAACGGATAGGCGCCGTAAATCGGGACCTGCTGCGGGTAGGAAAGCACCGGCTCACCACCGAGAGTCTCCCCAATAGGAATCTGCTGGGCCTCGCCGAGTTCCACCACCTGTTCGCGGATATCGGAATAACCGGTATTGTAATTCCCTGAAAGGAAAATGGAGGGGTACCTGCCGCCCTTGGCAACCTCCAGCCCCTTTTCGGAACTTTCCAGGGAGAGCTCCGCGCTTTTGATCTCCGGCATGTTCTGTTCCGCGATCCGGTAGACCTCCAGGGCACTGATCAGCAGGGGATCCTCTGCGGGATCAGGAAGTTCGGGGATGGCCACATCGAATGCGGTATCCACGGGCAGGTCGAGGATCTGCTGGAGGTTCAACAGTGAAATGGAGAGCTGGTTCTCGGCATTGACCAGGTTCAGCTCCTCCGCGGCGTACTGTGCTTCAATTTCCAGCAGGTTCCCCCTGGCCAGTTTGCCGGCCTCCACCATCGTTCTGGTGCGGTTTACCTGCTGGCCGGTGGTCTCCAGCTGACTTTCAGTGACCGATAGCAGTTCCCTGTTGAACAGGATCGAGAGGTAGGCGGCGGCGATATTCAGGGAGATATCGTTCTTAACTTTCTCCACATCCTCGTAGCTGGCCATCAGGTTCAGCTCGTTCTGGGCGATGGTATTGCGTACTCTGAACCCGTTGAACAGTGTTACGGATGAGTTGATCCCCAGGCTGATGGAGTGGATCTGCTGGTCATCGGTAAACTGGTAGGTGGTCTGGTCGAGCGCACGCCCCCGGGAAAAGGAGTAGTTCCCGCTGGCATTCAGGTTGGGAATCTGACCCAGCTGGGATTGTTTCAGCAGGTTTTCGCTATATTCGGTGTTGAGAACCGATTGTTTGATCTGAATGTTGTTCTCCATGGCATGCCTGATGCAGTCTTCCAGGCTCCAGGCCTGCTGGGCAAGCCCTGAACTGACCGCCCCCAGAAGCAGCACGGAGGTGATAATGATCCTTCTGAACATGAGGTGATGTTTAATGGACGCCAAAGTTATGGATTAGAGATGGATTTAAGATGAAATCGCCGGAAAATATAGCCTTCTATGAGCAAATAGGCCGGGTGAGGTATGTGAAACACAAAAGGGCGAGGAATATCACCATCCGTGTCAATCAGAAAGGAGAGGTGCGGGTAACGGTTCCCCGTTCGGTGAGCCGAAAAGTGGCGGAGGCATTCCTGATATCACGGAAAGAGTGGATCCTTCAGAAACGTTCGGAACTGGAATCGCTGGGTACTCCTGCCCACCTTCTTCAGGAAGGATATCCGTTGATGATGGGAGAAAGGACCATTCCCCTACGGATGAATCAAAACGACCGTACCCCGGAGGATGCGGTATGGCGGATCCTGCTGGAAGAGGCCCGGAAAACTCTTCCGCCCCGGGTGAACTATCTGGCCGGAATGCACGGATTTCAGTACAGTGGTCTGAAGATCCGCAGAATGAAGACGCGATGGGGCAGTTGCACCGCACGGAACAGTCTGAATCTGAACAGCTGGCTGGTGATGCTTCCTTCCCGTCTGGCAGATTATGTCATTCTTCACGAGCTGGTTCATACCTGCCATAAGGATCACAGCAGGAGGTTCTGGGAGGCTCTCGACAGGGTGACCGGCGGCCGGTCGAGGGAACTGCGCAGGGAGCTGAGAGACCAGCGGATCATGTATTTCCCTTCCGTTCAGGATCAGTAGACCCCAAAAATCAGCTCCACCGTGAGGGTAATGGAATTGAAGGCTCTGTCGGCCCGGATATCTGTGTGGAAGGAGGGAACAATGTTCAGATAGGTGTGTTGTTCGAGCTGGCGCTGGTATCCGACCCCGATCCCCACATTGGTCTTGGTTCGTTTATTGACTTCATTCCCCCTGAGAACCACCTCGCCCAGCTCCTCCGTGGATTCCTTCAGGCGGGAAACAAAAATGGTTTCCAGTGATCCGGTGATCAGCAGACAATTTCCGTTGGACTCCACGGGCCGGAAGTAGACCACCAGAGGCACCCCCAGGGTTTGTTCCGTATACCCGATCTGCAGTTTGTCCCCGGGTTCATTGATCTCCACGTCGAAATTGTCGGGATAATCGAGGCGGGAGGATGATTTCATATTGTAATCCAGTCCCGCCTTGATAAACCAGTATTCATATTCCCAGTATACGAAATTGAGTCCGCCGCCGAATCCCGGCTCAACGGAGGGATTCTCTCCCCGCATGCGGGAGACATTCCCCTGCAGGTTCCCCCCCAGGTAGATATTGATCTGGGCAAGGGCTGCCATGGACATCAACAGCAAGGTAACCAGGCCCAGCAGACGTTTTAACCGCATAGATTTGCCCTTTACGCAAAACTAATACAATAAACCATTGGGTTGGCAGGAAGTTTTCAAATCATCAGAAGTCATCGCCCTCCCAATTCTTCAGCAGGTTGTGGTAGGGCATGAGTTCCTCCAGCCTGGCGGCGGAGTCGAAAAGCCTTCTCCATTCACTGAATACGATGTTCTCCTCTTCGTTACTTTCGATCTTTCCCTTTTGAAGGATTCGGGCCAGTCTCTGTTCCATGGTGTAAATTTAAATAGAAAAAGAAGGCCGTTACATTAAGTTTTTACAAAGGGAAGGTGAAGTTGACCCGCCAGGGCTCGAACCTGGACTCTTCTGAACCAAAATCAGACGTGTTG
>CAZOHA010000039.1:0-41465 GCA_964579515.1 uncultured Bacteroides sp. | reverse complement strand
GGTTCCTCGTGGTGGGAGCCCTTTTTTCCGGTTATGCCATTCTGGACGGATTCGACCTGGGAGCAGGAGCGTGGCACCTGTTTTTCCGTGACGAAGATCACCGGCGTGTGGCACTGAATGCCGTAGGACCGGTCTGGGACGGCAATGAAGTCTGGCTGGTGATCGGAGGCGGTGCTCTGTTCGCCGGTTTCCCCGAAGCCTATGCCACTCTGTTTTCCGCCATGTATATCCCCTTCATCCTTTTTCTGGGGTTCCTCATTTTCCGGGCGGTCTCCATTGAATTCAGGGGAAAGGAGCCGATGAAATGGTGGAGGCGCACCTGGGACATCTCCTATTCGGTCTCAAGTGCAGCCATGGCCCTGCTGCTGGGAGTGGTTCTGGGCAATGTGCTGATCGGGATCAGCCTGGATGACCAGTTTGTATTCAGAGGGCACTGGCTGGAATTCCTGAACCCATACGCCCTGTCGGTGGGAGTGACCACTCTTTTACTGTTTATGGTGCACGGAGCCATCTACCTCACCATGAAGACCGAGGGTCAATTATTTGACCAGGTGTCGCGGTTGTTGTGGCGCTCCATTCTGATGTTCGTGGGGGCGTTTATCATAGTGACCCTGATCTCTTTCATTTACTTCCCCCACCTGACCGACCGTTTCCTGGAAACCCCCGTGCTGCTGATAGTCCCGCTGCTGGCTTTTCTCAGCATTGCCAATGTACCGCGTCTGGCAAAGAAGGGAAAGTACATCCGATCGTTTATATTCTCTGCCCTCTCCATCAGTTTTCTGCTGATCGTAGTGGCCATCGAGCTCTATCCGGTGATCCTGCTCGACCGGCCTGAGACAGGCAACAGCATGACGATCTACAATGCTGCCTCGTCCGACAAAGCACTCGGGATCATGCTCACCATCACCGCCATCGGCCTGCCGCTGGTGATTTTTTACACGGTCTTTGTCTACCGGACTTTCTGGGGCAAGGTGAAACTGGACGAGATGAGCTACTGACCTTGTTGTTCCATCAGATCGATCATTCCCAGCAGTCCGCCCCAATGGTACATATGTGCGCTGCGAGCTCCGGGATGACCCCCTCTTTCGGCATGGTAATTCTCACGCACATAGCTGTTTCGTTCCCACTCTTCCAACAGGAGCCTTCGTGACTTCAGGGCCAGGTCCTTACGGGCTTCAGGCAGGTCGTACTGACGTAGCCCCAGGTAGACCAGGAAATTCATGGGGGCCCAGATGCTGCCTCTCCAGTAATCCTTTCCGGTATAGGCTGGATCATTCCTGGCGATGGAGGGCAGAATATAATCCCCCCAGAATACATCGGAATTGTAGAAATATTCTTCGATCATTCGTTCCGCCTGCTCCTGGGTGGCCGCCCTGGCGATCAGGGCATAGAAAGTGGTGGGCGAGACACGGTAGCTGGCCCGGTTAAGATCGATCCGCTGGTTCAGGAACAATCCTGATTCCTCATCCCACATGCTCATCAGCTTTTCCCGGTACCGGTCCCCGCGGATCTTCAACTCTTCAGCCTCCCTATCCCTTCCCAGTTCAACCGCCAGGTCATGAAGCGCGTCGCAATCTCCCGTATAGAGTCCCATCAGGCCCACATCACCCAGCAACATCTTGTTCCGCACCGTATCGTAGGGTGCATCATCAAACATGGGACTGTTGTCGAGTCCCGACTCCCACGCTGCCGCCTGATGGTTGTCCTGTCCCCTCTCCCGGCGATCGTCCGATAAGGGCTCGTAAGGATCGGACCCCCAGCAGAGATAACCGTCGATGTTCCGGTTCGCGTCCCACCAGCGGTTCCACCGGAGCAACCTGTCGAAAGTTTCCTCCAGGAACCACTTCTCAGGGTAACGGAGGTAGATTTCCCGGACCATCAATCCGCCCACAGGAGGCTGTGAACGGTCACGGCTTTTCAGGTTATTACTGGCCGAGAAGTTGGGAACGAACCCCAGCTCGTCGATCTCCCGGCACATCTGGATCGCCTCGTTGAAGGCCAGTTCTCTGCTCTCCAGAGAGTGTAGGAAGGCGGCAAAGAAATTATCCCAGCAAAAAAGAATATACCCTCCCGGTTCTCCGTTGCCCCACCCGTAGGCCCAGGGACGGGCCACGGGAGTGACCAGCCGGTCGTTTTCGTCATCATAGATCACCATCCAGTTCAGCACATTCTGAACCGCATTGTACACTTCTGCCAGCTCACCGTAGGAAGCTACATTGGAACGGTACGCTTCGGCGGCCCGGGAGATCTTGGCCCTGATCACCTCCGCCGGATCTCCGGTGGTGGAATATGCCGCTGGACCTTCGAACGAGAACCGTAAATACGATCCGCTGCCGGGATCCAGCTCATCAGTTGCCGGAAATAGATGAATTGACCGGCCGGGAAGTTCTGCCGCCAGTCTTTCTGCTTCGCGTACAATCCGGCCTTCCCTTCCGTAATGGATAGAGACATTCAACTGCATAATGCCCGGATTCAGGGTGGAATCGGCCGGTGTGGCCAGCACGTAGAGATCATCCCCTTCGGCGTGGGTCTGCAGCCTTAATCCGAATTCCCTCCACCGCACCACGAAATCGGTGTAGGTACCGTTGGGTGTATGTGCAAGGGTCCACACCCTTTCCGCTCCCTCCACCCTGTTTCCCGTGAACATCTTACTGAGGATCTGTCCCGATACCGTATCGGTGATCTGCAGGTTCAGGGCCAGCCCCTCGGGCAGCAGCACCTGGGTGGAGATGCTGGTCACATCGAAGGTATTCCAGCCCCGGGTAAGAGTTTCATTCAGTGACTCATAATTACCGATCCCGGCAGGGCTGTCACCGGGTTTTTTTTCTTCGCGGGAAAGTGAACTGCAGGAAAATACGGCTATCAGGGCAGGGAGCCACAGGAAATGTATCGTACGTACCATAGGTATAGGTTTGGAAGCTATGCAACAGATTTAGCAAAGGAATGCATTTCATGCGGAAAGGAGGTTCACTATTTTTCACAAACCACTCAAAAAAAAATCCCTACTTTTACCTTTTGCAGCTATGGCTGGAATGCTCAAAAAAACAACTCCATCCTATTATGGCCTGAGGATATTTATTACATCCTATATCCTCTTCTTCTTCCTGGCGATCCCCTTCATGTCTTTTCTGGCATTCCGTGCCGTTCCCCGTTTTGCGGAGGAGTTTGGAAAGGATGAAGCAGTCAGCGGGATGACAGTCGATTCCCTGAAGGCAGCGGGTATCCTTTCAGATTCGTTAGCCATTGGCACGGACACCACCCTTTCACAGGATCAGATTGACAGCATAGTTGAACGAGCCGTGGAGAAAGCGGAAGCCATGGCGTCCGGAAAGGATGATCCAGCCTCCATGGGATCCGGACCGGAAGATGCTGATGAACCCGGCGGGGAGGAGGAAGAGGAGAGCGGCAACCTGTTTGGAGACCGGGCCTTTGATATCTTTTTTTCCCTGCTCTTCTTTCTGACACTCCTGAGTTACCTGCTAGGGTTTATCTATAACTGGCCACTCAAACGGTTTTTTAAACGTACCAGAAAGGGAAGTGAAGTCTCTGATAAACTGCTGGCCACATGCCGCAAACGTCTGTTCCGAACACCGGTGGTCAACGGACTGATCATCACCCTTCCTTTCATCGTGCTGATCATCTATTCGGTCATCTTCATCATTTCGGCAGGAAAACTGAATTACGAATCCCAGGGGGAGCTGTTCATGCAGTTCTTCTACCTCTCCATCGTCACCACCCTGCTGATGTTCCTGTTTGTCTATTACTGGCAGAAACACCGGGTTCACATCCGCTATATCGACTTTCTTTTCTCACCGGAAGAACTGCGCAACCGGATGAAAACAGGAAGGAAGGGTACGATCAGGAACAGGCTGGTGATCGCCAGCGGGATGACCACCTTCCTCCCTCTGATGATCGTCCTGGTTTACCTGGTTCTCAGCATTACTTCCATCAAGGATCTGGAGCTCGATCAGCTGACGCCGGAGAAGTATGAAATCCTCTTCGGAGAGTTCGGTCAGCTGATCAACCAGGGAGAACCTCCCGAGGTAAGCAGTGTGGAGAGGTTTTTCTATGTGAATGCAGCCGACTCCATCGTCATGCTGGTGGGGATCGGCAACGGCATCATCGTGTCGCTGATCTATCTGCTGCTCTTTATCAAGTGGGTCAACCAGGACATCACCACCCCGGTGAAAGAACTCCTGCAGAATATGAGGAAGACCCGGGGAGGAGACGAGCAGCACTATACCATCGTGCGGACCAACGACGAGATCGGAGAGCTGGCGGAAGGTTACAACGAGATGACCATGAAGATCCAGGAGTCGGTGGAGCGGATCTCCCGGATGAACCGGGAGCTGGAGGAGAAGGTCAGGGAGCGGACCAGAGAGGTGATCATGCAGAAGGAGGAGATCGAATCGCAAAAGGAGGAGATCGAGGCGCAGAAGGAGGAGATCGAGGCACAGCTGGACCATACCACCCTCCAGCGCGACACCATCTCCAGGCAGAAGGAGCTGATCATCGACAGTATCCGTTATGCTGAAAAGATCCAGAAAGCGATCCTGCCTCCGCTCGATCTGCTTTCGGAAGAGTTCCCGGATCACTTCGTTCTCTTCAAGCCCAGGGATATTGTCAGCGGCGACTATTACTGGACCAGCCGGGTGAACGGTAATTTGCTGATCGCGGTTGCCGACTGCACTGGTCACGGGGTTCCCGGAGGATTCCTGAGCATGCTGGGGGTTACCTCCCTGAATGAGATCGTCACCCGCACCGGCCTGGTGAATCCACATCTGATCCTGGACCGGTTCCGCGACCAGCTGATCGACACCCTGCATCAGAAAAGTGACCGGAGGGGTGCCAACGACGGGATTGAAATCGCTCTCTGCACCATTGACCGGGAGGAACAGCTGCTGGATTATTCGGGTGCCAACCGGCCCATCTACCTGGTCAGGGAAAAGAATGGAAAGGAAGCGGCCAGCCTGCTCGAAGAGATGAACTTAACCCGTGGGAGCGAGGATGATGTCCGGCTCGGGGAGAGCGACACTCACTGGCTTCTTCAACTGAGGCCCGACAGAAGTCCCATCGGACTTTATGAGCAGGACCCTGTCCCCTTTTCCAGCCTTCAGACTCCGCTCCGGAAAAACGATACCCTCTACATGTTTTCAGACGGATATGTGGACCAGCTGGGCGGCCCATCCCGGAAGACTTTCCGCGCAAGGCGCTTCCGGGAATTGTTGCTGGAGATTCAACATCTGCCCATGTCATCTCAGAAGAAGCTGCTCACCGAAAATTATGAACAGTGGCGCGGAGAGGTGGAGCAGATCGATGACATCCTGGTAGTGGGTATCAGGATTTGATATAGTCGAAGGGCAGTTTCGACATTCTCGACATCTCCTGACCTACTTCCAGCATATCTTCGTCATCCTCCTCGTAGTGCCATTTGACACGGACCTCGGCACCCTTCGATTGCAGGGACCCCAGCGTTTTGAAAACATCCAGGATATACTTGGCCGAGGTGGAGTTAAAATATTCGAAATTAAAATGGAAATCCCTGGGCTGTTCGGCCGCCTTATCCGCATGTTGTTCAGAAAACAACTCCAGCCATTCAATCACAGGCATATAGAAACTCCTGACATTTTCCGGCCTCGATTCGCCTGAGAATTCAAAACGGTTTTTTTCGGGATCGAGTATTACACTTGGGGAATTCAGGGTGGGTTCAATGATCAGCTTTTCCATTGGTCAGTCATTTATCATAATTTGCATGGTGAAGAAAGAGTGTTCGCTGTCCACAGGGGTAAAATCATATGTAATCTCATGCTCGGTGCGCAGGGCCATGGTGATCAGGCCCAGTCCCGCACCCCTCTCCTCTTCACTTGATTCCTGGTTAATAATATCTTCGTACAGGGACTTCAGGGCCTCGTTATCCAGTTGATTGACCCTGTCGAGTTTGAATTTCAGGTCTTCGATCTCATCGTTGTGCACCAGGTTCCCGGTGGCTACGATATAGTGCCTGCCGCTCTTTTTGACCGAAACCGAAGGTACATTGCTCAGGTCCCTGATTTCGGGAGATACACGCGCCGAATATTTGAAAATGTTATCAATCGATTCCACCAGAGTACCATAAAGCCGCTTCCTGGCAGGTTTCTTCATCTCCTGGAACTCTTTGCTTTCCCTCAGCTGATTCAACAGCATCTCCATGGTTCCGACCGAGATGACACCTTCAAAATCCAGCATGGTGACTGTATTTGACATCGATTGTTAATCCTGGAAGACAAAGTAACTAAAAAAAAAAATATTTCGACTCTAACCCTTTTAATTTGAATATATTCGTATGCTGAATAATCAGACTACATGAGTGAAGCGATTCTTAAAGCCCTGATGCAACTCTTTGCACTGGTGGTGGATATCGATGAGATCAAGGAGATTTCCGATAAGGAGAAGGCCATCATTCAGTCCTTCCTGAAGCGGCAACTCAGCAGTGAACTGGTAGAGAGATACATGAAAGTGTTCGATGAGTTCCTGCACCTTTACCATGGAGATCATATCGACAAGGACAGTATCAGGGACAGGAAACGAACTGCGCTGACTGCAGTCCGGATCCTGTCGATCTGCGAAAAGATCAACGAAGAGCTTGAGCAGACCCAGAAGATCTATGTGCTGATACTGCTCATCGAGTATATCTCGTTCGGGATCGAGATCAGGGAAAAGGAACTGGATTTTCTGGAGACAGTGGCTTCTGCATTCAACATCCCCGATATGGAGTACCGGAATATCCTCCATTTCGTGGCCTTCTCCATCAGGGAGATCCCCCGGAAGGAACGGGTACTGCTGATCAACAATGAACGGTCGGCCGGATTGCAGGGGGTCCACCATGCCAGGCAGGAGAACCTGGAGGGCGACATTTCCATTCTTCATGTGGAGAGCACCAACACCTTTTACCTCCGGTATCACGGGCGGGAGGACCTGGTGTTGAACGGTCAGCGCATACAGTCGGGACTGACTTACACCTTCGAAAGCGGCTCCTCCATTCGAGGGCCCAAAATCGACCCCATCTTCTATTCCGATGTGGCCGGCACTTTCTCCTCCTCATTTATCTCCTCCAGGATCTCCCTGACAGCCCGGAACGTCAGGTACCATTTCAAGAACTCTGTCAAAGGGATCCAGGATTTCAACTTTTACGAAGAATCGGGCAAACTGGTGGGGATCATGGGAGGAAGCGGGGTAGGCAAATCGACCCTTCTGAACGTTTTGAACGGCTCACTGACTCCTCAGCAGGGGGAAATCCTGGTCAACGGATTTAACCTTTACGATGAAAAAGAGAGAGAGGCCCTGAAGGGAGCGATCGGTTTTATACCCCAGGATGACCTGCTGATCGAGGATCTGACGGTTTACCAGAATCTCTATTACAATGCCAGGCTCTGTCTGGACGACCTGGATGAAACGGAAATCGAAGAGGTGGTCGAACAGGTGCTCAGTGATCTCGACCTGACCGATATCCGGGACCTGAAAGTGGGGAAGCCTCTGAGCAAAGTGATCAGTGGCGGACAGCGAAAACGGGTGAACATCGGACTGGAACTTCTCAGGGAACCCTCCATTCTCTTCGTCGACGAACCCACTTCCGGACTCTCGTCGGTCGATTCCGAGATGGTGATGAACCTTTTAAAGGAGCAGGTTTACAAAGGAAGGCTGGTGGTGGTAAATATCCATCAGCCTTCTTCGAACCTCTACAAAATGTTCGACCGCATCATTTTCCTCGACAGGGGGGGATACCAGATCTACTACGGCAATCCTTCCGAGGCGGTGATCTACTTCAAGACTCAGAGCAACCACGCCAACGCCAAAGAGGACCAGTGCCCCAGATGCGGGAATGTGGATCCCGACCAGATCCTGCAGATCATCGAAGCAAAGATCGTCAACGAACACGGAAAGCTTTCCAAAACCAGAAAAGTCAGCCCTTCGGAATGGTATACCCTGTTCAAAGAGGAGGGACCCTACAGTCCGGTTCCCAGGCCCGGAAAAAGTGAACTGCCTCCCAACAATTACAGCATTCCGGGCCTGATCACCCAGCTGAAGTTATTCTTCACCCGGGACCTCCTTTCGAAGCTGACCAACCGGCAGTACATCCTCATCAGTGTGCTGGAAGCGCCGCTGCTGGCAATTATCCTGGCATTCTTCACCAAGTATTTCCACGGTACAGCAGGTGACCCGGATGCCTATATATTCCGCCACAACGATAATCTTCCGGCTTATCTGTTTATTTGCGTGATCGTTTTCCTCTTCATCGGACTCACCATGAGCTCCGAAGAGATCATCAAAGACCGGAGGATCCTGCACCGGGAGTCGTTCCTCAACCTTAGCAGGTTCAGCTACCTGAATGCCAAGGTAGGCCTTTTGTTCCTGATGTCGGCCGTCCAGGCGATCACCTTTGTGCTGCTGGGTAACCTGATTTTCGAGATCCGCGGAATGACCTTTCCCCACTTTATCCTTCTGTTCACCACTGCATGTTTTGCCAATATGATGGGCCTGAACATCTCATCGGGACTAAATTCGGTCATTACCATCTACATACTGGTCCCTTTCCTGCTGATTCCCCAGATCCTTTTCAGCGGGGTCCTGGTAAAATTCGATAAACTTCACAAAAGCCTCACCCACGAGATCTATGTACCGGTCATCGGAGAGCTGATGACCTCCAAGTGGGCCTATGAAGCCCTGACAGTTTATCAGTTCAAGAACAACAGGTACAACAGAAGCTTCTTCCCGGTCGATCAGGAGATCAGCAATGCCAGGTATACGGAGAGGTATCTGCTGACCACTCTGGAGTCGATGATCAATGATGCCGATTATTCCATGAAAAGCGGGATTATCTCCGACGACATCAACCAGGATCTGGAGATTATCTACCACTACACCGAGCAGCTGGAAGAGGAATTCCCATCTGTGGCTGCGCCGGACGTGGGACCCATGACCGTCACCTCGTTCAGCATCGCCAGGGCCGATTCCCTGAAGGACTATTACAACAGATTGAAGGCACATCTCATGCTCAGGTTAAGGGACCTGAATGCCGAAAAAAACGACCTGGAGGCAGAGCTGAGAGAGGAGTGGGGAGGTCTGCAGGAATACAGCAAAATCCGGAACAGTTATACCAACACCAAGCTTTCGGATATGCTTCTGAATAAGGATGAAATCTACAGTATCGTGGAGAAAGGAGGGATCCTGGTCCGGAAGTTTGAACCGGTTTACATGGTCCCCGCCTCGAGAACGGGCAGGGCGCATCTGTATGCCCCGGTGAAACGGATCGGAAACTGGGAGTTCGAAACTTTCTGGTTCAATATCATGGTGATCTGGTTCACCACTCTGATTCTCTATGTGACCCTGTACTACGATCTGCTCCGGAAGATGATCAGTTATTTTGAACGGATGCGGCTGCGTAAAAAGCCTGGCTGATTGACAGATTGTGGTTATATTTAGAGCTTCGGACCAAAGAACAGTTGAGCATGCCCCGTGTATTTACCCCTGTGGATATCAGCAAAGAAGAAAAGGAGGTGCGGAGGGACTATTTTGACCGCCACACTCCTGTGATCCATTGTGATCATGAAGCAAGAGAAGGAGAGAAGTTCCGCGTTAAGGTTAAATTGGGAAGCGAATACAGTCATCCGGACGATCCGGACCACTACATCAAATATGTCCAGCTATGGAACCGGGAGACCTTCCTGGCTGAGGCCCATTTCACACCGGGCACACTGGGCAATCGGCCGGAGCATGTGGAGGTGGACTTCTATATTGTTCCCGGCCCGGTCTCCCTCAATCTGACCGCCATGTCGGTATGCACCAAACACGGGCTCTGGCAGAGCGAACCCCGGGAGGTGGTTGTCCGGTAAGCCGGGTACGGATCAATAATGGACTCTCCTCCTTGCTTGTCCTGAAGAATCATTTCTCCTGGGAGGTGGATGCGCCGGCCTAATTCAATTGCTCGGTCTCTTCCATCTCAGGATAGGCCGATGTATCGATCCAGGAGACATACCTGATCTTCCATTCTCCGTCCACCTTTTCCATGAAGCGGATTTGAATGGTGGTGATCTCTGTTACGTCATCATCGTACCTGGAGGTCCAGACCTGGTCGCATACCACGAATGCCGATTGGGGATAGATCTTCATCCGGTAATTGGACTTTTCCACGTTGATGTGTAGATCGGGACTCAGATCATCTTCCGTTTCATCACTGGCCAGGTGACGTGACACTTCATCCCATCCTTCAAGAAACACATAGTTGTTGGGACCGGCGGTTGCCCTCATATTGAGCGAGTCATGCACGTGCGTGTTGTAGACGGCTTCGAAATCCCTTTCCAGATAGGCATTAGTCTCCTTATTAATCACTTCGATAATAGCAGCCCTTTCCTTCTCATAATCGACGGTTTCTTCCTGTTTGCATCCTGCAAGGGCCAGAACAAGAATTGCCAGGATGGTCAGAGCAGTATCCTTCATGATGGTGAGTTTTAAGCCAAAATACAATAAACCCTGATTAAAATCAATTAATTATTTACTTTTATAGGTTGTGAAACTGCGCTTCATCCTGTTCGCTGCGATGTTGGCTGCAGGTCCGGAAATCTCCGCCATGGAAGGGGAAAATCCCATACCACAACAGGGAGTGCTGGACCTCAGGGACCAGCCGTTAAGTGACGAAACCCTTATCAAACTCAACGGAGAGTGGATTTTTTTCTGGAAGCAGCTGCTGCCGCCGGGATCCGTCCCTTCAGGGGAGGGATCCGGTATCATGGTCACGGTTCCTTCTTACTGGACGGGTTACACCGTGGAAGGCCAAAAGCTTCCGGGCACGGGATATGGCACATATGCCCTTAGGGTACTGCTTCCCGAGGGATACCGTGCATCGCTCTGCTTTGATATCCCGGTATTCGATGCAGCATACCGCTTCTATGTCAATGACATCCTGGCCGGATCAAACGGGGAGGTGGGAACCTCCGGGGAAGAGGAAGAGCCCTGGTACGATCCCTCGGGCTTCTGCTTCCGCCCCGGCAGCGATACCCTGCAGATCCTGATCCAGGTCTCCAATTTCCATCATCGCAGAGGGGGATTCTGGCTGCCCATGAACATGGGAGGAGCAGAAAAGGTTCAGAAAAGACAGGAAAAGGCAAGAATTTTTTATTACTCGACCATCGGTATCCTGTTTTTTGTTATTCTCTTCTTCCTGATATTCTGGTTCTTCTCCAGGCGAACCCGGATCATGCTCCTGTTCGCCCTGACCGCCCTGGGAGTGCTGATCCGATCCGCCCACACGGGACTCTTTCTCTCCGCCACGTTCCTGGATATTCCATGGACCCTTCAGATCCGGCTGGAATACCTGGGAACCTACCTGGCCTATATCTTTGGCGTGCAGTTCCTCCATCAGCTGTTCCCGGCGCGTTACATGCAATGGCCAGTGAAGATCAACAGCTGGCTCTTTGCTCTGTTGTGCCTGTCGGTTGTGGTCCTGCCGGTCAGACTATTCACTTACAGTATTTTGTTATTCCAGCCGCTGGTTTTGGTGTTTCTGGCCCATTTCCTTGTCCGAAGCCTGGCCGGTGCCTTCCGCAGGCGGTGGATGGATGGACTGTTCTTCTTCTCTTTGGCATTTTTCATCGTAACCCTTGTCAATGACATCATGCTGGCCAATTCGGCAGGTGCGGCCTCGGCCGATTACCTCTCCATGTTCTCATTCCAGGTTTTTGTCTACCTGATGGCCGTGATGATCATTATGCAATGGGTCAGCAATTACAACGAACGCCTCCAGCTGGAATCGACACTTCGTTTCAAGAACAAGCTGCTGGCCGTGATCGCCCACGACCTCAAAAACCCGGTGGCCAGCATGGTGCAGTTTTCCGAGATCCTTTCGGAAACACCCGAACTGGCCCGTGATGTGGAAGTCACTTCATCATTGAAGGAATCGTCCCAGGCCGCCATCAGTCTGCTTGACAATATGCTGTACTGGAGTAAAAGCCAGACCGAGGAGATCCGGGTCCACATGGTGGAAGTGGAACTGAAAGAACTGGTCGGTGAGGTGATCGCCCTTCACCAGCATATGGCCCGGCAAAAAAAGATTGACCTTCGTCCGGACATTCCTTCGGGACTCTCCATCCGGGCCGACCGTGCCCTGATCACGATTGTCTGGCGGAACCTGGTATCCAATGCGGTCAAATTCACACCGAAAGGCGGGACTGTCCGGCTGGAGGCGCGGCAGGAGGATGACCGGGTACGCTGCATGGTAAGCGATACCGGGGTGGGTATCCAGCCTGAGATACTAGAACGTTTCAGAAACACCGGATCCATGGAGACCACCGAAGGTACCGATTTTGAAATAGGCACCGGACTGGGATTGCAGCTGGTCCGTGACATGATAATTAAAAACGGAGGCAGTCTGGAGGTAGAGAGTACACCCGGCAGGGGCACCACTTTCAGCTTCCTGCTTCCCTCCGCAAAAACAGTACAACATGATCATTTTCAAGCAGAATAAATACGAGGAAAAAACACACCGGGTGATCCTGCTGAGATCAGAACAGGACCCGGCACCCTATGTACCGGATCTGAAGCAACTCGCCTTTGTGAAAGAGAGGCTCGCCGGTGAAAAACATATGGCACTATTGAATCACATGGATCACATGGAGGTGATCCGGAATCTGGAAGATACGGAAAAACCCCTGCACCACCGGATGGAAAGTGCACGAAAGGCAGGAGCGGAGATGCAGGAAGTGCTGAACGATTACAACGTGGAATCCGTGGCCCTGGTCAACGGGGGAGTGGATCCCGCCGAGTGTCTCGCAGTGGCAGAAGGAATGGCCCTTTCGGGTTACCAGTTCCTGAAATATATGACGGGCGAACGGAAAAAAATGCACTCCCTTCAGGAAATCCGTGTAGTGGATGATCAACTGGATCACACGGCGGTGGAGACTCTACATCATGTGGTGGCCGGAGTCTTCCATGCCCGAGACCTGGTCAACGAGCCCCTCTCCTTCCTTACGGCAGTGCAGCTATCGGCCGAAATAGAGAAAATGGGTAAGGAATCGGGATTCTCCGTGGAGGTATTCAATAAGAAGAAGATCGAATCGCTCAAGATGGGGGGATTGCTGGCAGTGAACAGAGGCAGTGTCGATCCGCCCACCTTTTCCATCCTTACCTGGAAACCGGAAAACGCCGTCAACAACCGGCCGGTCATCCTTGTGGGAAAAGGGGTGGTATACGACACCGGGGGGTTGAGTCTTAAGCCGACCCACGACTCCATGGATTACATGAAATGCGATATGGGAGGAGCTGCCGCCGTGGCCGGCACGTTCTATACAGCCGCCAAGAATCAACTCCCTCTCTGGCTGGTGGGTCTCATCCCGGCCACCGACAACCGGCCCGACGGGAATGCCTACGTGCCCGGCGATGTGGTCATTATGTTCGACGGGACCACCGTGGAAGTGCTGAACACCGATGCAGAAGGAAGAATGCTGCTGGCAGATGCCCTCAGCTACGCCCGCCAGTACGATCCCGAGCTGGTGATCGAGCTCTCCACACTGACCGGTTCGGCCCATGCGGCCGTCGACAAATACGGGATAGTGGGAATGGGAAACGCCCAGAGGGAGGTGATGGATGAGCTGAAAAACAGCGGGGAGGCAACCGGCGAGCGGATCGCCGAGTTCCCTTTCTGGGACGAATACAGGGAGCAGCTCAAGTCGGATGTGGCCGACCTGCGGAACATCGGCGGGAAATATGGGGGTGCCATTACTGCCGGTAAATTCCTGGAGCATTTTACCCGATACCCCTTCATCCACCTGGATATTGCCGGCCCGGCATTCACCAAGACACCCTTCAACTACCGGGGGAAGGGAGGTACCGGCGTTGGCGTCAGGATTCTCTCCCATTACCTCTCGAATATTGCCAAGTAAAAATGAGCTTCCATGAGCAGAAAGATCAGAATAGGGATCTCTCACGGCGACGTGAATGGGATCAGTTATGAAGTGATTATCAAAACACTGATGGACAAACGGATGACCGAGATCTGCACCCCGGTCATCTTCGGATCGCCGAAAGTAGCCGCCTATCACCGGAAAGCGCTGGACATCGAAGGGTTTTCTCCCATGGGGATCAGTCATCCGGACGAGGCAAAAGGCAGCCGGGTCTATATGATCAATTGTGTGGATGAGGGTATCCGGGTGGAACTGGGTAAGATCACCGAAAGCGCCGGGATCTCCTCTTTTAACGCACTGAAAGCGGCCACTGACGCGCTCGAGGCAGGGCATATCGACGCCCTGGTCACCGGCCCGGTCAATAAGCAGAACATGCAACACAGCCAGTTCAGCTATAACGGACACACCGAATACCTTCAGGCCAGGTTCAGGGCCGATGAGGTGATGATGCTGATGGTGAGCGACCTGATGAAAGTGGGCCTGGTGGCAGGTCATATTCCGGTTTCGCAGCTCAGCTCCTATATCACCACCGAACTGATCGTGGAGAAGCTGAAGATCCTTTCCCACTCTCTACTGGCCGATTTCGGGATCCGGAATCCCAGGATCGCCGTCCTTGGTCTGAATCCTCATGCAGGAGAGGAGGGTCTGCTGGGGAGCGAGGAGCAGGAGGTGATCCTTCCGGCCATCGAACAGGCCAGGAAGATGAACATCATGGCCTTCGGTCCCTTCCCGGCCGACGGATTCTTCGGGGCCGGCCGGTTCACCAGTTTCAGTGCAGTCCTGGCCATGTATCACGATCAGGGACTGGCTCCTTTCAAAGCACTGACCATGGACCAGGGGGTGAATTTCACCGCCGGGTTGCCCGTCGTGCGGACCAGTCCGGCGCACGGGACCGCTTTTGAACTGGCCGGAAAGAACGAAGCTTCGGAAATCTCATTCCGCAATGCCATGTACCTGGCCGTGGATGTGGTACGGAACCGTGAAATGCACCACGATATCACCCGTTCACCCCTTACATCCAGTGGTCCGGGTGACAGCGGACAGGATGACTCGCCCGAGGACATGGACCCGGGAACGGACGAATATCACTAGACAGGAGAAGGGTCCCGCCGGGCAGGACGGACACCGGGCAACGCCCGCACTCTGAGTGATGCGGCCGAAAGGGTCATGTACTTTCAGTGCGATGCGGCCGGATGCTGTTCATATACGAACTGGAACAGCTGATCGTCAAAGGGGAAGCAGAACATCAGGCAGCCGGGTTCTCTGTGACCCGGGAAAAACACGAAGCCGCTGAGCACCTTTCCCGGAGGTAGCTCCGCATTCCGCATGATCTCCTGCTCGACCAGCTCTTTCTCCTCTTCGGTGGAATGGATCTCCCTTCCGGTCTGAAGATCCTGCTCCAGGTAATACCCGGCTGTTCCGATCGTGTTGAATACGGCATCGATAATATGGCCGGGATCCTCGGTGACGACCAGAGCGGTAGTGTGGGCCAGCAGCCCGATACCTGCATCGATGAGCCCGATCAGTGAATTGAGCTCCTGATCTTCGTAGCCCTCTTCGATGGATTTCCGGTAATGGTGGATGATCCGCTCAGGGTGATAGGCCATCCGGGGCGGCAGTTTGGAGCTGTCGGCGGTGGCGCTGTCGAGCAGCACGTAGTAGAATTCGGTGGGCCGGATGGTCAGCGTATCGCCGGTACGGTTCACCACCACAAAATCGAAAACGTAGCGGTCGCCGTGCATTCCGTCGAACCCCAGTTCCACTTCGATACTGTCGCTGATGAGAGGAATATATTCACGGCCCATTTCCACATGGCCCGGCGGGGCCACGGGGACCAGCTGGGCCCGGAGGGAAACAGAGGCAAATGCCCAGATGGCCAGGACCAGCAGTGGCAATGGTGAGAAATTTGCTTTCATGGGAAGGGTTGTTTGTATATCAACAGACACAAAAACCCTGCCGAACAACTTTCGGTATGTAAGGAAAATCCTAGCCGATCAGTTCCTGGTATGCCCTGGCATCCATCAGTTCCTCCAGCTGGGAAGAGTCGGAGAGTTTGATTCGGATCATCCAGCCGTCGCCGTAGGGTTGTGAATTCACCACCTCGGGCGAATCTTCCAGGGCAGGATTGACCTCCACCACCTCTCCGTCGACAGGCATGTAGAGATCCGACACGGTCTTCACCGCTTCGATGGTCCCGAAGGTATCCCCTTTGGAGAGGGATTCGCCTTCGGTCTCGATCTCCACGAAGACCACATCGCCCAGCTCTCCCTGGGCAAAATCGGTGATACCAATAACTGCTTCGTCGTCTTCCACGCGAACCCACTCATGTTCGGAGGTATACTTCAGTTCATCGGGTACATTCATAGCTGAGATTTTATACTCAAATGTACTATTTTCCTCCAGATTGTCCGCCGCTATCGATCAGAAAAACGTCACAGCGTGAAGGTAAGACTGAACCCCACATTGTAGTTGGCATTGGGATAGCTGTTGGAGATATAGGGAGTGGTCAGCCGCTGATCGTAAAAGGCCCTGACGGTAAACTTGTCACTGAGCATGTAGTCGGCGGTGGCCTTCAGACTGAAAATCTGCTGTCCGGCGGTGATCTCGCTTCCCGAAAGATCTTCGAGTTTGCGGATAACCGTCCGGTTGTTCCGCATGGAGAGGTCGAGGCGCACATTCAGGTCACTGTTGAACTCCCGCTGGTTGATCACGATGGGCACCGCGTTGAACCGGTACCCGGCACCCACCACGAACTCTCCGCTGTTCACTTCGTTCACCTGGGTGTTGGCCATATTCATGGCCACGGTCCTCGATCTCCGGTATTCGATCCGGGTGGTGAGACTGTTCTTCCAGTCCATGTTGAGATCGATCAGGGGACTGAAATTCTCATTCAGGCTCACCGTGTTGATGCTTTGCTCCACCATGAAGTTCCCCTGGAGGTCGGTGGTGATGGGCACTCCGTTGATGGTATCGGCGACAAAGAAGGGGTTGTTGATGAACGACCCGATGCTGTAGGTCGACCGGTAGGAATGGTTCATGACAATCGAATTCACCACCTCCTGAAGTGCGGGTATCTTCCCGAGCCCGTCGAACCGCACCTGCCAGTTGGGCATGATCTGCAGGATCGATTTGATGGCATTCAAAGTGACCTGATTGGGATCCCTGTTACTGTATGCAGCCAGGAAGGCGGGGATCAGCACCTGCTGGGAGGTGGGACCGAACCCCTCGTAATAACCGGCCGAATCGGGCAGGGCCATCCCGGTCCGGTTGAAATAATCATCGGCCAGTCTTTTGGAGATGGTTTTCCGGTATTCGTCCTTCAGTTTCAGAAAGGACGCCGACGACTCCACATCCTCGTTGATCTCTTCGAAGGCGGTACTCAGAGAAATATAGGACATGCTGAAGTTCCCGCTGTAGACTCTTCCGCGCGCCGAATCGGGAGGGAGATTGCCGGAGCCATCGGCTGTATAATACTCCGAAAGGTTGGAGGTGAACATCCGGTTGGCAGTCAGGTCGATCTTCAGCCCATTGAACGGCTCGATATTGGCGCGCACCGTAAAACGCTCCGTTTCATTCAGGTTGAACGGTTCATTCAGAGCCTGGTCGGTAGTGAGCCACCCTCTCCGGAAAGCTTGCTCGGCGAATCCCTCATCCTGCCATCCGGTCAGGAATTCCAGTCCGGGGGCCCGGAAGCCCCCCACGTCCTCGGTCCCCAGAATACTGGTCCCCGGAAGATACCCCGGAAGAAAGGAGCCCCCGCTCCTGGAATAGGTGACATTGATGGTACGGACCCCCATCAGGATGCGAAGCGAAGTTTCGGCAATGAATATCAGGGGATTCTCACCCTTCTCCACGATCCCGGTGACCTTCACCGAGGCCCTCCGGACCGCCTCTTCAGAGGTGATCCGGATCCGTGTGGGGCTGAGGATCTCGGTGGACACCTCCACCGGCTGCCCGTTCTCGTCGGTCACCTCCACCGTGATGTTCTCGGTCTTCAGATTATGCGCCACATACCGCTCCCGCCCCTCTCTCATGTAAAGATTATCCCTGGTATAGATCTTGGTCTTGGTCCGTGTCTCTGTCTCCCTCTCACGGGTTTGTGCATTCCGGTACTTGTCGTTGATATCCTTCAGGAAGCCTACTTTGTTATAAAGATTCAAAAGGTTCAGTTGCCCGTTGGCCTGAATGGTGTTGGAATTCTTGATGGAATTTCCCAGGTTGATGGGACCGAACTCGGGATCGTCGGGGATAACGGGACCCACATCCCAGCCGTAGGTGCCCCCGTACTGCAGATTGACACTGGTCCAGTCGAGCAGCGGGATCTTGTTGATAGGGACCGAATAGGAGGCATTGAACTGGTGGAAGTAACTGGTGGTCCGCCCTCCCGCAAGGATGTTCTGCCAGATCGAATCGCGGTAGACTTCGTAACTGTCCAGTTCTCTGTTCCATCTTCCCTCCGGTTCATCGATCCTTGCCTGGTGAGTGGAGGAGAAGTCGAACCGCAGGTTTCTGGTCAGGTCGAACTTCAGGTCGAAATAGCGGTTCCACATGAAATCCTTCCGGAAGGTGGGTTCGACAATGAAGCCCGGATTGGTGATGTTCCGCACCTGCTTCTCCAGGTAGTAGCGGTCCATATCGGTCCGGAAGGATATCCGGGAGGGGGTCACATTGAAATTGAAATCCTTGATCAGCCTGAGCCACTGGCTGTTCATTCCCTGTACCGACTGGAAAGGCTGGATGTTTTTGGGACGCGTATTATAATTATAGCTGATGTTTCCCCGCACTTTCCGGGTGTTGTAGAAGTCGAGGTTGGGGTTCCTGCTGACCATTTCGTTCAGGGAGAAACTGGCCGACCAGTTGGAGAGACTGTAGATCCGTTTCTGGGTGCCGCTTTTATTCATCCTCACGTTGGTCACCGCGAAGGACTTTCGCTCCACCATATCCCTGGCATTGCGGATGATCGAATCGCGCTCGGCTTTGGTTTCCGCCTCATCGATCGCCTCTTTCAAATGAATATCGGGTTCCAGCGGATTGTACTCCGGATTCACCATGGCCCGGGAGTAACTGGCAAAGACCGGGATATTCACCCCCCATTCCTGCTTGAAAAATTTTCCCATCTGCAGGTTGGAAGAGACATCGTACTGGATGATCTGCTCACGCTGTCGCTCCTGTACCTTCTGTTCGATGCTTCCGAAACCAGGCTGACTGGTATTTCCTGCCACGGTCACATTCCCGAAGTCGGCCAGCTTCAGAGTGGCCCGTCCGTTGGCCGCCCAGCCCCCCTCCTCATTGAAATCGGTGAGCCGCAGTTCATTCAGCCATATTTCACCCGACTTGGGAAGGCCGTCATCCTCCCCGTAAGGATTACCTCCTGCCTTGGGGTTGCGTACCCCGATCATGATAGTACGTACGCTGCTCAGGGTGGGATTCCCGGAGACCGAAATCCGGTTCCCCTTATCGTCGATGGATGAGTAGACCGAATTGATGGTCACCTCGCTTTCCGGATCGGCCACCGCCCGGTTCCGTTCCTGCTTCACCTCGGTGAACAGATCCAGCTCGATCTCGAACTGGTTTTCGGCGGGCCATACGATCCTCCGGTCACTCTCGCTGTCGTTGTCGTACCTCCCCGGTGGAGTCAGCACCAGGGGAACTTCATATTCGTAGAAGTTGTTCTGGTAATCGGTACCGAGCCGGATAAAGGCCACCAGTTCATTGTTCCCAAGCACGGTGCCGGGGATCTCCTCGGCATGGGCCTCCATGCGGATCTTCCGGTACTGCCGGATATCGAGCTCTGTATTTTTGTAGGCTGCCCGGGCATCGCCGTCGGCCAGCTCATTGACTTTCAAAACAATGGATTGCTCGTTCAATTGACGGAGCTGGGGCTGAGTGGGATCGATCTGCCGGGTGAACCCGGGAGGCAGCACGTAGTTGACCGGCTCTTTCCCGGCATTCTCCTCGATATTGACCGCCGAGATCGACAGGGTCCCCTCGGGCGGCTCCTCCCCGGTCCATACCTCCCCCCCCTGGGAGAAGGGAAGCGCGTACCTCCTCCACTCTCCCCGGACCAGATCGAGCCTGGCGAACCGGAGGAAAGTGGTGTCGCGAAAGCCCGTCATGAACATCCTCATGAACCGGATGGTCTTGAAATCGGAGATATCGCCCACGGTCGATTCATAATTGTAGATGGGAATGCGGAACTGGTACCAGGTCACATCGGCCTTCTCCCCGTTCTCATAGGTCACGCGGTCGACCACCTTGTCGACGATATGGTTCCTTCCCACCTCCAGTTCATCCTGCGTCAGGTCGACCCGGTAAACAAAATAACTCTCTCCCTCGCTGAGAGTGTTGTCGCGGTTGATATCCTCGATATCGGGCAGCGAGGTCCCCGAGGTGGGATACGACTCGGGATTGTCGATATCGCTGGGAGAGTTCCCCTCGTGGTTGTTATAGTCCTTGTAACGGCTCAGGATGTCGAGCCGGTTGGCATCGTGCTGTGAAGAACGGTAGTACCTGTAGTTATCGGACGAGGGATCGCTGAAGATCTGATCCCTCGCCTCCGGGGTGAGCCGTCCCTCGGATACCAGATTCTCGATCTGGTTCAGGAAATCTTCCGGGGTTTCGGAGAAGAAGAGCACCTCATCGTCGGTATGAAGTCCGTCGAGTCCCACATCCTGGTACCGGCGGGTCTCATCGCCCGCACTGAATCCCTGGACCAGCGACTGGGTCAGGGGAACCCGCCCCCATACCGTGGTGTCGACCTTCTCCACTATATCGTCGGTGGGAAGACCGTTTTCGAACATCTTCCGGGAATCCTTCAGTACATCCTCGGAAATGTTCCCCAGGTTGAAATAGAGCTCTCCTCCGGTATGTCCGGGCATTTCGGCGAAGGGGTCCATCATCCAGAACTCGATGAATTCCACATTGGCCTGCTCGAAGTCGCTGGAGTAGATCTCCCGCATGATCCCTCCCCAGCGCTGCCTGGGCTCCATCAGGCGTCCCTCCCGGTCGATCCGTTCATAATCGTAGTTGTAGGGGCCCCTTTCCTGCGGATAATAGGCCATGTTCAGCACCGAGATACGGGTGGGGATCCCGCTGACATTCTCCTTGTTGGGAAAGATATCCTGTTCATAGACTTCATAGACGTAGGCGCTCGACTGCAGGTCGGGGTTGTTCTTGATGTAATCGGGGGTTCTTGAATCGCTGTTTACGAAGAGCGGATCGATCTGGTACCAGGCCAGTTTGGCCCGACCATAGCCGTAAGCCCGGTTATTGTTCAGCGCTGCCTCGGGGAAGAATCCGCGGGGGGTGCTGGAGAGCTTCCAGGAAGAGAACTGTTTGAGGTCGATGGAGGTCTCGCTCCCTTCGAAATCGTCGATATAGGCATTCCCCTCTTTCGCGATGGCCCTGGAGTGGCCGGGCACCAGCTGGGCGAACTCTCCCACCAGGGTGAGCGAAGAGGGAGCTTTGGTTTCCAGGAAGGGCAGCTTGTCGACCAGAGTGGTGATAAGCTGTGATTCGGTGCTGTAACTGCCGTTGAGTCCCCAGATCGTATTGGAGATCGGTTCGTCACCGATGTTCACCTTCTGTGTCAGCGGCCGTTCGGTCAGATGCATGGCGGTGGCGCCGATGGTGAAGTTGTCGGATATGTTATAATCGAGATGGGTCCCCACCAGGGTTTTGGTCTGGAAATTGAATAGTGACTGGTTTTCCAGGGAGATACGGATCGGGGTTCCCGATTCCATAATCCCCTGATTGATGATGGTCACCCGTCCCAGCATGTAATCGACCGTATAATCCTGACCCTCCACCAGCTCCCTTCCGCCGGCGGTGACCTTTACCGATCCCTGGGGGATGTTCATGGCATTGAGCATGATCTCGCTGCTGTTGGAGGAGGAGTATTGCCCGGCGATCAGGAATTTGTTTTTCTCGGCTATCTGCTGTGCCTTGGTTTTGGTGGAGTCATACAGCTCCTGGAACACATACTCCTGGATAGCCAGCTCCGCCTCCTCTCCCCCGAGGCTGTCCCGGAGAATTTCCGCCAGATCGGATCCGAACGGCTCCAGCAACGGGAAGAAGACCCTCCCGTTGGAAGGATTGATGGTGACGCCCGGCATGAAATCGAAGATCCCGTCGGGATAGGGATCCCGCTGAGAGTTCGTATTGTCCATATTCAGCAGCTGTATCAGGATCGTGCGGTTCAGCTCCCCTTCGGGAAGGTAGTTGATGGCATTTCCGGTTTTATCGTCGCGGTAGAGCACGTCGAGGGTAAATTCATCCTGGCTCACCTGGTAGGCACCCAGGGCATAGACGTTCTTCATCATCAGCGGCCAGGTATAGCTCCTGGGGGTGAAATTGGTGGGTTTGACCAGCTTCAGGATCAACGTCGAGGGAGCACTGATACCGCTCGACTGCGACATCTCCCCCACCCGGTAGGTCTGACCCCGGTAAGTATATTCGTAGGCCACTGCCAGAATCTCGTCGGTATTGAGCGCCGTGTTGAGGGAAATATAGCCCAGCTTCTCGTTGAATGTATACTCCCTGGGCGACAGCAGCCGCGCATTCTCGATCTTTTCGAAATCAACCCCCAGGTTCAGGTCCGCTCCTTCCAGCACGTCGGTGGCGTTCTTGATATCCCGGATCGATGAGAAGGTGGTGGTCAGCTGCTCATAGGCATCGTTCAGTTCATTCCGGGGGTAATCGCCCTGCTTCGAGGGATCCCTGCTGAACAGGCCGGCATTCGGCTCGGTCTCCCCCAGATCGACCATAGCTACGATGTTCCTGGAATTCTCGTAATTGGTGGTCTTGTTGGTCACCCACACTTCGATCTGTGTGATGTTTACATCGGAGGTGATCACCGGGAGCCTGGAAAGGGCCCGGTTATAGTTATCGCGGTAATAGTCGGAGAGGAAGAAGTGCTTGTTGGCATCATAATCGTCGACGGTGACCGAGTACTCCTGGAGCTGCGCTCCTCCTTCCACATTGATCACCGACGACTCGCCCCGCTGCTGGGAAAAGACGCTGGTCACCCGCAGCTTCCCGAACTGCAGTTCGGTCTTCAGTCCGAACAGGCTCTGGCTCCCGCTGATCAGAGAGCCCGGAAGGGGGAGATTCACGTTCCCCGCTTCGATCTTCTTGATGATCTCGTCCTCCTTCCCGGAATACTCCAGTTTGGTCTGGTTCTCGAAGTCGAAGGTCGCCTCGGTATTGTAGCTGATGTCCATGGCCATCTTATCCCCGATGGAACCGGCCACATTCATGATGATCTTCTCGTCGAAAGTGAAAGAGGGCACACTTCGCAGCCGTTCACTGATATTGGGATTGTCCTGCCTGGAAAGGTTGAATCCGAAAATCAGCTCGGCACTCCCCGAGGGCACGATATTGATCACATTGGAACCGAACAGCTTGTCGAATGCCTCTCCGCCCACCTGGATGGGAGGGATGAAGGAGAGCTGCTGTTCCAGCGACGAACCGCTTGACTTGAGCCGCCAGTACTCCTCCACCGACTGGCGGAATTCATACTGCTCGTACTGCTCCCGGGTCATCATCCGGGGATAGCGGTAGTTCCAGGTGCCCACTTTCTCCGAGAAGATATATTTCCGGGTGATGGGATCATAGATCACCTGTGCGTTAATGTTAGGCGGATCCTGGAGATAGAGGGGTGAATTGAGGTTGGAACCTGAAAAGGGATAACCGTCGAGGCCCGGAAGCGGGAACTGAAGCGTTGTGTCCTGGGCAGTTGCCACGGATAACAGCAAAGTTCCGAAGACCAGAGGGAGTATATAACGTTTCAGCGGGCTCACTACATATACTTCAAGGCAGCCTTCACTACCTCTTCCACGGAAAGCTCAGGCTGCTCTGCCAAAATGCGGGTAACGACCTTTTCTACTGTTTTCTTCGGAAAACCCAGTGCTACTAATGCAGATAACGCTTCTTCCCTGCTTGTATTGTCCTCTGAAATGAATAATTCATCGATCCCGGCACCCTTGCCGACCCTGTCTTTGAGGTCGACGATAATGCGCTGGGCACTCTTGGCACCGATCCCTTTGATCCCCTGGAGTACAGAGACATTCCCTGCCAGAATGGCCTGGGTCACTTCGTTGGGTGTCAGGGAGGAGAGGATCAGCCGCGCTGTATTGGCCCCCACTCCCGAAACGGCGATCAGCATGCGGAAGATCTCCCGCTCCTGCAGAGAGCTGAACCCATAGAATACATGGGCATCTTCCCTGACCACGAAATGAAGATAGATCCTCCCCGATTGCTGATTGCTGATCTGGCTGTAGGTGTGTACCGAGATGTGAATGTAATACCCCAGGTGAGGTGTCCTGACAATCAGGTGGGCCGGTGTCTTCTCGATGAACTCCCCCTCGATGAACTCATACATACCCCTTGTTTTGGGGTACTAATATAGTAAAAAGGTCAGAGGGTTTTCTTCATTTCAGTCTCCTCGTATGCCTCCACCATATCACCCACCTTGATGTCGTTGAAGTTCTCAATATTAAGCCCGCACTCGAGCCCCGAGACTACTTCTCTGGCGTCGTCCTTGAACCGTTTCAGCGAACCCAGCTCACCGCTGTAGATCACGATTCCGTCGCGGATCAGTCTGACCTTGCTGGTCCGGCGGATCTTTCCCTCCCGGACGATACAGCCCGCAATGGTCCCCACTTTGGTAATCTTGAAGACCTCCAGAACCTCCAGGGTACCGATGATCTCCTCCCTGATCTCGGGGGTAAGCATCCCCTCCATGGCCGCCTTCACCTCCTCGATGGCATCGTATATAATCGAGTAGAGCCGGATATCGATCTGCTCCTTCTCGGCCAGCTTCCTGGCGCTCAGGGAAGGACGCACCTGGAAACCGATCACGATGGCGTTGGAAGCGGCTGCCAGAAGGATATCCGATTCGGAGATCTGTCCCACTGCCTTGTGCTTGATGTTCACCTGAATCTCCTCGGTACTCAGCTTGATCAGGGAGTCGGAGAGTGCTTCGATGGAGCCGTCCACATCTCCCTTCACGATTACATTCAGTTCCTGGAAATTGCCGATGGCGATCCTCCGGCCGATCTCATCCAGGGTGATATGCTTGGTGGTCCTGAGCTCCTGTTCCCTTTGCAACTGCTCCCGCTTGCCGGCAATGTCCTTCGCCTCCTTGTCGGTTTCCATCACATGGAAACTCTCCCCCGCCTGGGGGGCTCCGTTCAGACCAAGGATCAGTGCCGGGGTGGCCGGACCAGCCTCTTTGACCTTTTTTCCCCTCTCGTTGAACATCGCCTTCACGTGCCCGTAATAATGTCCGGCAAGCACCACATTACCGATCTTCAGCGTGCCACTCTCCACCAGGATTGTGGCCACATTTCCGCGCCCCCTGTCGAGGGTCGATTCGATCACCGTTCCCCGGGCCGGCTTGTCCGGATTGGCTTTCAGCTCCAGAAGTTCGGCCTCCAGCAACACCTTTTCCAGGAGTTCTTCGATATTCACATTCCCCTTGGCGGAGATCTCCTGCGACTGATACTTTCCACCCCAGTCTTCCACCATGTAGTTCATATTGGCCAGTTCCTCCTTGATCTTTTCCGGATTGGCTGCCGGCAGGTCGATCTTGTTGATCGCAAATACGATCGGAACTCCCGCAGCTGCCGCATGGTTAATGGCCTCCACCGTCTGGGGCTTCACGCCGTCATCGGCAGCCACCACGATGATCGCCACATCGGTGATCTGTGCACCCCTGGCCCTCATGGCAGTGAAAGCTTCATGCCCCGGTGTGTCGAGGAAGGTGATCTTCCGTCCGTCATCCAGTTCGACCCCGTAGGCTCCGATGTGCTGGGTGATGCCGCCGGCCTCGCCGGCCACCACATTGGCATTCCGGACCACATCCAGCAACTTGGTCTTCCCATGGTCCACGTGACCCATCACGGTAACGATGGGAGGCCTTGACTTCAGGTCCTCCGGTTCGTCTTCCACCTCCCGGATCGAATCGGCCAGGTCGACACTCACAAATTCCACTTTGTAGTCGAATTCATCCGCCACCAGAGCCATGGTCTCGGCATCCAGGCGCTGGTTGATGGAAACGAACAAACCGAGGTTCATGCAGGTCTGGATCACCTCTGTAGCCGGCACATCCATCATCTTTGCCAGCTCATTGACCGAAACGAATTCAGTGACCTTCAACGTGTTTTTCTGCTGTTCCTGCTGTTCGGTCTCCTCGATCAGGCGGGCCTGCACCGCATCTCTCTTTTCCCGGCGGTATTTGGAAGTCTTCGACTTGGTTCCCTTGCTGGTCAGTTTGGCCAGAGTATCCTTGATCTGTTTCTGAACATCCTCCTCGTTCACCTCCGGACGGCTGACTCTCTTTCTCTTCTTTCCCCGGTCTTTCTTGCCGGCACGCTCCTGACTCTCGATATCGACCGGACCGGCCTCTTTCCTGATCCGCTTCCGTTTCTTCTTATGTTCGGTATGAAGATCGCTGTCCTTACTGGAAGCCACCGGTTTCTTTTTCTTCTTTTCGGGAAGATCGATCTTGCCGACCACGGTCGGACCGCTCAGCCTTTCGACGCGCGTGGGGATCATATTCTGCTCATCCTCCTTGCTCTTGGCGGGCTCTTTCTCCGAAGCCTTCTCTTCCTTCTCCTCTTTTCCGGCCTCTGTCTCTGCGGCTTTCTCCGCAGCGGGTTCCGGTTCCGCTTCCGTTTTCTTCTCTTTTTTCGCTGCCGGCTCTTCCTTCTTCTCCTCTTTGGCGGGTTCTTTCACAGGCTCTTTTACAGGAGCTTCCTGCTCCTGGGAAACCTCCCGGTCCTTAACGCTTTCCTCTTTCGCTGCTTTTTTCTTCTCTGCCTTCGGTTTCTTACCGGGCCTGGTCTTCTGGTTCAGAGATTCCAGATCGATCTTGCCCAGCACCCTGGGACCGGCTTCTTCCGTGGCGACCTCTTCCGTGGCGGCCTCTTCCTTCTCTTCTGCTGATTTTTCCTCCTCAGCAGTTACTTCGGGAACTTCCTCCTTCTTTTCTTGAGAAGTCTCCGGAACCTCTTCGGGTTCCTCCTCTTTCGGCTTCAGACCTTCGTCTTTGGTCTCTTTCTCCGGCACCTCTTCTTTTCTTGTCACCACCGGCTCAACGTTCCCTGCAGTCTTATCGGTGATTAACAATTCCTCGCCCTCCTCCTGCTCAGGCACGGAGGAGATATCCTCCAGAGTGATTGACTCCTGCTTTTCCCGCAGATTCCTGAGGGTCAGCTTCTCCGACTCCTTCTTTACATTCAGGTCGGAACTGTATTCCTCCAGTAGCAGGTCGTATAGTTCAGGCTGCACCTTGGTGTTTGGATTGGAGTCAATCTCATGTCCCTTCTTCCCCAGGAAATCAACGATGGTGTGGATCCCCACGTTAAACTCCCGGGCCGCCTTGCTAAGTCTTGTTGCCTTTCGTTCAGCCATATAAGTCTTTTCAAATTCCGCTTGACTATTCAAATTCCGCTTTGAGTACGTCAATCAGTTCCCTAATGGTTTCCTCTTCCAGATCAGTTCGCTTGACCAGGTCCTCCACGGTGAGATTCAGCACCGATTTGGCAGTGTCGCATCCGATGGCTTTCAGTTCATCCAGAACCCAGCTTTCGATCTCGTCAGCGAATTCCTCCAGATTCACATCTTCATCATCTCCGTCCGATTCACGGTATACATCGATCTCGTAACCGGTAAGCTGGCTGGCCAGTTTGATGTTGAGCCCCCCCTTACCGATGGCCAGAGAGACCTCCTTTGGCTGCAGGTAAACCTCGGCACGCTTCTCCTCGTCGTTGAGTTTGATGGAAGAGATCTTGGCCGGACTCAGTGCCCTGGTAATGAAAAGCTGAATGTTATTGGTGAAATTGATCACATCAATGTTTTCGTTCTTCAGCTCCCTCACGATCCCGTGGATCCTGGAACCCTTCATACCCACGCAGGCCCCGACCGGATCGATGCGCTCGTCGTATGACTCCACGGCCACCTTGGCCCTTTCCCCGGGTACCCTGACAATCTTCTTGATGGTGATCAGTCCGTCGAAGATCTCCGGGACCTCCAGTTCGAACAACCTTTCCAGGAATACCGGAGAAGTGCGGGAGAGGATAATCAGCGGGTTGGCATTTCTCATATCGACCTTCACCACCACCGCTCTGATGGTATCGCCTTTTCTGAAATAATCGGAGGGGATCTGCTCGGTCTTCGGAAGGATCAGTTCGTTCCCCTCATCATCCAGGATCAGTATCTCCCTTTTCCATACCTGATATACTTCGCCGGTCACCACATCCCCGATCCGGTCCTTGTATTTGTTGTAAAGATGACTCTTCTCCAGCTCCATGATACGGGACGACAGGTTCTGACGCAGGGCCAGGATCGCTCTTCTTCCGAAGTCGTTCAGCCGTACCTCGTCGGTCACATCTTCGCCCACTTCGTAATCTTCATCGATCTTTTTCGCTTCGCTGAGTGAGATCTGCAGGTTGGAATCCTCAATTTCACCATCCTCGACCACCTCACGGTTCCTCCATATCTCAAAGTCTCCCTTGTCGATGTTGATGATGATATCGAAATTCTCATCGGTACCGAATTTCTTCAGAAGCAAACCCCTGAATACATCCTCCAGGACGCTCATCATCGTAACCCTGTCGATATTCTTCAGTTCCTTGAACTCGGAAAAAGTCTCGATCAGATTAATATTCTCCATTGCAGTACTGAATCAATTAAATGATATATTCTCTTTTGCACTTTTTATTTCATCGAACGCCACCCGGCGCTCCTTCTCATTGACGGTCAGAACGATCTCGCTTCCCTCCACTCTCACCAGCCGCCCGGCCAGTCTGTTGCCGTCGGTCATAACTATCTCCAGGTCCCTCCCCACACTGTTGTCATATTGCTGCTTCACCCTGAAGGGAGTCCCCACGCCGGGAGACGAGACCTCCAGAGAATAGTCCTCCACATCCCGGTCCAGCTCACTGTGAAGGTTTTTACTGATCGCCACACATTCGTCGATAGAGATACCCCCGGGGCGATCAAGCAGAACCCGCACGGTGTTCCCGGGCCGGACCGCCACCTCTACCAGGAAAATCCCGGTGCCTTCTATCCTGTTTTCAACCAGACTTCTGATCTCTTCGGCCTTCATAAATGTACTTTCAATAAAATAGGGGACAAAGGCCCCCTAAGAAATCAATCCTCCTAACGACAGCGCAAAATTACAAAGTTTCAGATAATTCACAAAATACACCAAGTTTTTTCACTGATACAAACCCGATTAAGACAATAAAACCTACTTTTGCCACAGAATCAACCGGATGAGGCGCGACAAAAGTACCAATAAGCTGAAAATCATCAATGATCCGGTCTACGGGTTTATCAAAATCCCCTTCGAAGCCCTCTACGATCTTCTGGAGCACCCCCTCGTCCAGCGGCTCAGAAGAATCAGGCAGCTGGGACTGACCCAGTTCGTATATCCCGGTGCCAACCATACGCGGTTCCAGCATGCGGTGGGGTCCATGCATCTGATGGGCCAGGCCATCGAGGTGATCCGCTCCAAAGGACATGAGATTGATCAGGAGGAAGCCGAAGCGGTGACCATGGCCATCCTTCTCCATGACATCGGTCACGGACCATTTTCCCATTCATTGGAATACAGTCTGATCCGGGGCGTTCCCCATGAGTCCCTCAGCCTGATGTTCATGGAACAGCTCAACCGGCAGATGGAAGGCAGACTGGAGCTGGCTATCAGGATCTTCCGCAATCAATATCCCAAAAGATTCCTGCACCAGCTGGTTTCGAGTCAGCTCGACATGGACCGGCTCGATTACCTGAAACGGGACAGTTTTTTTACAGGAGTCACCGAAGGGGTGATCGGTTCGGACCGGATCATCAAAATGCTGAATGTGAAGGATGATCAGCTGGTGGTGGATGAAAAGGGGATCTATTCCATTGAGAAATTCCTGATCGCACGCCGGCTGATGTACTGGCAGGTATATCTGCATCGCACCGTGGTCAGCTCGGAGCAGGTTCTGCTGATGATGCTGAATAGGGCCAAATCACTGGTGGCAGCAGGAGAAGATCTTTTCGCCACCCCGGCACTACGCTTTTTCCTGGAATATGAGCCGGAGAAACAGGAGGAGCCGGACAGGGATGAGTTCCTCCGTCAGTTCGCGCTTCTGGACGACTACGACATCCTTGCGTCGGCCAAGGTCTGGACCGGTCACCCCGACCGGGTGCTTTCCATGCTGGCCGGCGGACTGGTCAACCGGCAGCTGTTTGCGGTGGAACTGAATGACCGGCCTTTCGATCAGGACCTGGTCCGGGAACTTCGTCAAAAGGTGTCGGTCCGGCTTTCCCTCACTCCTGAAGAGACCGGCTATATGGTCATTTCCGACACCGTCAGCAATTACGCCTACAGCGATCTGGACGACCGGATCACCATCATGGACAAGATGGGAAATACCAGGGATATAGCCGATGCTTCGGACATGCTCAACATTTCGGTGCTCTCCAAGACCGTCAGGAAATATTTCCTCTGCTACCCCCGTACATTAAGAGAATTCTCCTAGATTTGAACCTTTTTTAAAATCAATCCCATGAATTTTACCGCAGCAATGATTGCTGAATTTCTGAAAGGAAGTGTGGAAGGAGACCCGTCCGCCTCAGTGAACGACGTGTCCAGGATCGAGGAGGGAAAGGAAGGAACGCTCTCTTTCCTGGCCAATCCCAAATATGAGAAGCATATCTACGATACCCGGTCCGACATCGTGATCGTAAATGAGGACTTTGTCCCTCAAAAACCGGTAAAGGCCACCATGATCCGGGTAAAAAACGCCTACGAATCGTTCGCCGCCCTGCTGCAGCTCCACGAGGAGAGCAAGCCGAAAAAACAGGGAGTGAGTAAGATGGCAAGCATCGCTGAAACGGTGCGGCTGGGCGAAGAGCTCTATGTAGGTGATTTTGCGGTGATCTCCGACGGGGTGACCATCGGAAACGGTGCCAGGATCTATCCACAGGTGTACATCGGCGAAAACGTAACCATCGGAGAGGGAACAGTCCTCCATCCGGGGGTGAAGATATATGATGGGTGTGAGATCGGGGCCCATTGTGTGGTCCATGCGGGTGCGGTCATCGGCGGAGACGGCTTCGGATTCGCTCCGGGGGAGGCCAACAATTTCAAGAAGGTCCCCCAGGTGGGAAAAGTGATCCTGGAGGATCATGTGGAGGTGGGAGCCAACACCACCATCGACCGGGCTACCATGGGAGCCACCATCCTGCGCCGGGGGGTGAAGCTGGACAACCTGATCATGATCGCCCACAACGTAGAGGTGGGCGAAAATACGGTCATGGCCGCCCAGACGGGTATCTCCGGCTCCACCAAGGTAGGAAAGAACTGCATGTTCGGAGGTCAGGTGGGGCTGATCGGGCACATCCAGATCGCCGACGGGGTCAAGATCGCAGCGCAATCGGGTATTCCGAAAAGTATCCGGAAAGAGAATGCGGTGGTTCAGGGATCTCCTCCCCTGGATTTTACACACTTTCAGCGCTGCTACGTGGTGTTCAAAAACCTGCCGGAGATTCGCAGCCAGATCAACGACTTGGAGAAAAGACTGGAAGAGTTGAAATCATAAGGATTGAATAGATTTTTATATATTGCGGCGGTTTTTACAGGTACCTGTAGCATAACGAAATAGAAGAATGGCCGAAAAACAGAGAACCCTGAAGGCCCCCATCACTTTTACCGGTAAAGGTCTCCATACCGGAGTGGATGTCCGGATGACCTTCCATCCTGCGCCCGACAGCCACGGATATATATTCAGGCGTACCGACCTTCCCGGACAACCCCTGATCAACGCTCTCGCCGAGAATGTGGTGGAAACCTCGCGGGGAACCACCCTGGAGGAGAACGGAGCCAGGATCTCCACCATTGAACACGTGCTCGCCTCCTTCGTGGGAATGGGAATCGACAATGTGCTGATCGAGGTGGACGGACCTGAAGCGCCCATTCTCGACGGCAGTGCCAGGGAGTATGTGAATGCCATTGAACAGACCGGAACGGAAGAGCAATCGACCGACCGGAAATATTTTATTCTGAAGGAGAAGGTCGAATACTACGACGAAGAACAGGGCATCCATATCATTGCCTATCCCGATAAGGTTCAGAGCATCAATGTACTGATCGATTACAACTCCAGGGTCCTCGGCAACCAGTACGCCTCGCTGGAGGAGCTGGAAAATTTCAAGGACGAGATCGCTCCCTGCAGGACCTTCGTCTTTCTGCATGAACTGGAATATCTGGCCAAGCACAACCTGATCAAGGGGGGGGACCTGGACAATGCCATTGTGATCGTCGACCGGAAGATGGAGCAGGAGGAGCTCGACCGCCTGGCCGAGCTGTTCAATAAACCCAGGGTCAAGGTGCAGCCCGAAGGGATCCTCAACAATGTGGATCTGAGGTTCGCCAATGAACCTGCCCGCCACAAGTTGCTTGATCTGATCGGTGATCTGGCACTGGTGGGCAGATGGTTCAAAGCCAAGATCATCGCCACCAGGCCCGGCCACCACAGCAACAACGAATTCGCGCGGTCGCTCCGCCAGCTGATGAAAAAGGTCTCACTCCAGAAATCGATCCCGGTATACAACCCCAATGTGCCGCCCATGATCGATATCAACGAGGTGAAGAAACGACTTCCACACCGCTACCCCTTCCTCCTGGTCGACAAGGTGATCCACCTGGATGAACGATCGGTGGTGGGCATTAAGAATGTCACCCTCAACGAACCCTATTTCATCGGGCACTTCCCCGATGAACCCATCATGCCCGGAGTGCTCCAGATCGAAGCTGCAGCCCAGGTGGGTGGGATCCTGGTGCTGGGCACGGTGCCCGATCCGGAGAATTACTCCACCTATTTTCTGAAGATCGACAAGGTAAAATTCAAGCAGAAGGTGGTTCCCGGCGACACCCTGATCGTTAAGATGGATCTCCTGGAGCCCATCCGGCGGGGGATCGCCCTCATGTTCGCAGAGATTTACGTGGGCAGCAAGCTCGTGATGGAGGGGGAACTGATGGCACAGATCGTAAAAACAAGACAGAATGATTCATAAACTGGCGAATGTCCATGAAGGGGCAAAGATAGCCGATGATGTGGTGGTCGAGCCGTTCGCCACGGTATTTGAAGATGTGGAGATCGGGCCCGGTTGCTGGATCGGCCCCAACGTGGTGATCATGAACGGGGCCCGCATCGGGAAAAACGTCAGAGTGTATCCGGGTGCAGTGATCTCCGGCGATCCCCAGGATATGAAATACCAGGGCGAGTATACGACCGCAGAGATCGGCGACAATACCATTATCAGGGAGTATGTCACCATCAACAAGGGGACCAAGGCCAATAACAAGACATTGGTGGGGAAAGACTGCCTGATCATGTCCTATGTGCACATCGCCCACGACTGTATCCTTCAGGACCGGGTGATCCTTGGAAGCTATGCCGGTCTGGCCGGTGAGGTGGAGGTCGACCAGTGGGCCATCATCAGCCCCGGTAGCCTGGTGCACCAGTTTGTCCGTATCGGTGCCCATGTCATGATACAGGGTGGGAGCAAGGTGAGTAAGGATGTACCCCCGTTCTCCCTGGCCGGAAGGGATCCGGTCTCATTCACGGGGATCAACTCCATCGGTCTTCGCAGGAGGGGATTTGAGAACGACATCATCTACGCCATACAGGATGTCTACCGCATCATCTACCAGCGGGGGCTCAACATCTCCGATGCCCTGGAGTTCGTGGAGGCCAATCTGCCGGCCTCCAGGGAAAGAGACGAAATTATTCTCTTTATCAGGGATTCCAAGCGGGGCATCATCCGGGGCTATTTCGACGGTAAAGAAGCCTGACAGCAACCGCTGCTATTCTGAGGTTCCCGGATAGGCATTCCATCCCTGCGCCTGAAGGGGAACGCCGGTTCCGTCCCCTCCCACCAGCAGGGCGCGTCCGCCGGTCGAGGTCATATTACCGATCACACTGACACCGGTAACGGCATTCACCTTATCATAATCGGCCAGAGCCGTGGTGAAAAGCAGCTCGTAGTCTTCACCGCCGTGCAGAGCAGCCACCAGCGGTTCCATCCCGAACTCCGAGGCCGCCTCCGTGGTCTCCCGGGCCACCGGGATCCGGTCATCGTAAATCTGTACCCCGCAATCCGAAGATTTACAGATATGAAGCAGGTCGGAAGAGAGTCCGTCGGAGATATCAATCATGGCCCCGATGCGGATGCCGGCCTCTTTCAGATCCAGCAGGACATCGACCCTCGGTTCCGGTTTCAGGAACCGCTCCAGTAAGTAGTCGTACCCCTGCAGCCGCGGCTGGAACTCCGGATCATCGGCATGCAGCTGCTTCTCCCGCTCGAGGACCTTCAGTCCCATAAACGCTGCTCCCAGATCGCCTGTAACGCAGACAAGCTGGTTTGGTAACGCTTTGCTCCTCAGGGTGATTTCCTCTTTCAGTGCCGTACCGACAGCCGTCACGGAAATGACCAGCCCGGTCATCGAACCGGAGGTATCTCCTCCCACCAGGTCGACCTTGAACCTTTCACAAGCCAGCCTCACCCCCTGGTAGAATTCTTCAATTGCCTCCACCGAAAACTTTCCCGAAATCCCCACCGACACAGTGATCTGCCGGGGAGCGGCATTCATGGCGTAGACATCCGAAAGGTTGACCACCACCGCTTTGTATCCCAGGTGCTTCAGAGGGGTATAAACCAGGTCGAAGTGAACACCCTCCAGCAGGAGATCGGTGGTGACCACCTGGTAATAGGCCCCGTGATCGATCACGGCAGCATCATCTCCTACCCCGGCGAACGTACTTTCCTGATTCTTCGGTAGATCGGAAGTCAGCCTCTCGATCAAACCGAACTCCCCCAGTTCATCAATAGTATGTATCTTCTTCTTTGCGGTCATTTCAGGCTATTTATGGACTTGAACAATTCATACGGGCTGTTGTAATAACAGTATCCACAAATGTACACACAACTTTTTGTATATTTGGAGACAATTTTAAATTAATCTAAATCGCGATTAAGCAGTGGCTGAGCAGGATAAGATATTAAGTGAAGTAACGGGAAGCGATTACAAATTTGGATTCCAGACTCTGATTGAGACGGACACTATTCCAAAGGGCCTGGATGAAAACGTGGTCCGGTTGATCTCGGCCAAAAAGGAGGAGCCCGAATGGCTGACGGAAAAGCGTTTGAAAGCGTTCCGCCACTGGCAGACCATGAAAATGCCCGAATGGGCTCACCTGAAGATCCCCGAGATCAACTACCAGGACATCATCTATTATGCAGCCCCGAAGAGAGGTGCTAAATATGAAAGTCTCGACGAGGTCGATCCCGAGTTGATCGATACCTTCAACAAACTGGGGATTCCGCTGGAAGAGCAGAAACAGCTGGCCGGCGTGGCGGTCGATGCAGTCATGGACAGTGTATCGGTCAAGACCACCTTCCAGGAGACCCTGGCCGAACTGGGCATCATCTTCTGTTCGTTCAGCGAAGCGGTTAAGAACCATCCCGACCTGGTAAAAGAGTATATGGGTTCGGTCGTACCCCATACCGACAACTATTTTGCCGCACTTAATTCAGCTGTCTTCAGCGACGGATCCTTCTGTTACATTCCCAAAGGGGTCCGCTGCCCCATGGAGCTTTCCACCTATTTCCGTATCAATGCAGCCAATACGGGACAGTTCGAACGGACCCTGATCATTGCCGAGGACGACTCCTATGTGAGTTACCTGGAGGGGTGTACGGCTCCCATGAGGGATGAGAACCAGCTCCATGCCGCCATCGTGGAGATCGTGGCCATGGAGAACGCAGAGGTGAAATACTCGACCGTACAGAACTGGTATCCAGGCAATAAGGAAGGTAAAGGCGGGGTATATAATTTTGTGACCAAACGGGGGATGTGCAAGGGGGATTACTCGAAGATATCGTGGACGCAGGTTGAGACCGGATCGGCCATCACCTGGAAATACCCCAGCTGCATCCTCCGGGGTGACCATTCGGTGGGGGAATTTTATTCGGTGGCCGTAACCAACAACCACCAGCAGGCCGATACCGGTACCAAGATGACCCACATCGGGAAAAACACCAGATCGCTGATCATCTCCAAGGGGATCAGTGCCGGTGAAAGCGAGAATTCCTACCGGGGGCTGGTGAAGGTGTTAAAGGGGGCGAAGAATGCGAGAAACTTCTCTCAGTGCGACAGCCTGTTGCTGGGAGATCAGTGCGGAGCCCACACCTTTCCCTACCTGGAGGTGGATAACCAGTCGGCCATCGTGGAACATGAGGCGACCACCTCCAAGATAGGTGAGGATCAGATCTTCTACTGCAATCAGCGGGGGATCGATACCGAGGATGCCATCAGCCTGATCGTGAACGGCTATGCCAAAGAGGTGCTGAACAAGCTGCCCATGGAGTTCGCTGTGGAGGCTCAGAAGTTGCTGGCGATAACGCTGGAAGGGAGTGTCGGCTAAGCAGCGGCTTAGCCGACAAGTCCATAAGAGTCCATAAGAGTCTGTAAAGTCTGTAAAGTCTGTAAAGTCTGTAAAGTCTATAAAGTCTGTAAAGTTATAAAGTCTGTAAAGGGTTATGTTAGAGATACGGGATTTAAGGGTGAATGTCGAGGATAAGGAGATCCTGAAGGGGATCGACCTGAAGGTCAGTAAAGGCGAGGTCCATGCGATCATGGGACCCAACGGATCGGGTAAAAGTACCCTGGCATCGGCGTTGGCCGGTCGTGACTATTTCGAAATCACCCACGGAAAGATCCATTACCAGGGGGAGGACCTCACGGAGCTGGAGCCGGAAGAGCGGGCCCACCGGGGTATCTTTCTGGGATTCCAGTACCCCGTGGAGATCCCCGGGGTCAGCATGGTGAATTTTTTGAGGACATCGATCAATTCCCTTCGGGAGGCCAGAGGGGAGGAACCGATGTCGGCGGGAGACTTCCTGAAGATGATGCGGGAGAAGAAGAAGATCGTGGAGATCGACTCCGATCTGACCAACCGGTCGGTGAATGAGGGATTCTCGGGAGGAGAGAAGAAGAAGAACGAGATCTTCCAGCTGGCCCTGCTGAACCCGAAACTGGCCATCCTCGACGAGACCGATTCGGGGCTCGATATCGATGCCCTGAAGATCGTGGCCAACGGAGTGAATAAGTTGCGCTCGCCCGAGAATGCCTTTATCATTATCACGCACTACCAGAGGTTGCTCCAGTACATCATCCCCGACTTCGTGCATGTCCTCTACAGGGGGAAGATCGTCAAGTCGGGCGACAAAACACTGGCCGAAGAACTGGAGGAGCATGGTTACGACTGGATCCGGAAGGAAGTGGAGAAGGAAGAAATGGATGTGAAAGCGTAAATCCGCGGCTATGAAAGAGACCATGGAAGCACTGTCCACATCGGACAAATATATCGATCTGTATCAGCGGCACAGGGACGAGATCAGCAACGGTGATCCCGGTTTCGTGAAGGACATCCGTGAAGAGGCGATCCGGGCTTTTGAGAAATCCGGATTTCCGGGGCGGAAGGCAGAGATGTATAAATACACGCATCTGGAACCGGTGTTCGCGGGAGAGCTCTCGTTCGATTTTTCACCCAGAAAGATCACATTCGATGACCGGGAACTCTTCCGCTGCGATGTGCCCATGCTCGATTCACATGTATTGACCGTTCTCAACGGATTTTTCTACAACCCGGGTGAACCGGCCCTCTACGAACTGGAGAACGGGGTGATATACGGGAGTCTGAGGGAGGCATTTCACCGCTATCCCGACCTGGTATCGGAATACCTGGCCAGGAATGCGATGATGACAGGCGAAACCTTTGTGGCGCTTAACACGGCCTTCTCACAGGACGGCATCTTCCTCTACGTGCCGGAGGGAGAAGAGCTGCCGCGGCCCATCCAGATCATCCACCTGCTGCTTTCCGACAAAGACCAGATGGTACAACACCGGAACCTTTTCGTCGTGGAAAAGAACGCCAGGGCCCAGGTGATCATCTGCGACCATACCCTCTCCCCGCACATGTTCCTGACCAATTCGGTCAGTGAGGCATTCGTGGCCGAAAATGCCGACCTGGATGTGCTGCGGCTGCAGAACGAGCACAACAACTCCTGCCAGGTCACCAATACCTGGATCCGGCAGGCCAGAGATTCTCGCTGTCAGCACAGCACCGTCACCCTGCACGGAGGAATGGTCCGTAATAACCTGAATGTGAAAATGGAGGGCGAAGGAGCCGAGAACCATGCCCTGGGACTCTTCCTGATCGATAAACATCAGCATGTGGACAGTTTCACAGTGATCGAGCACGCCAGTCCGCACTGCACCAGCAACCAGCATTACAAGGGAGTGCTGGATGACACCGCCACCGGGGCCTTCAACGGGAAGATCCATGTCCATCCCGATGCACAGAAAACAGAGGCCTACCAGGCCAACAACAATATCCTGCTCACCGACACGGCCAAAATGAATACCAAACCGCAGCTGGAGATCTATGCCGATGATGTCCGGTGCAGCCACGGGGCCACGGTGGGGCAGCTGGACGAGAATGCCATGTTCTACCTGCAGTCGAGGGGGATCCCCAGAGACGAAACCCGGCTTTTGCTGATGAACGCCTTTGCCAATGATGTGATCTCGCGGATCAGGCACAAGGCCCTTCATGAAAGGATCTCCGGCCTTGTGAATAAGCGGCTGAGGGGTGAGCTCTCCAGGTGCAACAACTGCGCGATGCACTGCCACGATTAATCCATGTATCTGAATGAGTTTCAATGTCCAACGGATCCGCAACGATTTTCCCATCCTGGGACAACAGGTTTACGGCAAGCCCCTGGTCTACCTGGATAACGGCGCCACCACCCAGAAACCCAGGGTGGTGATCGACGCTCTGTCCGAGCTTCAGGAGAAACATAACAGTTCGATCCACCGCGGGATCCATTACCTGAGCGAACAGATGACCGAGCGTTACGAAGCGGCCAGAGAAACGGTGCGGAAATTCATCAATGCTGAGGCCAAAGAGGAGATCATCTTTACCAGCGGAGCGACCGGGTCCATAAACGGACTGGCTTTTTCGTTCGGAGAGGAGTATGTGAAAGAGGGCGACGAGGTGCTGGTGACCGAAATGGAGCACCATTCCAATATCGTGCCCTGGCAGATGCTGTGCCAGCGGAAAGGGGCCACCCTGAAAGTTCTTCTCTTTGATGATGACGGAGTTTTGCAGCTCGACCGGCTCGACCGGCTGTTGAACGATCGCACCCGGATCGTGGCCATGGTCCATGCCTCCAACTCCCTGGGGACCATCAACCCGGTCAGGGAGGTGATCCGCAGGGCCCATGAAAAAGGGATCCCGGTGATGGTGGATGGTGCGCAGATGGTTCAGCACGGCCCGGTGGATGTACAGAGCCTCGATTGCGACTTCTATGTATTCTCCTCCCACAAGATCTTCGGGCCCACCGGCTCAGGCGTCCTTTACGGAAAGCGGAGACATCTGGATAAACTCCCTCCGTTTCAGGGAGGGGGCGATATGGTTGATCAGGTCAGTTTCGACGGCACCACTTATAACGAGCTTCCCTTTAAATTCGAAGCGGGAACCACCAACTACCTGGGAGCCATCGGGCTGGCGGAAGCCATCCGGTACGTGAAATCGACCGGACTGGAGGAGATCCACCGTTACGAGAAAGGGCTGACCGTATATATAATGGATACCCTGGAAAAGATCCCGGGGCTGCGCATCTTCGGACATGCCCCGGAACGTATTTCGGTCTTCTCTTTCCTGCTCGACGGGATCCATCCCTACGATGCCGGTATGATCCTTGATAAAATGGGGATCGCGGTCCGCACAGGCACCCACTGCACCCAGCCGGTGATGGACCGGTTCGGGATCACCGGAACCATCAGGGCCTCTTTCGTGTTTTACAATACAGAGGAGGAGGTGGACCGGCTGGCTGAAGGAATCCGGAAGTCCATCGAACTATTGACTTAAAACAGGAAGTGATATGAACGACCTGAAGGAAACACAACAGGAGATCATCGAAGAGTTTTCTGTATTTGATGACTGGCTCGACCGGTACAATTACCTGATCGAACTGGGAAACGAGCTTCCCGGGATCGATCCGGAGTACCGTACCCAGGAAAATCTGATCAACGGATGCCAGTCGAAGGTCTGGCTCCATGCAGAGATGAAAGACGGGAAAGTGGTTTTCGAGGCCGACAGCGATGCGATCATTGTGAAAGGGATCGTGGCACTGCTGGTCAAGGTGCTCAATGAACGCACCCCCGACGAGATCCTGGAAAACGAGCTGTTCTTTATCGATGAGATCGGTCTGAAGCAGAACCTCTCCCCCACGCGGTCCAACGGATTGCTGGCGATGGTGAAAAAGATGAGGCTTTATGCCATGGCATTCAAAGCCAAAAATGAAATGAAAAATTGATGCCCATGAGCAACAATGATACACCCGATTTCCTGGAGATGGAAGGAAAAATTGTGGAGGCACTCAAGCAGGTGTATGATCCGGAGATACCGGTGAATATCTACGACCTGGGCCTGGTCTACAAGATCGATTATAACGACGAGAAAGAGGCCCGGATCGAAATGACCCTTACCGCACCCAACTGCCCGGTGGTGGATGTGCTGCTGATGGACGTGGAAGAGGCGGTCCAGTCGGTGGAGGGGGTCGAGAAGGTCAAAGTGGACCTGGTGTTCGACCCGCCCTGGGATAAAACGATGCTTTCGGATGAAGCCAAACTGGAACTTGGGCTACTATAGCCCGTAAGAGTCGTAAAGCCCGTAAGAGTCGTAAAGTCTGTAAAGTCTGTAAAGTCTGTAAAGTCCGTAATAGTCGTAAAGTCTGTAAAGTCTGTAAAGTCTGTAAAGTCTGTCGGTAAAGTGGGGGATTCTCCACATTTCTTCAATACAACATCAGGGAGAATTGGATAAGAATATTTTATCCCGGAAAATAAAGGAGGAGGCGCTGAGGCTGGGGTTTGTGGATTGTGGGTTTTCGAAGGCGGAAGCACTGCCCGAACATGCGGAGAGGCTGCGGAAGTGGCTGGATGAGGGGCACCATGCCGGTATGGGTTATATGGCCAACCATTTCGAAAAACGGATCGATCCCGCCAGGCTGGTGGAAGGGACCCGGACGGTGATCTCTGTGATCCACACCTACTACACCGACAGAAAGCAAACGGACCCGGAAGCACCTGTCCTTTCCAAATATGCCTACGGAACCGACTATCATTTCGTGATGAAAGAAAAGCTGCGGGCGCTTTTCGGTTTTATCCGTTCCCTCTGTCCTAATGCCGAAGGGAGGATTTTCGTCGATTCGGCCCCGGTCCTGGACAGGGCCTGGGCCGTCAGGGCCGGGTTGGGGTGGATCGGAAAGAATTCCAATTTGATTTCCCGGAAGGCGGGTTCTTTCGTTTTCATCGGGGAGATCCTGATCAACCTCGATCTGCCTGCCCGCAAAGTGCCTGAAAATGATTTCTGCGGAAGCTGTACGCTATGCATCGAGTCCTGCCCCACCGAA
>CAZOHA010000038.1:24413-43340 GCA_964579515.1 uncultured Bacteroides sp. | reverse complement strand
GGGTGGCGAGATCCGGGTGGCGAGATCCGGGTGGCGAGATCAGGAAACTACCTGATCCTGCTTTTCCAGAATGAAATCGACCTCATTTTTTCTGTCCCGCCAGTAGTACAGGTTAAACTCAGATTCAAGCGTCCAGTTTATCAGATAGGCACCAATGGCAGATTCAACCGTTCTTCCCCGTTTCTCCGGAATTGAGCTTTCAGGACTCGATGACCTGACTGCAGCCAAAAGAAGTTACAATTTGGCATCAGGTTTAATATGGTTCTTCCCGGTATCGGCACTTTCAAAACTGGGGTTCAGGTTTCCGGCCGGAAGGGTGAGCTCACATGGACGTTGATGTCAATGCCCCTGTATATGGTATCGGAGTTGGGAAGATTAATGGATCGTAGAGGATAAATGGTTATGTTTGTTTTCAAATAGTTCAGAGGACATATGAAGATTATCTCCGTAGTGGGCGCCCGCCCGAATTTCATGAAGATCGCTCCCTTTATCAGGGCCATTGAGAGACACAACGCACAGGTCAGCGAACCGGATGCGAAGGTGAAGCACCTGCTGGTGCATACCGGTCAGCACTATGACCACCAGATGTCGCAGACTTTTTTCGATGCGCTGAACATTCCTTCACCCGATATTCACCTGGGGGTGGGGTCGGGGACCCATGCCGAACAGGTGGGCAACACCATGATCGCTTTCGAGAAGGTGGTGATGGAACAGCGGCCCGACTGGGTGGTGGTGGTGGGCGATGTGAATGCCACACTGGCCTGCTCGGTGACCGCCAAGAAGCAGCATGTGAAGTGCTGCCATATCGAGGCGGGGCTGAGGTCGGGCGACTGGACCATGCCGGAGGAGATCAACCGGCTGGTGACCGACCGGCTGTCGGACCTGCTGCTGACCCCCGATAAACTCTCCATCGAGAATCTGAAGAAGGAGGGGGCGGAGGATTCCCGGATCGATTTTGTGGGTAATATCATGATCGACACCCTGGAGGAGCAGCGCGAAAAGGCTGCCGCACTGAAGATCGAGGAGGTACTTTTGAACAACCTGTTGCTGGAGGGTACCAAGCTACCGAAGTTTCAGGAGGGGCAGTATGCCGTGATGACCCTCCACCGTCCTTCCAATGTGGATCATAAAGAGATCTTCACCCCGCTGGTCGACTTTCTCACCAATGAAGTTTCGGCCGAAATGCCACTGTTCTGGCCCATCCATCCCCGGGCCCGCAAGCAGCTGGAGACCTTTAAGCTGTGGGACCAGGTGGTGGAGACTCCCAACGTGGTGCTTCTGCGGCCCATCGGTTATCATGACATGCTCCGGCTGAACATCGGCGCCCGGCTCTTTCTGACCGACAGCGGCGGTTTGCAGGAGGAGTGTACGGTGCTGGGCACCCCCTGCCTCACTCTGCGCTGGAACACCGAACGGCCCATCACCCTGTGGGAGCACGGCGGAGCCTCGGTGCTGGTGGGCAACAACGTGGAGCGGATCCGGCAGGAGTACCGCAACACCCTGGCCAGGAAGCGCAAGCCGGTCCGCCCCGAGCTCTGGGACGGGAAGACCGCCGGCCGCTGCCTGGAGGCGATTATTAAACATTCCTAATTATCTGTTTTACAGTAATGATCGATTTTTCTGGAAAAAAATTGCTGATCACCGGGGGAACAGGCTCTTTCGGGAATGCGGTACTGAGAAAGATCCTGGACACGGACCTGGAGGAAATCCGGTTGTTCAGCCGTGACGAAAAGAAGCAGGACGACATGCGGAAGCGGCTCAACAACCCGAAGGTCAAGTTTTACATCGGCGATGTCCGTGAACCCCGGTCGGTCGACACGGTGGTCAAGGGCGTGGATTATGTATTCCACGCCGCCGCTCTGAAGCAGGTCCCCTCGTGCGAGTTCTTCCCGGTGGAGGCGGTACGGACCAACATCCTGGGGGCCGAGAATGTGATGGTTTCTGCCGAGAAGTACGGCGTGAAGCGGCTTATCGTGCTCAGTACCGACAAGGCGGTATACCCCATCAATGCCATGGGGCTCTCCAAGGCGATGATGGAGAAGGTGATGGTGTCCCGCTCCAGGAACCTGAACGGTACCGGCACTGTTTTCTGCGGCACCCGCTATGGAAATGTGATGGCTTCCAGGGGATCGGTCATTCCCCTGTTCATCGAACAGATCAAAGCCGGGAAGCCCATAACGATCACCGACCCCCACATGACCCGTTTCATGATGACCCTCGACGATGCGGTGGACCTGGTGCTTTACGCATTCGAACACGGGGAGAACGGGGATATGTTCGTTCAGAAATCACCCGCGGCCACCATCCATACCCTGGCAGAGGCCCTGAAGGAGCTGTACCAATCCGATGTGGAGATCAAATTCATCGGGACCCGTCACGGAGAGAAACTCTTCGAGACGCTGGTGACCCGGGAGGAGATGATCAAGGCGCAGGATCTGGATAACTACTATAAGATCCCGGCCGATACGCGCGATCTGAACTACTCCCGTTTCTTCTCGGAGGGAACCGGTCAGGTGGGAGAGGTGGAGGAGTATCATTCCCACAATACCACCCGGCTCGATGTGGAGGGGATGAAGAATTTGTTGCTTCAGCTGGAGGAGGTCCGGGCGGATCTGGAACAATAACGGTAACTGCGATGAAGAAGGTCGGCATCACCGGACAGTCAGGGTTCATCGGAACCCATCTTTACAACTACCTGCGGCTCGATCCGGAGCGGTACGAAACGGTCCCCTTCCGGGATGAGCAGTTCGGGGATCCCGCAGAGCTGCGCCGGTGGGTGTCGCGATGTGATGTGATCGTCCACCTGGCGGCCCTGAACCGGCACAACGACCCCGGGGTCATCTACGAGACCAATCTCCGGCTGGTCCGGGACCTGATCAATGCCCTGGAGGAGACCGGCAGCAAGCCCCACGTGATGTTTTCCAGCTCCACCCAGGAGGCGTATGATAATCCCTATGGCCGGTCGAAAAAGGAGGGCAGGGAGCTGCTGCAGGAGTGGGCCCGTAGAAGCGGCGCCCGTTTCACCGGACTGGTGATGCCCAATGTGTTCGGGCCTTTCGGCAATCCCTATTATAACTCGGTGGTGGCCACCTTTTCGCACCAGCTCACCCACGGGGAGACTCCCCGGATCGATGTGGACAAGGAGATGCAGCTGATCTATGTGGGCGAACTGGTGCAGGTGATCCGGGAAGCCATTGAAAAGGAGGATTCACCGGCCGAATACCGCGTAGCCCATACCTCGGAAATGAAGGTGACCGGGTTGCTGGAAACCCTGAGGAACTTCGATGCCTCTTACCGGGAGAAGGGGATCATCCCCGGACTGCGCAGTGTATTCGAGCGGAACCTGTTCAACACCTACCGATGCTACCTGGATATTTCCGGTCACTACCCGGTAAAGCTGAAGCAGCATAACGACGAGCGGGGAAGTTTCGTGGAGACCATGCGGCTGGGCATTGGAGGGCAGGTCTCCTTCAGCACCACCAAACCGGGCATCACCCGGGGGAACCACTACCATACCCGGAAGATCGAGCGTTTTGCGGTGATCCGGGGCAGGGCGGTGATCCGACTGCGAAGGATCGGCACCGGCGAGGTGCTGGAGTATCACCTGGACGGATCGGAGCCCTCTTACGTGGACATGCCCGTCTGGTATACCCACAACATTACCAACGTGGGGAACGATGAACTCTACACCCTCTTCTGGATCAACGAGTTTTTCGATCCCGGCGATCCCGACACCTATTACGAAGAGGTTTAACCCTTTACAGGGATGCGAAACTGAAACCAATTGGAGAACGCGACAAACCTATTGATTGAACCACAACTATAAAAACATGCCTGTCTCCCGACTGAAAGTCATGACCATTGTGGGCACCCGGCCCGAGATCATCCGCCTCTCGCGGGTGATTTCCCTGCTGGATGAATACATGGATCATACCCTGGTGCATACCGGTCAGAATTACGATTACGAGCTGAACGAGATCTTTTTTCAGGATCTGGGGCTGAGAAAGCCGGACCGGTTTCTGAATGTCGATACCTCGTCGCTGGGTTCGGCGGTGGGGGAGATCATCGAGAAATCAGAATCGGTCCTGATCGAGTTTGCTCCCCAGGCGCTGCTGGTCCTGGGGGATACCAACTCTTGCCTGTCCGCCTATATGGCCAAAAGGCTCAGGATCCCGGTATTTCACATGGAGGCCGGCAACCGTTGTTTCGACTTCAATGTGCCCGAGGAACTCAACCGCCGGATCATCGATCACATTGCCGATTTCAACCTGGTCTATACCGAGCATGCCCGGCGGCACCTGATCAGCGAGGGGCTGCCTCACCGGAGGATCTACCTGACCGGCTCCCCCATGCGCGAGGTGCTGGACCATTACGCGGAGAAGATCGAAGCTTCCTCCGTGCTGGAGGAGACCGGACTGGAGAGGGGGAAGTACTTTGTGGCCAGTTTCCACCGGGAGGAGAATGTGGACCGGCCCGGGAACCTGGAGAAGATCACCTCGGTGCTGGAGCAGCTCTCGTCGCAATACCGGCAGCCCGTGGTGGTCTCCACCCACCCCAGGACCCGCAAGCGGCTCGAGGAGGCCGGGGTCGACCAGACGAACCCGCACATCCTCTACCTGAAGCCGTTCGGGTTCACCGACTACGTCCACCTGCAGAAGCATGCCCGCTGCACCATCTCCGACAGCGGGACCATCAGCGAGGAGTCGGCCATCCTCTCCTTCCCGGCGGTCTCCATCCGCCAGTCCATGGAACGGCCCGAGGCGCAGGATGCCGGGACCATCATCCTCACCGGCTTCGACCCCGAAAGGGTGCTGGACTCCATCGCCATGGTCCTGGCCGAGCATCAGGGCACCGGAGGCTCCTCCCAGGGCGCGCCTCCGGGCGCCGGCGGCTCCAGCCAGAGATCCTCCCAGGGCGCGCCTCCGGGCGCCGGCCATAGCGCTACTCAGGGCACTTCCCGGCGCGCTCCCCAGGGCGCCCCCTTCACCTATCCCTCCGTTCCCCCGGACTACACCATCACCAACACCTCATGGCGGGTGCTGAAGCTGATTCAGGGAAATGCCGGCCTCAGCAACATCTGGCATGGAATCAAACGCTGAGCTGTGGCCTTTCGATCCGGCAGAACTGTTTATGCTTCGCCTTTTAGATGTATCCAAACCATTGATCAGCAAATACCATTGACCAGTAATAAACCTTGGCCCCTGCGAAAACCTTGATACGGAATCTGCTGACATTCATCCGGCTCAGAAGCCGGGCTCTCCTGCTGGTTTATCTCATCATGCTCTTTCTGGTGAGCACTATTCCTTTCCCCCGCGGGTCAGCCGCAATGAACGAAACTTATGTGGTGCAGGTAAGATCCGATTATCTTCTGCATGCACTGGTATACCTCCCCATGCCGCTGCTGCTGGGTTTGTTTCTCGAACGCGGCCCGGTGCGCCAGGACCGCCGAAAGTTCCTTTTCTGGCTTGGGATCATTCTCCCAAGCCTTCTCTTCACCGTTCTGTTCGAAGGGGTCCAGCTGATCCTTCCCTATCGCTCCTTCAATATCAACGATATGATGGCCAATGGCCTGGGGGTGGTCATCGGCCTGCTGATCATGCCTTTTCTTTGGCGCAGGACCTCTGCCCGATAAATGACTCTGGATGTCTTCTGGAAGGTCTTTACATAAAGGGAACCGGATAGGGGACCCGGAAAATGTCTATCTTTGTGTATATAGTTGCAGTTGAATGGATAAGGAAAATATCAGGGCTCGATTGATGGAGGACCTCTTTGAAAGGAGAGTCTTTTGGTCCTGGCATGAGCCGGACCCCGCCAGCATTTCGGATGAATGGTTGGTCGAAAAGGTTCTGGTTTATTCCGATCTGGAGACGATCTATCTCCTTTTCGATTTGTATGATGAGGCCTATATCAGGAAAGTTTGGGAGAAGAGGCTTCTGCCCGATGACCGGCTGTCCTCGCTGAATATACTGTATGCCTTCCTGTTATTCCACATTGACAATCCGGAACAGTACATTCTTCAAAAGGCGGATGAAAGGTTTACATAACGATACGATCCCTGTATTCGAGTTTCTGAAGCAATTGGATATTCTGGATGAGTATCTCCTTGTTGGAGGAACAGCCCTTAGTCTTCAAATCAGGCATCGCCTTAGTGAGGACCTGGATTTCTGTAAATGGCAGGACGATCCTTCATTGATGAAGAAAGAGGTGGCATGGTCCCGGATCGAAAGGGAATTTAATGTATTTGGTGCTGTTTCAACCGAGGTCCTGGACTTGAACCAGGTGATTTTCTATCTGGATGGAGTAAAGGTGGAGTTTTATTCCAACAGAATTGCGAATTCCAGAGGCATAGCATCCGATCGGAAGATTGGCAGCATCAGACTGGCCGATTTGGCTTCTATCGGCACCATGAAGCTGGAGCTCATGTCCCGGAGAAATACCTTTCGTGACTATTATGATATCTATTCCATACTCCGGGAAGGTGTATCACTTAAGGATCTGGTAGAGCGCTGCGGCAGGTATTCCAGACACAGGATGAAGTCCAAGTCACTGCTGGCCATTCTCGCGGATCACAACCGCTTCCATTATGAGGAGGATTTCGCATTAATGGAACCAAATTATCAGGTTAATTCGGAGGAAATTGGTGCATTCATAAAGGAAATTATCCGCAAGGAGTTCGACCGTTAGTCATCCGAAAACTCCTTCAGCATCTTCCGGTAGGCGGAGAAGATCTTGGAGCGGGAGATGAAGCCGATGTATTTTCCCTCCTCGGCCACCGGCAGGTTCCACGCTTCGGTCGATTCGAACAGTTCCAGCACCTTTTCCATGGAGTCCTGCATGGAGAGGATGGCCGGGGGGGTGCGCATGATCTCGGTGATCCGGGTCTTGTCGTAGAGTTCGGTGTTGAAGATGATGTCGCGGATATCGTCCAGGCTGATTACGCCCACCAGGTCTTTTTCGTCGTTGACCACCGGGAAGAGGTTGCGCCTTGAGCGGGTGGCGGCATGGACCAGATCGCGCAGGGTACCGTCCACATGGACCCTCTTGAAGTCTTTCTCCAGCACATCTGTTACAGAGAGCAGGGTGAGGACCGCCTTGTCCTTATGGTGGGTGAGCAGCTCGCCCCGTTCGGCCAGTCGCAGGGTATAGATGCTCTGCCGCTCGAATCCCAGGATGGTCACATAGGAGAGAGTGGCGGTGATGATCAGGGGGATGAACAGGGTGTAGCCCCCGGTGATCTCGGCGATCAGGAAGATGGCGGTCAGGGGGGCGTGCATCACCCCGGCCATCACCCCGGCCATCCCCACAAGGGTGAAGTTGTTCTCGGAGACCGAGGCCGGCGTGAAGATGTTCAGGGCCCGCGAGAGGGTGGCACCGCTCATGGCACCCACAAAGAGGGCGGGAGCGAAGATGCCTCCCACACCGCCCGAACCGGTGGTCACGGCCATGGCCACCACCTTCAGCAGGAGCAGCAGCAGGAAGAAGACCACGATAAAGGAGCCGTTCCGGCTGATCAGGTTCTCGAATACCGTCCCGTTGAACAGCTCGGAGGATTGTCCGGTGAGCAGGGTGCGCAGGGTGGTGTACCCCTCGCCGAAGAGGTGGGGCAGCAGAAAGATCAGCACGCTCAGGATCACTCCCCCGGTCAGGGTCCGCACCCAGCCGTTGCGGATCCGCTCCATGGTGTGCTCCACCAGGTGGTTCATGCGGGTGAAGTAGACCGAGACCAGCCCGGTGAATATCCCCAGAAGGATGTATAAGGGGATCGTCCCCAGGTCGAAGGGCTCGCTGATGGTAAAGGAGAAGACCACCTGTTCGCCCAGCAGGAAGTAAGAGACCGTGGCGGCGGTGACCGAGGCGAGCAGCAGGGGGACCACCGACCAGGTGGTCAGGTCGAGCATCAGCACCTCGAAAGCGAAAATCAGGGCGGCGATGGGTGCCTTGAAGATCCCGGCGATGGCGCCGGCCGCACCGCATCCCACCAGCAGCACCACCGACTTGTAGTTCAGCCTCAGCAGGTGGCCCACATTGGAACCGATCGACGAGCCGGTGAGCACGATGGGCGCCTCCAGTCCCACCGATCCGCCGAAACCCACTGTCAGCGAGCTGGCCAGCATAGACGACCAGGTGTTGTGGGATTTCAGGTGGCCTTTGCGCTTAGAGATGGCAAACAGGATCTTGCTCACCCCGTGCCCGATGTCCTGTTTCAGCAGGAAACGGACGAAAAGCATGGTGAGGGTGATCCCTGCCAGGGGAAGGAGATTGAAGGCTTCGGACGACTGGTCGCCCAGCAGCCAGATCTTCGAACGCACCTCCACGAAATGGGTCAGGTTTTTCAGCAGGATGGCGGCCAGACCCGACAGAACACCGATCACCACACTCAGAGCCAGGATCAGCTGCCGGTGCCTGAACCGGCGGAGCAACCTCAGGATCCGTATTTGCCGGGTGGCGGTTTTCATCCTTTACCGAATTAGTTCACCAGCCCATAACTGGTCCAGAAAAAGATTCCAGGGCAAGGCCATAATCCTGCCGATCTGCCTTGGGAAAGGGTCATTACTGACCAGGATCAGATGCCTGGTCTGATACTCTTCTGCAAACTGCTGTAAATTTTTAAGATGCCTCGAATGAACTTGCTGACTGGCCTTCACCTCAATGGCTAATTCATGGTTCCCCAGTATAAAATCAACCTCCAGTTTCGATGCAGTTCTCCAATAGTAGATCGGGTATTGAAGACCGGTATAATGGCTATGGGCAAAAATCTCGTGATACATATAGTTTTCAAATGCATTTCCGATCGATTCAGATCCCCATTCCATCCGACCTCTTTTCAGAAGGTGATTGGGAATTGAGTTATCAAAGAAATAGAATTTAGGTGCATGAATGACCCTCCGTTTCGGTTTTTTTCTGAATGATGGCAGGAAACGGCCGACCATGGTACCCTCAAGAATCTGAAAGTATTCTTTGATGGTTGGCGCACTAACACCGCTTTCTGCAGCAGTACTGGTGTAATTCACTATTTCCCCATTGGACAGGGCAGCAATCTCGAGAAACCTGGTGAATGATTGAATATTCCTGATTTTTGCTTCTGCCAGAATCTCATCCTGAAGGTAACTGCCTAAATATGCCGCAATCAATTGCTCGTAACGGCTTGACTTATAGTGTCGGGGCAACAATCCCGAGTTGAGCGCTTTTAGCAAGTCAAAATCAGTTATCTCTTTGTATATCAGAGGGTATAAATCGTTCCTTAAAGCGCGTCCACCCAGAAGATTGGCCCCTGACCGAAGTATCTTCCGGGGGCTTGATCCGCAAAGAATAAACTGGATTCCTTTGTTTGCGATGAGCCAGTGGATCTCATTGAGCAATTCGGGAATCCGCTGAATTTCATCAATAATGACCGGGCCTGTGGCCGGGGAACCGTCAGGGCGCGTATTGGCCAGTAATGTTTCTCTCAACAATCCGGGATTTCTCCTTAACCGTTCGAATACATCGGTCAGGAGCAGGTCGAAATAGAGTGAGTCGGGGTAGAGTGATTTCAGTAAAGTACTTTTACCCGTTTGTCTGGCACCCCATAAAAAGGTGCTTTCACCCGCCAGATGTTGTAAGTCCTGTTTTCGAATATACATGATAATCCAAAGTTACACTTTATATTATCATGATATTCTAAAGTGAGATATAAATTTTTATGCCGCTTTCAGCTTGGCGGGCCTGACCCGCATATACCGCAGCATTTTCATCATCCATTTGGGCAGGGGTTTGGTGGGATCCTTGCGTTTCCAGAGGTTGATGTACCAGCCCAGTTTTTTGGAGATGGGGATCTTGTGGGTCTCCACGAACTCGATCAGGGTGCCGTCGGGGTCCTCCACGTAAGCAAAATGACCGGCCGCCTCTCCCATATCGAAGGGCTTGCCCTGGGGATGGACGTCGGAATCCACTGTGAAAGGAAATCCTTTGGTATCACACTCCTTTTTCAGCGCTTTCATGCCCAGCACATCGAAGCAGAGGTGGATGAAGCCCAGATCGCCCCAGATCCGGTTTTTGAAGATCTTCTCGGGTTTGCGGTCCAGCGCCTGGATCAGTTCTATCTCACTGGGACCGAACAGGCTGGAGAAAGGCCCCTTCCGGTCTTCGCTGTGCTGCAGCAGTACCCGCCGGAATCTGCCGCTGCCACCCGGCAGACTGGCCAGGTCCTCGAAATTTCCCTCTTTGTCATAGACCACGGTATCGTAGCCCAGTATGCCGCTGTAGAGTTTGACAGCCCTTTCCGGATTCGACGTACCGATCACCGCTCCGTAGGACCCGCCGGTGCTTCGTTTACCCATTCTCAGAAAGATCGATTCTTCGGAGACGATTTGCCAGATGTTGTTGAAAGGGTCCTTGACAAAGAAATGATCTCTACCGGCCGGATCCTGGATGATCCGTGTAATAATCTCTGAGGTGTCTTCCAGATGTTCATAGGCAGCCTGAACATCGGGCGATTTTATCTTTCCCGCATAGATCCCCAGGTCACCCACCTGCAGTTCAAAGGCAGGGGCCAGGGGAGTGCGCTCGGTGTGCTGCCATATCTCGAATCCGCCGCCGCCCAGCATATTGATAGCCAGTGCGGCATGACGCTCTCTCGGTTCACCCCCGGTGTAGGGCAGCATGTATTCGGCACTGGCCCTCTCTTCGAACATCCGGATGTCCATTCCGAAGTTGGAAATATACCATTTCCATGCCTCGTAAATATTACGCACCCCGACCCCGATCTGCTGGATGCCCGAGATCATTTTTCTGTCCAGTTCTTTCCTGATGAATTTTTTGGTTCGGCCCATGCTGTATTCTTACGCTATTTTTTTTCCGGCGGTTGTGATCTCTGCAGCGCTGCAAATATACGCCATTTACCCATTATTTCAGAAAAAACTATCTTTGTTTCCCGAACTAAGAGAGGGCCTTTATGACCAAAAAGCCAGTTCTGGGTGCCCGGCAGAGCATTCATAAACGGAATCTGATCTATTATTCCATTTATCCTTATACCAAGCTGTTTTTCTTTCACTATTACGGGAAGGTGGAGATCAACGGGGTGGAAAATATACCCCGGGGCGAACCTGTGATTTTTGCGCCCAACCATCAGAATGCCCTGATGGATGCACTGATCGTTCTTTTCACAGCTCCTCAGGACGTGGTCTTTCTGGCACGGGCCGATATTTTCAATAAACCTCTGCTCGCTTTCTTACTGAACAGCTTTAAAATTCTGCCTGTGTTCCGTCAGCGCGACGGTGCGGCTGAGCTGGGGAAGAATCAGGAGATCTTCGATATCTCGGTGAACGTGCTGAAGAACCGGCACCATCTATGCGTGATGCCCGAGGGGAATCATGGGCATCAGCGCAGGCTGCGGGCATTCGGCAAAGGCATTTTCCGGATCGCATTTTCCGCCCAGGAGCCGATGGGGGAGAAGCCTTTTGTAAAGATTGTGCCGGTGGGGCTCGATTTCGGGGACTATGTGAAGCAGCAAACCTCCCTTTATGTGAATTACGGAAAGCCCATTGAAATCTCCGATTACTGGGAGCAATACCGGGAGAATTCCGCCCGGGGGATCAATGCGCTCAAGACCCGCCTGATCGAAGATCTGAAACCGCAGATGATCCACATCGGCACCGGCGACTATTATGAAGGGGTGCAGGGGCTGCGCACCATCTTTAACGACCAGATGCGCGAGATAATGGGGATTACCGGCCGGAAACTGAGCGACCGGTTCCGGGCCGACAAAGAGATGATCGCCCGCATCGAGGCGATCCTGGAGCAGTCCGCCCAGCCTGCCGGCGCCGCCTCCGACGCTGCCTCTGTCTCTGCCAAGGCTTCAGCCTCCGATGCCACCGCCGCCTCTGCCTCTGCCAAGGCTTCAGCCTCCGATGCTGCCTCTGACACTGCCTCCGATGCTGCCTCTGACACTGCCTCCGATGCCACCGCTGCCACCGCTGCCACTGCTGCCGCTCAGTCCGCCACCCAGCCCGCCGGCTCGCTGCCGCCGGGTGAGCAGGCCGTTAAGGCGCTCAACGACAAGGTGGTATCCTATCACGACCGGCTCCGGCAGATGCGGATCCGTGACTGGGTGGTTCGCCGCAGGGGGTACGGATTCCTTCAGGCACACTGGCGCTACCTGGTGCTGATCCTGACCCTTCCGGTCTTCCTTTACGGGTTGATCAACAATGCCATCCCCTATTTTCTCCCGGTCTACCTGGTACGGAAAATCAAGGACCGCCAGTTCCACGCCTCGGTGAAGGCCGGTCTGGGAATTTTGATCCTCTTTCCGCTGTTCTATTTGCTGCAGACCCTGCTGGTGGGGATTTTCACCGGCCCCTGGTGGGTCTGGGTGGCATACCTGGTTTCCCTGCTGCCCGCCGGAAAGGCGGCGCTCTACTGGTATTTCCTCTTCAAGAAGACGATACGGGGCCGCTGGTTCCGCTGGAGACTGGTATTTAAGGACCCCGGGGCCGGGGAAATGGTAACCCTGCGGGAGGAGATCATCCGCGAAACCCGGGAACTGGTATCCGGGAAGTGATCATTTGTGATTGCCTACTCCTTTTTCTTATCCAGCAGATCGTCCAGCAGACGCCTTTCCTTTTTCGTGGGACGGCCCGCTCCGCGGTCACGTTTGACAAAGAAGTCGTCCTTCAGATCGAGTTTATTCAACTCTTCTTCCGGAGTCACATCTTCCACGTAGTTGTGAACGATCCTGGCACCCACCCTCTTCTCAATGGGGTCCAGAACTTTATATGAATAAGTGACAGGGGCTTTCCTCACCTGGATCACATCTCCTTCGGTGACGGTTCTGGAGGGTTTGGCCGGCATTTCATCCACAGTCACCTTACCCTTCTTACACGCTTCTGTGGCCAGGGTGCGGGTTTTGAATATTCTTACCGACCACAGGTATTTATCGATCCTTACAGTTTTGGCCATATATTCACTACGATTCTTTCCGTCTTTGATCTTGTTCCAGACACGAGTACAAAGTTAACCTTTTCGTTCCCTTTCTTTGAAAAAATCCCAGCTGTACACCTATTGCCAGGTCTCTGCTGGCGGTTGGAGCTGAAATATGCTCCATAATGTTCATATAGTCTTTCCTGGAGAATTCGTGCAGATCGTGCTTATGAACGTAGCGGATCCGTTCCAGGGCGCCTCTGAGTGCACGCTGCGGTACTACAAATTCCTTCACAGCGGCATCGGTAATTTTCAACATGAAAGTGATGAATTCTGTCGGATCCTTCTTTTCCACACTTTTAAAGAGGCATTGCTGGTAATCCGACCGGTACTTGTAGGTGAGGTCATCGACCCTCACAAAACGGAACAACGGGTATTCCTCTTCCATCAGCAAGGTCTGCCAGAACCGCCCTATAATGCCGTCGTTCTGATTGAATGGCTGTATGGCCTGAAGGCCGAAATGAACCATGAATGCTTTTTCCACCTGCTGAAAATGGGGTGATAGCAGGGTTTCAAAAAGCTGATCCATAAGCTCCGGTATTTGCCGGGCATCCACACCCACCGGGGTATACTCACAAATAAAGTGACGGACACTCTCATTTTGTCTGTAGAGGTTTTCGGATCTGTCTTTATCATCATCTAAACGCTGGAGAATCTGAAAAACCACACCGGGATCTCTGGCGCAGAATGCACTGCAGTTCTCGTAGAGTTCTGCGACTTTACAGGCCAGTTTTAAGGGCGGATTTATCCCCGACGAGAAGTGCTCTTCAATAATATGGACAATTTGTTCTTTCCATAAAGGATGACCTTCCAGTTGCATGGTGGCGTAGAGGTTGTCGATCCGGTTTTTGGTCCATCGGTCATCGGTCGGATCCGGATCCCACCGCTCCGAAACAGTTTTGAAGCGCTCCATCTTGGACAACAGCCGGGACAGGTTGTAGTTGTAATGCTCGTCGCCGCATATAATAAAAGGAATCATGGCATGATAGTATTATTTGGTTCTATCGTTTGATATTATCAGCAGGGGTTCTGAAAAGAGGTACCCCAATCGCACCCCGGGCATGATAGTATTGTTTGATTCTTTCAAGTAATACTATCAATTGGTGCGCCGAAAAGAGGGACCCCTTTCCACCCCCGGGCATGATAGCATTATTTGAACCTATCAAAAGATACTATCCTCTTAATGGGGTTTGGGCCAGGAATATCGCAGGCCCAGGCGAAAAAAAACTGTCGGATGGGAGAAATGGAGAAACCTCAGGTCGAGGAGATCCTACTCACAAGCCTGTAATATAGCAGTTTAAGGTGTTTATGGATCCATACCATCACCAGTTCCGATCCGCCGATCAGCACATCTTTCCGGTCGCGCTTCATGGCCCGGATCATCCGGCGGGCGCATCTGGAGGGTGAGATTCCCTTGGACTGGCCGGGATCCATCTTTCCGTGTTCGGACCCGTCTTTCTCCAGGGCATGCAGGGAGATATTGGTCCGGACCCGGCCCGGGCTGAAAATGGTCACATGGATCCCTTTCCGGTGATTCTCGGCCCATACGCTTTTGTAGAATCCGAACAGCGCGTGTTTGGCGGCCGCATAGGCGCTTCTCAACGGGAATCCGAATTTTCCGGAAATGGAGCTGGTGACCCCGATATGGCCGTACCCGTTCCGGATCATGGAGGGAAGAAGGGCTTTGGTGAGGATCACCCCGCTGAAATAGTCGATCTCCATGACCCGGCGGTCGAACTCTACGGGAGTCTCCAGCGCCTCGGCCCGGGTGGAGATCCCCCCGTTGTTCATCAGTACGTCCACCCGGCCGAACTCCTTCAGCACGCGATCGGCAGCCGCTTTCACCTCTTCGGGGATCGCCAGGTCGAATACCACCGAATGCACATCGGCAGAGGCTTCTGCCAGTTCCTGGTGAACCCCCTTCAGCTCTTCGGCATCGTGAGAGGAGATAATAACCCTGGCGCCCTCCATGGCGAACTGTTTGGCCAGTTCCGCGCCGATCCCCGATGAGGCACCGGTGATCCAGACGGTCTTTCCATGATAGTCCATTCGACCAAAATTATACGATTATTTATACTTCGACACATATACCTGTGAAGGTTTTGCCGAAGAAATGAATTGTTATAACTTTGTGATAACAAATCTTTGGCAAAATGATAGTCAGGGTCATACGGATCGGAAATTCAAGAGGGATTATTTTATCGAGGACATTGCTGGCACGGTATGGCATTGATGAAAATTTAGAGATTGAGATGAAGGAAGAACACATGGAACTGAAACCCGTCAATCTGCCCAGGCAGGGATGGGGGAATGCCTTCAAACAGATGAGTGAAGCTGGAGATGACCAGCTTCTGGATGATGATGTACTGGAGGACGATGAAGATTCAACAATATGATATTGTATTGGCTGGCTCAGGGCCCTGTGTGGTGATTTCCCCCAATGAAATGAACCGATATCTGCGCACCATCGTCGTGGTACCCATGACTACCACAGGCAAATCCTATCCGACCAGAATTCAGGTCAGATACAACGACCGGGAAGGCTGGCTGGTGGTGGATCAGATCAGGACGCTTGACAGGCGCCGGATCGTCAGGGTTCTGGACAGACTTCGCCACGCTGATATCCGGGAATTGAAGAGCATCATCAAAGAAACATACGTGGATTGAAGGGGCACCGGCCGCCCTGGGCACCGGCGCCCTGGGGGGCTGCCCTATGCACCGGCTGCCCTGGGGGGCTGCTCCAGGAGCCGGCCGCTCTATGCACCGACCGCTCCCACCGCTCCGTTCACCTCGAGCTTGAAGCCCATCCGGTGCACGTTCACAATGGACACGCTCTTATCCTCTTTCAGTTTTTTACGAAGCCGGGCGATGTAGACATCCATGCTCCGGCCCATAAAATAGTCGTTTTCTCCCCAGACCTGGGTCAGGACCTTTTCTCTTTTCACCACGTTGTTGACGTTGGAGGCGAGCATTCGCAGCACCTCGGCCTCCTTCTTGGTCAGGTTCAGCTGTTCGGTGGGGGTGAAAAGCATCCGGTTGGGATAATCGAAGGTGAACTGACCGAAGCGCAGGGTTTCGGGCACTTCGTTATCCAGAAGCGACGGTTTCGAGCGCTTCAGGAGCGCGTAGATTCGCAGGGCGAGTTCAGTGACACTGAAAGGTTTGCAGATATAATCATCTCCTCCCGAACAGTAGGCATGGATCTTGTCCTTATCATCTCCCCTGGCCGACATGAAAAGAATGGGAGTGGTGAAGTCGAATTTCCGTATTTCCTTGGCCAGTTCCAGTCCGTCCATCCCGGGAACCAGGACATCCACCAGGATGAGGTCGTATTTGGCTGCCTGGAAAAGCTGGAGTGCACGGTCACCTCTCGGTTCAAGATCCACCCTGTAATTCTTCAATTTCAGGGAGTCCTTCAGCATGGGCCCCAGTTGAGGGTCGTCTTCAACCATCAGAATGGAGGGCAATTTATCTCCCATAAAACTACAAGGTTAAGGTTATTTAAACTTATTCTACACAACAAGGATTTTAACAAATTGTTCACTTTTCGGATCACTAAATGAGGGTGTTAATTCTCTAATGGGACATATTAAAAAATTGTAAAGAGGGCCGGTGGCGTCACGTTAAATATTCTTACTTTTACTGCGTCGCTGTCAAAAGCCGCAACCATTGACCACTAAACTTCAGATCCGGGGATGAATCAGCAGATGCCCATTAAATTCTTTTCGGGGCGGGCCTCTACCTATCTGGCCGAACAAATCGCACAAAAATTTGGAACAGAACTCGGGCGCACCAGCGTTTATCAATTCAGCGACGGGGAATTTCAGCCGGCTTATGATGAAAGCGTAAGGGGATGCACGGTATTTATCATTCAGTCCACGTTTCCACCTGGCGACAACCTGATCGAGTTGTTGATGATGATCGATGCGGCCAAGAGGGCTTCAGCCGACAGAGTGGTGGCGGTGATCCCCTATTTCGGGTTCGCAAGGCAGGACCGCAAGGACCGGCCCAGGTCGGCCATCGGGGCCAAACTGGTGGCCAATTTGCTCACTGCCGCAGGCGTGGACCGGATCATGACCATGGATCTCCATGCCGACCAGTTGCAGGGTTTTTTCGATGTGCCGGTGGACCACCTGTATGCCTCGGCACTCTTTGTCCCCTATATCAAAGAGCTCCACCTGGAGAACCTGGCCATTGCCGCTCCCGACATGGGGGGGACCAAACGTGCCAACGCCTACTCCCGGTTCGTCAATGCCAGCATGGTGATCTGCTACAAACTCCGTAAGAAACCCAATGTGGTGGAGGAGATCAAGGCTATCGGGGATATCGAGGGGAAGAACATCGTGATTGTCGACGATATGGTCGATACGGCAGGTACAGTCACTTTTGCTGCCGGCATGATGAAGAGCGAGGGAGCGGAGAGTGTCCGGGTGGTGGCCACTCATCCCGTGCTTTCGGGACCAGCCTATGAACGCATCGAGCAGTCGCCCATCGACGAGGTGATCGTCACCGATACGATTCCCCTGAAAAGGGAAAGCAAAAAGATCAAGGTGCTGTCGGTGGCCGACCATTTTGCCGAAGTGATCGACAAGGTCTACAATTTTAAATCGATCAGCGACACATTTTTGAATTAATTCGCTACCTTTGCAGCCGATTTTTCCCAGAGTGTGATGGGGAATTAATGTTCATTTAATTCTGAGTAGCACAACTATTATGAAAACCATTAAAATCAGCGTTGAAAAGCGCAAAGAACTGGGTAAGAAAGCTACCCGCGAACTGAGAAAGATGGAACACGTGCCCTGCGTGATGTACGGGGGAGGGGAGGTGATCCATTTCCACGCTCACGAGAACGATTTCCGGCACATTGTATATACCCCCACCGCCTATATCGTCGATTTCGATATCGAGGGCAAGCAGCACAAGGCGGTCATGCAGGAACTGCAGTTTCATCCCGTAACCGACAAGCTGAACCATCTCGATTTTGTGGAGGTGTTCGAGGACCGTCCGGTAACCGTTGAACTGCCTATCAAGCTGGTAGGGGACTCCATCGGTATCAAGAACGGTGGTAAATCACGTCAGAGAAGGCGAGTGCTGAAGGTCCGCGGTCTGATCAATAATCTGCCCGATGAACTGGAAGTCGATGTTACCGATGTGGGTATCGGAGATGTGGTCAAGGTGGGCGATCTTACCTATGATAACCTGGAGGTGCTCGACCCGCCGCGATCCATGGTCTACGCAGTGGTCTCCTCACGCGTCAGCATGAGAGGTATGGAACTCACTGAACCCGAGGCTGCCGAAGAGGGCGTCGAGGCCGAAGCCGCAGAAGGTACAGGAGGAACGGCTGGAGAAGAAGGAGCAGAAGCTTCTGCAGAAGAGTCCGAATCGTAGGTTTATTCCTGAACGCCTTTCCCATGAAGTATCTGGTAGCAGGCTTGGGAAATATCGGACCGGATTACGCACACACACGACACAATATCGGGTTTGACATATTGGATGCTCTTGCAGGGGCATCCAATATTTCTTTTAAGGACAAACGGTACGGCTTCATAGCCGAGTACAAGCACCGTGCCCGCACCTACTGGCTGTTGAAGCCCACCACCTTCGTCAATCTCAGCGGGAATTCTGTCCGCTACTGGTTGAGGAAGCTCAAACTTCCCCTGGAGAACATGCTGGTGGTGGTCGACGATCTGGCCCTGCCTTTCGGTACCCTCCGGCTGAGGGCCAGAGGAGGGGATGCCGGCCACAACGGGCTGGCCCACATCAACGCGATCCTCGGAACCCAGAACTATGCCCGCCTCCGTTTTGGAATCGGGGAAGACTTCATGCCGGGCGGCCAGGTCAACTATGTGCTTGGCCGGTGGACCGGGGAACAGGAGAAGGCACTCCCCGAACGCATCGATATGGCCTGCGAGATCATCCGTTCGTTCGGGGTGCTGGGGTTGGAACGCACCATGAATATGTACAATAATAAAT
>CAZOHA010000038.1:22392-24313 GCA_964579515.1 uncultured Bacteroides sp. | reverse complement strand
AGTCTATAAAGTCCGTAAAGTATATAAAGTCATAAAGTTCAGAAGTCGAACTCTTAAAACTCTGCTGACATGCTGAAAGATCTGATACTGAAAAACCGGTCATACCGGAGGTTCCGCCAGGAGGTGGAGATGCCCGTGGAACTGCTTCGGGAGATGGTGGAGGCGGCCCGCCTGTCGGGTTCGGCCCGCAACATGCAGCCGCTGAAGTATATGCTTTTCAATGATCCCGCGACCTGCGCGGAGATCTTCCCCACCCTGGCCTGGGCCGGCTATCTGAAGGATTGGCCGGGACCGGAAGAGGGCGAGCGCCCCTCGGCCTACATTATTCAGCTGGGTGATCTGGAGCTTTCCGACGACTGGTGGTGCGATGACGGCATCGCGGCCCAGAGCATGCTGCTGACCGCCGTGGAGAAGGGATTCGGCGGTTGTATCGTCGGATCGGTCCAGCGGGAGAAACTGCGCACCCTTCTGGAGATTCCCGGGCGTTATAAGATCATCCAGGTGCTTGCCCTGGGAAAACCGGCCGAAAAGGTGGTCATCGACGACGCGGCCAAAGGCGAAGACGGTCAGTACGATATCCGCTACTGGCGAGACGGTCAGGGCGTTCACCACGTGCCGAAAAGAAGCCTCGATGAGCTGATCTTAAAATAAAGCTGTAATTTTAAAGGTATCTTGTGACCAAACTGAGTGTAAATATCAATAAAGTGGCGACCCTGCGGAATGCCAGGGGGGGGAATATCCCCGATGTGCAGAAGGTGGCGGTCGACTGCGAGCAGTTCGGTGCGCAGGGCATCACGGTTCATCCCAGGCCCGACGAGCGGCATATCCGCTACAGTGATGTGGAAAAGCTGAAGCCGCTGGTGACCACTGAATTCAATATCGAGGGTTACCCGTCCGACAAGTTCCTCGATCTGGTGATCAAAGTGAAGCCCCACCAGGTGACCCTGGTACCCGACCCTCCCGATGCGATCACCTCCTCGGAAGGGTGGGATACGATCCGCCACCGGAAATTCCTGAACGAAGTGATCGGAGAGTTTCAGCGTCACGGGATCCGCACCTCCATATTCGTGGGGACCGATCCGGATCTGGTGGAAGGGGCGGCCAAAACCGGGACCGACCGGGTGGAGCTCTATACCGAGCCTTACGCCACCCATTACCCGATCGATCCGAAAGTGGCGGTGACTCCCTTCGTGAAGGCCGCAGAAGTGGCCCGTGATGCCGGGCTCGAGCTGAATGCCGGACACGACCTGAACCTGGAAAACCTGCGCTATCTGAAACAACAGATCCCCTGGCTGAAAGAGGTCTCCATCGGCCACGCGCTCATAGCCGACGCCCTCTACTACGGACTCCAGAACACCATTCAGATGTATATCCGGCAGTTAAGGGATTAAAACGGGCGAAAGGGAACAAGGATTATGATCATTGCCGAACAGAAGAAGAAGGAGAACATTGCCGAGTACATCCTGTATATGTATCAGGTGGAGGATATGATCCGGGCCAACCGGCTCGATATCGACCGCATTGAGAAGACCCTGATCAGTCAGTTCGATGTCCCCTACGATTTGAAAAGGGATATGCGGGAGTGGTACAGGTCGCTGATCGCCATGATGGAGGATGAGGGGAAGCAGGAATCGGGGCATTTGAATTTCCTGGAAAAGCAGGTGGAACAAATGCATGCCCTGCATCACGAGATTCTGTCCGCCGGGATCGATATGGAGTACCGCCAGGTGTATGACCGGGCCAAAAGCCATATCGAGGCGTTGCGGATGAAGGCCGGGTACAGCAAGCAGAACGATATCCAGATGGCGCTGAACGGTCTTTACGGACTGTTGCTGCTCAAGCTTCAGAAGGCAAAGATCACGGCGGAGACCACCAAAGCGTTCGACACCATCCGGGAGCTGGTGGCCGAGCTGGCATCGCG
>CAZOHA010000038.1:20833-22292 GCA_964579515.1 uncultured Bacteroides sp. | reverse complement strand
ACCGGAAATACGGGGAGGCGGGTCCGCCGATGGTGATCGTGCACGGGTTGTACGGGTCGGGCGACAACTGGGTTTCCATTGCCAGGGAGTTCGAGGACCAGTTCGAAGTGTATGTGGTGGACCAGCGCAACCACGGGCAGTCGCCCCATTCCGACACCCATGATTATCCCTCTCTGGGCAATGATCTTTGCCGTTTTCTGGATAACCGGGGGATCGACCGGGCGGTGATGATCGGTCATTCGATGGGAGGGAAGGCGATCATGCAGTTTGCCAAAGGTTGCCCCGACCGGGTGGCCTCGATGATTGCGGTCGATATCGCCCCCAGGGCGTATCATGAAATGGCGGCTGAGTCCCGCTCCGCACCCAACCATGCAGGGATGATCGATGCCATGCTGGAACTGGACCTTTCGAAGGTGGAGAGCAGGGAGGATGCCGACCGGATGCTGAGCACCAGCATCGGATCGGACCGGGTGAGGGGCTTTCTGCTGAAGAACCTGCGCCGCGAGAAGGAGGGGGATTTTTACTGGAGGATAAACCTTCCGGCCCTGAGGAACAACCTGGAGCAGATCATGGACGGGCTCGATCTGGATCAGGTCAGAAAAGAAGGAGGTATTACCGGATTTCCGGTGCTGTTCGTCTCGGCCGAACGGTCCGACTATATCCGTGCCGGGGACCATGCGCTGATCAGGGAGATTTTCCCCACTGCCGAGATCGTTCGCATTCCCGGCGCCGGCCACTGGGTGCATGCCGAAAAGCCCACTCTGCTGGTCAAGAATTTCAAGTATTTTCTTGGCATCTGAGACCTCAGGGATCTGAGCGTTCAGCCTGTCAGTCTCTCGTTGGTCTGCGAGATGAAGCCCAGGATCTCGTCGCGGCCGGTGCCTTTGACGGCGCTGGATTCGATGATCAGCGGAAGTTCATCCCACGATTTGGAGAGTTCGGCCTTCAGCATCTGGAGGTGTTTCGACCGCTCCTTCTGGGTGGCTTTGTCCGATTTGGTGTGGATGATCACGAAGGGGATCCGGCTGTCGCCCAGCCAGTCCATGAAATCGAGATCCAGCTGCTGAGGCGGGATGCGGGCATCGACCAGCACGAAAAAGCAGACCAGGTTGGTTCGGAGCTGACCGTACTGTTCGATCATCCGGGCGAAGGACTCCCTGTCTTTCTTCGAGACTTTCGCATAGCCGTAGCCTGGCAGGTCGGCCAGGAACCAGCTGTCGTTGATCCGGAAGTGGTTGATCAGCCTGGTTTTCCCGGGCGAGGAGGAGATTTTGGCCAGTTTTTTTCGCCCTACCAGCATGTTGATCAGCGACGATTTTCCCACGTTGGAGCGGCCGATAAAGGCGTATTCGGGGAGTGGCTCTTTGGGGCACATTCCCACGTTGGGGCTGGAGGAGACGAATTCGGCCGATTTGATCTGCATTCCGGACATGTTGTTGGCTGGGTTTCTATGATCGCA
>CAZOHA010000038.1:2478-20733 GCA_964579515.1 uncultured Bacteroides sp. | reverse complement strand
CCGGTTTCGGCGGGGATGAGCGCCAGGTTTTTCAGCTCTGCGGGGATCAGCAGGGTCTGGCCTTTCCGGATCAGTTCGGTACCTCCGGGATAGGTAATCCCGGCGGTCCCCTCCATGCACATGTAGATCACGAAGGAGTCGATCAGGTTGAAATCCTTTTCCACCGGCTGGTCGAGATGGATCACCCCGGTGGTGAAGTAGGGGCAGTCGACGGCCGTCACGGTGCTGTTCTTCAGCGGCTGGTAGGGGGTACGGTACTCCTGGTGAAAGGTGAAGTCGATCACATCGAGGGCCAGGCCGGTATGCAGCTCGCGCGGCTGGCCCCGGTCATCGACCCGGTCCCAGTCGTAGATCCGGTAGGTGACATCGGAGGTCTGCTGGATCTCGGCCAGCAGCACCCCCGAACCGATGGCGTGGACCCGCCCGGCGGGCATGAAGTAGATATCGCCGGGAGAGACGGTCTCGTAATGGAGGATCTCCTTCAGGGTCCCCTCGTTGAAATGTTTCAGGTAGGTCTCCCGGTCCATCTCCCGGTTGAACCCGGTGATCAACTCTCCGCCATCCGACTCCACGATATACCACATCTCGGTCTTCCCGAAGGAGTTATGCCGTTTGCGGGCGGTTTCATCGTCGGGATGCACCTGGACGCTGAGGAAGTCACTGGCGTCGATGAACTTGATCAGCAGGGGAAACTCGATCCCGAACCGGTCGAACACCTGATCGCCCAGAAGGTCGCCCATATAAACCTCGGTCAGTTCCTGCAGGTTGTTTCCTGCCAGGAAGCCGTTCTCTAACACGGAAAGGTCGCCCGCAACCCCCGAGATCTCCCAGCTCTCACCGGCCTTGTCTTTCGCGTTCTTCCCCAGAACATCCCTCAGACGGGGCCCTCCCCAGATCTTGTCCTTGATAATGGGAATGAAGCGCATGGGATAAAGGGTGGGTTCCATAGGTTTGCGGATTCTTTTGATGGTCCGGCCTGATGGCTGGTCCGAGTGGCAAAGATAGCAGAAATGTGGGAAAGGGCGGAAGCGGTGAGGTGTGATCTCTGGTGCAGATTTTCTATCTTGGGATGATGTTAGTGATCGGTATCGCCGGGGGGACCGGGTCGGGAAAGACTACGGTGGTGAACAGGATCCTGGAACGGATCCCCGCCGAACACGTGGCGCTGGTGCCACAGGATGCGTATTACCGCGACAACAGCCACCTCCCCCTGGAGGAGCGGCAGAAGATCAATTTCGACCACCCCGATTCCCTGGAGTTCGACCTGCTGGTGTCGCACCTGAAGCAGCTCCGGCGGGGAAAGCCTGTTCAGCAACCTGTCTACAGTTATCTCACCTGCACCCGGGCGGCCGGAACGATCACCGTGGAGCCCCGCGAGGTGGTGATCCTGGAGGGGATTCTTCTGTTCACCTATCCGCCGCTGATCAGGGAGATCGATATCAAGGTGTTCGTGGATGCCGATGCCGATGACCGGCTGGCCAGGGTGATCCGGCGCGACATGAAGGAGCGGGGAAGGGACCTGAAGAAGGTGCTGAAACGGTACCGGAAGACGGTGAAGCCCATGCACCTGCAGTTCATCGAGCCTTCGAAGCGGTATGCCGACCTGATCGTGCCGCAGGGGGGCAAGAACAGGGTGGCCATTTCCGTGCTGCTGGACATCATCCAGAACCGCCTGAACCACGGCGCCCGGGATTAGTTCCAGCCTGGCAAAATGGCGTTGATTTCTATTTGGCCCAATATTTGTTTCCTATGAGTTAAACCAGTATGTTTATCTCGTGATGCTCGCAAGAGAATTGATATCGGATGTAGTGACGGCCCTGAAGACCTCGGATACGGGTACCAAGGCATTGATGTGGATGGAGGTTTTCCGGGTAAAGCACCTGCCCATCGTGAATCACCGCGAATTCCTCGGGCTCATAGCCGATTCGGATATCTACGATCTGAACAATCCCGACGAGCCGGTGGGCAACCACGAGCTTTCACTCACCAAACCCTGGGTAAAGGAAGACCAGCATATTTACGAGGTGATCGAGCTGCTTTCGCGACTCGAGCTGACCATGGTGCCGGTGCTCAACTATGATATGCAGTACCTGGGAGTGATCACCCAGGAGGACCTCACCCGGAAGTTCGCCCACCTTTCGGCCATGCAACAGCCGGGCGGGATCATTGAGCTGGAGATGGACCCGATGGACTATTCGCTGAGCGAAATCTCGCAGATCGTCGAGAGCAACAACGGGCGGATCCTGAGTACCTATGTGGCCGCCACCGAAGATGCCAAGAAACTGAGAGTGACCCTGAAGATCAACCTGACCGAACTGAACTCGGTGATGCAGACCTTCGACCGCTACAATTACAATGTAATATCGTCGCACCAGAGTGATGAAAACCTGGATGATTTCTATCAGGAGCGGTTCGATGTCTTTCTGAAATACCTGAACACCTGACCATGCAAGTAGCAGTGTTCGGAAGGGGCTTCCCTTCCTACGCCCGCGAAAATATTGCCACCATGTTCAGCAAATTCTCCGCCATGAATGTGGATGTGTGGGTTTTTGAACCGCTTTTCGAGTTCCTTCAGAAGAAGACCGGCCTGAGGCCTCAGGTGGCCGGGCTCTTTACCGACCATCACAGTTTACCCAGAGATATCGATTTCCTCTTCTCGCTGGGAGGCGACGGGACCTTCCTGGAGACGGTCACACTGGTTCGGGAGACCGGCATCCCCGTGCTGGGGGTCAATATTGGCAGGCTCGGTTTCCTCTCCTACATCTCCCAGGAGACCCTGAAGGAATCCCTGGACAGTGTCTTCAGCGGAAGGTTCGACATCGAGGAGCGGATGCTGCTGAAGGTGGAGACCTCCGGCCAGTCGCCCGACCATCTCGATGTGGCGCTGAACGAGGTGCGGATCTATAAGAGCAGCGGATCGCTGATCACCATCCATGTGAAGGCCAACGAGGAGTTCCTGAGTGCTTACTGGGCCGACGGGCTGCTGCTGTCGACCCCCACCGGCTCCACCGCCTATAACCTGAGCGTGGGCGGGCCCATCGTGGTGCCCGAGGCGCACAGCCTGGTCCTGTCACCCATCGCTCCCCACAACCTTACGGTACGGCCCCTGGTGCTGCCTGATTCGGCGGTGCTGCAGATGACCGTCGATACCCGCGATCCCCAGTTTCAGCTGGCGCTCGACTCGAGGACGGTCGATCTGGATGTGGACACCACCATCACCGTGAGGAAGGCAGATTACACCCTGAAGATGGTCCGCATAGAGAATATCAGCTTTTACAGCACTCTCCGGAATAAATTGATGTGGGGTGCTGATAAAAGGAATTAAGAATATTTTGTTTATTTTTATATTTGTAACAACGGAACGCCCTGGTTCGTATGACCAAAACGCCCTGCCTGTAATGAGAAAACTCTGGATCCCGATCATCGTCCTGCTCCTCCTCACCTCCCTGGACGGGTACGGACAGCGCTGGAAGTTACGGAGATATGAGGCCAATATCTATGCCAGTGCAGTCTCTTTTCACGGGGACATCGGGCTGGCCAACCGTCATTTGATGAATAACATCAACGGAATACGCCCCAGCGTTGGCTTTAAACCCGCATTCCAGATCACCCAGAACCTGACAGCGGCCCTGGACCTGGCCTACATCATGTACGGCGGCAAGGACGAGGAGGGTTCCAGCCACGGCCGGCTCTATTCCTTCAACGCCCATGCTTTCCAGCACACGGCCAGGGTGGAGTACTACCTGCTGGGCGACGGCCGCACTTTTATGTCAGGGGCCATTTATAACCGCCGGGGGATGATCAACAACTATAAGAAGCTCTATATCTACATCTTTGGCGGGGCCGGCGGGTCTCTTTCCAAAGCAAGAGTGAAGGATCTGCGCAGTGAAGGAGAGGAACCTCTCTGGAATGAGGGATATAACAATAATATGGTGTACACCGCCGTTTTCCCCCTGGGCGGAGGGGTCCGGTTTTCCCTGGATCCGCGCTGGAGCATTGGTGTGGAGGTGGGTTACCAGTTCACGCTCAGCGATTACCTGGACGGTTACTCCTCCCAGTTCTCAAAGTATAACGACTCATACTACCTGACCAGTGTCAAGGCGATCATGCATATACGGAACAATCGAAATGGAGTGCCTGTGTTCAGGAGGCTCTACAGGTAAGAGCGACACATTCCGAGGCCCGGGGGTTTCCGGTCCGGGCAGATCTCTTCCGGTTTTCATTTTTTTCCTTCTCTTTTCGGGGATATTCCTGTTTTGTTCCGCACCTGCCGAAGCACAGCGAAAGTCCGACATCGGTTTCATGACGGCCGTGCCCTGGTACCAGGGCGATATCAGTACCCTGGTTCCCAGACCTTCCCCCATCCCTCCGGCTATCGGTCCCATTCTCCGTTACAACTTCAATCAGCGCAACTCGCTGAGGGCCCATGCCGTATTTTTCGACCTGGGGGCCTCGGGAGAGATTTATGGGGGCGAACCTGCTGAATTCCGGGCAAGTTTTGTAAATTTGGGGCTTGATTTTGAATTCAACTGGTGGCCTTACCAGACGGCCCTCAGGAGAACGAAATATTCACCCTATGTTTCGGCGGGGATCGGTTACAGTCTGAATTACACCGGGGGATCGGTTTCGCATTTGTATCTTCCCTTCGGAGGCGGGCTGAAAGCGAACCTGGGGAGGCGTTTGAGCGGAGGATTGGAAGTGAGCATGAGGAAGACATTCAACGACCGGATCGACGGGGTGACCAACGCAGGGGGTGAAGCGGTGCAGACACCGCTGGCGAACAATGACTGGTATATGTTCTCAGGATTGTTCATTACTTATAAGATCTTCAATTACAGGGGCGATTGCCCGACCTACGACTGAGGTTGGAACGGTTTTTGACTGAAAAGATACAGGGAAGCTTAGAATGAATTTGAAGGAACAGATCAACAAGGAGCGGCTGCCGAGGCATGTGGCGATGATCATGGACGGCAACGGCCGCTGGGCCCAGAAAAGAGGAGGGGAGAGGCTGTTCGGGCACCGGAACGGTGTGGAATCGGTTCGTCAGGTGGTGGAAGCAGCGGGAGAGCTCGGCATCGAATACCTGACCCTCTATGCCTTTTCGACCGAGAACTGGAAGCGCCCGAAGCATGAGATCGACGGATTAATGGTCCTGCTTTCCAACACCATTGCCAATGAAACCAGAAAACTAAACGAGAATAATGTCCGCCTGCTATTGATCGGGAACACCTCCGATCTTCCAGCCAGTGTGCAGAAGCAACTGAACCAGGCAGTGAATGTCCTTTCCGGCAATACGGGGCTCCGGCTGGTGCTGGCCCTCAGTTACAGCGGCCGGTGGGAATTCACCGACGCAGTTCAACGGATGTGCAGGGATGCCCGGGACGGGAAACTGGATCCCGACGGCATCGATGCGTGCGTGGTCGAATCCTACATGGCCACCTCCTTCATGCCCGATCCGGAGTTGTTGATCCGCACCAGCGGGGAGAAGAGGATCAGTAATTTCCTGCTCTGGCAAATGGCCTACACCGAGCTCTACTTTTCGCCGGTGCTATGGCCCGATTACCGCAAGGAGCATTTCTTTGAGGCCATTATCGACTATCAGAGACGGGAGCGACGATTCGGTATGGTCAGGGAAAAGCCCGGAGCAGTCACAGTGAACAACGTTTAGCGGGAATGATACAACGGACAATTCTTATTTACATCCTCCTGACCTTTTTTTCCGGCCTCACCGGGCTGGCGGGCCAGATTACGGACCAGGATCCGCCCGCTGTGGCGTCCGACACTCTGCCGGTGATCGATTATGAGAATCCCCGGGAGTATGTGATCGCCGATGTTACGGTGAGCGGTATCGAATTCATCCAGAAGGAGGTACTGATCAGCCTTTCGGGCCTGAGAAAGGGAAAGAAGATCTTCCTTCCGGGCGATGAAGTGACCGATGTACTGAACAAATTCTGGAACCAGGGGCTTTTTTCCGATGCCCGTATCACCGCCACCCAGATCCGGAACGACAGCGTCTGGCTCGATATCTATCTCACCGAACAGTCGAGGATGTCGACTCTGGAGATCGAGGGTATCGGGAAGTCGGAACGGGAGGATGTCTTCGAAAAGATCAATCTCCGGCCCGGTCAGCAGGTGACTGCCGACATCATGGACAACACACGCCGCATCATCCGGGAACACTTCGTGGAGAAGGGATTTCTGAATACCGAAGTGGGCATAGAGCTGCAGGAAGATACCATGCGGGTGAACATGGTGGAGATGACCATCAACGTGGATAAGAACGAGCGGGTGAAGATCGACGAGATCTATTTCATCGGCAACGAAGCGTTCCATGAAAGGTTGCTCCGGCGGAAGATGAAGGAGACCAAGAAGGTGAACCTGAATATCTTCAAGGCGTCCAAGCTGGTGGCTGAGAACTTCAGGGAAGACAAGAAAAAGCTGATCGCGTTCTACAATGAGAACGGGTACCGCGATGCGCAAATCATATCGGACTCGGTGGCACCGTCGCCGGAGAAGGAGAAGCGGCTCGATCTGTACATCACCATCGAGGAGGGCAACCAGTACTATTTCGGCGACATCGAATGGGTGGGAAATACCAAATACCCTTCGGAACTGCTCGATGCGGTGCTGGGGATCGAAAGGGGAGATGTGTTCGACCAGACCGTTCTGGACGAGCGGCTCTTTATCGACGAGGATGCGGTGAACGGGGTGTACCTCGACAACGGATATCTCTTTTTTCAGCTGACCCCGGTGGAGGTGAGTGTGGAGGATGACACCATCGACTTCGAGATGCGGATCTATGAAGGGGAGATCGCCACCATCAACGAGGTGATCATCTCGGGAAACACCCGCACCAACGAACATGTGGTGCGGCGTGAGATACGGACCCTTCCGGGGGACAAGTTCAGCAAGCAGGAGCTGATCCGTACCGTGCGCGAGCTGGCCAACCTGGGCCACTTCGATCCGGAGCAGATCGAACCCAATCCCATTCCCAACCAGGCCGACGGAAGTGTCGACATCGAGTATAAACTGGTGGAGCGGGCCACCGACCAGCTGGAGGTCTCGGGCGGTTATGGCGCGGGGATGCTGGTGGGAACCATCGGGATCCGTTTTTCCAATTTCGCAGCCAGCCGGATCTTCGACCCCAAGGCGTGGAGGCCGGTCCCCTCGGGCGACGGTCAGACGCTTTCCCTGCGTGCCCAGACCAACGGCCGCGTTTACCAGTCGTACAACTTCTCCTTCGTGGAGCCCTGGTTCGGGGGAAGGAAGCCCAACTCCTTCTCCATTTCGGGATATTATTCCAAGATGAACCGGAATCCGTACGCATTTTATTACCGGGGAGGTGACGCCCGCGACATTCCCGACGAGTTCTATTCGGTGACAGGGGCCTCCATCGGTCTGGGGCGGCGCCTCTCCTGGCCCGATGACTTCTTCACCTTCTACAATGCCCTCTCCTACCAGAGGTACCGGGTGAAGGACTTCCCGAACCTATTTATCGTCGACAACGGCTATTTCAACAACTTCAGTTTCACCTCCACCATTGGCCGGAACTCCCAGACCCAGATCATCTATCCCCGGGGCGGCTCGAACCTGAGCCTGAGCCTGCAGATCACTCCGCCCTATTCCCTGATGAACGGGAGGGATTACACCAATATCGCAGATAATGAGAAATACAAGTGGGTGGAATATCACCGCTGGATGTTCAAGGCCGACTGGTATTATGCGCTGATCGGCGACCTGGTGATGATGACCCGCTTCCACTGGGGCTACCTGGGGCACTATAACGACGATATCGGTCCCTCGCCCTTCGAAGGATTCGATCTGGGGGGAGACGGACTGTCGGGCTATAACCTTTATGGCCGGGAAACCATCGCCCAGAGGGGATATCCCAACCGGAGCCTCACCCCGCGGGACGAACTGGGAAACCGTTCAGGGAATGTCTATACCAAGTACACCCTGGAACTGCGCTACCCGGTCTCCCTGAATCCGTCGGCCACTATCTTCGTGCTCACCTTCCTGGAGGCGGGGAATGCATGGTTCAGCATCGACGAGTTCAACCCCTTCATGGTGAAACGTGCTGCCGGGGTGGGTGTGCGTGCCTTCCTTCCCATGTTCGGGCTGCTGGGGATCGACTGGGGATGGGGCTTCGACCCGTATCCCGGATCGACCGGGATCAGCGGCTCCCAGTTCCACTTTACCATCGGGCAACAGTTCTAGCCATGGATCACACTGCTCTTTTCTGGCGGAGATCCATCCATGGCGCGAGGAGCGCGGAGAACCTGGCTTCTGACCATGGCGCAATGAGCGCGGAGTCGCCCGTGGAATGCGGCGTTCGGTTTTGGTACAGAGTTTGCGATAAGGTATTAAGGGAATCGCTTTTTGGAACAGCAGCCTGATACTATAAAAGGATACCATTAAATAATACTATCAAACAGAATATTCCATCCAATGTTTAGATCAATACAAAAATTATCGATCATGAAAAAAGTAGCCATCAGTGCACTGGCCCTGCTGCTCACTGCAGGTGTGGCCATGGCCCAGAAGTTCGCTTTTGTGGACTCTGAATATATACTGACCAACATACCCTCCTACAATGCAGCCCAGGAGGAACTGAACAAGATTTCCGAACAGTGGGAGGCAGAGATTGCCGAAGAATATGAACAGATCGAGCAGATGTACAAGACCTATCAGTCGGAGCGGGTGCTGCTTACCGAAGAGATGAGGCAGAAACGTGAAGAGGAGATCATCAATAAGGAGCGCGAAGTAAAGGAGTTGCAGAATAAGTATTTCGGTCCCGAGGGCGATCTGTTCACCAAGCGCCAGGAGCTGGTCAAACCGATACAGGATGCCATCTACAAGGCGGTAAAAGAACTTTCGGCCGAGGGCAGTTATGCAGTGATCTTCGACACCGCATCGGGGGCTTCGATCCTCTATTCCAATCCACGGTATGATTTGAGCGACGAAGTGCTGGAAAAGTTAGGTTATAAGAATTAAAATCTTACATTTGTAGGCGCTTTTTATCAAGTAATCAGTTAAATACGGACATTAACCTTTATGAACACGATGAAACGATTGACCCTTGCAGCGGGAATACTCTGTATGGCCCTTGCACTCCATGCCCAGAAGTTCGGCCATATCAATTCGGAGGAACTGCTTCAGGCCATGCCTGATTACGACTCGGCCCAGGCCCAGGTGCAGGATCTGAGGGAGCAGTATGACCTGGAGATCGAGAATATCCAGGTGGAGATCAACAAGAAGATCGAGGATTACAACAGGAATGAGGGAACCATGAGCAACCTGATCAGGGAGGCAAAGGCCTCTGAGATCCAGGAGATGCAGATGCGGCTCCAGAATTTCGCCCAGACAGCCCAGCAGGATCTTCAGCAGCAGAGCATGATGCTGATCCAGCCGGTGATGGACAAGGCCCGTGGAGCCATCGAGGATGTAGCCCGGGAGAAGGGGTTGCTGTACGTATTCGACCTGGCGCAGGGCAATCCGGTCTATACAGGTCCCGAGAGCGTGGATCTGCTGGAAGATGCGAAAACGAAGTTGGGACTGTAATAGTCCACAATAGTCTGTAAAGTCTGTAAAGTCTGTAAAGTCTGTAAAGTCTTAAAGGTAGATTTTTGGGTGGGATCATGGGGAAGGCCCCGTGATCCCGTTTTTTATACCTTTGTATGAAATACGTTGTATAAAGGAGGAGATGATATGAAAGGGGCAATACTGCATGCAGAGTCTGATACTAATCTTAAGCTTATCCTTGAATTAGCGGAAAAGCTTGGCATATCGATAAAAGAGCTCAACCCTCAGGAGCTGGAAGAATATGGACTTGCAGAGGCGATATCAAAAGGGAGAACAGGAGAATATCTCGATACGGAGTCTTTCTTAAATGAGTTAAGAGATGAAGGTAAAGATTGATAAATCTTTCCAAAAAGATCTTAAACGAATAAATAATAAGGCTCTGAACCAAAAGATTGTTGCATCGATTGAGGATATACAAAAAGCCCAAAGTATTAAGGAAATAATAAATCTTAAAAAGCTTTCGGGCACTTCAGATTTTTACAGAATCAGAATCGGTGATTATCGGTTAGGAGTTATAATTGAAAAAGACACCATTGAATTTATTCGTTGCCTTCACAGGAAAAATATCTATAAATATTTCCCCTAAGAGCGATGGGAAAATCGAGACCCATAGGATTGTTTGATTCAGGTGTGGGGGGGCTGACGGTGGCTCATGCACTGCATACCCTGCTGCCTTCGGAGAAGCTGATCTATTTCGGCGATACCGCCCACCTGCCTTACGGTGACAAGTCGAAGGAGACCATCGTGAGGTACTCCCTGGGGATTTCCGATTTTCTGCTGAAACAGAAGTGCAAATTGATTTTGATCGCCTGTAACAGTGCCTCTTCCAACGCCTATGAGGAGGTGAAGGAGCATGTGGGCGACCGTGCGGTGGTGCTGAATGTGATCGATCCCGTGGTGGAGCATGTCTGCCTGGAGAATGTAAAGGTGCAGAAGGATGACCGGAGCCGGCGTGTTCAGGGGAACAATTATGACACGGGTAACAGGGATTCTTCCAGGGCTGCCCGGAGAAGGGACCAGATGGTGGGAATCATCGGCACCAAGGCCACCATCGATTCGGGAACCTATCAGAGAAAAATCGACCGGTTGAACTCCGACCTGCAGGCACAGGATCCGGAAATGTCGGAGGCAGGACACGCACCCGGCTCATCGATCCAGGTTTCTTCGCTGGCCACGCCTCTGCTGGTTCCCATGATCGAGGAAGGGTTCGTATTCGACGATATCTCCAATGCCATTATCCGCGCCTACCTTTCCCGCAAGGAGATGGAGGGGATCGATTCACTGATCCTGGGTTGCACCCACTATCCCATCATCCGCAACCAGATCAGCCGGTTCTTCAATTTCGAGGTGAACGTTCTCGATACCGCCCAGATCGTGGCACAGGCGGTGCGCAGATATCTTTCCCAGCACGATCTGCTCAGCACTCAGAAGAAGGGCGGGGACCTGTTCTATGTCTCCGACCACACTCCCTACTTCGAAACCATCGCCAACATGTTCTTCAACGAGAAGATCCACCTGGAACGTAAGGATATCTGGAAATAGATGCTAAATCCGGATCCCGACGATGACCATGTCGTCGATCTGCTCATGGGTGCCCTGCCAGTCGGTGATGGTCCGCTCCAGCACTTCCAGTTGCTCCGCCATGGGCAGACCCGAGTGGTCCGCCAGCAGCTTACGGAAGGCCCCGTATTTGAATTTTTTTCGTTTCTCGCCGCCGAACTGATCGGCATAGCCGTCGCTGAACAGGTAGAGCTGATCGCCCTTCCGCAGAGGCACCTGCTGCGTGGTAAAGGGATCCATCTGCTGATAGTGGGAGACGGGCATCATCTGCGGGCGGAAGATGGTCAGTTCGCCGTCCCTGATATGGTACAGGGGACTGTTGGCACCGGCATACCGGCACCGGAGGGTGGAGGTGTCGATAGTGATCAGTGAGAGGTCCATTCCGTCTTTCTGTTCGTGCGAGGCACCCCGCTGGTAGAGCGAACGGATCACCTCATCGCGCAGGTGATTGAGGATCTCTCCCGGATCGGTGATACCTTCCTTGATCACGATCTCCCGGAGAAGAGAAACCCCCATCATGCTCATAATGGCGCCCGGGACTCCGTGTCCGGTGCAATCGGTGGCGGTGATGACCAACTGTCCGTCCGCTTCACCCCACCAGTAAAAATCTCCGCTGACCCTGTGCTTGGGGCGAAAGAACACCATATGGCCGGAGAGATATTTGTCCAGCAGCTCTGTCTCCGGAAGGATCGCCTCCTGCAGGCGGGTGGCATAGTCAATGCTGGCGGTAAGTTCCCCGTGTACTTTTTCGATCTGTTCTTTCTGAATGGAGACCAGGTTCCTCTGAGCCTCGATCTCGTCCCTTTGTGCTTCGATCTCATCCTTCTGGGAGGTGATCTCACTGGTCTGGAGGGAGAGTTTCTTATTGTCCTGTTGTTTCAGATACCAGGCCCGGGTAGAGATAGACAGGAGCACCAGAACAAACCCGATCCCCGTGAAAGCGAACAAAGTTACCGTACGTTGCTGCCGGAGCTCTGTTTGGGATTTTTCCAGCTGAAGTTGTTGCAGTTCCTGCTGCTGCTGGATCCTTGTGATCTCACTCCTTTTGAGTTCCATCATCCGTTCAGATTCCAGTGCGGCTTTTTCCTGGACCAGCCTGAGCTCTCCCGGTGCATCCAGTTGATGGACCAGACCGTTCAGAATAATTCCTTCGTTCAATAATACAGCCTGTTCGATCCTGGTAAGCTGGGCAATGGTGGCCGCAAGGGCCATACGCATGAAATTCCGTTCTTCCCAGGTGATGGTATCTCCCCAGGGATTTACCGTCGGACTGGTGTCTAAAAGTTTGTTGACCGGATTCAGGGGCAGGTGATAAGTATGTGTCACTCTGGATATCTGTTCATGATAATGTTCGATGGACCGCTTCAGCATCCGGCCGTGGCCCTCCCCGATGAAATAGTTATACGTGTCATGGGTGACCGCGAGCCGGGAAGGCACAACTCTTCCCAGGTGAAAATCCTCTGCCCGGATGGGGCCAATGAACGATTCTATAAATCCGTATCTCATTGAATCGATCAGTTCAACCAATTCATCAGAAGCTCTCTTTGTCTCTCTGGCCGCCTCCTCCAGGGGAAGTTGCTTTTTCAAGGCCAGTGAATCGAGACTGTTATATATCAACTCGTTGGAAGATCTCAGTCCGGAATTGATTTCCAGGTTCTTTTCCACCATATGGACATATCCGACCACCACCTCGGGTGTAACCGTGGCACGGGTCAGATAGATATGAACCACATATATCAGCACTGCAACCAGCAGGTCGATCATCCGGAAGGGAAGGGCTCCCTGTCCCCTGATCCGCATATAAAAGAAGAGAAAGATCAGAAACGGGATCAGAATATTGCTGAGCAGGTAAAGAATCCCTGCTCCGGGCCAGTGATTGATCTTGAACAGGAAACTGGTGATCGCGATGAACAGTACGACGAACCGGGCGATCAGGTAAAACTTCTGCAACCGGGTGCCGGGTGTCCTCCATTCGCGTACCAGCTGCACCGGCAGGAACCCGAAGTTCAGCAACATGCCGGAAAGTGTGAACATGATGCTCGCTCCCGGCCAGTGGTGGAATTTGAAAATGGTACCAAGAACGAATAATACCAATCCGGTGATCCCAAGAGTTTTTTCGGTCCGTTTCATCTGGATATGAACTTTCGGCTACATATACCAGCCGGCGTAAGTGATGTAGTCACGTGCGATACGCTTGTTCATCGATTCGAGGCGTTCCGGGTCGATGGCTTTGATGCGGCGGGCGGGGGTGCCGCCATAGAGGCTGAAGGGTTCCAGGACGGTGTTCTCCAGGACCACCGATCCGGCGGCCACGATGGTGTGGGTGCCCACCACCACATGGTCGAGCAGGACCGAACCGATGCCGATCAGGGCGGCCCGCCCGATGCGGGCGCCGTGGACCACCACGTTATGGCCGATGGTCACATCATCTTCAATTTCCACTACCGATTTCTGATAGGTGGTATGGAGGGTGCTGTTGTCCTGGATATTGACCCGGTTCCCGATCCGGATGGGATTCACATCGCCCCGCAGCACCGCATTGAACCATACCGAACACTCCTCACCCATCACCACATCACCGATGACCACGGCGGTATCGGCCAGGTAGCATTTCTTTCCTATCTGCGGAGAAAATCCCCTGACTGATTTGATGATGGCCATAGCAATAAACGGAGCGTTTGGTCAGTCCATTAAAGGTACGGAGTTATTCAGTAATTTTACCGGTCTTATGAAGAGGATTTTTCTGATAATGTTGCAGGGTGTCATGTTTCTGATGATTGTATCGGCAAAGAAGCCCATGAATGACCGAAGTGAAACCGGCAAAATCCGTCAGGTGACGGATCCGCCGGATGTGTACCTGGATTGCAGGCGCTGCGATTATAATTTTATCCGGACTGAGCTGGCTTTTGTGAACTATGTCCGGGATCCGGAGCAGGCCGACATTCATGTATTCGTGACGGATCAGGGAACTGCAGGCGGAGGCAGGGAGTTTCAGTTTACCTTTATAGGACGGGATGAGTTCAGTGGAATCGAATACACGATGAAACACCACATTGCTCCGAATACCACCTTCGCGGAGCAGCGGGAGGCCATGAAACGTTTTCTGACCATGGGTTTCGCCTCCTTTATGCTGCAGACCCCGCTGGGGAGCAATTTCACCATTACTTACGCCGACAGTACAGTGGCGGTCGTTGATACAGACAGCGAAGATCCGTGGGATCACTGGATATTTCAGTCTTATATTGGAGGGATCAACCTGGAGATGGAGTCGAACCAGAGAAGCTTTAACTCACGATGGGGAATTTTTGCCGACCGGATTACGGAAGACTGGAAGCTGCGAATCAGGCCATATTTTAATTACAATACCGTTTTTATTCAGCCTTCTGAAGATGATGAAGCAGTGAGAAGCCGTCAACACAGGCATGGGCTCGACAGTTATGCGATCATGAGCCTGAATGAACACTGGTCGGCCGGGCTTTACGGAACATATTTCACAGCCAGCGGCCGCAATATCAGGCATGAGTTTCATTTGAGTCCCGGCATTGAATACAGCCTCTTTCCCTATCGGGAGGCCACCCGTAAATCCATCACTCTGACTTACCAGATTGGATACGGATATTACGATTACTATGAGGAGACCATCTTCAGCAAAACAGAAGAGAATCTTTTCAATCAACTTTTAAAGGCTGCAGTGAATGTGCAGCAACCCTGGGGAAGTATTGAGTCAGGACTGATCGGGTCCAATTACCTGCACGATTTTACCAGACAAAGAGTTGAGTTTTACATTCAGACCTCCGCAAGATTGTTTGAAGGTTTTGAGCTGGCATTCCAGGCAGATTATAATGTGATCAGAGATCAGCTCTCCTTACCCAGGGGAGAAGCCTCGCTCGAGGATATACTGCTGGAGCAGCGTGAACTGGCCACGGATTTTTCCCTGTCGGCGACCATTGCTGTCACCTATACCTTCGGATCAAAATATACCAACATCGTCAACACTCGTTTTTGAACCGGGAAGAAAGCCTTCTCCCCTGATCCGGACCGATTGATTATATCCGCAGATATCTATATATTTACATAGATTGGAATGTGTTAAGTATCATGTTCAAAAAATTGGAAAGAATCGGAACCGGGGATAAGACTCAGCATTTAAAAACCGTAACTTTGAAGTGAGGGATTATTCACGCGATTCAATTTTTTATTAAAGCAACCACTACTGATGGCTAAGAATCACAGGGTCATTGAATTAGAGGAGGTGGTAGTGAAGTTTGCCGGTGATTCTGGGGATGGCATGCAGCTGACCGGAACGCAGTTTTCGGATACTTCCGCATTCATTGGCAACGACCTTTCCACTTTTCCCGATTTTCCGTCCGAGATCAGAGCACCGCAGGGTACTCTTGCAGGGGTTTCAGGTTTTCAGGTCCACATCGGACACAAGGAGGTTTCCACTCCTGGCGACCAGGCCGATGTGCTGGTGGCCATGAATCCGGCGGCACTGAAAGCCAACATGAAATGGGTCAAGGAGGGTGCCACGCTGATCATCGACATTGACAACTTCGACAACAAGCACTATAAAAAGGCAGGATTCGTAGAGGATCCGCTTCACGACGATTCCCTGGAAGGGTACAATGTGGTGAAGGCTCCCATCTCCATGCTCTCCAAAGATGTGGCCACTCAGCAGGGGCTCAGTCCGAAACTGGCCGAGAAGACCAAAAATCAGTTCGTGGCCGGAATCCTCTACTGGCTGTTCAACCGTGATCTCAAGATCGGGGAGGAGTTCCTGAAAGAGAAGTTCAGATCGAAGCCCGAACTGGTAAAGGCCAACATTGCCGTGCTGCGGGAAGGGTATAACTATGCGGAGACCATCGAAGCGCTCTCCACCACCTTTCACGTGAATCCGGTGAAGGGTAAGAAAGGGTTGTTCCGGAATATCACCGGGAACCAGGCCACTGCCTGGGGGTTGCTGGCCGCGGCCGAAAAGGCCGGTCTGGAGCTTTTTCTCGGATCCTATCCCATCACCCCGGCCACGGAGATCCTGCAGGAGATCTCCAAAAGGAAACACCTGGGGGCTGTCGCTTTCCAGGCAGAGGATGAGATCGCCGGGATCAGTTCGGCCATCGGGGCCTCTTTTGCCGGCAGACTGGCAGCCACAAGCACCTCCGGACCAGGGCTGGCCCTGAAGGGCGAGGCGATCGGGCTGGCGGTGATCACCGAACTTCCCCTGGTGATCGTTAATGTACAGCGGGGCGGCCCCTCCACCGGCCTTCCCACCAAAACCGAACAGGCCGACCTGCTGCAGGCCCTCTACGGCCGAAACGGAGAGTCGCCCTGCATTGTCATTGCGGCCTCCACACCGGCCAACTGTTTCCATTTTGCCTACCAGGCCTCCAAACTCAGCCTGGAGCACATGACCCCGGTGATTCTACTCACCGATTCTTACCTGGCCAACGGGTCGGAGTTGTGGCAGGTTCCGAATACCAGCGATCTGCCCGGGATCAAGCCTCCGAAGGTGGAGGACAATGCGGAGAATTTTTATCCATATCACCGCGATCCTGAGCGGCTGAACCGCTACTGGGCCATCCCCGGACAACCGGGACTGAGGCACCGGGTGGGGGGTCTGGAGAAGGCCGATGTGACCGGTGAGGTATCGCATGATCCCATCAACCACCAGATCATGGTGGAACAGCGGGAGGCCAAGGTGCAGAAGGTGGTGGAATTCATTCCGGACCAGGAGGTGACCGGAGCCCGGGAGGGGGATCTGCTGGTAGTGGGCTGGGGCGGAACTTACGGCGCCCTGGTCAGCGCGGTGACCGATCTGTACGAGGAGGGCAAGAGCATCGGACTGGCCCAGTTCAATTACATCTATCCGCTGCCGGGCAATACGGCAGATGTATTTTCCAGGTTCAGGAAGATCCTGGTCTGCGAGCTCAATCTGGGGCAGTTTGCTACCTACCTCCGGTCCAGGCACCCGGCCTTTGAATACCTGCAGTACAACAAGGTGCAGGGGCTGCCGCTCTTCATCTCGGAGCTGAAACTGAAGTTCAACGAGGTGCTTGATTCTATTCATTCGAAAACAACGAACCATGGCGAATAATTTTGAACCTGTAAGCATAGCGAAGAAGGAGGATTATAAACTGGGCGGACCGGTGAAATGGTGCGCCGGTTGCGGCGGGCATTCGGTGCTTTCGACCATCATGAACGTTCTTCCCGAGACAGGAGTGCCGAAAGAGAAAGTGGTGTTCGTATCGGGTATCGGCTGTTCCTCCCGCTTTCCCTATTATATCAATACCTACGGTTTCCACAGCATGCACGGAAGGGCCAACGCCATTGCCTCGGGCATCAAGACGGCCAATCCCGATCTGAGTGTGTGGATCGTCACCGGTGACGGGGATTCCATGGCCATCGGCGGGAACCACTTCATCCATATCATCCGGCGGAACATCGACGTGAACATTCTCCTGTTCAACAATAAGATCTACGGGCTCACCAAGGGCCAGTATTCACCCACCACTCCCAAAGGGAGCGTGACCAAGACCTCTCCCGAAGGGACCATCGAGAGCGCGTTCAAGCCGGGAGAGCTGACCATGGGTGCCCAGGGGACGTTCTTCGCGCGGACAGTCGACAGCGATCCCAAGATGATGAGGCAGGTTTTCAAGGCGGCCGCGGACCATAAGGGGACCAGCGTGGTGGAGATCCTGCTCAACTGTGTGATCTTCGCCAATAAGGTGCATCAGGACATCACAGGTAAGGAGGTGCGGCACGATCACCAGATCTACCTGGAACACGGAAAGCCCATGATCTTCGGGAAGGAACGGAACCGGGGACTGATGATGCGGTGCAACAAGCTGGAGGCGGTGACCATCGGGGAGGACGGTGTCACCGAAGAGGACCTGATCGTTCACAATGCCCATGATCCCGACGACACCAACCACTACAGGCTGGTGCGGATGGAGCTTCCAGAGTTCCCGGTGGCCATGGGGGTGGTGCGTTCCATCGAAACGACCACCTTCGAGGCAGAACTCCATAACCAGGTGAAAATGGCCCGTGAAAGTTCGAAGATCCGCACGGTCGACGACCTGCTGCACAGCGGGAATGTCTTCGAATCAAAAGGCTGAC
>CAZOHA010000038.1:0-2378 GCA_964579515.1 uncultured Bacteroides sp. | reverse complement strand
TAGTCTTTCGACTACTTTACGGACTTTAACGACTTTAACGACTTTACAGACTAACATTGATTCCGAGATCGGAAGAGGATATTCAACGGCTCATCGCCGAACGCAAGGAGCGGCTGAAGGAGCTCACCTGCATCAACGAGACCACCCAGATCATCAAGGAGAACCGTTCGGTGGAGGAGACCCTGAGCCAGATCGTTCAGATCATTCCAAGGGCGTGGCAGTATCCCGAGATGACCGTGGCGCGGATCTGGTTCCAGGGAGAATCCTTCACCAGTCCGGGATTCAGGGAGGGTGACTGGAAGCAGTCCCAGAAGTTCCAGACCATCGATAACCGGAAGGGGGAGATCGAGGTGTTCTACCTGAAGGAGTTTCCCGAACTGGACGAGGGTCCTTTCCTGAAGGAGGAGCGGCAGCTGATCGAGAACCTGTCCAGCATCGTTTCCAACTTCCTGAACAGCCAGGAGGCGAGAAAGATCCTCCAGAAGACCATGGAGGAGGACACCGTCCGTGAAGAGATCAGCCAGTTCCAGCACCCCAGGGAGGTCAACTCGCGAAAACTGCTGCAGAAGTTCCTGAGCAAGCAGAATGCCAACCGCGATATCTTCCACGACCTGATGCGATACAAGGTGAAGGAGATCCTTCTGGTGGCCACTCTCTACGATGCGTTCAGCATCGAGAAGGAGGGGCGCTTCTCGGAACATATCCTGGGGGAGTACTCGCAGCTGAACCTGACCTCCATGCCCCGGGTGACCGGGGTTTCCAATTACGACGAGGCGATCGGGCAGCTCAACTCGCGCCATTTCGATATGGTGATCCTGATGATCGGGACCGACAAGGTGACCCCCATGCAGGTGTCGGCAAGGGTGAAGCGCGACTTTCCCTACATTCCCATCTATGTGCTGCTGAACAACGACCGGGAGGTTTCGGCATTCAAACAGACCAATCCCGACCTGGAGAACATCGACCGCCTTTTCGTCTGGAACGGCGATTCGTCCATCTTCTTTGCCATGGTGAAGCACCTGGAGGACAAGGTGAACGTACAGAACGACACCCAGCTGGGACTGGTGAAGGTGATCCTGCTGGTGGAGGATTCGGAGATCTACTATTCCCGCTACCTGCCGCTGCTCTACAGCAATGTCCTCGAGCAGACCAAGCGGATCATCGACGATGTGAGCACCGACGATCTGTTCAAGGTGCTCCGTCTGCGGGCGCGGCCCAAGATCCTGCTGGCCTCCACCTACGAGGAGGCCATGGGGGTGGTGAACAAATACAAAGATTCGCTGCTGTGCATGATCACCGATGTGAAGTTCACCAGGGACGGGGAGATGGATGAGAATGCCGGCTTCAGCCTGGTGGTCAATGCCCGGGAGACCATCAGAGGACTACCCACGGTCATCCAGTCGTCGGACATCAGCAATTCCCGCCGAGCGTTCGAGCTGAAGTCTACCTTCATCAACAAGAACAGTGAGACCCTGCTGCAGGATATCCGCAACTTTATCATGCACCACCTGGGCTTCGGGAATTTTGTATACCGGGATTCGGGGGGAAGGAAGATCGCAGAGGCCAAATCGCTGAAGGAGTTCGAGAAGCATATCAGCACCATCCCGCCCGAATCGCTGGTCTACCACGGCAAGCGCAACCATTTTTCGCTCTGGCTGATGGCCAGGGGGGAGATCAAGATCGCCAAGATGATCCACCCGGTGAAGGTGACCGACTTCAAGACCCCCACCGAGTTCCGCAATTACCTCCATTACGTGATCAAGAAGTACCGGAACGAATCGAATACCGGGAAGATCGTCAATTTCGAGGAGACCGCCGTACTGGACGAGTCCAACATCGTCAGCCTGGGAAGCGGCGCCCTGGGAGGGAAGGGGAGGGGCTGTGCCTTCATCAACACGCTCATCTACAATCTGAATTTCCAGGAGATCATCCCCGAGATGAACATCCGCACTCCGAAGACCGCCATTGTCGGCACCGACGAATTCGATCTGTTCATGGAGCGGAACAAGCTTCTGGACCGGGTTCACACGGAGAGCGATTACGAGAAGATCAGGCAGATGTTCCTGGAGGGCGATCTCTCCTACCATCTGGACAAGCGGCTCAGGGAGCTGCTGAAACTGGTGAACAGGCCCCTGGCGGTGCGCTCTTCCAGTTTGCTGGAGGACTCCACCATGCAGCCCTTCTCGGGGATCTTCGAGACCTACCTGATCCCCAACAACCACCCCGATTTCAACGTGAGGCTGAAGCAGCTGCGCGACGCGGTGAAGCTGGTCTATTCCTCCATCTTTTCGCCCCAGTCGAAGCGATACTTCGAGGCGATCAACTTCAAGCTGGAGGATGAGAAGATGGCGGTGGTGATCCAGGATGTGGTGGGCAGT
>CAZOHA010000037.1:0-43868 GCA_964579515.1 uncultured Bacteroides sp. | reverse complement strand
TAATATAATATGATACCATCGTTTCATAGTATCAACCCTGTGGTTCAAAACGCCACCCATCAGCGCTTTCCTGGTTGATAGTATGATTTGATTCAATTGTTCCGGTAGGCCATTTCGATGGCGGAGGCCACCTCCTCATTCAGGTCCTCTTCGCTGCCCAGGACCGCCACATGGGTGATCCGTTCGCTTTGCTTCATAGCAGCACGGGAGCAGACCGGCGATTCGAAATCCTCCGGCAGGACGAGGCCGACTGCCACTTGGTCCTCTCCTTCAGGAACCAATACGGAAAAGGTGGAACGGCGGTAAAAGGGAACATAGGTTTTACAGGGCTGGGCACGTACATCGGAGCCCATCTGTTCGATTTTATCTTTCAGAGCCAGAAACAGCTGCCTGATCTGTTCGCCCCTGAAAAGCTCCTCCACCAGGCGGTCGGGATCGTCATAAGGGATCTCACCGATAAAATGCTCGTAGATGGTTTGGGCCTGAAAATGTCCCACTCCGTGGGTGGTTTTCAGGTAGTTTACCACCTCCTTCTTTTCCCGGAGCCCGGTTCCGGACACCACCCGGATCCATTCTTCCAGGGTTTTGCCGGTTTTTGCCTGCAGGTTACGGACGATTGCGTCGCCCATCTGTTTCGGTCCCAATGCCATATAGGAGCATGACAATCCGGATTCCGGAATTGTTCATGAGCTGCCGGCTCCGTTGTTAAGGCAGGTATTTCCATAAAAGGTATGGAATGCGATTTGAGTTTACTGGTATATTAAAAAAGTATATATTTGCAGTATATAAATACATGATATGAAAATCATATCTCTCAAGGTTGATGAATCGGTATTCAAGGAAATGGAACTCATCCTCTCACGGATGGATATGCCTCGAAACCGATATATCAATGAGGCGCTTGAATTTTATAATCAGATTCAGAAAAGGAGGTTTCTGGAATCAAGACTCAGAGACGAATCTGCTCTGGTGAGGGAGGATTCGATGCAGGTACTGAAAGACTTTGAGGAGGCCGATTATGGAGAAGAAGAGATTTGAGATCTGGATAGCCGATCTGAATCCCCGAATGGGCACGGAGCCTGGCAAAACCAGGCCGGTTCTCATTGTACAGACCGATCTTCTGAATAAAATACCGCATCCTTCCACGGTAGTCTGTCCGTTGACCTCAAAAATTCAGAAGAAATCCCGGTTATTGAGAGTTCATATACCCGGGGGAGTCGCCAATCTGAAACAGAGCTGCGATGTGATGATCGATCAGGTCAGGGCCATTGATAACCGAAGGCTGATGAAGAAAATTGGGACATTGCCCGCTGCATTAGCCGGAAAGGTAGAAGAAAACCTTTCGATCGTTCTGGATATACCAACAAAACTTACCTAACAATGGATTATTAACTCACATCAAACCTTAACAAAAGACTTGCTGAGAAAGCGAAGGTATATGCGAGAAGTCAGGGGAGAAGCCTTTCGGATAAAATTTCAGAAAAGGATCGATAGTGAAAAGATCTTTCTCGAAAAGTAATTCAAAACTTCAGCATCTTCTGATAATGTGGTGACGGAGTGAAGATCCCTCCGCTCTTCTGATAGTAGTCCCGGTCCAGGCGGAACACCCCGTCGCGGGTTTCCCGCCACTCCGCATCGGGGTAGGGGTGGTAGCTGACCATCCTCTCCCAGTTGCGGTAGTTCTGATGGCCGTTGGCCTTCAGCGCGATGGCCCGGTACCCCATCTCCATACGCAGGATGGCATCTTCATCGGTATGGGCGCTTTCGTCGGCTGCGATCCGCACACCCATATCGTCCACCGATACCTCCAGATGCTCCGGGAAAGGTTCCTCGATGAGAACGATCTGGTCAAAAGCCCCGATTTTCCGTGTGTGGTCCAGCCGCAGCAGCAGGGTCTCTTTCTCTTCATACCGTCCGTTGGCATCGAAATAGTAGGGGAGTTTTCCGTCGCTTGTATGGGGGGTCTCCATGTGGCCGATAGCCCGGTGGATGGCCGACAGACGTTCCATATCCTTCCGGAGCATCTCCTCCTGGGTGCCGGGCTGACCGATCTTGATCTTCATAAAGAAGTATCCCTGCCGGGCCGCTTCCGTGATTTCCGAAATGGGAATGCTGTACGCCATCAGGGGAATGCTGGCTACCTTATCGTGCCGGTGGGAGAGTGCGGGCCGGCAGGCCGGGGGAATCATCTCATCGAACGAGCTGATTCCGTTCTCCGCCGCCCAGAGCAGCCAGGCGGCATTGTCCACCCCCACCAGGGCGTTCAAAGCAAATGTTTTGCGGAGTTCAGGGTTCGCTGTGACCTTTTTCCCATACAGATACACCTCCTCCAGGATCTCCTCCAGCAGTTGCACCGGTGTTTCGAAGCTCCTCCCCCTGCAGAGCTGTAACGCCCGTTCACTGATGGCGTACATCAGAGCGTTCCCTCCCGATTCGGAGTGGCCGGCGAACACCGCAGCATCGGACCAGAGTACATTCTGGGTGCAGAGCCCTGCTTTCTCTGTTCCGGCACCGCTTTTCATCATGGCCACGGTCTGCCAGATCTCACTCATATATCCGCCCTTGAATCCGAACGGACGTATCAGCGGCTCCCGTTCGAAGCCGGAATCCACCGCATCGATGGTTACCGGCCTCCTGGCCGCTTTGAAGATCCCATCACCAAAGGCCTGTCCCGGGAGAGTTCCGGGTGCCAGGCTGAGCCCGGCGGCGGCGGAAGTGGTGCGGATAAATTCTCTGCGGTCGAGTTTCACAGACGTTATGAGTATTTAGTGGGTTATCAGATCCTGCCCTCAGGGGAGGAAATCTTTTAGTGCCTCCAGATCCCTGTTGATGGCCCGGACCGCGAATTCTCTTTTCTGTCCGGGAGGCATCGACCGGTCGGGGAACAGCTCATATTCCATATGCAGCGAGATGGGCCCCTTGATTCCCAGCCGCTCCAGCTGACCGAAGTAGGCCGCAAAATCGACGATCCCTTCTCCGATGGGGGTGTTGACTACCCGGGCCTGCCCCCCCTCCTCTCTCCAGCGAAAATCCTTGATGACCATGCAGCGGATATGGTCTTTCAGCAGGTTCAGCGGCCAGGTCCAGGTGTCGGCTCCTTCCACCACCGCATGCCTGATATCGTACTGACATCCCATCCAGCGGGGATCCAGGTCTTTCAGCACCTCCCACAGATCCCACACCGGTGCTCCGAAATAACGGCCGGCGTGATTCTGGTAGGCTCCGTGGATCCCGTATTTTTCGTTGAGCCTGGCCAGGCCGGACATTTTTCTCCTGAAGAGATCCAGGTTCTCAAGCGTGCTCATCTCCGGATCGTAATGGTAGTATCCCAGACGGTAGTATCGGATTCCCTGCTCGGCCGCCACCGAAAGGATCCTCTTGGTGAGCGGATCCTCCGGATCGGTGATGCGGGAGGTGATCATGGTCAATTCCACTCCTGCCTCCCGGAGGGCCCGGGCAGCCAGAGGAAGGTCGCGTTCCACATTTTCGGGGAGCACATGTCCCCCGGGCCGGACCGTCAGGTCGGCCCCGTCGAGACCGCAGGCAGCCAGGGTATCGGCCATCTCCCGGTAACCGATGAACTGCAGGTGTTTGGAGAACAGGTGGATCTTCCATTTTCCTCCGGCCATGGCCCGGCCAGTGGCTGTGGCGGCATCTGTGGCAGCGCTTGTCGCTCCCAGCGAGATACCGGCTGTGCCGATAGCTGCGGAACGGAGGAAGTCGCGCCTGCTGTAAGGATTCATAGGGATGAAAGTTTCCAGGGTGAGCGGTAATCGTAGTGAAGCAGCCCATTGGCCTTTTCGTTGTTGGTGATCCGTTCGGTCACCGGATCCCATTCGATACGCATGCCCGTCTCCAGGGAGATGTTGGCCAGGTGGGCAAAGCTGGTGGAACGGTGACCGTTCTCCAGGGTGCAAAGCGGATCGGCGCCGGTTTTCACACAGTCGAGAAAATCCCGTACCAGATTGGCGGTGCTGTTCTCCCTGATCCGGAGGTACCCGTGTGCTGCATCCCCTTCCAGTTCATAGTGTTCCTCCTCCAGCGGTTTCTCCCAGGTCTGAAACTGTCCCGCCCGCGCCGGCCGGATGTGATAGCCGTCCTGGTTGGCCACCAGGTTGCCCCTGGTTCCGTTCAGCTCGATCTCCCCTCCCTGGATGCCTCCTCCGCTGCTGGCTTCATGGATGCTGAACTGGACGATGGCCCCGCCTTCGAATTCGAAGAACACCTCCATGGTATCGGGAATGGTACGGTCGTCTCTGACGGCATACTTCCCACCATGGGCTGTGATGGCCACAGGGGCGGTCTCACCGATCAGCCACCGGATCACATCCATGTAGTGTACCCCCCAGTTCCCCATCTGCGAGGAGTAATCGCTCCACCACCGGAAGGAGTAAGGGGCAATGTTGTACTGGTAGGGCCGGAAGGCACGCGGGCCCACCCACATGTCCCAGTCGAAATTGGCAGGCGGTGCTTCAGGTTCCATGCGTCCGATCCCGTCGGGGAACATGTTGCTGATCCGCAGTGCGCGGGCAGTGGTGACCTTCCCGATCTTCCCGCCGGTGATCTCTTTCGAAAGCTTCTGGTAGACCGAGCTTCCCCTCCGGTTGAGCCCTACGGCACATACCCGTCCCGTCCTGGCCTGTGCCCTGACCATCTCCCTTCCTTCTCTGATCGTGATGGTCAGCGGTTTCTCCACATACACCTCCTTACCCGCATCCATGGCCATGATGGTCTGGATCGCGTGCCAGTGATCGGGAGTGGCGATGCAGACCGCATCGATGTCCTTTTGCTCCAGCAACTGCCGGAAATCGGAATACCTCCGGACCTCCGGACCGAACGATTCACCCATTCGGGGGACCTTCCCCAGCTCCAGGTAGCGGGGGTCCACTTTGCACCGGTCGCGCGTTACATAGGGCTCATAGACATCGCACAGGGCCGCCACCTCCACCTCCGGCTGGTCCATAAAAAGGTGCATCAGCCCGGTGCCCCGGTTGCCGATTCCGATGAATCCCAAGCGGATCTTTTCATTGGCTCCCGGGATTCGTCCGGGTCTGGCGGAGAGAGCCGATACGCCCAGTGTGGCACCGACCGTGGCACCGGCCGTGGCCATTCCTGTGCGGGCAACAAACGTTCTTCGGTTCATGCTATGGTTGTTGGTTTCAGTGAGCGGCTTCCCGGGTTGGCATCTTCATTAACCGGATGACCATTTCTAAAGGTAGGAAATCCCCAGATACTCCATGACCGCCTCGTCCCCCCGGAGGGCATCGCCGGGCAGGGAGTGGTCGCGGTCGAATACTTTCAATTCACCGGGAGTAAGGACTGTTACAAAATCTTCCCGGAATCCGTTTTCGTAGGGCATGGCGTTGAGGTTCAGTCCCAGGTGATGGGCCATGAAGGGGTACATGGCGGCCCGCTTGGAATAGCCGTAATCGTGCTTCTCGGCCGGCAGGTGGACATTCTCCACCTTATGCTCGGCATCATAGAGGGCGTAAACCTGTTGAATATACGGGTACTCCACCCGCGGGGTGTTGCGGGTCCAGTCGGCCCCGTTGGAGATCAGCAGCATGGGCCGGGGAGCGCAGAGGGCGGCGATCTCCACGTTGTTGGTCTGGTGTTGAGAGCTTCGGTGAATAGGCATCCCGCTTTCACAAACGCACCCTCCGAAGAAGTGGGCCGATACCTGGACGGCAGGGACCGAAACCCGGATCCGGTCGTAGAGGGCGGCCAGGATAAAGGTCTGGGTGGCACCTCCCGATCCGCCGGTCATCCCGATCCGGTCGGGATCCACATCGGGCCTGGAGAGGAGGTACTCCAGTACCCTGCGGCTGTTCCAGGTCTGGAGCAGAAGGGCGACGGGCATCCGGTGGGTGACCTGTTGCGACTCTCCGTACCCGATCATATCGTAGGCAAAAACGACGGCCCCCATCCGGGCCAGGGCAGCGGATCGTTTCTGCACATCCTCAGTGAAACGCTTGTCGGCCGCATGGCCATGCGGACAGAGCACGGCCGGGTTCTTCTCTTTCGGCTCCGCCGGGCGGTAGAGGTTGCCTGTGATCCAGAAGCCCGGGAAACTTTCGATGGCGATGTTCTCCACGGTATAGCCGTCCATTTTGCGCCGGCTGTGGATCACCGGGTTGAAGTTCCCCAGGATGTCCGGCATCCGGTCCAGCTGCATCCCTTCCCGGATCCCCTTCCGGATCATCCGGGCCCTTCGCTCCCACGATTCCCGGTTGCCCCAGGCGGAGGCGAACTCCTTCATCTTCAGGTTCGCCTCGTCTTCGGTCCAGTGGGCGCCCACGCAGAGCATGCTGTCGGGAACAGACACCGGGGACGTCTGGGCGAGGAGCCCCGGACCCTGTAAGCTGATCAGGAATATGACAGGGAGGAGCACCGGGATCCCCGGGCGAAAGAGTTTTGAAGAGCGCCTCAGGGAATGTCTCGGGAAGTGTTTCGTGATGTGTCGCATGGAACAAGTTTTAACGATATGTTTCACAACAGTTTCAGCTCAGAATGACAGCATTACCAAAGATAATAAAAGATCGGCGGTGAATATCTTTTCAAGAAAAATTGTGTGCGCACACAGTTATTTTGCGGAATTCCCGTGAATATTGTTATTTTTGAGCCCGTTATGAAGATATCAGTATATCAGAACGGGCAGGAACTGGGAGCGAACGCTGCCCGGAAAGGGGCAGAATTTATCCGCAAAGCGATCCGGAACAGGGGGGAGGCGGCCATCATCGTGGCAACTGGAGCCTCCCAGATCGAGATGTTGAAAGCGCTGGTCAGCCAGCCGGTGGACTGGTCACGGGTGACCGCATTCCATCTGGACGAGTACATCGGGATCCCCGAGTCCCACCCGGCTTCCTTCAGGAAATATCTGAAAGAGCGGTTCGAAGGGAAAGTTCCGCTGAAAGCTTTCCATTACATCAACGGCGAGAACGATCCTAAAGAGGAGTGTCAGCGAGTAGGGAATCTGATCGAGCAGGAGCGTATCGATGTGGCGTTTATCGGGATCGGCGAGAATGGCCACCTGGCATTCAATGATCCTCCGGCCGATTTTCAGACCGAAGAACCCTATATCCGCGTTCACCTCGATCAGGCATGCCGCCGGCAGCAATACGGGGAAGGCTGGTTCCCGACCCTGGAGGAGGTCCCGGAAACCGCCATCAGCATGTCCATTCAGCAGATCATCAAATCGGATGTCATCATCTGTACCGTTCCGGACGAGCGAAAGGCCCTGGCGGTGAAGAAGAGCGTGGAGGGACGGGTTACTTCAGAAGTTCCGGCTTCCATTCTTCGGACTCACCCTAATACTTTTCTGTTTCTCGATCAGGAGTCATCCTCCCTTCTCAGGAGATACTGAGACCGGAAGGTTTTCGCTGGTGTAGATCAGAAGATTCATCAACTGCTTCTTCTCCACATTCTCTTTGTGGATCACGCTGCGGATCATCGATTCCACAGCCAGGTATCCCTGCCTTCGTGCCTCTTCCTCGATCAGGAAATCGATCGATTCATCCTGCACACACTCCATATTGGCTTTGATCAGATCGTGACCGATCAGCAGCGGCTTCGGATCGGGCTTCAGCTTTTTCAGGCTCCGGGCCACTTTGTACACCCTGGAGCCGGTCACGTACACAGCTTTCGGGGTTCCCTCTTTCAGCAACTCTTCCAGCCGGGCATCCACACTCTTCTGACCATTACGGTCGAGGATGTCGAACGATGAGAAATGATACTCCCCCCGGTTTTCCCTGGCCGAGAAGTAGTTCATAAACCCGCTCTCCCTGGCCAGGAGGGCGTACATCTGATCCAGGTTCTTCGACAGGTTGATGATCCAGACCGGCTTTGTCCCCCGGATATGACGGGTGAGCTGGTGGATCAGTTTGGCGACCGTCTGGCCCGACTGGATGGGATCTTTCCCGATGAAGGTCATGGAGGGCAAACCGTTAATATCCGAATCGATCAGGATAAGAGGCTTTTCGTGCTGGAAGCAGGAGCGGGCCAGCAAGACCGTCTCCCGGTAAGAGGCGGGATTCAGGATGATCCCGTCGAATTCAGCCGATAATAATTTTTTTTCCGAACGGCGGAATCCTTCACTGTCATTGTAGGAAAGAAAGGTGGCATGAATCCGGTATCCCTGGTTCTGGAAGCGCTCCATGGCGTCCCGGATGCCCAGGTTCGGCAATTCCCAGTAATCCCCTTTCCGGAAGGAGGGGAGCAGGATCCCCAGGTGCAGTGTGTGTTTGCTGGCCAGGACCCGCGCATTGACATTGGGTTGATACCCCAGCTCTTCAATAACCTGGATCACCTTCTGCCGGATCGCTTCAGATACGTTCCCGCGGTTGTGGATCACCCGGTCCACCGTGCCGATGGAGCATCCCGCCTTTTCGGCCACATCCTTGATCCGTACATGGGGTTTTTCCGGGGTCACGATCGGGGGTCTTAAGGGGCACTCAGGATGAGCGCATCCCTGGGTGGTAAAAATAGAAAAAAAATCAATAGTCACAGCATTTGTGTTCGCACACGGTTTTTCTTTGGAACCAATCAAAATTATTCTATATTTGCTGTTACACAATCTTTCGAAACGGCCTGTTGTTAATGCGCAGAAAGCCCGGCCCGGGGCAGTGATTGATGGATTGAGGGATTATTCTTAAATTGAGGATATGATAAAATACAAAGGGGTTCAGCGATTTATATTGTATATACTGCTGGTATTGGGCCTTTTCATACAGCATCCCCTGTATGCCCAGAACAGGGGGATGATCAAAGGAGTGCTGACCGACGCCGCCACGGGTGAGCCGCTCGCCTTTGCCAATGTGGCCCTTGCCGGGACCACCTCGGGCACGGTGACCAACGATAAGGGATATTATGAACTTCTGAATATTCGTCCGGGAACCTATACGCTGGTATTCAGCTATCTGGGCTATAAAAATGTGGAGCAGCAGGTGAACATTGAACCCGGCCAGACCCTGGAGATCAATGATTCCATGGAGATGGAATCGATCATGGGCGAGGAGGTGGTGGTCACCGCCATGGCCCGCGGGCAAAGAGCGGCCATCAATCAGCAGGTGAATTCCAATACTATCGTAAATGTGGTCTCCAAGGAGAAGATCATGGAGCTGCCCGACCAGAACGCGGCAGAGACCGTGGCCCGCCTTCCGGGTGTCTCCCTGGTCAGGGACGGCGGGGAAGGGACCAAGGTGACCCTCCGGGGCATGGCACCCCGTTTCAACACCATCACCATCGACGGGGAGAAGATTCCCGCCACCTCCGACCAGGACCGGTCGGTGGACCTGAGCATGTTCTCCACCGATGCCCTGTCGGGAATCGAATTCTATAAGGCGTTATTGCCCGATATGGACGGGGATGCCATCGGTGGCAGGATCAATTTCACCTCCAGAACCGCCTCGGGCGGTTTTCACGGGACCGTCAGGGCCCAGACCGGATACAACCATCTGAGCCGTAGATTCGGGCAGTATAAGGGAAGCGTTTTCCTGGAGAACCGCTTTTTCGGGGACCGCCTGGGAGTGATCGTCGGAGGAGGATTGCAGAAGGCCGACAGAAGTGCCGAAGGGTACACCGGGGAATACAATACGGACCTGGGCCTGAATGATGAAGGAGATCCCATTTTCGCCGTCAGCAAGCTCAACCTTACCGATGAGATCGAGACCCGGTACCGGTACAATGCCAACACGACCATCGACCTGAGGCTGAAGAACGGTCAGATCATCTTTTCCAGTAATTTCGGACAGACCGACCGTGAGGAGCTCCGCCGTAGAAGGAGGTACCGGGTCGATGCGGCCTACCAGGAGCATGACCTGAGGGAGCGGCGGGGAACGAACCTGGTTCTCTCCAACAGGCTCAGCGGAAATCATGTACTTTTCAACCGTCTGGAACTGGACTGGTCGGGGTCCTATTCATATTCCAGTAACCGCCGTCCTTTCGTGCACACCATGCGCTTCAGGGAGCTGGGAGCCTTCAATGTGGGACCGGAAAAGAGTTATCAGGATATTATCGATGCTGCCAAAAACAAGGTGGATGAGACCTGGCTCAAGTGGGCCTTCTTCGATACCTACGACGTTCGGGACGATAACTTCACCGGTCAGCTCAATCTGAAATATCCTTTTCAGATCGGCAACCAGATTAAAGGTTACATAAAGAGCGGAGCCAAGTACCGGACCAAGGATCGTACCAACGACATTACCCGTATCTGGACCAGTCACTTTGTCTCCAACGAAATCATCGATGACGGAAGGGAGGATCCTGACTGGGATGTCAACTATGCGGAAGGCTGGATATTGATGAGTAATTTCCTGGGGGATTACTATGCGGAAGATTTTGCCCGGTTCTTTGACCAGGTCTACTATCTGGGCCCGGGAGCCGGTGAGGTGAACGGTCCTCATATCGACCGTGACAAGGTGGAAGCCTTCCGAAAGGAGTATTCCGATTATTATGTAGTGGATCCCACCGTCGACCTTTCCGATTATGAGGCAGGGGAGGACATCACTGCAGGGTATGGTATGGCCAGTCTGACCTTTTTCGACAGGGTGACCCTGATCGGAGGGGCACGGTACGAGCAGACCCGGAATAACTACAAAAGTATTTTCGGCACACCCCAGGTGGATGAGGACGGGAATGTGGTGAATCTCACCGGACTGGTCGATACGGTGGGCAGCCGGGTGCTGGACCAGTGGCTTCCCATGGTGCATCTGAAGCTGGATATGTTCGAGTGGGCCAATCTCCGGCTGGCGGCTACCAAATCGCTCAACCGCCCCAACTTCTTCAGCCTGGTTCCCTGGGAGTATATCAACCGTGGGGAGGGTTTTGCAGAGCGGGGGGAGCCCAACCTGAAACATATGAGTGCATGGAACTATGATGCCATTCTCTCTTTCTATGGCCGTTTCGGGCTCTTTACCCTGGGCGGATTCTACAAGGAGGTGGAGAACATCGACTACACACTGACTTCCAGAATATTCGACCGCAGCAACCCCCTGAACGGGCTTTCTCTGACCCGGCCGCTCAACTCAGAAAGGACTTCCACCATTAAAGGATTCGAGGTGGACTTGCAGGCCAACACCCAGTTCCTGCCCTCTCCGCTGGACGGTATTGTGATCTCGGCCAACTACACCTACCTCGATTCGGAGACCTTTTATCCCATCTCCATTATCGAACGGATGGATGAATTCCCCTATACGGCCACGGTAACGGATACTGTTCGCAGCGGCAATATGCCGGGACAGGTGGACCATCTGCTGAATCTCTCCCTTGGTTATGAGAAGAGAGGATTCAGTGCAAGGATCTCCATGATCTACCAGGGGGAAAGCCTCTTTGTACAGGAGGAAGCCGAGATCGGGCGACTGGCCAGGAGTGTGGGACCCATTCCTGCGCTGGATAACTACGTGGGTCCTTCGACGCGATGGGACCTGGTGGTCAAGCAGAAAATCCGTGATAACTGGCAGGTATTTCTCTATGTCAACAATATTACCAATGTGAAGGAGCAGACTTTTCTTGCCGGATCTTCCAACAGATTGCTTACCAGCAATTTTGTTTATGGAACGACCGTCGATCTGGGTCTGACCTACACATTTTAATTGGGTGTTTTTTGTTTAATGTTTAACTAAAATTTGAATTATGAAGAAGATCTACTTGAGTTTAGGTTTAATTCTGCTGGCCCTGGCCTTTACGGCGCAGGATGCGAGTGCGCAGATCCGCTATGTGGACGTGGAACCCGGTATCGGGACCCTGAATGATGCCATCAATGGCGACACGACGGAGACAGGTGCCAGGGTAGACACGTTCAACACGGTCTACCGCCTTCAGAGGGGACTGACCGCCTATTACGGGCTCACCGGATCCATCGAGAACCGCTACCCGCTCACCATTGTGGCTGAAGAGGGTGACGGACCCCGTCCGTTCCTGCAGCCGGTGGATGAAGGAGCCGGTTCGTCCAGGGCATTCCGTGCCAGGGATCATATCACCCTGAGAAGCCTCCATGTCACCAACATGGATGACCTGGGAGGGATCAACACAAGGATGCTTCGGGCAAGTGCCGAGGACATTCGCATTGTCTTGGATGACTGCTGGTTCGATGAGGATGGCCAGTCGTTTATCCGCTGTGACGATCCGGGCATGAAGATCTATGTGACCAATTCGGTGATCAGCGATATCGGTCAGCCCAGCTCTCCCAACAACGGCCGGGGGATCGACGACCGGGGGAACGACATCGATACCGTCTGGTTCGAGAACTGTACCTTCTACAACATTACCAGCCGGATCATCCGTGACGGCGGTGGTCAGATCAATTACGCCAGGTTCAACAACAACACCGTTTACAACCTGGGACAGATGGGGATCACCTTCGGACCGGCCGAGAAAGTGGAAGTCTGGAGCAACCTGTTCGTGAACGTGGGTCTCATGCCCACCAATGACTCCGCAAGGACCATATTCGGCGTGGATTCCATCCAGGTGGATGAGACCACCACCGAGGCCCCGGAGATCCTCTGGAACAACAACCTGATCTATTTCGATTCCACCCTGGTGGCCGATTACATGAACGATACTCTGTTCCTGCCGGCGCTTGTCAACGAAGACCTGGGAGCATGGTACGCGGAGAACTACGGGAACACCCCGCAGGTGGGCGCCATGCTGGAGTTCAACGATCAGCCTCCGTTCCCCGACTCTCTGATTATTTATGACATCTATCCCGAATTCGACCAGGCCAATGCACCCGGATGGGACAAGCCGGAGGTGCCGGCTGATCCCGATGGCAACGGAATTTACCATGCCGTGGTGCCCTACGATTTCGGTTACACCAACCAGGTGGCCTATTCCCTGGGTTTTGGTGCTGACGAATGGGGCGGTGACAATAACTGGGAAGCCATGGGAGAAGACTTTGAGATGGTCGATTTCGAGGCTCCCTGGGAAAGGGCAGTCTGGAACATGATCGGGAATGACACGGCGGAATATACAGCGATGAAGGTTATCCCCAATCCCGATCCCACAGGGGCCAATACCTCCTCCATGGTGATGCAGTTCGACGTGCTTGCCTCAGCCCAGTCCTGGGCCGGTGCTTATTCCGATGCCTATGGCGCGATGACCTTCACCCAGGAGATGCACCACATGGAGATGATGGTCTGGAAAGACAAGGTCAGCGACTGCGGACTGAAGGTGGAGGTAGGCGGAACCGTCACCGAGCTGAAGGTTCCCAACACTCTGACCAGCCAGTGGGAAGCGGTCCAGTTCGACTTCTCGGCCAATATCGGAGAAACGCTGACCCGCCTGGTATTCTTCCCCGATTTCAGTGACAGGGATGCCGATGTAACCGCATACGTGGACAACATCAGGATCATCGAGTCGCCGGTGAATGTGGAAGAGGACAGGGCAGAGTCTCTGAGCATCTACCCGAACCCGGCCACAGACCAGCTGATGGTGAGAATGCAGGGCATGCGCTCTGTGGTGATCAGGGACGTGCTGGGTAAGGCGGTGATGAGCCTCGAGCTGCAGGGTCAGGAATCCGCTACTCTGAACGTCAGTGAACTGGTGGAAGGAGTCTACTTCATTTCGGTAGATACCCCGGATGGGATCTCCACCTCCAAATTCCTGAAGCGTTAATGGAGAATTACCGGTAATCAGTAACCAATCATGGAGGCTGCCTCGAAAGGGCGGCCTCCCTTTTATAATAGAAGATGTATAACGTAACACGCACGATTTCGAGATCACCTTTTTTCGTTTTCCTTCTTGCACCACTTTTCCTGCTGCTGTCGCAATGCGTGCAGCCGGAACAACCGGCCGGTCCCTGGGAGCGGGCCCGTGAAATTGTGGACCGGATCGAGGTGCCCGGGATCCCCTCCGGCTCCTTTTCCATCCTGGATTTCGGCGGAACCGGCGACGGGGTCACCGACAACAGGGAGGCTTTCGACCGGATGATCGAGGCGTGCCGTGAGCAGGGGGGAGGAAGGATGATTGTTCCGGGCGGTGCCTACCTGGTGAACGGGCCTATCCACCTGACCAGCGGCATGGAGCTGCACCTGCAGGAGGGGGCCAGGCTGGTCTTCGGAAGCGATCCGGCCGATTACCTGCCGGTGGTGCTCACCAGCTGGGAGGGTACGCGCTGTTACAATTACTCCCCCTTTATCTATGCCCGCGGGGCCACCGACGTGGCGATCACCGGCCAAGGGGTGATCGACGGGAATGCCGCCGGCAGCTGGAACCAGTGGAAGTACATCCAGGATCCGGACAAGGCGCGGATCAGGCGGATGAACAATGAAGCCGTGCCCCTGGAGGAACGCATCTTCGGCGAAGGACACTACCTGCGACCCCACCTGGTGCAGTTCTACGAGTGTGAACGGATCCTGGTGGAGGATGTGACCATCACCGACTCCCCCTTCTGGTGCCTCCATACGGTCTACTCGAAACACATCACCGTCCGCGGGGTGAAATTTGATGCCCATAACTACAACAACGACGGGATCGACCCCGAATCGTCGGAATATGTCCTGATCGAGGAGGTCACCTTCAACAACCGCGACGACAATGTGGCCATCAAGGCGGGCAGGGACCTGGAAGCCCGGACCCTGCAGCGGCCCTCCAGGAACATCGTGATCCGCAACTGCCGTTTTAAGGGCCACAACGCCATTGCCATCGGCAGCGAAATGTCGGGCGGGGTCTCCGGAGTGTTTGTGGAGGAGTGCGGCTATGCCGGCAGTGTGATGTACGGTTTTTACCTGAAGGGAAACCGCGACCGGGGCGGGATGGTGCAGGACATCCATGCCCGTGACATCCGATTCGACACGGTCCGCTCGGCCGTGATCATCGACTCCAACTACAAGAACCAGGGAAGCTGCTGTCCGCCCCTGTTCAAAAATATTCACGCGACCGGGATCCGGGCCAATGTGGCCACCGATCACGCCATCTTTCTGAAGGGATTTGCCGAACGGCCCCTGGATTCCGTTTTCATCAGCGGCCTGGTGGTCGATAATGCCAGGATCGCTCTGGAGTTCCAGCATGTGGATTACCTGGAGCTGGAAGAAGTGGTGGTCAACGGGGACACCCTGGCCGCGGCTGCCGGAAAGGTCTCCTGGATCCGTGAGCCTTCGCCTGTGACCGGTCACCCGGTCTGGCAGATCACCTCCGACACGGCCCCGGCGGTGGCCTGTTATTTCGAACGCCAGGCCTTCACCGGTGATGAGCGCTATGTGGTATACGCTGCCCGAAGGAACGGTCACTGGAGGCTTCACCGGACCGAGCTGCTCACCGGTATCTCCCGCCCGATCTCCCCGGAAGGAAGGAAGATCGAGGACGATGACTATACGGTAATGCCCGACGGCCGCCTCGCCTGCTACCTGGAGGGATGGAAACTCTATGCCCTCGACGTGGAGAGCGCCGCAGAGGAGCTTCTGTTCGACTATACGGGGAAACTTCCCGATGCGCCGCGCTATACCGGTTCTTTCACCAACGACGGGCGTTACACCCTGGTCTATGTGCGGAACGATACGCTGAAAGCCATTTACCGGACCGATCTTCAGACCGGAGAGATCCTGGAAGTGCACCGGCACCGGGAAGGGAAGATCTCCCATCCGCTGATCAATCCGGAAGACCCGGAGGTGATCACCTATGTGCCAGGACCTGACCGGCAGAACGACATGACCCTTCCCATGGAGCTCCGGGCCCGCTCCTGGAAAGTGGACCTGAGCGAGGGGACCGACCGGCAGTTCCTGACCGTTCCCTACGGTTACCGGGCCACCCACGAAAGCTGGTCGCACGACGGCAGCCGCTTCTTTTTCTTCCGGAAGACCCGGCCAGGCTGGGCCCCGGTGGCCATCTGTTCGCAGGACAGCGAGGGGAACGATGTGAGGGTGCATTACGAGAGCGACACCATCCGGCTGGGGCACGGGACCGTGAGCCGGGACGGGAAGTGGTTTATTTCCGATTCCCAGGAACCGGGTAAAAACGAACTGGTACTGGTGGATCTGGAGAGCGGGGAGGGCCGGATCCTCTGCTACCCCAACTCGTCGGTCGACGGAGGGCACGACGAATTTGCCCATGTGCACCCCTCGTTCAGCCCGAAAGGAAATTACGTGATTTTTACCTCCGACCGGACCGGCACACCGCAGGTTTATGTGGTTCCGGTGGGACTCATCACCAACGGAAAACCGCCTCCCGGCTCCCTTTACCAGGGCGAAGCACCGGCATAAAACAACGGACCGCTGGTTGAAGAGAGGGCGGACCGCCGGTTTGAGAACAGCGGACCGCCGGCTGAAGAGAGGACGGACCGCCGGTTTTGGAACACCGAACCGCTGTTTTGGAACAGCGGACCGCCGGTCTGCCTTAACGGGCCGGCAAAAAAACGAATGATACTTTAAACGAAATCAGCATATCTTGAACCTCTTTAAGAAGATCGGGCTGTTCATCGCCTCCGTGGCACCGGGGCTGTTCCTGATCGGATACAACATCGGCACCGGGAGCATCACCACCATGGCCTCTTCGGGGGCGGCTTACGGGTTGACCCTCATCTGGCCCCTGCTGCTCTCCTGTGTCTTCACCTTCTTCCTGATCATGCTGTTCGGCCGCTACACCTCCCATACCGGGCTGACCATCCTGACCAGCTTCAGGAAGTATTTCGGCAACGGGATCGCCGTTTTTGTACTGATCTCCCTTCTGGTGAGCGAATGGGTCAGCTGCATGGGAGTGATGGGGGTAGTGACCCAGGTGGTGCAGGAGTGGTCGAGACCGCTGACCCGCTCGGGGAACGGGTTCAGCCCGGTGATCACCGCACTGATCTTCGGGGGACTGCTCTATTACCTCTTCTGGAACGGAAAGCACCGCGTCTTCGAGAAGGTGCTGGCCATTTTCGTGGGGATCATGGGACTCTCTTTCATCCTCACCACGTTCATGGTGATTCCCGAACCGCAGGAGGTTCTGGAGGGACTGATCCCCTCCATGCCGGCCGATTCGGATGCCATGCTGATCATGGCCGGGATGGTGGGCACCACCATGGGAGCGATCCTTTACGTGGTGCGCTCGATCCTGGTTCAGGAGAAGGGTTGGAAAGACGCAGACCTGAAAGCAGAACGGAGGGATGCCCTGATCTCGGTCACCCTGATGTTCGTTTTGAGCGTGGCGGTGATGGCGGCTGCGGCCGGAACGCTCCACCCGCTCGGACTGAGGGTCGAGAACGCCATCGATATGGTGAAGCTGATGGAGCCCCTGGCCGGCCGGTTTGCCATCTCCATATTTGTGGGAGGCATCGTGGCCGCCGGTCTCTCGTCCCTTTTTCCCATCATCCTGCTGGCCCCCTGGCTGTTTGCCGATTTCAACGACAAGCCCAGGAACATGCGCTCCACTTCGAGCCGGCTGCTGGTCCTGTTCGGAGTGCTGCTGGGACTGGTGGTGCCTGTTTTCGGGGGAAGGCCGGTGGCGGTGATGATCCTCTCACAGGCGCTGGCGGCTATCGTCACCCCGCTGGTGCTGGCTCTGATGCTCTACATTTATAACAAGAAATCGATCATGGGTCCGAGGGTCCTCACTGTGAGCGGGAACATCAACCTGACAGTGATCCTGATTTTCACCATCGCCATGGCGGCCGCCGGTATTATCGGGATCGCCGGGCAGATCAACTGAAAAGCTGAAATGTGAAGAAACGGACCCGTATGTGGAAATAGAAATTCGAGAACCGATGGAAAACCAGACCATTCAAAAGACATACCATCCCGACATCGTAGCCTGCTACCTCTATGTGATCACCCGGTATGGCTATCCACCCGATGCGGCGAATACACCCTTGCATATGGAAGAGCTGGCCCGCCTGGGGTACAGCAGCATCGAGCTGGAAGGCATCAGGGAGGACCACCTGAAGGAGATGCACCGGATGCGGCGGGAGATCCGGCAAAAGTCCGCCGAACTGGAACTGCAGGTGCCGTTTTTCTGTGTGGTGCTCCCGGGACTGAGTGCCCAGGAGGAGAAAGAACGGGCGGCCAACCTGGAGCTTTTCCGGAAAGGGTGCCAGGTGGCCCGGGATCTGGGTGCAGGGGCGGTGCTGGACAACGCTCCCATACCACCCTGGCAGTTCCCGGAGGGCATCCCGGTGACCCGCCATTATGACGAGGAGGTGCTCAGCGGGGCCACCCTCTCGCCCGGACTCGACTGGGACAGGTACCAGGAGGAGCTGGTGGAGACCTACCGGACAGTGTGCGATATCGCTGCGGAGTTCAGGTTGGATTATCACCTGCACCCCTGTTACGGAGCACTGGTGCAGACCACCGACGCCTTCCTCCATTTTTCAGGGGCCGTCAAGAGGGACAACCTGAAATTCAACCTCGATACGGCCAACCAGTTCTTTATGAAGGATAATCTATTCCTGTCGCTGATCAGGCTGCAGGACCATATCAGCTACATTCACGTATCGGACAACCAGGGCGACCGGCTGGGACACCTGGTGCCCGGCGACGGGACCATCCCGTGGGACCGGTTTTTCGATACGCTGGGCCGGATCGGGTACGAGGGAAAGTTCGGTGTCGATGTGGGCGGTGCGGAGTCGGGCGTAAGCGACCTGGAGGGGGGCTACCGCCGCGCGGCCGGCTGGCTCCAGGAAAACTGGTTCAGGTACACCTCATGAAACAGACCGCTCGAATACTCATGGTGGTCCTGCTGATAATGGCCGGAGCGGTAACCACTGATGCAGCTTTTGAGCCGGGCCCGGACGATTACCCGGTGACCGGTTTCGGGGCGGTGGGGGACGGAGTCACGTTGAATACGGAGGCCATCCAGCAGGCCATCGACCGGTGTGCGGCCGAAGGGGGAGGAAGAGTGGTGATCCCGCCCGGGACCTACCTTTCAGGCACCCTGGTGATGAAGAGCCGGGTGGAGCTGCATGTGGCCGGGGGAGCCACCCTGCTTGGAAGCACCGACATCTCTGATTATCCGGAGATGGAGGTGGAGTACCGGTTCTACGGCGAGGAGTGGGTCAAACAGAGCCTGATCTTCGGGGAAGGGCTGGAAGAGGTGGCGCTGACCGGCCGGGGGACCATCGACGGACAGGGAGGCGCCTTTCAGGCGGAGACCAGTAAGAAACCCGACCGCTACCGGAACAGGCCCTATCTGATCCGGTTCACCGAATGCCGGGGTGTGACCGTCAGGGATCTTTCCCTCAGGAATTCGGCCATGTGGATGCAGCATTACCTGGCGTGCGACAACGTGCGGATCCTGAACCTGGATGTATACAACCACTGCAACAAGAACAACGACATGATCGATATCGACGGATGCCGCGATGTGATCATCTCGGGATGCCGGGGCGATACCGACGACGATGCGCTCACCCTGAAAAGCACCGGTCTGCGCGCCTGCGAAAACGTGGTCATCTCCGACTGCATTATCAGCAGCCATTGTAACGCTATCAAGTGCGGCACCGAATCGACCGGAGGGTTCAAAAATATCACCATCACCAACTGCATCATCAGGCCCTCCGCAGAGAAAGAGGTGATCTACGGCTATCCGCAGGGGATCTGCGGGATCGCGCTGGAGATCGTCGACGGAGGGACCATGGATGGGGTCTCCATCTCCAATGTGCTGATCCAGGGCCCCGAGGTCCCGCTTTTTATCCGGCTGGGGAACCGGGCCAGGCAGCATACCCCGGAGGCGCCGGTACCCGCACCGGGAGCACTGCGCAACATCACCGTCAGTCAGCTGGTGGTGAAGGATGCGGGGAGGACCGGGTGTTCCATCACCGGGATCCCGGGTCACCGGGTGGAGGATATCTCCATAGAAAACCTGCAGATGGAGCTGGAGGGCGGAGCCACCGGATACCGCCTGCCCGGGGAGGTCCCGGAACTGGAGGATCTCTACCCGGAATCGACCATGTTCGGAGTCCTGCCGGCCTCGCTTTTCTATGTGCGTCATGCAAAGGGCATCGACCTGCACCGGATCCGGGCGGAGTTTAAGGGGAAGGATCCCCGCGACCACGTGGTGGCGGAGGATGTGGAGGGTTTCAGTTATTCCGGGATCGGGGTGAAAGGGATCCCCGCTCCACGGGTAACCATCATTGATAACACTGAGAACGATGAAAAATAGAACTATGAACCGGAAGATAAACCGGAGGATGCGGCAGGTGCTGGCCGCTGCGTTTGTAATGACCTTTATTCTGTCGGCAACAGCAAGGGCGGATCGCATCCCCGTGGTGCCCTATCCCCAGCAGGTCACCATGGGAAGCGGGTTTTACAGTCCGCCCGGGGATGAGGTTTCTCTTCGCCTTTCTGGCATGGAGGCAGCCGGGGCCGGGATTATTACCGGTCAGCTGGCCACCCATTTCGACGAGCGGTTCCAGGCGGCCCTGACAGCCACTTCCAACCGGAACCCCGGGATCTGGATCGGTCTTCCCTCGGAAGATCCGGATCTGGAGAAGGCGGCACGGAAGGAGGGGCTGGTGCCGGATGCGGAGCTGGGTGAGGAAGGGTACCTGCTGCAGATCGGAAGGAAACAGATCCTGGTGGTGGCCAACGGTCAGGCAGGGGCCTTTTACGGTGTGCAGACCCTGGTGCAACTGCTGAGGGGATATCCCGATCCGGAGGCCCTGCCGCGGATGACTGTCCGTGACTACCCGTCCATCGCTTTCCGCTGCGTGATGGACGACATCAGCCGGGGGCCCATTCCCACCATGGAGTACATGAAAAAACAGGTGAGGCGCTATGCCGAGATGAAGATCAACCACATGTCGTTCTACATCGAGCACGTGGTGAAGACGAAAACCTATCCGGATTTCGCCCCTTCCGACGGGGGGATCTCCGTGGAGGAGTTCGCGGAACTCTCCGAATACGCCGCCGATTACCATATCCGGCTGGTGGGAAGCTTCCAGTCGCTGGGTCATTTCGAGAACATCCTGAGCCACCCCCAGTTCCGTCCGCTGGGTGCCACCGAACGGATGCTTGACCCGCTCAACCCCGACGTCATTGAATTCCTGGGAGCGGTATACGGGGAGATGGCACCGGCCTTCAGCTCTCCCATATTCACCCCCAACCTGGACGAAGCGTGGGATCTCTCCAGGGGCGGACTGAGAGGTCCGGCAGCCGAACTGGGTCCGGCAAAGATCTATGCCGGTCATGCCACCCGGATCGACTCGGTGCTGCGCGGCCTGGGCAAGCGCACCCTGATGTGGGGTGATATCATCCTGGAACATCCGGAGATCCTGGAGATGATCCCGCCCGACGTGATCCTCGGAGCCTGGAACTACGATGCGGCAGAGTCCTTCGCCGGTTTTATCGATCCGCTGAAAGGTGCCGGTTTCGATTTCACGGTCTCACCGGGGGTGCTGAACTCGAACCGGCTGATACCCGACTTCCGGATGACCACCACCAACATCCGGAATTTCATCAATGAGGGATACGAAAAGGGGACCGTGGGGGTCTACTGCACCGTTTGGGACGACGGCGGAATGCACTTCTTCAACCATACCTGGTACGGGGTGGCCTACAGTGCCGAGCAGAGCTGGCGGCCCAACCGGGAGCCGCTTGATCAATTCGACCGGAGGTTCAGCCGGGGTATTTACGGGGACCAGCAGAACCTGATCCCCCGGGCGCTTCATGCCCTGAACCACCTGACCGACCTGGGGCCCACCTTCGAGATGAACCACAACGTATTCGACAAGACCATCGTTCCCGATCGGGGCGACAAGGTAACCTTCGATCCCGGCAGCTGGGAGGAGGTGGACCGGTGGGTACAGGAGAGCAGGAAGATCCTGACAGGCGGTTACACTCCCTGGTACGACCAGGATCTGGCCTTTATCAAATTCACCCTCTCCCAGTACGAGTTCCTGATCGAATCCCGCAACGAGCTGCTGAAAGCAGCGGAGGCCTTTAACGAGGCCAGCCGGCTCCAGCGGAACGACCGGGAGGCGGCCCTGGAGAAGCTGATGGAGTCGCGCGATATTATCGGATCCCTGCGGATGCAGTATGCGGCGGTGCGCTCGGAGTTTTCCATCCTGTGGGACCTGGAGAGCCGGGCCTACTGGAAGGACCGGGCGCTGATGGATTATGACGTGCACATGGAGGGGTTCAACGACCAGATGGATTTGCTGGAGGAGGCTATCACGGAGTTCCGCGGCGGAGCCTATCTGCCCCCGCCCACCGAGGTGCGCCTCGATATCCGCAGCCGGTCAGGACAGTTCTTCCCCTTCTGGCTGGTGGTGGGTTCATTCACCCTTCCCACCTTCGATGACTACACCCACGATTTCCTGGAGCCCATGGGCGGGGAGTCCGCAGCCAGGCCCTATCCCGGACAGAAGTTCACCGATGAGGACGGTAACGAGCGGATGTGGGACAAGTACGATGCTCCCCGGCCCTCGGAGATCGATCTGCAGGAGATCTTCGAGCCGAAAATCACCTGTGTGGCCTACGCCTACTGCACCATCGATGCTCCGGAGGATATGCAGGTCACCGCGCTCCTGGGCAGCAACGACGGGGCCACCGTCTGGTGCAACGGCCAGCAGGTGCACCAGGTGCACACCAAGCGGAGCCTGATCCCCGACGAGGACGAGATCCCGCTCGACCTGAAGGAGGGGAGGAACCACCTCCTGGTGAAGATCGAACAGTGGAAGGGGGGCTGGGGCTTCTCCTTCCGGCTGAAGGATGTGGAGGTGAGAAACCACAAACAGAAGTATTATATTCAATAAAAACCACAGAATAATGAGAAACGGAATGCTGAAGAGGATTTTGATATTGACAGCCCTGATGCCCGGCCTGACGGCAGGCGTGATGGTGACCGCCCAGGACGATTCGGAGGAGCGGAAGCAGGAGGTGCTGCAGGCACTGGAAGAGACAGCCGACTATGTTGCCGACGTGCTGATCAACGAGGAAGGGTATTCGAGGTGCGATTACAACCTGACGGAAAGTGTCTGGTACGATTACGAGCCGCCCTGGCACACGGGTCAGGCGATCTATGCACTCACCGAGGCTTACCGCCTCCTGGAAAAGGAGAAGTACCTGGAGCAGGCGAAAAAGGCCGGCGATTGGTGGATCTCCCTGGAGATCAAGGACCACCCGAAGCTGGAGGGGATGATCAACTCGGTTCACGGCGACCATGCCGGACAGGTGATCGTCTTTGCCACCATGTCGGACGGATCGGCGGGACTTTATAAGCTGCATGAGGCCACCGGCGAGGAGAAGTACGCCGAGGTGACCACCCGGGCCGGTGACTGGATGCTCCGGAATATGTGTCTCCTGGAGGAGGGGGTCTGTTACGACAACGTGGATCCGGAGACCGGCGAGGTGCTCACCGAAAGCAGCCCCTTCTGGCCCGATGAAGAAGAGATTACCCTCTACCATGTGGCCCGGCCCAACAACGAGGGCTCGCTTTTTCTGGATATGTACGAGTATACCGGCAATGAGGAGTACAGGGACGCATTCATTACTCTCTGCAACAGCCTGGTGGAGAAACAGGGGCCCCAGGGGATGTGGATGGATTTCATGCCCAACTTCAAGGAGGAAGGGAGCATCCATCCGCGATTCAACCTCTGGTACGCCGAATCGCTCATTTACGGCTACGAACTCACCGGCGACCGGAAGTACCTGGAGGCGGCCACCAAGACTGCCGCCACCTTTGCCAGGATCCAGGACGGCGCCGGAACGATCTATTACAAGAACTACCTGGACGGCCGGCGGGACCGCAGCTCGATCACCGGATCGTCGGTGGCCTTTTCGGGGATCCTCTGGCTGAGGCTACGGGAACACGGCATCGAAGGCTTCGATGAGAATATCCGGCTCTCCCTCGACTGGATCCTGAACAATCGGTACGCCAAAGACCATTCCGATCCCAATCTGGCCGGGGCAGTGATCAACACCCGGCTGAGGCACCGGAAAGGCAAACTCTGGTTCACCCAGCGGGATGTGGGCACCACCTTCGGGACCCGGTTCCTGGCCAGTTATTACGACTATACCTGGGGGGAGAAATCGGGCCGGCACCGCTCCGCTTCCGCCACCGGGGATGATACCCGCGGCCGGGGACCCTTAATGGATTGATCCCTCCCCTGAAGAGGTGTTGAATTTTTGAGAGTTTTGATAAAAATCTGAGAGATGATCGCCGTCGACTACCTGGTTATGGGCCTGTTCTTCATGGTGCTGATCGCCACCGGGCTGTGGGCCTATTTCAGGAAAGTCAGGGATTCGGGCGATTTCTTCGTGGCCGGGGGGAAACTCCCCTGGTGGCTGGCGGGCATCTCTCACCATGTTTCCGGGTATTCAGGCGCGGTCTTCGTGGCCTATGCCGCCCTGGCCTATACCTACGGGATCTCGGTCTACGTATGGTGGGCCCTGACCATATTCACCGGGCTCATGGCGGGATCGGTCTTCATGGCGCCGGCCTGGGCCAGGCTCCGTATCCGCTACCGCATCCAGTCGCCCACCGAGTACCTGCTCCGAAGGTACAACCTGGCCACCCAGCAGCTGATCGCCTGGAGCGGGGTGGGGCTGAAGCTGTTCGATATCGCTGCCAAATGGGCAGCCATTGCCATCCTGCTGAACGGGTTCACCGGGTTGCCGGTGGGGGCGGGAGTTCTGATGGCAGGCGGCATTTCACTGATATACATCTCCCTGGGAGGAATCTGGGCCGATGTGTGGAACGACCTGTTCCAGTTCGCGGTCCAGCTGGTGGCCGGCATCGTGATGCTGGTGATGGTGGTGGCCGAGCTGGGGGGCGTGCAGGAGGCCTGGCAGGTATGGGAACGGCTGCCGGAAGGGCACACCGATCCTTTCCCGGCCCCCTACACTTTCTGGTTCTTCCTCACTTTTCTGGTCCTGAACTTTCTCAGCTACAACGGGGGCACCTGGAACCTTGCACAAAGGTTTATCTCACAGCCCTCGCCGGAGAGCGTGAAAAAATCGGCCAGGCTTTCTGCCCTGCTCTACCTGTTCTGGCCCCTGGTACTGTTTTTCCCCATGTGGTGCACCCCGCTCTTTTTCCCGGGGATCGAGAATCCCGAGAACTCCTATTCCCGTCTGGCGGTGGAGTTTCTGCCGGCCGGACTGGTGGGGCTGGTGCTGGCTTCCATGTTTGCCAATACGCTGACCATGACCTCCTCCGATGCCAATACCATCACCGCCGTGCTGAACCGGGATATTTTCCCCCGGCTCTTCCCGGCCAGAGAGAGCCGCATCCATACCATGCGGGTCATCCGGCTCACATCGGTGGCATTCCTGGCCCTGACCATTGTAATCGCTCTGAACGCGGAGACCTTCGGAGGCGTGCTGGGGCTGATCATCTCCTGGTTCGCCGCCCTTTTCGGACCAGTCTCCATTCCCATGATGCTGGGCCTGCTTCGCCCCTTCAACCGGATGGACCACCGGGCGGCGCTGATCTCCATCGGGGCCGGATTTCTTACCTTTGTGATGACGAAGTTTATCCTGGAGGTTCCCCTGGCGGCCGAGATCGGATCGCCGGTCATGGTCACCTTTATCATTTACTGCCTCACCGGACTGATCACCGGAGGAGAAAGAGCGCGGAAAGCGGCCCGGGAAACGACAGCGTGAAAGGGAGAGCGGCCATCGAAACAAATGACCTCATACTGGAAGGGATCCATTACCGGAGCGGAGAAGCGATCCGGATCGGGATCCGTAACGGGTTGATCCACACTGTGACCCGGATGGAACCGGGCAAGGGCACTCCGGTGGGCAAGGGCACCCCCGTGGGCAAGGGCACCCCCGTGGGCAAGGGCACCCCTGGAGGCCAGGTTCAACACGGCGAACCTGGAGGAGAAAGCCGGCGATCCCTTCCTGTTATCGCCTCCGGGATGACCGAGCTGCAGGTGAACGGATTCATGGGGGTCGATTTCAATGACGGAGCGCTGACTCCCGCGGAGCTGGAAAAGGCGGCCGGCGAACTGCTGAAGAGCGGGGTGACCCGGTTCTATCCCACCCTTATCACGGGTCCGTCCGAACGGACCGAACACCTGATCCGCACCATTGCCGGAGTTGTGCCGGATGGTGGAGATGGCTGTGAAGGCAGGGATGAAGGAACCGAAGGCAGGGATGTGGGAACCGAAGGCAGGGATGAAGGAACCGAAGGCAGGGATGTGGGAACCGAAGTCATGGAAAGGGAGAACGGGTCTCCCCGGAGGCAGAGGAGGAGCCTGGCAGCCCTGATGATCGGGGGGATCCACCTGGAGGGACCGTTCATCTCGAAGGAGGACGGCCCCCGGGGAGCGCATCCCCTGGAACACTGCCTCGATCCCGATATTGGTCTGATCGAGCGGTGGCAGGAGGCGGCCGGGGGGATGATTCGGATCCTCACACTGGCGCCGGAACTTCCCGGGGCAGTTCCACTGATCCGGAGATGCATGGACCTGGGGATCCGGGTGGCCATCGGACATACGGCCTGCCGGACCGGTCAGCTGAAGGCGGCAGTGGATGCCGGAGCCGTGCTCTCCACCCACCTGGGCAACGGGGCCCATGGAATGCTGCCCCGCCATCCCAACTACATCTGGGACCAGCTGGCCGAAGAGCGGTTATGGACCAGTATGATCGCCGACGGTTTCCACCTGCCCGATTCCGTATTGAAGGTGTTCATCCGGGTCAAGGGGGAGAAAGCGATCCTGGTGAGCGATGCGATGCCATACAGCGGCCTGGAGCCGGGCCTCTACCAGTCCCCCGCCACCGGGAGCTTCCGGGTGACCGAAGAGGGCAAACTGCACGTGGAGGGTCAGCCTGGCACCCTGGCCGGATCGGCCGGCAAACTGATCGACGGGGTCCGCCGGATCGCCCGGCTGGAAGGGCTCGGCTATGCCTGGGACATGGCATCGGTCCATCCGGCCACCCTCATGGGCGTACCGGAAAACCTGGGACTCCACGTGGGCGCCCCTGCCGACCTGGTGCTGCTGGATCCGGAGTCGCTGGAAATAAAAGAGATCTATAAATCCGGCATGAAGGTATCATTCTGAATCCGGGAACTCACCGGTAGCGGATTTCACACAGATCAGTCCTTTACCAGGACCACCCTATCCCCGTTCTCGCGGATCAGTTCGGAAGTATAGAACTCCCCGGTCAGTTCAGCAACCAGCAGGTTCAGCAGTCTTGGGACTCAGGGCGGATTTCATCGCCACGCCCCGAGGATGAATCCGATCACCGTAAAGTAGATCACGATGTAGCCTGCATTGATCAGGATGTACCGCCAGGTTTTCTGCTCGAACAGGGCGATCACGGTGAACATGGCTGCCGCCCATCCGAATCCCGCCAGAAACCCGGCTGCCAGGCCCCACTGCCAGGTGGTTGACTCCTCCCCGAGGAAGAAGGCCAGGTTGTAGGACATCACATAAGCCAGCAGGAAGCCGAGTCCGTAGGTTTTCGCAGGATTGGCAGATTGAAGCTGTTCATCGGTCAGTTTGTTCTCTTTCTGCCAGGCATTTCCGAACAGTGCCCGGGAGTACCATAAGCCCCCCAGCACCAGGCTGAAAACCGCGCTTACCAGCACGGCCCAGTGGTTGATGAAGATGTTTTCCATGGATGGGTTGTTTGTAGTGTGCCCATTGGACAACCATCCACATAGAATGTTCTATATGAAACTGTTAAGAAATGTGTTAAATCGAATGGCCGTTTATTATTCCCTCAGCACCACCTCGTCGAGCTGGTTCAGGGTGTCGGGATTGAGCACCTTCATGGTGATCCTCGGTCCGTCCACATAAATGAGGCAGAGGGCGTTCTCCACACTGAAGGATTGAGTGAAATCGCTCCAGGGGAGCACCTCCTGGCCGTAATAGGGGGCTCCGGCCGCCCCGTTGTTGATCTGATAGAGGGGACGGCTCACCTCCAGCCGCTCACTGAAATACATTTCCGGATAGATCGGCACTTCGCCGGTGATCTTCAGCCAGTTGTAGTTGTGCTCGTCGCCTGTGAGCATGCCCACCACCTTGGTGCTGTGGTTGATCAGGATATCGAGGAACTGGTCCCTCCGCTCGATGATCCCCTTCTTCAGCATCCTCCCGTTCACGTAGGGACGGTACTGGTTGTTCCCGCTGTACCACATGTCGTCTTTGCTGTGTCCGCCGTTGGGAAAGGCGGGGGTGTGCTGGGTGACGAACACATGGTCGATATCGGGGTCCTGCTCATACTCCTTTACCGTCTTTTTCAGCCAGTCCAGCTGGTTGTCCATGATGTATCCGTGGAGACCGCCGCTGCTGAAGGGCCAGTTGCGCAGAGAGGGAGCGTACCAGTAATCACTGTTGAGCACGATCATGGCCACATTCCCGTAGGTGTAGGAGTAGACATTCTCCCGGTAGGAGGGGAAGTCCGTCTGGTCCGGATCGGGGTCATAGACCGCCCCGTCCTCGCTCTCCAGGTCACTGACCGGGTTGACGAAGGCATCGGCGAATGCCTTCTCCATGGAGAATTCATCGAACGGGAAACCGTCGATGGATACCATCTCGTTCCCGGCACTGTCCCTGAATATAAATCCGAGCGCCTCGTGGTTGCCCATGCCCGTGTAGACCGGCATGTAGTGCCAGAAGGGTTCCAGTGCTTTCTTCCAGTTGGTGTACTGGAGCTGCTGCTCGGAGTTGTCCCTGAGGTACCCGTTGATCATGTCGCCGGTGAACTGAAGGAAGGCCGCACCGTGGGAATGGGCCAGCGCAAGCATCTTCTTCATGATATAGGCATTGGCCCCGTAAATCATCCGCTCGCCCCCGCCGGTGGCGTGCCGGCTGTCGCTGGTGTAGGCGAATAGGAATGGTTCCCTGCTACCTTTCTCCGGAGCGGTGGTGAAGTGATACTGCTGGCTCAGTTCACCGTAATTCACAGTATAATCGTAGCGGGTCGAGGGTGTCAGTCCTTCCACCCTCCACTCATGATGTATGGCAGGCTCCGGACGGGATAGTGTCCGGCCGTCCACCTCCAGTGAGGAGGCTGACGGCATGGTGGTCCTGAACCAGATCACCGCACTGTTTTCGGTGACCAGGTTCACGAAAGGTCCTTCCAGAATGGCGGGAACGACCCGGAACGGCCCTGTCCCCGAGAGGCTGACCTCCCCGTCGAAGACCATCATTCCCCGGGCATCCATCAGCCGGTATCCGACCGTCAGGTACCCCTTCTCCTTCCAGCCGACAAAATCGTACGGGTACTTGAATTCGTCCCTGATGTTGATCTCCGCCTTCCCGTTCTGAAGGGTCCTGGTGAACCGGAATACCGGCAGAGGGTGCTCCGATTTTCCATAGGGGATCAGTCCGTAGGTAATGCTTCCCCACATCTCTCCGAAATCGAACTTCACTCCCTTTTCTGTCCCGACCGGGTTTCCGGACACCAGTTCGAGGGTGTAGGCCGGGGGACTCTCATCGGCGTAGTATCGGGCGGTCCCGCAGTCCACATATAATTTTCCTTCATCATCGTAATGCACTCTGCTGTATACCTCCGGGATTTCCGGTCTTTTCTGTGCCTGGATACTGGGGGCTCCGATAAGGAAAATACCGATCCATCCCGCGAGGATCCCTGCGGGTCTCATCCATCCGGGTTTCTTCATATCATCGGGTTAATTGATCCACACACTTGATCCAGAAATCGTTGTACTTTTTCCAGTATACAAAGTTGCATCCCCAGTGGGGAGCGGGATCGGACATATAAGCCAGTACACTGCCATTGCCCGCTTTCCCCGAGGCCACCAGGGGATCGCCGGTCTCTCTGACCGATACGTGAACCCGGAAGCCCTCCCGGGGGAGGGTCTTGTTGTATCCCAGGATCGGGGGGCAATCGCTGAAATCGAGCCCGGCGAGCGCTCCTCCCTGATCCTTCTGCTCGAAAGAAAACCCTTCTGTGTTTTCCACCAGGTCTTCGGTCTCGAGGCAGGTGACGGGAAGCAGATCCTTCAGAAGGGTGCGCCCCCAGCCGCCTTTGCCCATCTCCCCGTTGAAGGAGAGCCAGCCGCCGCAGAAGATGGCACTCTTGCCCGCTCTGACCGCTTCGGAAAAGATCCGGATCCGGTCAGGGAAGGTGAGTATCTCCTTGCCGAACTTGCTCCGGTCGAAAAAGTGGGGATCGAGCTGGAAGCATTTCGCCTCCACGTCGCTGAAAATGAAGATGTCATACTCTTCGAGTTTCTCCTCCCATCCGCCCGGGGGAAGCTTGTAGAATTCCCAGGAGGGAACGGAATCGACGGTGTGTTCGCCGGTCGATTCCAGTGCCTGCTTCAGCCATGTTCCGTAATTGAATACATCCAGTCCCTTGTGTGCGTAATTGAAGGGCGACTCGGCAAAAACCGGTCCGGTCATCACCGCCCAGTCGCCCACATAATATATTTTTGCCATGGTTCAGTGGATATTGAAGTTGAACTCCGGAAAATACTGTTTTTCCCGGTGGTTTCCTAGGGAATATGTACCTTTAACGGACGACGAAACCGGCTTCCGGGCCGGAAGCCGAAGTACAGGAGAAAGGATGTGAAAATGGAGAAAGCAACCGACAAAGAAACGGCAATGAACGGAAGAAATAAGCACATGACGGGAGCCGAACGGATCAGGGCGGCCATGGAGCTCAAAAAACCCGACCGGGTACCGCTGATGAGCCAGCCCTCCTGGGGATTCGTATTGAAACAGATCGATGGGCTCGACCCGGTGGCACTGTGGCACAACCGGGAGGGGACCTATTCCAGAGCATTCACCCAGATCAGTCAGCGGTTCCGGTTCGACGGGGTGCTGATCCCCGCCGTGGGGCTGGCACCACTGGACCAGGACCAGGTGGAGTCGGTCGGGGTGGAGACAGACAGCCTGGCATCCGGAGGTCCCGGAGGCCCCCCCGGGGGTGATGATACGACTCCCGGAGGCAGTGATGGGATCCCCGGAGGTGCACCGCATTCTCCGGGCAGGATAGAGACCCCCGGAGGTGCACCGCATTCTACGGGCAGGATAGAGACCCCCGGAGGTGCACCGCATTCTCCGGGCAGGATAGCCACCCCAGAGATCCGGTTCCGGAACGGTGACCGCTGCATCTACTGCCTCGACGATCTGCCCAGGTATCACCATACCGTTCCCCCCGAGACCACCATCGAGGAGCTCGACCCGGATTCGGTCCCCGAGACCATCTCTTTCCATCCGCCCTCGAACCGGCTGAGGATGTGGATCAATGAAGACGCCTACGGACGGGTGGCGGAATTGCACCAGGTGCGGGACCTGACCGGCGGAAAATTGTCGGTTCACGGTTCGGTTTACGCCCCGGAGGATTACCTGATCGATGCCCTGGGGGTGGAGGGGTGCTTCATGGCCATGCTGTCGCATCCTGACAAGAGCCGGGAGTACCTGATTCGTTGGGCACACGCCCTCAGCAAGCATGTGGAGGAGCAGATCGATGCGGGCGCCGACGCCATAAACTTCTCTGCGCCGTGGACCGGTCAGAATTTTATTTCGCTGGAGATGTACACCGAGGTAATCCTGCCTGCCCAGGCGGTGATCGTCGAGCGCTGCAGGGAGCGTGGAGTCCCGGTTTACTGCCATACCTGCGGGGAGATCGACGACCGGCTGGAGCTGATCATCGATATCGGCTTCAACGGCCTGGAGTGCCTTGACCCGCCCCCGCTGGGGAACGTGAAGCTGGAGGACGCGGTCCGCCGGATCGGCGACCGGGCCTTCATCAAGGGCAACATCGACCCGGTGAACATGCTGATGAACGGCTCGCCCGATGAGGTCAGGGAAGACGCCCGGCGGCGGCTGGAGATCGGGATGAAAGCCAAAGGATTCATCCTCAGCACCGCCTGCTCCATCGCCCCCTCCACCCCCGCCCGCAACCTGGATGCACTCTACGAGGTGGTGGAGGAGTACGGGTATTACTGATGCCGGTCCGGCTGTTGAGATTGCCCGGGTAAATGACTTTGTTTTATTTGTACCTGAGTTAGGCTCCATCCGTTTTCTATTGAAAATGTTTCACTCTATGCTTTTAAAAATTTCGGATATTTTGTTTGTTTCGAATATTTCGAATATATTGCGAAGTGTACGAAAATACTGATACAATGGAGACAATTGATCTAAAAAAACCGACAAAAGAGGAACAGCAAGCTGCACTGGAATCGTTCGATGCCCTTGCTGCTTCTTTGGTAAAACTGAAGAATTCTAATCCCGAAATAGAGATAGAAGAGACTCATGAAAAGATTAGGATACCTATAACTGCTTTAAAACTCCTGGCAAAAATCCTTCAGGAGATAAGCAAGGGAAATCCTATCTCTATAGTTCCAATTGCGACAGAGATTACAACACAAGCTGCCGCCGAGATGATAGGTTGTTCCAGGCCCCATGTAGTAAGGCTATTAGAGGAAGGAGTGCTGCCGTATACTAAAGTTGGTAAGCACAGAAGAATTAAATTCGAAGATGTTGCAACCTACAAGGAACAGATGAAAGTAAATCAGAAACGCAGCATCCAGAGGTTAATGGAACTGGATGAAGAAACCGGACTTTATGATTCATAGTGTTCGATTTACTTGCATACTAGACACAAATGTAATCTTCCCTTTGTGGATTCGTGATCTACTTCTTTGGTTTGCCCACCATGACTTATATACCCCAAAATGGAGTAAACACATATTTGACGAATGGTTGGAAGTAATGAAAAGGAAAGGGGTTTCTGAGACTGAAGCCAAAATGCGAACAGATATACTAAATGAAGCTTTCCCTGATGCATTAGTTAAAAACTATGAGCCACTTATAGAAACACTAAGTTTACCGGACATGAAGGATAAACATCTACTCGCAGCAGCTATCAAGACAAACGCCAACCTGATTGTTACCAATAATCTCAAAGATTTTCCAGAAGAGTATCTTGCATCATTTGGACTTTCTGCTAAATGTGCTGATGATTTCCTCACTGATATTATTGACTTGAACCATGATGCCAGTGTCAGAGCTTTCAGAGATCTTGTGCTCAACAAAAGAAACCCTCCGTTAGATGAATTTGAGGTACTAGATGCCCTAAGAAGTAATGGATTAATTCAGTCATAGCAAAAAGACGCACATTTGGCAAACATGTATTTGGCCAGACCGTTACGGGCATTCAGGAAAGAACCTCCAAATCATATTTTTAAATCAGATATTAAAGAATGGAAAAGTTATCTGCGGTACAGGAAAAAATTGAGTCCAGATTCAGACACCAGGTGCAGAACGATAAAAAGGTAAAGAATGGTTATCTGCTCGTTCATTCCGGCAAATCAGGAGTCGACCTCAATATTGCCGAAGGGAAAACAGGAGAAATTCAGGCAAACCCGATGCAGGCCAACCATCTCGCTTCGGTGGGCAAATTGTTTACGGCTACCCTCATAGGTATGCTTCACGACAAAGGGCTGTTGTCCTTTGACGAGAAAATTGTAAAATACCTTGATGCAGACCTGATGCACGGTTTGCATGTATACAAGGGCAAAGAGTACTCCGGCGATATCAGCATCAAACATTTGCTGAAGCAAACATCCGGGTTAAATGATGTCTTTTTTCCATTGCTTAAGAAGATATTGAACGAACCGGACCTTGAATTGACGACAAAGGAAGCGGTGGAGTGGGGGAAAGCGAATCTTAAGCCCGTTGGCAGGCCCGGTCAAAAACATTTCTATACCGATACAAACTATTATTTACTGGGATTCATCATAGAGAACATCACCCAGAAACCTTTTCACGAAGCTGTTCACGAAATGATCCTGGAGCCTTTGCAAATGGATAATGCCTATATAAACGGCTATTCAGAACCAAAAAACAAACCCCTGTATCCGCCGGCAGATATCTATCTTTTCAACACCAATTTCATCGAGAATGAAAGACTGGCAAAGATTGACCATGCCGGGGGAGGTGTCGTGGCTCCCCTGAGCGAATTCCTGGTTTTTATGAAGGCTCTGGTCAACGGCCAACTGGTAAAGGAAGCTACTTTGAATCAAATGATTAACGACGATGTGAGAATGGGGTTTCCGGCCATCGGGTTTGATTACGGCTACTCTGTCTGGAAGCCTAAAGCCATTCCACTGGTAATGCCCGGAAAGTATTTTTGCTGGGGGTGTGTGGGAGTTACCGGTGCCTTCATGTTCTTCCACCCGCAAACGGAAGCTTATGTGATAGGGACATTCAATGACAAATCCTATACCTCCAAAGCATTAAGGTTTATGCTTACGAATATAATCAGGCCTTTACTGAAGAATAAAAAATAAAACGCCCTGTATCATGCGGTCATAGGCAATAAGGGGCGTGCACATACAATGTTGAGAAGGGCTTGTTATATAGCGTTATTGAGCTTATGCCTACATTGTAGGATATTAAAGAAACTCCATACAAAATTAATAAATTACAAAATGAAAACATTGGTAGTAGGTGCAAGCGGTGCAACAGGAAAACAGTTAGTAGAACAATTATTGAACATGGGACAAAATGTCAAGGTGATTGTACGTCCTGCAGGAATAATACCTGCCACCTGGAAGAATTGTGCCCAAATATCAATAATCAAAACCAGTATCTCAGAAATTAGTGTGGACGAAATGTCAAATTACTTGAATGATTGCCAGTCGGTAGCGTCTTGTCTTGGTCATAATCTAACTTTGAAGGGTATTTTTGGAAAACCCAGAAAATTGGTCACTGATACCGTTAAATTGCTTTGTACTGCAATTAAAAATAATTCACCCGATAAACCAGTCAAGTTTGTATTGATGAACACAACAGGTAACAGAAACAGGGACTTAAATAAACCCATTTCAAATGGAGAAAACTAGTGATGGGATTGATTCGCATACTTGTACCACCACAATCAGACAACGAAAAAGCAGCAGATTTTTTAAGGGTGAACATCGGGCAGAATAATAAATCAATTGAATGGGTTGCAGTTCGACCAGATACCTTGATAAACGAAGACCTGGTAAGCGAATACGAGTTATTTGCTTCACCTACAAGGAGTGCCCTTTTTAATCCAGGCAAAACCAGCCGAATAAATGTTGGTAATCTTATGGCCAGGTTAATAGTAAAAAATGACTTGTGGACTAAATGGAAGGGGGAAATGCCTGTAATTTATAATAAAGTGAATTAATTGAACGATTCAGCGGCCTGCCATTAGCAAACGTTGGTATACCAAACTGTTAGCTGCAACCTATTTCTATCCAAAGGTGATCAGAACAGAAAGCTGTACAGGTCGGTGGGAGTGTGGATTACTCTGCCTGCAACCTAGGCGCTCTCTACGAGGTGGAGAAAATTTAACCCCGACAATCGAACAGAATCATTATAAATTGAAAAGAACAATAATGGCGAATATGCAATGAATTATTATGTGTAATTGTTTGTATGATTTTACAAGATGACCCAGTTGGATCAAGTACAAATGGGAGTTTTTCCTTTTATTTGCCCCCTTAAACTTTGAAAAATGAAAGTATCAGGCACACCTCTTCTCTTAGTCATTCTAACGTTATTATTCACAGGCTGTCAGAATGCCTCCGACTGGAACCAGTACCTGGGACCAGACCGAAACGCAACCATCACCGGAACAAGTATTCTGCATTCCTGGCCTGAACAGGGTCCAAAGGAACTATGGTCACTTCCCATTGGGGAAGGGTACGGAGGTGCGGCCATTTTTGATGGTGAGGTTTTCATTCTCGACAGGGAAAAGGGAGAGGCGGATATTCTCAGGTGCATCGACCTGGAAACAGGGGAAGAGATCTGGAACTATACCTATGAAGCGAAGGGTGAAATCTCTTTTCCGGGTTCAAGGAATGTCCCTTATGTCGATAAAGACCATATCTGGAGCATGGGACCCCATGGGGATCTTTACTGTTTCAGCAAAAAAACGCAACAGCCTGTCTGGAACATAAACGTTTTGGATGAATTCGACAGGGAACTGACCACATGGGGCGTTTCCCAGGCTCCTTTAGTCTATAAAGATTTTGTGATTGTCGCCCCTCAGGGAAAAGCAGGTGGCGTGGTTGCATTTCATAAAATGACCGGAGAAATTGCCTGGAAGAGCCGGCCCCTTGCAGGTCATCCCTTTCATGCCTCGCCTGTTGTGGCAAACTTCGGAGGAGTGGATCAGGTAATCGCCATCAGCCCTTACGCCAGAGAAGATTCCAGCCTGACGAATGAAGTCGTTTCATTTGATGCAGAAACTGGACAGGAACTATGGAAGTATACCGGATTGAAATCCTTTGCTACTATTGCTCCGGCGACCATCATCGGAGACAATAAACTATTCCTTACGGATTGTTCTTATGACGGAAATTACGAACCTGTTTCCATTCTCCTGGAAATAACAAAAGAAGAATCTGATTTCAGAATAGAGGAGATTTTCCTGACGGAAGAGGCCGGTAGCAAAATGCATCCTGCCGTTCTTTATGAAGATCATCTTTACCTGAATCATTCAGGCAGACCCAATCGGATGACATGCCTGAACCTTGAAGGAGAAGTAGTATGGCAGAGCGATTCGGCAGGTTTTGAGATGGGCGGTTTGATCCTGGTCGATGGAATGATCATTAATCAGAATGGGAAAGATGGTGAGATTGCGCTTATTGAACCCTCCCCGGAAGGATACCGGGAGGTGGGTCGTGCATCATTCTTCAGCTCGAATAAATCCCAGGCCTGGGCACCGCTGGCTTTCAGCCGGGGAAAACTGGTCATTCGGGATCTGGAGAAATTGGTCTGTGTCGATCTGCAGAATCCGTAATCTTTCAACCGGTGTCGTACCTCCATCTGACTGAAAAAAAGGTTTCTCTCAGATTTCCTGTATCGGGTTTGTTTTCTGACAGTAACCAGGCTAAGTTGGTGTTCTGGAGATAGATTTTTTCTGGTTTTTGAAGATATTTAAGAAAGATTAATCTGAGGAAGCTTCTGCTGATGTGCCAACTCCAGAAACTCCCGGAACGATAATCCCGGAAGGTCATAAGTTACTGCCCTTCTTGAAAGATCGGCCTGTCCTCTGCTGACCTTCAGAATGGAGGATCCAGTTGCTACTATTTTTATATCAGGATAATTATCATAGGTGTTTTTTAGATCTTTCGACCATTGTTTATACCGGTGTACCTCATCCAGAAAAAAGTGTCTGTAACCTTTCCTGTTTTCGTCAATGGGACACCCCTGTTGGAATACAAAGGCAGCAAACTGGAAAGTGATCTGCCCACCTCTGCTAATCCAGATTCTGAGTCAAACCAATAACATCCCTGGATACGGACCCTGAAAGGCTGCCAGGGACTGGTGCTTGCCCTAAGCAGAGAATTTTACTCAACCAGCAGATCTAAATTATCCATTTATTAACATTATTGGTGAAATGATGGATACAGTATGTATCTTGATAGACATTTTATATCCATAAAACGCAAAAAATGTATGGTAATCAGATAATTCATATCCAGTTACCGGCGAAATTTCAGTTCCTGATGGGCATTAGTTGACAGAATGCTTCCTGCAGCAGAAACAGGAAGGGAAGGGAATAGACCGGGACACCCAAAAACAGTGAACAGCTGAGTAATTCCACTGATATAGAATGAATTAGGAAATCACCCCGGGAAGAGTGACGAATGCAAAAGTGTCTGTAACCTTTTGTGTAAAGGATTTCCATCAATCCTACCAGGCAATATGTTAATTGAAAAAAGCATAATCTGATTCTGTTAATCTGAAAAAGCATAACAGAATGAGGCCCCATGATTTGGCATTACGTCGGGAAAAGTTTCGGCAAACAGATTCAGCATAAACTCATCAATCCTCTCTGGTCATCTCGAACCGCGCCCCGCTCTGGTGGAGGATCATCTGGTTGTCGGCGGGCCGGAATTCGATCCTCAGACCGGCCGGCTCGAATACAAAGGTATGATCGCCCACCGGATTCAGGGGGAACTGCTGCTGGCCGGTTCCCTGTCCGAAGAGCTGGTTTCCGTGCCGTATGATCGTCAGCTTGATGGGCAGCTGCGGAGTGGAATAGGTGCCCGGATAGCGCTCCAGATCTTCGGCGGTGACCTCCACCGTTTCTCGAAACTCCGGGAATTCATAGGGCCTTCCGAAATAGATGCTCATCGCCCCGATGAGGATATCATTGACCGACATCACCTGGCCGTTGGAGGTAATGGCAACCGAGACCGAGTCGGCGGGGAAGTAAAAGGCCATGGCCGAAAAACCGTCGATCCCGCCGGGATGACCGTAGGCTGTTTTTTCAAAAAACGGGACCTGCCGGAGGCCCAATCCGAACCCTTCGTTCAGTTTCATCATCTGCACCAGACTTTGATTACTGACGATCTTCCCGTTAAAGAGGCAGAACAGAAAGCTGTTCAGGTCGGTGGGAGTGGAGACCACCCCGCCTGCTCCAAGGGGGACCGACATGTCGGTTTCGGTCGTTTTTTCCCACTCCTCGCGCATCTCATAAGAGAATGCCTCTCCTTTGGAAGCATCGATCCTGCCGCCATAATAGGTGTGGCTCAACCCGCAGGGTTTTGTGATGATCTCTTCCAGAAGCTCCGGGTACGATTTTCCGGTCACATCTTCGGCGATCAGGGACAGGAGGACGTAGTTGGCGTTGGAGTAGGAGGTGCGCTCATCCGGTTGGAAGGTACTCCCGTAACCGGTGATCTTCTCCAGCAACTCCTCCCTGGTCTGGGGCTGTTTCATCCAGGAGGGATAGTCGGGAGCGTTGGTGAAATTATAGATCCCGCTGCGGTGACGGAGCATCATCTCCAGGGTGATCCCGCCGGCATTCTTGATGCCTGGGTAATATTCCTCCAGCAGGGCGTCGAGCTCGAGCCGGCCCTCTTCCACCAGTTTCATGATAATGGCGGCGGTAAAGGTTTTGGAGATCGATCCGATCCGGTATACGGTGGCGGAGGCGGCCTCGACCCGGGCCTCCACATCGGCGTATCCGATGGAACGCTGGTAGACCTGCTCTCCTTTCCGGAAGATGGAGACCGAGTGCATGCCTTTCCCGTTCTCCCCGATATGGGACATCAGGCTGTCCAGTTTCTGCCGGTCGAAGGTCTGACCGGTAATGGTCAGGCAGAGGGCGAGGAGTATTCCCGCGGTGTGTAGTTTTTTCATGGTAGCTGTTCTAAGAGTAGTCTGTTTTATTCCATCTTTCTGGTACCGGCTCTGACAATGGTGGTCGAATCATTTTCAATGGTGTAGTTGAAAACCACATACTTGCCGGATTCAAATTCCCGGGGCTGAGAATACTCCTTCACCCGTCGTATAAACCGGAACACCGAGTCCTGATTCAATGGGAAAGTGTAGAGGCTGCCCAGGATGATCTCATCGTTTCCCACCTGCGCCGGTTTAATCAGCAGCAGCCATACGGAGGAGTCCGGATACACGGGCCGGATCAGTTCTCCATTCAGATATTTGCAGAAAGGATCTTCCATCGCGTCCTCCATCGCATCAGCCACTGCATTGGCCATCGCGTCCTCCATCGCCTCTTCCGGGTGAGCTTCCCGGTCTTCGTGCAGCCGGTAATCAGCAGTGTCCAGTAACTGTTTGAGGTTCTTCACAGTCTGGATATCGCAGCTGTCGCGCAGAAAGGACTGAAGATTCCCGGTGGGAAGGAACAATCGCTGGTACGGAGTACAGCCCATGATCACAGCGATGATCGAAAACAGGATGGCTTTTTTCATAGGGCTTGCGGTGTGGGTCCGACCAGTCGATAGATCTCACAGCCGGCGGTCAGCATGGCGCCCAGTCCGCGCGGGTCGTGGGGGAAGCGGCTGCGGGTGGCGTAGAACTCCACCGAGTCGCCGATGCCGGTGCCGCGGCAGATATCGGTCACCGTTCCGTCGCCGTCGATCTTCGACTGCAGCCCCTGCCAGCCTTTCAGCGCCCGCTCCCGGTAGGAGCTGTCCAGCCAGCCCATCCGGGCACCGCGGGCCATGGCCAGGGTGAACATGGCGGTGCTGGAGGTCTCCAGCCAGGTATCGGGATGGTCCAGCACCTGGTGCCAGAGTCCCGAGGCATCCTGGTAGCCTGCCAGGGATTCCATATGGTCCAGGAAGATCTCCAGGACCCGTTGATAATCGGGATGGTTTTCGGGGAGGTGTATCAGGGCTTCGCTGACCGCCCAGGCCACCCACCCGTTGGCCCTTGCCCAGCGCACCGGGGTGTGCTCCCGGCGCTGATCGTACCAGCCGTGGAACCAGAGGCCGGTCTCCGGATCGGCCAGGTGGCGGTGGAACAGGATCACCTGCCGGGCCACCTCGTCGTAAAGCGTTTCATCGCCGGTAACTTCAGCCATACGCAGCAGGAAGGGCACCGACATGAAAAGATCGTCGGCCCAGACGGTGGCCGGTTCCGGCTCGGGCCGGCTGAAGGTGCCGTCGGCCAGCCGCTCCTGTCCTTCGGTCACATACTGCAGCACCGTATCGAGCAACGGGGTGAGTCCGGGATGACCCCACCCCCGCCTGGTAAGTTCGGCCAGCGGTATGGCGGGTCCGCCGGTATCGTCGAGCATGGTCTTCCGGTAGATCCGGTGGAAACTGCCCCTCATGGCGTGGAGCTCCAGGTACTGCCTCCTGAAATAGACCTGGTTGGCGGCCAGGTTCTCCATGTAGTTCCGGGCGAATTCCATATAGGGCTCCTCATTGCTCACATTGTAAAGGCTGAGGATCCCGAAGAGGGTTCCTCCGTTGGCGTAGTGCCAGTCGGCATAGGAGTCCCTGGTGTAGGAGTTGGTTTCCGGGATCACCAGCTCCCGGATCATGGGAACCGGCTGCACCTCCCAGCGATCATTCGGATCCTGACCGGTGTCTTCGGAAAGCCAGGATTGCAGGGGTGGGAGAGAAGCAGCGTTGTTCCCGGGACCGGTCCAGGGCCCGCCGGTGATCCAGTGGATCCCGGCCTCGCCGGGGATCACCGGTACCATGGAGAGATGTCCCGGCATGGCATCCAGCTCGTCCAGCGGCATCATCAGGAGGGTGGAGGTCTCTGAGGGTTTAAGAGCGGAATCTTCAGCGGGATCTTCAGCGAGTTCTTCAGAGGATTCCGCAGAGGGATTCCCCGAGGGCCCGAACCGCACCAGCAGCTCGTTGTCCCCCTCTTTCCAGCGGACCGGGATCTTGTGGGGGAAGCGGAACCGGTTGTAGGTATACTCCCGGATCGTTGCCCGGGAAGAGTGACCGTGGTAAATTTCTTCACCGTTCAGGTAGAGGCGGATTGTGCCCGAAAAGGAGAGCCCGAGGGATCCGGTAGTATCGGCCCCGGACCGGACCTTTGCCCGGGCGAAGCGGGCGGTCTCCGGGTGCGGTTCGATCTGCAGGTGGCTCACTCCGGCATTGTAGGTGAAGGGGACCATCCGGTAACCGAAGCGGGTCTCCCGGATGATCTTGTCGGCGATGGCCCGGGTGGTCTCCAGCACCCGGGCAGGCTCCAACAGCAGGTCATGTTCCGGGACCAGGGCAGGTTCCAACAGCAGGTCATGTTCCGGGACCTGGGCAGGCTCCGTCACACGGGCAGCGCTGCCGGCAGCTGCATCAGGTTTCAGCGAAACCGGAAGGGTGGAGGCCCAGGAGGTGACCTCCATGCCGTTGGTCCCCACGGGCCAGCGGGAGAACCGGAGTTGCCATTCTCCGGGACCGATCTTCTCTGGTGCCGCCAGCACCACATGATACCCCTCATCGCCCGTCCGCAGCAGCTCCAGGGGGAGCTCCTCTGCGCTCCCCTCTGTGCGCGCTGCGCTTCTCTCCGGGGGCTCCGGGGAGCCTTCGGGGATCAGTACCGGGAAGGTGAGCCGGAGGGAGTGGGGATCCAGGGGAACGGAGAACCACAGGTGCAGTTCTTTCCCCTTCACCTTGTGCCGGGTGATCCGCGGGCGTTCCTGATAGGCGATCTCCGCATCGGGGGTCACGAACCGGAACGGGGGACCCTCCACCAGGGTGTCGTTGTCGTAGGCCCCGATATCGGGCCTCTCGCCCCGCCAGTCGAGGTGGAGTCCCTCCAGCACCGTTCCCTGGTCGATGCAGGGAGAGCCTTCCTGCAGACGGAAATCACCCTTATAAGGATCGCGGAAGAGCGGATCGGCCACGATCCCGTTCTCCTCCATCCCGCGGCTGGTGAGCAGCGACGGGAAAGGCAGGTTGGAGCAGTCATAGTCGAACCGGTTGTCGTCACCCAGGTTGTAGATGCCGAAGGTGTCGCCCACCTCGGAGAAACAGGCGTTGTTGAAGTGGCGCACATGGTTATTGCTCCAGACCCTCCTCGGACTGCCGATCATGTCGAAATCGACCTGCCAGCTGTTGTTGAAGATATGGAGCGGCCCGGTGAGGCCGTGCCGGATTTTGGAGATCTTGAAGACGGTCCACCCGTCCTCCGATCCCGGAAGCTGGACCGCCGTGTTGCCGTAGATATAGACCTCTCCGCCCACCACCTCGGTGATGGAGACGAAGGCATGTCCGTTGATCATCCGGTTGTGGTAGTAATGGAGGTTTTTCACATGCACCTCCGGTTCCAGCACATTGTCGGCGGTGTTGATCACCGTGTTCCGGTAGATCTCTCCGTTGGTGCAGGCCAGCATGTCCCGCTCCCCGTCGCCGATCAGGGAGATGCGGAAGGCATTAAATGTATTCTGTATGTGGTTGTCCCGAAGTACGAAGGTGCCGCCGATCCCGCTGCCCTGAAAAAGACTGCCGTTATAGTGTTTATGGATCCCGTGGTGGACCTCGTCCCAGGTGTACCCCTCCTGGTGGGTCCAGACCCGCTCATCCTGCTCCCAGGTGCAGTGTTCGATCAGGAAATGGTGGCTGAGGCGGCCGGTGGCAAACAGCGCCCGCTTGCCCCCGTACATCCGGCAATGGCGGACAGAAAGGTAGGAGGTATTTTCGGCAAAAATCAAATCGGTCCAGCAGTTGCGGATCTCCATGTGCTCGATGGTGATCCAGGAACACTCCTGCAGCAGAAAGGCGTACTCCTCCTTTCCCATCCCCGGCTCCACACCGCCGTCGATCACCGTGGTGGGAGGCCCGCTGCCTGTCGCGCTGCTGGCTGAAATCCCGCTGCCCGGCACCCCGCGGATCACCACCGGCCGGCCGGGAAGGCCGTGCACTCCGCGCAGGAGATAGTGGCCTCCATACACGCCATGCTGAAACTGAAAGGTATCGCCGGGGGCGGCGCCGTTCAGCATCCGGTTGATCTCACTGGTGGTCAGGGTGGGCGGCACCTCTTTGACCGTGCCTTCGGCCGCAGGGAACGTGAATAACATCACCGCGGCCCACAAAATTTGTCTCATTGGTCTCTTTCCGGAATCTCTTCTTCTTTTCATGGGCCTTAAAACTACAAATAATCGGGAAATTCACCCGATACCCGTTCCCCTCCAGGGTTCCCTGGTCCGGATCTCCCTGGAGCGGGATTTCTTGTAGTAATTGTTGAACGAAAGGTAAAAGGCGGCCCAGAGGGTCAGCAGCACCAGCGGCAGGATCACGTAATTGTTCAGGTAGAGTGCCGAGAAGGTGAGCACCTGATTCACCGACGGATCCACATCCCGGTAGACCACCGGGACCGTCCGGCCTTCCCGGTATTCATAATTGGCCGGGCCGTGGGCGGTGTAGCCCCTTCCACCGGCCTCGAACCGGATCTCACTCACATACTCCGCGGTCTTCACACCCACCGCATTCTCATGCATCCGCATGGTGTAGCGGGTCACCTCGCCCTCGGTATAGGTACCCGAGGTGAGCAGTCTCCAGTGGTGCGATACCGGCAGGACCAGGATCAGCAGGCAGATCCCCAGAAACATCCATCGGCTGATCCGGTACACTCGCATGGCATTAAAAGTACGAAAATCGGAGATGTTTATTGTTAAGCATGGCAGTTGTTAAGTATTTCATATTTTTGTATATTGTTAACTAATTGAAATAAAAATTAATATGTATATTATATGTTAATTGTTAACTATGGTCATTGTTGTATCTGATGCTTTGTTCCCATGGCATTCCCGCAGTATCATCCCTATCCCCTGGAATTGATCGAACCC
>CAZOHA010000036.1:25555-45499 GCA_964579515.1 uncultured Bacteroides sp. | reverse complement strand
CCATAAACGCTCAGGACCGTATCGCTGACGCGATCCTGTTTTTCTGTCGCAATCCTCACCCGGGCAAACGGGGTTTGCCCGTTCGGATCACTCCATAAAAAAACCAGGCAGTTGCCTGGTCCTGAGCGTTCATGGTGAACTAGGAAGGATTCGAACCCTCAACCTCCTGATCCGTAGTCAGGTGCTCTATCCAGTTGAGCTACTAGTCCGTAAAGCGATTGCAAATTTAATCATTTCCATACAATTACAAAACCGTTTTCTTTGGGCGGAATTCGTAATTTTAGCCAAAACAGGGTGTCATGAAGAGAGTACTGAAAATTGCAGGGATAGTGATAGGGTTCGTCCTTATATTGCTGATAATTATCCCGTTATTGTTTAAGTCGCGGATCGAGTCCATGGTGAAGGAGACGGTGAACCGTGAGATTGCGGCATCGGTGGACTGGGAGCGGTTCTCGCTGACGTTTTTCAGGGGATTCCCCGACCTGAGTGTCAATCTGCATGACGCCTCGGTGGTGGGGGCGGGGGATTTTGAAGGGGATACACTGGCGGCCCTGGAGAGGTTTGAAGTGCGGGTCAACCCCTTCGGGGCAATCAGAAAGAGTCTGGAAGTGAAGTCCATCATTTTGGACCGGCCCCTGATCAACGGTATCGTGGCGGAAGAGGGACGGGTGAACTGGGATATCTTCCCGCAAGCGGAGGAGGAACCAACGGTGGAGCCGGAAGAGGATGAGGAGGGTGACTTCGATATGGGCATATCCCTGAAACGATTTGCCATTCAAAAGGGACGGATCTATTACCGCGATCATTCCGGAGGGATCGACGCCTCGATGGAGGGATTCGATCTGGAACTGTCCGGAGATTTTACCGTGGATCAGACCGATCTGAACCTGGAGACCTCTGTCCGGAGCATAAGCGCCAGGGCAGGAGGGGTTCGTTACCTGAGGGATGCGGTCCTTGAAGTATCGCTGCTGGCCGGTGCCAATCTGGACGATCAGGTGTATACGCTGAAGGAAAATAGGATCCTGCTGAACGGTTTGATGCTGGGAAGTGAGGGAGAGGTGAGGATGCTGGACGAGGGGGCCATGGATCTGGATCTGAGGTTTTATTCCGGGGAGACCTCCTTCAAGACCCTTCTGTCGCTGGTCCCGGCCATTTATCTCAGTGAATTCGAATCGGTGGAAACCAGCGGAACCATGCTTCTGGAAGGAAGTGTTAAGGGAATGATGACGGATAGTATTTTCCCCGATGCCAGACTTTCCCTGCAGGTGAACGGGGGATCTTTCTCCTATCCCGGTCTCCCCGGGGAGGTGTCGGAGGTGGAGATCTCGCTGCTGGTGGATTACAGGGGCACCGATATGGATGCCACCACATTGGACCTGGAGAGGTTTCATCTGCTGCTGGGGGGAAATCCGTTTGAAATGAGGATGCAGGTAACGGATCCGGTCAGTGACATGAGGGTGGCCGGGAGGGCCGCCGGAGTGATCGATTTCAGTTCACTTCAGGAGGTGGTCCCGCTGGATGAAACCACCATATCGGGCCGGTTGAATGCCGACATCGACTGGGACACCAGACTCTCCTATATCGAACAGGAGCGGTATGAGGAGGTGAACCTGAACGGTCTCCTGGCAATGGAGGGTTTTACACTGCAGACAGCCAGCCTTCCGGTGCCTGTTCAGATAAGGACGCTCCGGCTCGACTTCAGTCCCAGGATCGTGGAGCTGACCGGACTGGATCTGCTTCTCGGATCATCGGATCTGCGGATGACGGGTGAACTCACCAATTTCATACCGTACATGTTCAGCGACCGGACCATCTCCGGAACGTTGACAGCCTCATCTGATCTTTTGGATATCAACGAATGGATGTCTGAGTCAGAGTCTTCACCACAGATAGAAGAGGACAGCCTGGCCCTTCCTCCGCCCGACTCCGCGGCCGAACCGGTCCGGTGGAAGATCCCTGAAAATGTGGAGTTCGGCATGGAGCTGGATCTGGGAAGGGTGGAGTACGAAGAGATCCTGGTGGAGAATATCCGGGGGAGGATGGAGGTCAGTAGCGGCGTGGCCGAACTGCAGCGACTCGGAATGGAGGTGATCGGAGGGAGCGTTCAGGCCAGCGGGACTGTGGATACCCGCGGGGAATTCGCCGGGGTGAACATGGACCTGGAGATCGCAGGGGTCGACATCCCCTCCGCATACAGCACCTTTGTGACCGTGAAACGGCTGGCACCCATGGCCCGCTATTGCAGGGGAACAGCCAATGTGAGCATGGAATACCGGTCGCTCCTGGATGCGGAGTTCACCCCGCTCTACGGTACCATCGACGGGAACGGCCGGATATTCACCAGGGGCCTGCAGATCTACAATACCCGGTCATTCGTGCGGCTGAGCGAACTGATGAACAATGAAAAATTCAGGCAGATGGCCCCCGATGAGGTGGATATCCGGTTCAGGGTGGAAGACGGCCGGGTACAGGTCGATCCGTTCGAGATCGATTTTGACGATTCGAAGATCGTGGTTTCAGGGTCGCACGGGATCGACCAGACCCTGGATTATCTGCTGGATATGAGCATTGCAAGAGGTGATCTGGGTTCCGGCGCCCAGGAGCTGATGCAGGGAATGGAGGCGCTGGCTGCCGGCGCGGGGATCAGCCTTTCCGGATCCGATGAGATCAAGGTAAAGGCCAGGATACGCGGAACCTTCAGCGATCCCAGAGTGACCACCGACCTGACCGGGAATTTGGGAGCCACCCGGGAAACGGTTCGGGAGACTGTCCGGGATACCATTGAGCAGATCGTTACAGAAAAGGCAGAGGAGGCGGAGGAGGAGATACGCGAAGAAGCAGGCAGGGAGGCCGAAAAACTGATCGCAGATGCCGAGCGGGAGAAAAAACGGCTGGTGGAGGAGGCCAGGGCTGCGGGAGAGAATCTGGTCCGGGAGGCGGAAGCACAGGGTGAAAAACTGGTCCGGGAAGCCGGGAGCAACCCCATCAGGCAGGTGGCTGCCCGAAGGGCCGCTGAGGAGCTGAAGGAGCAGGCTCAGACCCAGTCGGACCGGTTGATCGAAGAGGCAGAACAAAAAGGGGATGCCCTGATCGAGCAGGCCAGAGAACAAGCCGGTAATCTGTAAAAAATCGCAGGATGTTATTCAGAGAGGAACAGGCGTACCCATAAAAAAAGGCCGCCCGGTAACAGGCAGCCTCTTTCAGTGTTTTCGATCCGGCCCGGTCAGGATCCTCAGAATTTTCTCTCCTTGATACGGGCTTTTTTCCCTGTGAGTTCACGGAAATAGAAGATCCGGCCCCTTCTGACGCGGCCGAATTTGTTGATCTCTATCTTTTCAATGAAAGGGGATGCGGAAGGAAAGATCCTTTCCACCCCAATGTTACCGGACATCTTGCGGACGGTAAACGTTTCAGTATGACCCTTTCCGCGGCGCTGGATGACTACGCCTCTGAATTGCTGGATCCTCTCTTTGTTCCCTTCCTTGATCTTATAGTGCACCGTAATGGTGTCACCCGCGGAGAACTTCGGAAGCTCTGCCTGGGGCGCATATTGCTGGTCGACGACCTTCATTAAATCCATGATAATGCCACTTAAAGTGATTATTCTGCCTCAGATTTACAGGTCGCAAAATTACAAAAATATTTTTATCACTCACAGGAACAAGGCTGAATAATTCACGAAAAATGAACAATTCTAATGTCCGTCTTCACTTTTGGGCATCCGGAGCTTCTTTCCCGCATCCTTTACGACCCGTTCTTTCCACTCCTCAGAATAGCCGGGCTGGTCGGGATTCATGGGATAACCCTCAGGGGTGCGCAGGAACTCCCCGTCAACCTCCTTCTTGATGTTGCCGTCCAGGTACTTCACCAGCAGGAACTGCCCCAGTTCTTTATACCGCTTCACAGTGTAATGAGCGGTTTCAACCGAATAATCGGTGATATACTGGCGGGCAAGATCGGGAGCCACCTCGTACAGGGCTGCTGCAGCGGCATCGATGGTAGTTACCTCGGCGGTATACCGTTCCTCCAGGGACTGCTGCAGCTCACGCACATCCTCCATCATCGCATTATACCGAAGGTAGCTGAAGTTGGAGACAAAGCTGAATGTCCAGAATGCGGATCTTTCCGAATAGGTGAGCAGATCGCCGTTTCCTTCCGCGTACGCTTCCGGAACCCGGGTCATTCCGCTGTACATGGGTACATAAGTGGTGGCTGCTGCGTCATCCACGCCGAACCAGAGAATGCCCCCCAGAAAATCCTCGAATCCGGGCCTGGATTCGGCCACAAAAGAGAATCCGGTCTGCTGGGTCGCTGTGGCTCGCTCATTGATATAGGTTTTCCCCTCGAACTCCCAGGTAAGGGGGCGCCAGCGGTACGGCAGACCAAAGGGTCCGGCACCGGCATCCCTGGTCATATCGAATTCCGTGCCTTCCAGATGGTCCCTCATGAAATTCATCAGGTCCCGGTTGCTCAGTTTGCGGTTGGGCTTTATGAAAAGTGGCATCCGGTTGTCCAGATCCTTTCCGCTTACATAATCGACATACTGATCCATCTCGCTGTTGATGTCTTTGAAGAAAGACCATACCCGGATGTCGCAAAAGCGGGCACCGCTGAAGGTGATGGGAGCATATGCAGCTGAAAAACTGAATTCTTCGTCCGGTCCCTCAAAATAGCCCATCTCACGGGCGAATGAGATCACATCTTCCGAATAGAGGCAGTTTTCCGGATCATTCAGGGGGAATTGTTCGATTCGCGCCTGATTGGCATGACCGGATACATATCCGTCCGGTATTTTGATGGCCACCCATACCGCTCCCCTGTTTTCATTGAAGGTACGGCCTCTTTCGGTCACCATACTGGTCCCTTTCCCGATCATCTCCATGATCCATACCTCATTCGGATCGGCTATGGAAAAGGATTCCCCGTAACTGTAGTATCCGTGCTCGGCCACCAGTTCGCCCATGATATTGACAGCCTCTCTGGCGGTCCTGGCACGCTGGAGGGTGATATACATCAGGCTGCCGTAATCGATGATACCGGTGGTGTCCCGGAGCTCGGGACGTCCGCCGTAGGTGGTCTCACCGATCGCCACCTGGTGCTCGTTCATGTTCCCCACCACGGAATAGGTGTGAGAAACCTGGGGAATCTCACCCAGGTATGTATCCGTATCCCACTCATATACCTTCACCATGGTCCCGGGTGCGTGGTCTGCTGCAGGCCAGAAATAGAGTTCACCATATAATACATGTGCATCGGCTGCATAGGTGATCATGGAGGATCCGTTGACCGATGCCCCCGGGGTGACCAGGAAATTGGTACAGGCTGACAGGTCGGTGGTCCACCAACCGAGCCCAATGAATAATACAGGAATGAGTCGCTTCATCTTCTTGATATAAAAATTTAACTTATACATATTAATTAATTCTACCCCTTTATTATTGAACTGATCTATGAAAAAAATAGACATTTTCTTTAACAACCCCCATAATCAATCAGGTTAATGTTATATTAACAGATAATTTTCCATCCTAACGTTTTTTTAACAGTAATTCCTTTGGCCGGAAAAAAGTTTGTATATATCTTTGTGGCATAAGATTTGATTTAACAACGTTGCAAGGCAGTAGATGTTTTTTCATAAGTAGTTTTAGTTAGTAGTTTAGTTGGTAGTTTTAGTTAGTGTTGTAGAAAAGGGTCGATCGCCAGATGGCCCTTTTCTTTTTTTGGCACTTCGTGTCACATGACCCTACATGGCCCTGCTCAGTATCTCTTCGCGTTCCCGTTCATCCAGTTGGTAGTGGATGCCACCGGCACCTTTCCGGTTCATCAGCTCCAGGGTCTCCTTCAGTTTTGCTTCTCCGATACCTGCCTCTCTGCAGCTCACCGGGCTGCCCAGGGAGCTGAAAAATGACTTCAGGCGCTCAATGGTCTCCTCCGCAGAATCGGTATGGAACAACATCTTCCCCAGTTTCCTGATGCGGCTGCCGGCCCTCTCGCTCATCACCTCCATCCATGCCGGGTACATAATCGACAGACTGGCCCCGTGGGGGGTATCGTAAAGAAAAGAGAGGGTATGGCCCAGTGCGTGGACCCCCCAGTCGCCCGATCCCCTTCCGTACATGGTCAGATTGTTGAGTGCGTTGGTGGCCGCCCACATGATCCTGGCCCGCAGTTCGTAGTCCTGAAGATCCTTCATCAGTTCTGGACCGGCTTCCATGGCCTCCTGGATGATGGCCGCCACCAGTCGGTCGGACAGGTGTGCATTTCCATCCCCGAACCAGGCTTCCAGGCAGTGTGCCACCAGGTCGACGATCCCGAATGCCGTATAGTTGGCCGGTACCGATTGTGTATAGGAGGGATCGAGGAAAGAGTGGACGGGATAGATCAGCTCATGCCTGAATCCGATCTTTTCCAGGGTTTCGGGATTTTGAAGAACCGCCACCGCATTCATCTCCGTTCCGGTGGCAGCCAGGGTCAGCACTGCGATCAGGGGGAGTGCTGCCGAAGGCTTGTGCCGGCCGGTCATGATCTCCCATGCATCCGCATTTTCAACGATACTGAGCGCAATGATCTTGGCCGAATCGATGACACTGCCTCCGCCCACGGCGACAATCATCTCCACATTCTCTTCGCGGCCTATTTCTGCAGCCTTCCGCACCTCCTCCACCCGTGGATTGGGCTTAATGCCGGCGAATTCAGTGATATCCACACCCTGTTGCACGAGTTGCTCCCGGGTGTCCCGGTAGCTCCCGTTCTGTTTGACCGATCCTCCGCCGTACACCAGCAGGGCACGTTTTCCCAGCCGACGGGCATTTTCACCCAGTTGGGAAATCACCCCTTTGCCAAAATGAAGGCGGGTGGGGTTGTAAGCGATAAAGTTTTCCATATCCAACAGTTTTAATCATCATTGAGGGGTTCATTATCTCCGGCGGGGTCATAAACAGTCCCTGCCGAAAGGTCTTTTCTCCCCCCGGTGACACTGGAAAGACAGTTGATCTCATTCCTGACTTTCAGAACGCCGAGGAGGGCAAAGATAATCGCCTCCTTGTAATGTATCAAACGCTCCTCCGGAACAACTACTTCGGCCCGTGTCCTGCTCTGCAGACGTTCCATCAGAACCCTGTTCAACGCACCGCCACCGGTGACAAGGACCGATCTTAAACCCTGTGCATCGATCACCTTCCCGGTCTGCATGGCTGTGTGTTCCACCACAGTGGCCATCCGGTCTTCAAGGGATAGATCTGCCTTCTGAATCAGTGGAAGGAATTGGCTTAGGAACCATTCTCTTCCCAGCGATTTGGGGGGAGGTGCCTGGTAGAAATCGAGCGCATTCAGGGCATTTATCAGCCGGGGGTCACTTGTACCGCTTCCGGCCAGCTTTCCGTCCCGGTCCATATCCAGCCCTTTTAGTCCGGCCAGCCAGTTGAGGGCCATATTCGCGGGACAGATATCGAAGGCCACCCGGCGGCCACCGGCATCATCGAAGGAGATATTGGCGATCCCCCCCAGATTGAGGCATCCCCCGAAGCGGCGGAAAAGCAATTGATCGCCCACCGGCACCAGCGGGGCACCCTGCCCCCCCTGATCCACATCTTCTTTTCTGAAATCGCTCACAACACGGGTCCGGGTCATATCGGCGATGGTCTGTCCGCTGCCTGCCTGAAAGGTGATCCCGCGATCAGGTTCATGGATGACCGTGTGGCCGTGAGAGGAAATCAACCCGGGCACCACCCGGTGTTTCTCCATGAATTGAATTAGCAGCCGGCCGAAGAATGCGCCCAGATCCGCGTCCAGATTCTTCAGCTCGTCCCCGGAAGCTATGTGTGCCGAAAGGAGTCTCTTTTGCCAGTTTTCCGGATAGGGGATGGTTTCGGCGGCCAGCATGTGGTACTTCCACATTTCACCTTTCTTACTGAGATCACAGCAGACCATATCCACTCCGTCGAGGGAGGAGCCCGACATCAGACCAACGGTTCTGTAAGCCTGTTCCATGACCTGTTCTACCACTTGAATTCCTGGTGATAAAGCTGCACATTGCCCGCCTCATCCGTGACATACAATTCCAGTTCGTGGCTGGCTTTCTTCCCGGGTACAGGCTGGTCCGGGGTATGAAAAAGCAGATCGTTTTTCATGTCGTATTCGAAAAGCACCCAACGATTATCCAGGTATCCTTCGTAGCGTCCGATCCCCGAAAGATCGTCGGTGACGGTGAACCGGAGTGACCGGGAGCCGGTCAGGTCATTATTACCGGCAGGGGTCAGAGGGATGATCTCGGGAGCCACGGTATCGATCATCAGGGTGAAGGTCCCGAATTCCCTCGGATTCGCAAGGAAGGCTCCCTCCCGGAATTCTCCTTCCACATAGTCGGGGAGCCCCTCTTCATCCAGGCGGACCAGACACATTTTCTGATAAAGACCGGGATCCATCCGGGGGGGGGTGACGGAAAGAGTGTACCGGCGGTGCACAGGAACCGTTCTTTCTGAAATATGGTACAGATCGGTCACCGATCCATAGTCCGAGGGGCTCCTGCTGAAGGTAAATAGCAGATCCTCGTAAAGGGCATGGGAGGGGATGGAGATGGAGATCTCCTGATCGGTAAAATGGTTTTCCCGGTCGTATCTCATCATGAGTCCTTCCGCAGCCATATCCTGATCGGGGTGGGGGAGAGCAGGGGAAGCGCCGGAGATCCGGAACCGGAGCTCCGATTGATTGCCGGCCACATCAGTGGCCACGATGCGCACCCGGGACCGGTCCCCCTCTTGCAGCCGGATGACCCCGTCATCCTCAAGCTCCCGGTATATCCGGAGGCGGTCATTGGGCTTCCTGTGGAGACTGTGAGCTTTGATTCCGCTGGTGACCAGCTCCTCATAGTCGATGTGGGCATTGATGTAGCGGGTCTCGCTGAAGGAGAATTCGTCCATGAGGTGGCGATAGATCAGCCGGTCGTCCAGGTAGAGAGCCAGCGAGTAGACCCCGCAGCGGTTCGATGCCCCGTCCAGGTAATCAAAAACCTCCACACTCATTCCCACCGGGCCGGATGCAATGAGTTCCTCCGTGCCGGGGATAGTGTAGGATCCTCCGCTCCTGGCAACGATGGTCCGGAATTTATCCCGCCGGCCGTTCACGCTTCCTTCGGGCCCCAGGGGGTAGATACGGATCGAGTGGAATACCGGGGCTACTCGGTCGGCAACAGAAAACGGATGCAGGAGTACATTGGTGGGGTGCTGGTTGGCGGCGGTCCGGATCTCGAAATGGAGGTGCGGACCGGATGATCCTCCGGTATTTCCTGAATAAGCGATCAATTCACCTTTTTCCACCCTGAACCGGTCCGGTTCCAGGTAAAGATCGATCTCATGGGTACGGTTCCGGTACTGCATTTTCCGGACATAACCGGCGATATCCTCCCGGTACCGGTCCAGATGTCCGTAGACAGAAGTATGTCCGGTGGGATGGTTCAGGTAGATCGCCTTACCGTAGCCATTGGCCTGGACCTTAATACGGGAGACGAATCCCGATTCGATGCTGTATACCTCATGACCTGTGGTCCCGCGGGTCTTGATATCGATACCGGAATGAAAATGATCACTCCGTATCTCACCGAAGTTTCCGGACAGTATCAGAGGGATTTTCAGGGGGGGATGAAAGGAGTGGGTTTCCTGGCTAAAAATCTGAATGAATGAAAGTTGAACTAATAAAATCAGGATCACTCTACACATATGCATCCAACCGAATTTGCAGATTCAAAGCTACATTTTTTTATCAAATTAATTCTATATTTGCAAATATCATCATCCTGCGTCATGAGTGCCGATCATACGGAAATACTGGAGGGGATCAGGAGCAAGATCCGTACGGTGAAAGACCGGCTGGATGCGCAGGTCGACGAAAACAGGAGGCTGAGAGAGCATAACGAGGACCTCCGGCAGATGGTTCAGGAGAAGCAGGTGATGATCGAAGAACTTGAAGAAAAGAATCAGCAGCTGACGCTTGCGAAGAGTTTGCTGGCAGATGGTGAAAGTGCACAGGATGCCAGGATAAAGATTAACAGGATTGTGCGGGAAATTGATAAATGTATTGCTCTTTTAAATAAGTAGTACAGGGGATATGGACGAGCAGCTTTCCATCAAGGTGCAGATCGCAGAGAGGTTCTACCCCCTTAAGATAAGGCGGCAGGAAGAGGAGAAGATCCGGAGGGCGGCCAGGCTGATCAATGACAAGGTCCTGCAGTATAAGCAGCGGTATACCGATAAAGATGCTCAGGACTTTCTGGCCATGGTGGCTCTTCAATTCGTCATAAACCTGTTGGATTGCGAAGAAGAACAAAATGTTGTATCTTTGGAAGAGGAGTTGGGAGTGTTGAACAGGGAATTGGATGAATTGTTGAAAGAAGAGTAATAGCGTTCTTTACATATTACAAGAGATTGCCCGCATTGTTTCTTCAATTATTTTTTGAAACTCAACATTTTTCAAATTGGAGTCAAGCTCGGGCTGTAAAGAGCAGGCCAAGATCCAGGTCCGCCTGGATACCGGTTCGCCGGTCATTGGAAACTCGATATAGTCTGGCAGCTCCACCCATGCTAGAATGGGGTTTTACAAAATCTTGAGGAAATATGCGGGTTTTTTTATGCCAAAAATGAGAATCATATGGAACTGATCATGTATTTGATCATGCTTCAGACATCGATTATCTTTTTGGTTGGAGGTGCTTCCCTTCTTCTGGGAGGCGGGATTGCATTTTTTGTCTACAGTGCAGTGATCAAAAGGAAGAGTAATAACCTGATCAAAGAGGCAGAGGGTGAAGCGGAGATGATCAAGCAGCAGAAGATCCTGCAGGCAAAGGAAAAATTCCTTCAACTGAAAGAGGAACATGAGAAGCTGATCAATGAGAAGAACGGAAAGCTCAACCAGCGCGAAAGCGAGGTCAAACAGAAAGAATATTCTGTATCTCAAAAGCAGGAAGAGCTTCAGAGAAGACGTAAGGAACTGGATACGTTAAAAGAGAATCTTTCGGCGCAGCTGGAGATCGTTGATAGAAAAAAGGAGGAGCTGGATCGTTCTCACCGGATGCAGGTGGAACAGCTGGAGACCATTTCAGGTCTTTCGGCAGAGGAGGCTAAATCCCAGCTGGTCGAATCGCTGAAAGAGGAGGCCCGGACCGAGGCCATGTCGCTCATTAATGAGATTGTGGATGAAGCAAAGATGACTGCCAATAAGGAGGCCAAGAACATCGTCATCAAAAGCATCCAGAGGGTGGCCGGCGAAACGGCCATTGAGAATTCGGTCACGGTTTTCCACATCGAATCGGATGAACTGAAAGGAAGGATCATAGGTCGCGAGGGTCGAAATATCCGCGCTCTGGAGGCCGCCACCGGCGTGGAGGTCATTGTGGATGACACTCCCGAGGCGATCATCCTCTCCGCCTTCGATCCCGTCAGGCGAGAAGTGGCCAGGCTCTCTCTTCATCAGCTTGTTACCGATGGAAGGATCCACCCGGCCAGGATCGAAGAAATTGTGGCCAAGACCCGGAAGCAGATCGAAGAGGAGATCATCGAGGTGGGAAAACGCACAGCCATTGACCTGGGTATTCACGGTCTCCATCCCGAACTTACCCGGATGGTGGGCAAGATGAAGTACCGCTCCTCCTACGGTCAGAATCTGCTCCAGCATTCACGCGAGGTGGCCAATCTGAGTGCGATCATGGCTTCTGAACTGGGGCTGAACGCCAAGCTTGCCCGCCGTGCCGGACTGCTCCACGATATCGGAAAAGTGCCGGATGATGAACCGGAGATCCCTCATGCCATGTACGGGATGAAAATAGCCGAGAAGTACAAGGAGAAGTCCGAGGTGTGCAATGCCATCGGCTCGCATCACGACGAGGTGGAAATGACCACACTGCTGGCACCAATCGTTCAGGTATGTGATGCCATATCAGGAGCCCGTCCGGGGGCGAGAAGAGAGGTGGTGGAATCGTATATCAAGCGGTTGAAGGAGCTTGAAGCGCTGGCGCTCTCCTATCCCGGGGTTTTGAAAACATATGCCATTCAGGCGGGACGGGAGCTGAGAGTGATCGTTGGAAGTGACAAGGTCTCGGATAAGGAGGCCGAAAGCCTGGCCTATGATATCTCCAAAAAGATCCAGGACGAAATGACCTATCCCGGCCAGGTGAAGATCACCGTGATCCGGGAAACCCGGGCCATCAGTTACGCCAAATAGTGATTATGAAAAGAGTTTTGGTCACCGGAACAGCCGGGTTCATCGGATACCACCTGGCCAGGAAACTGATTGACAGGGGTATGGAGGTGACCGGCCTCGATTCCATCAACGACTACTATGATGTGGGCCTGAAATATGGCAGGCTGGAACAGACCGGGGTGCCCGGGGAAAAGCTGGCTTATAACAGGCTGGTTGAAAGTGAGAAGTATCCCAATTACCAGTTTATCCGGCTGCAGCTGGAGGACCGGGAAGCGGTGAATCGGTTGTTTGACGAGAAGCGCTTTCAGGTGGTGGTAAACCTGGCTGCTCAGGCGGGTGTCCGTTACAGCCTTACCCATCCGGAGGCCTATGTGGATTGCAATATCACCGGCTTTTTGAATATTCTGGAGGCATGCCGGCACCACCCCGTGGAGAATTTGATCTATGCCAGCAGCTCCAGCGTATACGGGCTCAATAAAAAAATGCCCTTTTCGGTCCACTCCAATGTGGATCATCCGGTGAGTCTCTATGCTGCCAGCAAAAAAGCCAACGAGCTGATGGCGCACACTTACAGTCATCTGTTCGGCATCCCCACCATCGGGCTCCGTTTCTTCACTGTTTACGGTCCGTGGGGAAGGCCTGATATGGCCCTCTTCCTCTTTACCAAAGCCATTCTCGCGGGAGAACCCATCCAGGTCTTCAATCACGGAAGAATGGAGAGGGATTTCACCTACATCGACGATATCGTGGGCGGAATCGACCGGATGGTACTGCAACCGCCCGCACCAGGATCCGACTGGGATCCGCTGCTTCCCGATCCTTCCAGTTCTTCTGCTCCCTACCGGCTGCATAATATCGGAAACAGCAGCCCGGTCCTGCTCACCGATTTCATCGGGGCGCTGGAAAAGGCTCTCGGAAAAAAGGCAAAGAAGCAGATGATGCCCATTCAGCCTGGAGATGTGGAGAAGACCTGGGCCGATGTCTCTTCGCTTAAAAGAGATTACGGATACAATCCGGGCACTCCCGTTGAAACGGGGATTCGCCGGTTCGTGGACTGGTACAAACAGTATTATAGTCTTTAAAGTCTTTAAAGTCTTTAAAGTCTGTAAAGTCGTGAAGTCGGGGGTTATTTTTGGAGGAGTCTGTTGAGTTGTCTGGCTTTGTCGGTGTCACCCGCACGGGTGTAAGCGTACTGCAGATTGATGATCAGGCGTTCGATGATGTCGATGTTGGAACAGGGCTTGAAGTAAAAATCCCTCTCCTCGATCTTCATTTGGCTGAGAAAGTGCTTCAGTTCCCTGATTCCTAAAACGTTCCCGTTATCTGACGGGTTAATGTAGAAAAGAATACCGTTGGGATCCTCCTGGTAATCCGGATCGAAGTAACAGAGCACAAAATTGCGGGGGAGATTGACTCCGTAGATGGGAATCTCGAGCCGCCTGGCCAGTTCCGCATAGATCAGCCCCAGTACGACAGGACTCCCCTTAAAGGTGTTGATCACATGATTCACCAGGTAGAGCTGGGGGGTGTGTGCCTTCTTCTGACTACGGCCGAATTTATGAATCTCGTACATGAAGTAATTGATCACCCTCACTTTTTCCAGGGCAGTCAGCCGGCTGTTGAGCTCCAGCCAGATATCACGCTTGATCTTATCGATGGCATCATTCAGAGGCTGATAAGAGAGTTCCGGATAATGGAATCGTGCCACCAGGTAGGCTCCGAAAAGCAAATCCTTGCCACCGGTGGCCTTCCAGATATCCATACCCCGCTGAAGGGTGTTGAACTGGATCTCCCTGATCACGTTCTCGATCCGTTCCTGCAGGTCGGGCCGCAGTGTCACCTCCCATCTTTTCTCCAGAGGTGTAACCACTTCCTCACCCAGTTCGATCAAACGGTCCGAAACAGAGTCGAATACCTCGTGATCGGGATCCTCCAACAGGGTGATTAATGCTTCCAGCTCCTTCTTATTCAACGCCGCCTGTGTTTTCGATAAAAATAGTGTATTTTTGCCCCGGGAATACAAATACTTACTCACAATAAAATCAATTCCATTATGAAACGAATGCAGTATATCATCATAACCGTGGTAGCCATTGTGGTTCTCTTGCTAATATTCGGGAGCCAGATGTTTTACGTGATCAAGCCCGGCGAGCGCGCGGTGATATTCAAAAAGTTCGGGGGCGGATTGGATAAGGAAAATATCTTTATTCCCGGATTCACCGTGATTGCGCCCTGGAACGACCTGATCCGCTATGATGTGAGGGAGCAGAAGAGTGAAGAGACCATGGATGTACTCGACAAGGGGGGGCTTTCCATCAATGTGGATGTCACCATCATCTTCAATCCCTTCTATGATAAAATCGGAGACCTTCATGAGAACATTGGCGCCAATTTCGTTTCAGTCATGGTGATACCCAATGTCCGATCCTCGGTGAGGGCTGTTACCGGAAGGTACACCGCCGAAGAGATCTACTCCACCAAAAGAGGAGAGGTGGAATCCGAGATAATCTCTGCTACCAGAAAGGCTCTGGCAGCTAAAAACATTGAGATGAAGGATCTGCTGATCCGTTCCATCATGCTTCCCGAGAAGATCAAAGCGGCGATTGAAAGCAAGCTTCAGCAGCAGCAGGAAGCCCTCGCTTATCAGTTCAGGCTCGACCGCGAACGGAGCGAAGCCGAGCGAAGACGGATCGAAGCCCAGGGGATCGCCGATTACAATGCCATCATCAGTGCCTCCCTGACCGACCGGATCCTGAGGCAGAAAGGGATCGACGCCACTCTTCAGCTGGCCAACTCGGCCAACAGCAAGGTAGTGGTGGTCGGTGGAGGTGAAGAGGGTCTCCCGTTAATCCTGGGAGGGAACTGAGATGATCCAGCGGCCGCAGACCCTTTATCTACTTGGCGTTCTGGTACTGGTGATCCTTCTGTTCACCGGCCCGATCGCCGTGATCTCTGTGGAGGGAACCCAGTATTTTCTAAATTTCATGGGGCTCTATGACGGAGAGGGGGAACGGGTCGATCTGGTCACCTGGCCCCTCGGGCTGCTTTTCGGTTTGCTGGCGCTGCTCGTCTTTCTGAATGTTTTTTTCTACAGGAACAGAATCCGGCAGATGAGGGTCACCATATTTCTGATCCTTCTGTTCGGCGGTACGGTGGGGATGATGTTTTACTACACATTCGTGGCGGGCAACCAGTGGGAGGAGTCTTCCACCCTGCACCAGTGGCGGTTCGTGGTCCCACCGGTGGCAATGATCCTCCTCTATCTGGCCTTCAGGAGGATCCGGAGGGATGAGCTGCTCGTCAAAGCGTACGAGCGGATCAGATGATATCTATATTATCCTGATCCGTGATCTTTTCGCAGTAGTGACATTTGAGCTTGACATCCGGTTTCGACACCACTTCGAACCGGGTGGTGACCGCCTCGTTATTGGTGATACATTTGGGATTCACACATCTGACGATTCCCTTTATCTCGTCGGGGATCTCCACCACTTTTTTCTCCACCACCTCGAAGTTGCGGATGATATTCAGTTTGGCACTGGGTGCCACCAGAGCGATCTTGTTGATTTCACTGTCCTGGAAGAACACTTCGGATAGTTTGATGATGCCCTTTTTTCCCAGCTTTTTGCTTCCCAGGCTGTTACCAATGGTGATCATGGTATCCAGCTGATCGAGGTTCAGCAGGGATACGACTTTGAAAAGAGCAGTGGCGGGAATATGGTCGATCACGGTGCCATCTTTGATGGCACTTACCGATAAACGTTTGTCTTTCATTTCATTGTGTCTTTTACAGTGAGTATCTTTCATTTCAGACCGAGAATCGCGGTGAGGATAGCCATCCGTACAAACACTCCGTTCCTGGCCTGGTCGAAATAGTAGGCGTATGGACTGCCGTCCACGTCGGTGTGTATTTCGTTCACCCTGGGGAGCGGATGGAGCACTTTCATGGTCTCTTTCGATCCGTCGAGCATCTCAAGCCTCAGTACATAGGCATTCTTAACTCTTTCGTATTCGATGGGATCAGTGAACCGCTCCTGCTGCACCCGGGTCATATAGATGATGTCGGCTTTATGCAGGTGCTCCGTCAGATCCCTTCCCTCATAGTATTCCAGTCCGAGCCGGTCCAGATAAAGTTTGTAGGTCTGGGGCATTTTCAGTTCTTCAGGCGAGATGAAGTAAAAGGTGGTGTTGAACCTCGACATGGCCTGCAGAAGCGAGTGGACCGTCCGTCCGTATTTCAGGTCACCCACCAGGAAGACCTTCAGGTTTTCCAGGGTGCCCTGTGTCTTCCGGATCGAATAGAGGTCGAGAAGCGTCTGGGTGGGATGCTGATTGGCCCCGTCACCCGCATTGACAATAGGAACGGAAGATACCTCACTGGCAAGCCTGGCACTTCCTTCCAGAGGGTGACGCATCACGATCAGATCGGCATAATTGCTGACCATTTTGATGGTATCGTGAAGAGTCTCCCCCTTCGAGGCACTTGTGGCCCCGGAATCGCTGAATCCGACCACTCTGCCGCCCAGTCCGTTAATGGCTGTTTCAAAGCTGAGCCTGGTGCGGGTGGAGGGTTCAAAGAAAAGGGTTGAGATCACATAACCATTCATGATATCCTGTCGCGGACGCTCCTCAAACTCCTGGGCCAGCTCCAGGATTCTAATGTATTCCTCTTTAGAAAAGTCCGTAACGGAGACGAGATGTTTGTTTTTCATAGAAACCTAGTTTAGTGCAAATATAGCTTAAGTGGAAGTGATTATTTCCACATGACAATCTTCAATGAGGGCCAGCCGTTTCATCGCCTGGTCCAGGAAACGGTCCCACACCACCAGAGTCATGGTGCAGACCATGTCGAATTCCTGATTTTTTGTCCCGATACCCAGCTCCTTCACGAGCGACATCACAGGATTCATCTGTTCATAACCGTAGCGGATCCTCACTTCTGTTTCTACCTTTTTTCTGACTTCGCGGGCCTTTGCAAGTGCTTCCCTGGCCGACCTGCGGTATGCCTTTATCAGCCCGCCAACCCCCAGAAGAGTCCCTCCGAAGTAGCGTACCACCACCACCAGTACATTGGTCAGGTTCCTGGAATGGATCTGTCCGAAGATCGGGTTTCCTGCACTTCCCGAGGGTTCTCCGTCGTCATTTACACGGTAATGGTCCATCTCCGCCCCCAATCTCCAGGCATAGCAATGATGCGATGCATCGTGGAAAGATTTCCTCAAATCCGACAGGAGTTCCAGGATCTGCTCCTCAGAGTTCACCGGATAGGCGAAAGCCAGAAACTTGCTTCCTTTCTCTTTGTATTCTCCTCTTGCAGGCCCCGCGATAGTCAGGTATTGATCCGTGCCGCTCATCCGTTCCATGCGAATAGAGTGAGTGCGATGGCAGAGAGCAGGATCCCAAGCCAGTTGATCAGTCTGAGCTGTTCCCGGAAGATCACCAATCCCACCAGTACACTGAGGGCCACGATTCCGATGTTGTTCACCCCGAAGATCACCGAACTGTCGATAGAGCTTCCGTCGGGTAATTGATAATTGAGGGCCCTCACAAGGAAAAAGATCGATCCGAAGTTGACACTACCCAGCAACACTCCCCAGGACCAGGTTGCAGCCCTTTTGAACTGACTGTAATATCCGGGGCTGAGAAGCAGGATCAGCAGGCCGGCAAGGAAAGCGTTCAGAAAAAGGACAGCACTGAACAGGGCCGTCTGATCGTCACTCACAAACCGGTGCTGTGCATACTTGACCAGCGAATCCACCACTCCCATTCCTGCGAATAAAATAAGCGGAATGAATATCACTGCTTTTTCCACGGTAATCCTGACCGGTTTATAGATCGTCAGTCCCACACCCGCGACGGCCGAAACAATGGCTGCAGTTTTCAGAAGTGTCAGCCGGTCTGCCGGATCGATCAGCAGGGAGAAAGCGATGGGAAAGATCACGGACATCTTGCTGGCCACCGTAGTCACCGAAATTCCCGCTTTCGATGAGGAGAGCGCAATCAGGAAGAACATCACGATAAATAGGATCCCGATGATCACGCTCATCGGAAGCCAGTCCGACCGGAGGATGGTTTCAGGATCCGGTTCCACCGGACTGACAAGGAAACCCAGCAGGGTGGCTGCCAGATAGTTGATCACAATCACCGGAAAGGTGGGGATGTGAAGGCGGTCAATGGATTTGAATACGACGAAGATTCCTGTGGAGGAGAGTATACAGCCGATCAGGAATAGCATTCAGATCCTACATCTTTAATTTTTTCTCAATTTCATCCACCTGCAAACGGAATCGTTTGTCTGTTTCAATCAGATTATTCACCGTTTTGCAGGCATGCAGCACTGTGGCATGATCCTTTCCCCCGATCTGTGAGCCGATGGTGGCCAGAGAGGACTTGGTCAGGGTCTTGGAGAAGAACATGGCCACCTGACGGGCTTGGACGATCTCCCGTTTCCGGGTTTTCGACTGCAGTTGTTCCAGACCAATATTGTAATAGTTGCACACCACTTTCTGAATGTAATCGATCGAGATCTCCCGTTTGGTGCTCTTGATCAGTTTATCGATCATCTCCCTGGTCAGGTCCAGGGTGATCTCCTTTTTATTCAGGGTGGATTGGGCCAGCAGCGAAATGAGGGCGCCTTCCAGCTCCCTGATATTATCAGAGATGTGGGTGGAGATATATTCCAGAACCTCCTCGGGCAGGTCGATCCCGTCGTTGTAGGTTTTCTTCTTCAGGATAGCCATCCTGGTTTCGAAATCGGGCGCCTGAAGGTCGGCTGAAAGGCCCCATTTGAATCTGCTCAGCAGCCTGCTTTCCATTCCCTGAAGTTCCACGGGCGGTTTATCGGAGGTGAGGATCAGCTGTTTTCCGCTCTGATGCAGATGGTTGAATATGTGGAAGAATGTATCCTGTGTTTTCTCTTTCCCGGCAAATTCGTGGACATCGTCGATGATCAGGACGTCGATCATCTGATAAAAGTGCAGAAAATCATTCTTGTTGTTATTCCGGATAGCATCTACAAACTGGGTCTGGAATTTATTGGCGTTCACATACAGTACTGTCTTTTCGGGAAACAGTTCTTTGACCTCGATCCCTATGGCCTGGGCCAGGTGTGTTTTTCCAAGTCCGCTTTCTCCGTAGACCAGCAGCGGATTGAATGCCGTGCCCCCGGGATTCTTAGCGACGGCAAAGCCTGCCGAACGGGCGAGACGGTTGCATTCACCCTCCACAAAATTCTCAAATGAATTCTCCGGGTTGAGCCTGGGGTCGATATCCAGTTTTTTCAGTCCGGGGATAATGAAAGGATTTTTGATGGTGTTCTCGGAGGTATCCAGCGGAACGGCCACCGGGGTGTTCTTGATCTCTTTGCTGTTGCGGGCCGGGAACTTGACAGTGTAGGGCTTGCTTGTGTTCAGTGAGTGATTCTGCATCACCACGTTGTATTCGAGCTTGGCGTCGGGCCCAAGTTCTTTCTTGATCACCTTGCGAAGGATATCAATATACTGCTCCTCGAGGTATTCATAGAAAAAGGGGCTGGGAACCTGGATGGTTAATATCTCGTTCTCAAGCTTCAGTGGAACAATGGGCTCAAACCAAGTGCGAAAACTTATTGAGGGGACGTTGTCTTTGATGACGTTAAGACAATTGTTCCATACACGTTCATGCATTCGAAACGCTCTTTAGGGTTAAGGACTAAATCTGACTAAGCTTGTGGGATTCCCTCTAACAAAGATTGTGAAAAATGCCTAAAAAAAAAAC
>CAZOHA010000036.1:14808-25545 GCA_964579515.1 uncultured Bacteroides sp. | reverse complement strand
CGAAAAAAGCTTGATATTTATCGGACAGTCATATCGGATTTAGGGTCAGCCCATTAATCATGAAAAAAAAATATTAATTTTCTAACTAATTGAAATATAACAAGTTATAATGTTTGTTCGTTAAGTTAACCTTAATAAATTGTTAGATAAACTTTTAGCTCTCCTAATTCAATGCATGGTTTAAACGAGGGTTTTTTCAGGCTTTTTCCTTCATCAAATATTCTGTGATAGTTGTCAAAACCTGCGGGGTCACCGATTCCCGAAAATGGAAAACTGGACGTAGTTTCCTGGGTTTTCCCTCAGGTCAACCGCCAGTGAATCCAGGCCGGCAATGAGTCCCTGAAGACCGGTCATCAGACTGTCGGAATAGACCAGGGCCCCCAGGCTCCCCTCTCCGCTGTTCACCTGCTTCAGCAATCCATCCAGCTGCTCAGCGACACTGTTGAGAACCACCGGCAGCTCCCCGAGCCCGGAGCTGTCCAGACTGGCCGTGATCGACTCCATCTGCTCCATCAGGGAGGATATTTCTTCCTCACGCGAAGCAAGAACCCCGGTGACTGTTTCCAGATTCCTGAAACTCTGATCCAGGGATCCTTCAGGTGACAGGGAAGCACTGAGCGACCGGGCGGAAGAGGAGAGATGCCTGATAAGTTCTTCGATCTCTCCGGAAGAAACCAGCGTGTCGATCCTGCCTGTGAGGGAAGCCACAGAGGTTGAAAGCTCCGAGACTTTATCCAGTACAGGGGTCAGCTGCTCCCGGAACTCGGCGACCAGATCCTTTTCGACCGAGGCCGGCAACGTGTCCCGGTGAGCAAGGAGCCTGCCGCTCATTCCGGATGATTCCATCCGTATGACACTGGTACCGAGCAGATCAGCGGAAGCCAGCACCGCCACTGTTCCCTCATGGAGCGGGTAATCCTTCTCCACGCGGAGAAGTACCTTCACCGGAGGGTCCTGCCCGGGAGTCAGCTGCAGCTGGTGCACATAACCAATCTTGATCCCGTTCATGACCACTGGTGCAGAAGATTCCAGGCCTCTGACCTCCTTAAAATGGGTGATCAGGGTATAAGTACTGCTGAGTATATTCCTGCCTTTCAGATAGTTGATGCCCCAGATCAGAACTGCAAGGGTAACCAATCCGATCATCCCGATTTTTGCTTCACTGCTGATTTTCATTCTATCTGTTCAATTCCACCAGAGCCTCACTGATGGGGATTAATTTCCCGTCGCGGGAGGCAACCACGAAAGCGTCGGGAAAATCCTTCTTGCATTCATTGCACATGTCCAGGGCATCATGATACTGGACCTCGACCCCGTAAAGGTACTTGAACCATCTGCCGTCCTGCACTACCCTGATTCCGTGGTAGCCCTTAAAAGAAGACGGATCTGCCTCGATTTTGTTCCTGGAGGAGGCCAGCTGTACACTGAAAATGATACTTCCGGGAGGCACCTCAACAAGTCCGGGCTCCTCTCCGGCCGCCGGCTTCACCGCTTCCGCTTCAAGAGTGCTCTCCTGCCTGACCACGGTCAGGTTGCTCCGGCGGTCGATCTCCTCCTTGTATGCCCTGAAGCCCCTGTAAATGGCAGAGGCAATAATGTCCTGTCCGTACTCGGTCATCAGGTATTTCTCCTCTTCAGGATTGGAGATAAAGCCCGTTTCCACAAGGACACCGGGCATGGAGGTCTGCGCCAGCACCAGCAATCCCTGCTCTCTCACTCCCAGATCTCTCCTGCGGGCCCTTTCCCGGAACTGGTCCTGAACAAAAGAACCGAATTCGATGCTCTGCCTGAAATAGGTTTTTTGCATCAAAGAGAACATGATATAGGATTCGGTCGAGGTGGGATCGAATCCTTCGTACCGGGTCTCGTAATCCTCCTCCAGAAGGATCACCGAATTCTCCCGTACGGCCACATCGAAATTCTCATCGGCCCGGTGCTGACCCAGTACGAGGGTGAGGGTTCCCCTGGCAGAAGTCCGGGGATGCGCGTTCACATGGATGGAGACAAACAGATCAGCCTCCGCCTGGTTGGCGATCTCGGCCCTTTCCTGAAGCTGCACGAAAACATCCGTTTTCCGGGTATAGACTACCTTCACTTCGGGCATGTACTCCTCTATGTAACGTCCTACCTTCAGAGCGATAGCCAGGGCAAGATCTTTTTCCTTGGCCAGTTTCCCCTGTGCTCCGGGATCTCTGCCCCCGTGTCCCGCATCGATCACCACCGTGCGGATTCCCTTGGTGGGTTCATCCGGATCTCCTCCGACACTGCTCACATTCACACTGAACAGAAGGAGTGTGAATACAAGAATCCGTTCCATCATCCGTTTTATATGAATTGGCATTACCTTTGTTTGTCACAAAAATATAAGTTAAAACTTTTTGCGCTCCGTGCGTCACCCGATAATTTTCATCATCTTACTAACTGTGGCGGTCTGCAACAAATTGCATGCCCAGGAGACTGCTGCCGGTGACACCACGCTTCAGGGCGGTACAGTTCTTCAAGCCGATACCCTGCTTCAAGCCGATTCCCTCCTTCGGTACGACACCCCGCTTCCGGCCGATACGGTTTTTCAGTCTGATACCCTTTTGCAGGCCGATACACTGCAGGCAGCAGCCGGCTCGGGCAGTGACATTGAAGCAGAGGTGGAATACAACGCCACAGACTCACTGGTTTTTTCGCTGGACGGAGGCATTGTGGAGTTGTTCGGATCGGCACATATCAATTACCAGGAAATTACACTGGAGGCGGCTTACATCAGGTACGAGATGGATCAGAACATCGTGGTAGCCACCGGCCTGCCCGATTCGACCGGAAAAATAACAGGGGACCCTGTCTTCACCGATGCCAACAACTCGTTTACATCCAAACAGCTGAGATATAATTTCAAGACCCAGAAGGGGTATATCGAGGAGGTGATCACCGAGCAGGAGGGGGGGTATCTCCATGCGGAGCAAACCAAAAAGCAGACCAGCGGGCATATCCATCTCAAAGACGGGAAATACACTACCTGTGATGCCGAACATCCTCATTTCTATATTGCCATTACGAAGGGCATCAGCATGCCGGGTGACAAAATTGTCTCGGGCCCGGCCTATATTGTGCTGGCCGATGTGCCTCTTCCCCTTGGAATTCCGTTCGGTTTCTTTCCCAACTCCAAGACCAAAACTTCCGGGATCCTGATACCTAAATACGGAGAGGAGACACGGCGCGGTTTCTATCTGAGGGAGGGAGGGTACTACTTTGCCATGAACGATTACATGGATCTCCGGATTACCGGAGATATCTACACCAACGGTACATGGGGGGTCCGGGTGGGAAGCAACTACCGGGTCAACTACCGGTTCAACGGAAATGTCAATGTAAAATATTTCAAGAATGTCACCGGCTTTCAGGACATTGAGGGGCAATACAGTCTGAGCAGGGATTATGCCATCGGGTGGAGCCACAGCCAGGATTCCAGGGCCAATCCCACCAGTTCCTTCCGGGCGAGCGTGAATCTCTCCAGCTCCTCCTACGATCGCAATCACACCCGGAACATCAACAACGTGATGACCAACACGAAACAATCCAGTATCGCCTATACCAAGTCATGGCCCAATTCACCCTTCAACCTGAGCGCCTCCCTCAACCATTCCCAGAACAGTAATAATAAATCGGTCAACCTGACCCTTCCGAAAATATCTTTCAACATGGCCCGGATCAACCCATTCAGGCGGAAATCGGGTACCGGCCCCAAACGGTGGTACGAGGATGTGCAGCTGAGCTATACCAGTATTCTGGAGAACAGGGTCAATACATTCGATTCGCTGCTTTTCACCAGTTCGGTCTGGGATGATTCCAGGAACGGATACCGGCACTCTATTCCGCTCTCACTGAGTCTGAAGCCGTTTCGGAAGACCCCCATGCTGCAGAGTCTGACAGTGACCCCTTCTATGAACTATAACGGCATGGTCTACACCCGGCAGACTGCCAAGTTCGTATCCGGATACAATGAAATCGAAGGCGACGACGGGATCATCCTCGATCCCATCGTCACCGACACCCTGATCAGTAAGCTCTCGTACGCCCATTCGCTCTTTCCCAGCGTGGGAGCAGGCTTTTCTCCGAAGCTATACGGGATGTACCAGTTCACGGGCGATGGCAGGATGGAGGTGATACGGCACGTGATGACCCCCTCTGCCAGCTTCTCATATGTTCCCGATCTGTCGGAATTCCAGGCCGATTACTACAGGGCGGTTGTAGATCCGGAGACGAACGATACCCTGGAGACCTACTCTATTTATGAGGATCAGATCTACGGCACCCCTACCTTCCGGGGAGCTTCGGGTTCACTCAGCCTTTCATTGCGTAACAACTTCGAGGCCAAGATGAGGAGCAGAAACGATACGGTCGATGAGCTGGAAAAGGTGAAGATCCTTGACAATCTGAATTTCAGCACCAGTTATAATCTCTTCCATACCGACACCCTTTCACCTGCCTGGCGCCCCATCAGCTTCAACGGCAACACCCGGCTTTTCAACAACAAGCTGAACCTGACCTTCCGGGGGGTGATGGATCCCTTCGGATATGATGAATCCCGCTCGAGGACCAGGGAGACCTATTTTTCGCAGACCGGGAAGTTGATGCGGCTGACCAATGCCAGCATTTCCGCAGGATTCTCCCTGAAATCGAAACAGCAGACCAGGGATAATGAAAGCTCCGGTCAGGAGGTGGAGTCGCAGCTGAATAATCCCGATATGGCCACCGAAGATCCCATGGGAACTTACGATCCCAACATGGAGGAGTATTATGGCGATTATGTGGATTTTGATATCCCCTGGTCGTTGCGGTTCGATTACAGCTTCAGCTATTCAAAACCAAAGGATCAGGCCAATATCGTACAGACCGTCAGGGCCTCGGGCGATTTCAGCCTCTCTCCCAAATGGAAGATCGGTTTTAACACCGGGTATGATATCGACCGGAAGCAGTTTACCACCACTAATCTGAGTATCTACCGCGACCTGCACTGCTGGGAGATGAGGATCTCGGTGGTCCCTTTCGGAACCTTCAAATCCTACAATTTCCAGATCAATGCGAAGTCGTCCATCCTGACCGATCTGAAATACAACAAACGGAAATCCTGGCAGGACAGTTTTTAGCTCACCGGTACCGGACCAATACGAAATAACCATGAAAAAGATCATTCAGACCCAAAAGGCACCTGCGGCTGTGGGACCCTATTCCCAGGCGGTGGAAGTAAACGGAGTGTTGTATATCTCCGGGCAGATACCCATCGATCCCGATACCGGGAAGGTGGTGGAGGGTGACATTACGGAACAGACCGAGCAGGTAATGAAGAATGTGGGCGCCATTCTGGCTGAAGCAGGTTATACCTTCCGTGAGGTGGTTAAGTCGACCTGCCTGCTCAGCGATATGAACGATTTTGCAGCGATGAACAAGGTGTACGCACGCTATTATCCCGAAGATCAGCCTGCCAGGGCGGCATTTGCGGTCAGGGAGCTTCCGCTGGGTGTAAAGGTGGAGATAGAGACCATTGCATGCAAGTCTGTTTAATGTTTCATTAACAATCCTTTAACAGCTACTTCCAAACATTCTTGGAAATTCCTTGTTTATCCGTCTGAAGGAAACCAAAGAAACTCCGGATCCTTCCGGAGTTTCCAGAAAGATGGATCGACAGGAAACATTACATACCATTTTATCACGCTCGCTCAGTCTTTTCAGCAGACTGGGGATCAGAAGCGTCACCATGGACGATATCGCCCGGGAACTGGGCATGTCGAAAAAGACACTCTATCAATTTATATCCGACAAAGGGGACCTGGTGGCCGGGGTGGTGGACCATGAACTGAAGATCCATACGGGTGCCATGGAGGAGATCCGCCGGGCGGAAGGCAATGCCGTGGATGAACTGATCGAAGCCAACCGGCTGGTACACAATATCCGGTCGGTTCACGGACCCTCCTTCTATTTTGATCTTCGGAAGTACTACCCGGAGCTTTTCCGGCATTGGCTGGAGGAGAAGAGGCACCGATTATACGGGACCATGGTGGAGAATATGATCAAAGGGAAAAAGGAAGGACTTTACCGGGAAGAGATGGATGAACATGTCATCGCAAGGCTTTATGTGGCCAGGATGGAGATGTTCACCAGCAGTGAGATCATCGACGGAGAGGAATCTTTCTCCGGCCGGTTCATACGCGAGGTTTTTCTGTACCACCTGCACGGGATCTGCAATGAGCGGGGGAAAGCTTACCTGGCCGGACAAATGGAACGATTGAAACTATAATGATAACCTCATGAAACGCTATTTCATACCATTTTTATCCATAGCTGCTGCCCTCAGCTCGCAGGCGCAGCCACTGACCGGCGACACCCTCAGTTTCTCCCTGCGGGAGGCGATCGAATTTGCCATGGAGAACAACCTGAACGCTGCCAATTCCAGGCTCGATGTGGAGAGCGCTGACCAGAGGGTGTGGGAGGCTACCGCCAGCGGATTGCCCCAGGTCTCCGCCGGTGTGAATTACAACTACAACATTAATCTGGCGACCACACTGATCCCCGATTTTCTGGGAGATCCCGGCGAAAAGATCGAGGTCCAGTTCGGAACGAAGCATTTCGCCACCGCCGGAGTAGTAGGCAATCAGTTGATTTTCAGCGGACAGTTTATCGTAGGACTGCAGACCGCCAGGATATTCAGGGAGTTCACCCAGAGCAACAGAGAACGCACCGAACAGGAGGTCCGGCAGAGTGTGATGCAAAATTATTACCTGGTCCTTCTGGGTGAGAATACTCTGGAGGCCCTCCGGGGAAATCTGGAGAATACCCGGAAGACGTTCCGGGAAACCAGGGCCCTTTATGAATCAGGCTTCGTGGAGGAGATCCAAGCCGATCAGCTGGAGGTAACCCTTTCGGGACTCCGGAACAGTGTCCTTTCCATGGAGCGGCAGGTAGTGGCATCACGGAATCTGCTCAAATACCAGATGGGGCTGGACAGAGAGACGGTAATCCGGTTGACCGAAAGCCTGGAGGAGCTGGTGAGCCGGATCGATTTTCAGGCCACCCTCCGTACCGAATTCAGCCTGGAGGAGAACATCGACTATCAGATCCTGCAGGACCAGGAGCAACTGGCGTTTATGGATATGAGGCTGAAGAAGACCGAGTATCTTCCTACTCTTTCAGCCTTCTATTCTTTGGATTTCACCGCCCAGCGGGACGAACTCAATCTGCTGAATCAGGATGAAGAGTGGTTCAGGGCCTCTGCGGTGGGACTCTCCCTGAATATTCCCCTATTCAGCAGCGGGCTTCGCAAAGCAGGGGTGGCACAGAAGCAGATCGCTTATCAGCAGGCAGTGAACAACAAAAAATTTGCCGCCGAGGGACTCAGGGTGGAGTTTCTCCAGACAAAGTATGATTTCGCCAACGCCCTGGAAAAATACCGGATCGAACGGGATAACCTGGAACTGTCCGAAAAGGTGGTGCGGGTCACCCGCTCCAAATATGAAGAGGGGCTGGCCAGCAGCCTGGAACTGACTCAGGTCAATGACCAGTACCTGAATTCACTCAGTAACTATACCTCTGCCATGGTGGAGGTGCTTAATGCAAAAATTGCCCTGGATGCCTTAATGAACAACTTATAATTACAGAGATGAAAAGAATTGGAATCCATCTGATCGCACTGGCACTGGCTGCCGCCTCCTGTTCATCCGGCGGGCCGGATCAGCTGAGGGCTGAAAAACAGCGGTATCAGAATAAAATTGAGGAATTTAACCAGAAAATCGAAGAGATAGACCAGCAGCTGGGGGAAATGGAATCCGTCGCGGAGGAAGATGCGGTTGCCGTGGAAGTCAAAGAGCTGCAACCTGAATCATTCTCCCGCTATTTCGAAGTCAACGGAATCATGGAGGCGGTCAGGGATGCATTCATCAGTCCGGAGATTAACGGTCAGATCAGGGAGATTCCCGTGAACAGGGGTCAGAGAGTGCGAGAGGGAGATGTGCTGATCAGGTTGAACACAGAGGTGACGGAGAAGAACATCCAGGAGGTGGAGACCAGCCTGGAGCTGGCCACCCGGGTGTTTGAAAAACAGGAGGATCTCTGGGAGCAGAACATCGGCAGTGAGATCCAGTATCTGGAGGCGCGTAACAATAAAGAATCGCTTGAAGCCAGGCTGGCCACCCTGGAAAAACAGCTGGACCTGGCGCGGATCACCGCTCCCTTCTCAGGGATTGTCGATCAGATCATGGTCAAGGAGGGAGAACTCGCCTCACCGGGGATGCAGCTGGTCAGGCTTGTCAACCTGAGCTCGATGCGGGTTGCCGCCCGGATCTCGGAGTCCTACCTGAACAGTGTGAAGGAGGGAGATCCTGTGGAGCTTTCATTTGCCTCCTATCCCGGTCTGAAGATCACCGCTCCGGTATACCGCCTGGGGAGGGTGATCGATCCGCAGACCCGGACCATCGTGCTGGAAGTGCTCCTGGAAAACAGGGACGGGAAGTTGATCCCCAATATGCTGACCGCAGTAAGGATCAGGGATTTTTCGGTCGACAATGCTCTGGTGGTACCCTCGATCATTCTCAGGGAGGATTTCAACGGCACCTTCCTGTACCGGGTCGCGGAAGAGAACGGGACCAGTCGGGCGGAAAAAGTCTACGTGGAGACCGGCCAGACGGTGCAGGACAGGACCATGATCCCGGGCGGTCTCGACGCAGGGGACCGGATCATTGTCAAAGGCTATAACCTGGTAAGCAACGGATCGAGCCTGAGGATTGTAAACTCTTAGAATAAAAAGGAATGGAGCATAAAAGTAATCAGCGGGAATTCAGGCTGACCACCCTTGCGCTGAGAAACAGGAATTCGATATTCCTGCTGACAGCGGTCATCATCATATTCGGAATCATCTCATACCGCAGCCTGCCAAAGGAGTTGTTCCCCGACATCGTCCTTCCCACCATCCTCGTGCAGACCACCTATCCCGGGAATCCCCCGCTCGATATAGAGAACCTGATCACACGGCCAGTTGAAAAGGAGATTGAAACTGTTAAAGGAGTGAAGGAGATCCGCTCCACATCGGCGCAGGACGCCTCCCTGATCTTTGTGGAATTCACCACCGACACCGATATTAAGTCAGCCCTTCAGGATGTGAAAGATGCGGTCGACAATGCCAAAAGCGAGCTGCCCAATGACCTGCTGACCGACCCGGTGGTCCAGGATGTCGATTTTTCAGAATTCCCCATTATCAATATCAACCTTTCGGGAGATTACAGCATCGAGGAGCTGAAGCAGTATGCCGAATTCCTGGAGGATCGTATCGAGACGATCTCCGAGATATCCAAAGTGGAAATTCGCGGAGTGGATGACCGGGAGATCAAGGTCAACGTGGACCTGCTGAAACTGGAGGCGTATGAGCTGACCTTCGACGACATCGAGTTCGCCATATCGCAGGAGAATGTATCCATCTCGGGAGGAGAGATCAAGCTGGGCGACACCCGGAGGTCGGTGCGTACGGTCGGGGAATTTGAGACGGTGGATGAGCTTCGGAACATCATCGTCAAGCGTGAGGATCAGTCTGTGGTCTACCTGAAGGACCTGGCCGATGTGGTCGACGGGTATGAAGAGGCGCAGACCTTCACCAGGCTGAACGACCAGCCGGTGGTCAGCGCCCAGGTGGTCAAAAAGAGCGGAGAGAACCTTCTGGCAGCCACCGATCAGATCTTCGCCATACTCGACCAGGCCCAGAGGACAGGAGCCCTGCCCGGGGAGATGTCGGTCACCCTCACCAACGACCAGTCGGAGATGATCAGGATGCAGCTCAGCAACCTGGAGAACAGTATGATCATGGGGGTGATCTTCGTGATCCTGGTACTGTTCTACTTCCTGGGTACACGCAATGCATTGTTCGTGGGACTGGCCATTCCCATGTCGATGTTCTTATCCTTTATCATACTCAACCTGTTGGGCTTTAAGGTAAACCTCATTGTACTCTTCTCCCTGATCCTGGCCCTGGGACTCCTGGTCGACAATGCGATCGTGGTGGTGGAGAACATCTACAGGTACGTCGACCGGGATCATCCTCCGTTCGAGGCGGCGCGCCTGGCGGTAGGGGAGATCGCCTACCCGATCATCACCTCCACCGCCACCACCCTTGCTGCGTTTTTTCCGCTGGCTTTCTGGGGCGGGGTGACCGGCGAGTTCATGAAAAACCTTCCGATCACACTCATCGTGGTGCTCACCTCCTCCCTCTTTGTGGCACTGGTGATCATTCCCGTATTCTCGGCCACCTTTATCCGGATCGGACCCGACCGGAAGGATAATATGCCCAACCGCAAGCGGGGCTATGTCATCGCCTTGATTTTGATGGGTCTGGGAGGTCTTTTTTACCTGCTTGGATGGAACCTGGGGGGATCCCTGGCAGTCATATTCGGGTTGATCGGACTTCTGAACGCCGCATTCTTCCATAAGGCAGAGGCATGGTTCCAGGAGGTGTTCCTGGTCTGGCTCGAAGGGATCTATCTTCGGGTCATCCAGTTCGCTCTGCGCAGGTGGAATCCGGTCTTCTTCTTCGTGGGGACCATTTTCCTGCTGGTTTTCACCATCGGTTTTTTCGCAGCCAGGGATGTGAACGTGCTGTTTTTCCCCGAGAACGAGCCCTCCTACATCAATGTGATCACCGAAATGCCCATCGGGACCGATGTGACCGCCACCAATAACCGCATGGGCGTCTATCTGCACGGTACGGAT
>CAZOHA010000036.1:0-14798 GCA_964579515.1 uncultured Bacteroides sp. | reverse complement strand
CGCCACCAATGAATTTGTTTACCGGCTGGAAGAGGATATCCGGGAGATCATCGAACCATACCGTGATATTGTAAAATCGGTCCTCACCACGGTGGGCGTGGGAAATGACCAGTTCGAGGTGGGGAATGTACCCAACGAGGCACTGACCACCATCTCGTTTGTGGAGTATGAATTCCGGGACGGAATTGCCACATCAGGAATCATGAAGGAGCTGAGTGATCAGTTGCTGGGCAGGTACCCGGGCGTCAAACTCTCCATTGAAAAGGATGAAGCGGGACCGCCGGCCGGCGACCCGGTCAGTGTGGAGATCATCGGGGAGGAATTTGAGACCCTGGTCATGCTCACCGATTCGGTACTCCACAGAATTGAACAGTCGGACATCGAAGGAATGGAGGGCCTGAGTATGGACCTCCAGGTGGGGAAGCCGGAAATACTGGTCCGGCTCGACCGGGATAAGCTGCGGCGATACGGGCTCTCCACTCTCCAGGTGGCCAATACCCTCCGGACCGCACTGTTCGGAAAGGAGGTATCCGACTTCAAGGTGGGGGAGGATGAGTACCCCATTAACATGCGGTTGAAGGAAGAGTACCGGTACAACTCCTCGTCCCTTCTGAACCTGGCCATCAGTTTCGTGGATAACGGACAGACCATTCAGATCCCGCTTTCTGCGGTAGCAGATGTGGAATACCGCACGACCTACGGGTCGGTACAGCGAAAAGACCTGAAACGGGTGATCACCCTCAGCTCCAATGTGATCGAAGGCTATAACGCCACCCGGATCAATGAGAAAATAGGAACCCTTCTGGAGAATTATAACTTCCCCGAGGGATATACCTACGCGTTTGCAGGCGAGCAGCAGGAGCAGATGGAATCGATACAATTTCTCTCAAGCGCCCTTCTGATCGCCGTATCGCTGATCCTGGTGATTCTGGTCACTCAGTTCAACTCTCTGGTGAAGCCACTGATCATCATTGCCAGTGTGATCTTCAGCACCATCGGTGTGTTCGGGGGTATTGCCACTTTCCGGATGGATTTCGTAGTGGTAATGACCGGTATCGGAATCGTCTCTCTGGCGGGGATTGTGGTCAACAATGCCATTGTATTGATCGATTACATCGAGTTACTGAAGAAAAGAAAACGGGCTGAACTGAAATTGAAGGAGGGGGAATTCCTCCCTGTCTCAGCCGCTGCCGAGTGCATCGTGGAGGGGGGGCGCACCAGGCTCAGGCCGGTACTGCTCACCGCCATTACCACGGTCCTGGGACTGATCCCCCTGGCCATCGGACTGAATATCGATTTCGGAGGGCTGCTGCGTGAGTTCCGGCCCGATCTCTACTTCGGCGGTGATATGGTGATCTTCTGGGGACCCATCTCGTGGACAGTGATTTTCGGGCTCACCTTCGCCACCTTCCTCACCCTGGTGATTGTCCCGGTGATGTATAAGATCACGGTGAACATCAGCAAGATGATCAATACCCGGCTGATCCACCTCCGGCGCCATGACAACGGGAATGTATAGCGAGCTTTATGGAGGTATCAGTTCCTATTCGGAGACGATCTCGAAGGGGATGTCCACCAGTACCTCCCTGTGCAGTTTCACGGTGGCGGTGTAGTTACCCACCTCTTTAATAAGGTCCTCTTTCAGGGAGATATTCTTACGGTCCACATCGAACCCCTTTTCCTTAAGCGCCTCGGCGATCTGGATGGTATTCACCGAACCGAAGATTTTTCCTTTGGTACTGGTTTTGGCTCCGATAGTGAGAGAGACCCCTTCCAGCTCTTTGGCCAGTTTTTCAGCTTCCTCCTTCATCTGGGCCTCCTTGTGGGAACGCTGTTTCAGGATTTCTTCATGAACCTTTCTGGCCTGGCGGGTGGCGCTTATGGCAAATCCCTTGGGAATCAGGTAGTTTCTTGCATACCCGTCTTTTACATTGACGATGTCGTCTTTGTGTCCCAGGTTAGGCATATCCTGTTTTAAGATCACGTCCATTTCGAATCCTCCTTTATTTAAGCATATCTGTTACGTAGGGAAGCAAAGCCAGGTGCCTTGCCCTTTTGATGGCTACTGCTACCTTCCGCTGGTACTTAAGGGAGGTTCCTGTAAGCCTCCTGGGAAGGATCTTGCCCTGCTCGTTCAGGAACTTCTTCAGGAACTCGGGATCTTTGTAGTCGATATACTTGATCCGGTTCTTGCGGAACCGGCAATACTTTTTCTTTTTGATCTCAACCGTCGGGGGAGTCAGATATCTGATTTCTGTGCTTTCCTGTGCCATTATTCATCCTCCTTCTTTTGTTCAGCCGATCTGCGGGCTCTTTTCTTTTCACTGTATGCCACCGCGTATTTCTCCATTTTCATGGTCAGGAAACGGATGATCCGCTCATCCCTGCGGTATTCGGTCTCCAGCTTCGAAATCAACCCGGGTTCCGCTCTGAATTCAATCAGGTGGTAAAACCCGGTGGATTTTTTCTGGATGGGATAGGCCAGTTTTTTCAGGCCCCAGTCCTCTTCGTGCACAATCTCACCACCTCCGTCGGTGATCACTTTTTTGAATTTGCCGACCGCTTCCTTCATCTGGCTTTCAGACAAAACGGGAGTTGCAATGAAAACGGTCTCATACTGATTCAACATAGCGTTTTCTTAAAATGGTTATGGTTTAAAAAATCGACTGCAAAAGTAGAAAGTTTTTGATAAACAGGCAACTTTTGCCTTCTATCTTTTTGTTTTCATCTCATCATTTTTGTGGTTATCTTAGCCCTCCCAATGGAAAAATTCATTGTATCGGCCAGGAAATACAGGCCCTCCACTTTTACAGATGTGGTGGGTCAACCCTCCATCACCACCACCCTGAAGAATTCCATCCGGGGGAACCACCTGGGCCATGCGTATCTTTTCAGCGGTCCCAGAGGGGTGGGCAAGACCACCTGTGCCCGCATCTTTGCAAAGACCATCAACTGTTTTCATATTACCGACGCGGGCGAGGCCTGCAATCAGTGCGAGTCGTGTGAATCATTCAACGGGAACCGCTCTTTCAGCATTCACGAACTGGATGCAGCATCCAACAACTCGGTGGATGATATCAGAACACTGACCGAACAGGTCCGCATTCCCCCGCAGGTGGGCAGATACAGCATCTATATCATCGACGAGGTGCACATGCTTTCACAGTCGGCTTTCAACGCTTTTCTGAAAACCCTTGAGGAGCCCCCGGCCCATGCGATCTTTGTACTGGCCACCACCGAGAAGCACAAGATCATCCCCACCATCCTCTCCAGGTGCCAGGTCTTCGATTTCAACCGCATCGGGGTCGAGGACGCAGCGGAATATCTGAAGCAGATCGCCCAAAAAGAGGAGGTCGAATGCGAAGAGGATGCGCTCCATATGATCGCCCTGAAGGCCGACGGCGCCATGAGGGATGCCCTCTCCATTTTCGATCAGGTGGTGAGCTTTTCCGGGAAGAAGGTTACCTATCAGGGGGTGGTGGAGAATCTGAATATCCTCGACTATGACTACTTCTTCCGGCTGACCACCCATCTCCTGGCCAATGACATCCCCTCGGCTTTGCTGTTGTACAATGAGATCCTTACAAAAGGATTCGATTCCCGGAACTTCATCAACGGCTATGCCTCTCACCTGAGAGATTTGATGGTCTGCAAGGATCCGGAAACGGTTCAGCTGATGGAGGTGGGAGCGGGGATCAGAGAAAAGTACCTGACCCAGTCGAAGGAAGTTCCTCTCCCATTTCTCTACGAGGGAATTGAGATCTGCCAGGAGGCCGATTCGGACATACGGACCAGCAGAAACCAGCGATTAACGGTGGAACTGGCACTGATGCGACTGGCCCGACTGACCGGGGCCCAAAAAAAAAAATAGCGGAGGTAGCTGATCAGGAGGAGCCGGCTCTGCAACAGCCTCCTCAGCAGTCTCAGGGCCCAACGCAACCCCCGCAACAGCCTCCCTCACCAGAGGCCTCTTCAGCGGAAAAAACCCCGCCTCCCAAAACCCCGGCTCAGCCGGCATCCGGAAACGGCAGCAGCAACCTGGTCCGCAGGCCGACCATTTCCATAAAAGACACCCTGAAAGGAACTTCTCAGCCTCCGGCTCCGGTTACCGGAAGCCTGCAGAAGGAGGGAGAGGAGAAGAGCGGGGTTGAGCAGGGTGGTCCTGCGGTGGATCCGGTGGCCCTGGAGCGGGCCTGGGACAGCTACGCCGAATCGGTCAGGGAGAGCCGTCCCCGGATTTACAGCACCCTGACCAGCAACCGGCCGGTGGTCGGAAAGGACGGAAGGGTGCGTGTAACACTGAACAGTGAAGCACAGAGGGAGAATTTTATCAGGCAGATAAAAACCGCACTGATCCGCCATATACTCGGGGAAACCGGGTGGCCGAATCTGGAGATCGAGACCGAAGTTGCTGAAGGTGAATTCAACGGAAACAGAATATATACGGATCAGGATAAACTCGATTTCCTGATCCGGAAGAATCCCGATCTCGGATGGCTCAAAACCAGGTTTAACCTTGACTTTGATGAATGAACATATTGTAAGGATTTTTGTAATCTAGTCTGAATACCTAACAAATCTCTACTGAATCATGACCGGAGAAAAGATCACCAATCAGTACGGCAGGCTGCAGGTGCCGGACCACCCCATCATTCCCTTTATTGAAGGAGACGGTACCGGACCCGACATCTGGGCGGCATCGGTACATGTTTTCGATGCAGCAGTCGAAAAAGCATACCATGGCAAACGGAAAATTGTCTGGAAGGAGGTACTTGCAGGTGAAAAAGCCCACCACCAGACCGGGCAATGGCTCCCGGAAGAGACCCTGGACACGATCCATGAATACCTGGTAGCCATCAAGGGGCCATTGACCACTCCTGTGGGCGGGGGGATCCGTTCCCTGAATGTGGCACTCAGGCAGATCCTCGATCTGTATGTGTGCCTCCGTCCGGTGCGCTATTACAAGGGAGTACCTTCACCGGTAAAGAATCCCGCCACCACCGATATGGTGATTTTCCGGGAGAATTCGGAGGATATATACGCAGGGATCGAATGGATGACCGGAACTCCGGAAGGGGAGAAGGTGAAAAAATTCCTGCTGGAGGAGATGGGAGTCTCCACGATCCGTTTTCCCGATACGGCATCCATCGGTATAAAGCCGGTTTCCAGGGAGGGGACTTCCAGGCTGGTCCGTGCCGCCATCCAGTATGCGGTGAGGAACGAGCTGCCATCGGTGACCCTTGTTCACAAAGGGAACATCATGAAATTCACGGAAGGGCAGTTCAAGCAGTGGGGCTATGAACTGGCCGAGAAGGAGTTCGGCGACCGGGTGTTCACCTGGAACCAGTATGACCGGATTGCGGAAGCCGAAGGAAAACAGAAGGCCAATCAGGCACAGGAGGAGGCGGCCGGGGCCGGTAAGATCATTGTCAAGGATGTGATCGCCGATGCCTTCCTTCAGCAGATCCTGACCCGCCCCTCGGAATACTCGGTGATCGCCACCATGAACCTGAACGGGGATTACATTTCCGATGCACTGGCAGCCATCGTGGGCGGTATCGGGATCGCTCCGGGGGCCAATATCAATTATGAAAGCGGCCATGCCGTCTTCGAAGCCACCCATGGGACAGCACCCAAATATGCTGGTCTCGACAAGGTGAATCCCGGTTCGGTGATCCTGTCGGGGGTGATGATGCTGCAGTACATGGGCTGGGATGAGGCAGCCGACCTGATCATTATGGGACTGCAGCGTTCCATTCAGCAGAAACGGGTAACCTATGATTTTGCCAGGCTGATGGACGGTCCCACCGAGCTCAAATGCTCCGAATTCGGGGCATCCATCGTGGAGAACATGGAATAATCCTCAATGAAAAACCAAGATGTATCACCCTCATAAATAAAGCAAGATGTTATCTAAAAAAGTAGAACAGATCCTGAATGCACAGATCCAGAAGGAGGATTACTCCTCCCAGCTCTACCTGGCCATGGCCTCCTGGGCCGAGAACAAGGGATTCGAAGGTGTCTCCGGCTGGCTTTACGCCCAGTCGGAGGAGGAGCGTGAACATATGCTCAAGATCGTGCGCTATGTCAATGAGCGGGACGGTGAGGCCATCATCCCCGGAATGGAGCAGCCCCCGGCCGAATTCGGAGATATCCATTCCATGTTCGACAAAGTACTGGAACATGAGCAGTACATATCACGCTCCATCAACGATATCGTGGCCCTCTGCGCCTCCGAGAACGATCTCTCCACCCATAACTGGATCCAGTGGTTCGTAACGGAACAACTGGAGGAAGAGGCCTCCGTACGATCCATCATCGACAAGCTGAAGCTGGTTGGCGATGGCAATCTCTACATGTTCGACCGCGATATCATGTCAATGCGTCAGGAAGAGACGGAAGAGGAAGCCTGACCGGTCTCCCTGCCGGATCCATCAGCTGCCGGTATAGTTATACCGGTAAAGAATTGTCATCGAGGGATGTAACTTCAATTTGCCGCTCCTCAGGCGAAGGAACCGGGGCAGGTGAAGTTGCATCCCTCGGTTTATGGAATACTTTTTGGGGGAATGCACAAGTTTTGGGTAAATTTGTGATCTCTCAGGGATCAGGTAAATCAAGGTAATATGGATTTTGGAAAAGTATTGGGAAAATTCCTCGGCAGCAAGTCCGACAGGGATATGCGGGAGGTCATGCCCCATGTGGAAAAGATCAGGGAGGCCTACCAATCGGTCACCGGACTGACCAACGACCAGTTGAGGGAGCGCTCTTCTTCATTGAAGCAGAAGGTTCAGGAGTATGTGGCGGAGGAGCGTAACGAGCTCGAATCCCTGAAAGCCAAAGCGGAAGATCCGGAGGTGGATGTGACCGAAAAGGAGGCCATCTATGAGGATATCGACCGTCTGGAAGGGGTGATTGACGAAAAGTTCGAGGAGATTCTGAACGAAATCCTGCCCGAAGCATTTGCCCTGATCAAAGATACAGCCCGCCGGTTCAAGGAGAACTCTTCCCTGGAGGTCACCGCCCTGGAGTTTGACCGCAAACTGGCGGCCACCCGCGAATCGATCGCGATCAAAGGCGACAGGGCGATCTGGCAGAACCGCTGGATGGCCGGCGGCAATGAGATCACCTGGGACATGGTGCATTACGATGTACAGCTTATCGGCGGGGTGGCTCTGCACAGCGGCAGGATCGCCGAGATGGCCACCGGTGAAGGAAAGACGCTGGTGGCGACCCTTCCCGTTTTTTTGAATGCTCTTACAGGGAAGGGGGTCCATCTGGTTACTGTAAACGATTACCTGGCCAAGAGGGACTCCGAGTGGATGGGGCCCATTTACGAATTTCACGGTCTCACGGTCGACTGCATCGACAAGCACCAGCCCAATTCCGAAGCCAGAAGAAAAGCCTACAACTGCGACATCACCTTTGGCACCAATAATGAGTTCGGGTTCGACTACCTGCGCGACAACATGGCTCACAATCCCGCAGAGCTGGTGCAGAGAAGGCACAACTACGCCATTGTCGACGAGGTGGACTCTGTTTTGATCGACGATGCCCGTACACCGCTGATCATTTCCGGACCCGTTCCCAAGGGGGACAACCAGGAATTCAATGAATACAAGCCCAAGGTGGAGCGCCTGGTCGGTGCCCAGCGGCAGATGGTTAATACGATCGTCACCGAGGCCCGTAAATACCTTTCGGAGGGAGACACCGAAAAAGCCGGCTTCAAGCTGCTTCAGGCCCATAAAGGACTTCCCAAATACAAACCGCTCATCAAGCTTCTCAGCGAGGAGGGCAACAAGAGCCTGATGCTGAAGACCGAAAATCACTACATGCAGGAGCAGTCGAAGAACATGCACCTGGTCACCGATGATCTCCATTTCATCATCGAGGAGAAACTCAACTCCGTGGAACTGACCGAAAAAGGGATTGATCTGATCACCGGTGCATCGGACGATCCCGATTTCTTCATTCTTCCCGATATCGGCTCGGAGGTGGCGGAGATCGAGCGTTCCGATATGCCCGACAAGAAGAAACTGGAGGTCAAGGACAGGATGCTCCAGGATTACGCGGTGAAATCGGAGCGGATCCATACCGTGAACCAGCTGCTGAAAGCCTACGCCATGTTTGAAAAGGAGGTGGAGTATGTGGTGATCGACAATAAGGTGAAGATCGTCGATGAGCAGACCGGCCGGATCATGGAGGGGCGCCGTTACTCCGACGGCCTTCACCAGGCCATCGAAGCGAAGGAGAATGTGAAGGTGGAGGCAGCCACCCAGACCTGGGCCACTATCACCCTGCAGAATTATTTCCGGATGTACCACAAACTGGCGGGGATGACCGGAACGGCCGAGACCGAAGCCGGTGAATTCTGGAACATTTACAAGCTGGATGTGATGGTGATCCCCACCAATAAACCGGTGGTCCGCGACGACCGTGAGGACTTGGTCTACAAGACCAGGAGAGAGAAATACAATTCGGTGATCGATGAACTGGTGCGGCTGAACAAAGAGGGACGTCCCGCCCTGGTGGGTACCACCACCGTGGAGGTGTCCGAGTTGCTCTCCAAAATGCTGAAGATCCGGAAAATCAATCATAATGTGTTGAACGCCAAGCTTCACCAGCGGGAAGCCGAAGTGGTGGCACAGGCAGGCAAACCGGGAACGGTTACCATCGCCACCAATATGGCGGGCCGCGGAACCGACATCAAACTCACCAAAGAGGTGAGGGAGGCAGGCGGCCTGGCGATCATCGGGACAGAAAGGCATGAATCGAGGCGGGTGGACCGTCAGCTTAGGGGACGTGCCGGACGTCAGGGAGACCCCGGATCCTCCCAGTTCTACGTCTCCCTGGAAGATGACCTGATGAGGCTGTTCGGGTCGGAACGGATCTCGGGGATGATGGACCGGCTGGGTCTGAAGGAAGGGGAGGTGATCCAGCACTCCATGATCACCAAATCGATCGAACGTGCCCAGAAAAAGGTGGAGGAGAACAATTTCGGGATCCGGAAGAATCTGCTCGAGTACGACGATGTGATGAACTCCCAGCGGGAGGTGATCTATAAAAGGCGAAAGCATGCACTGTTCGGGGAAAGGCTGGGGCTCGACATTGCCAACATGATGTACGATGTAACCGAAAACATTGTTCAGAACTTCCACATGAATGTGGACTTCGACGGCTTCAAGCTCGAACTGATCCGGGTGATGTCGATCGAATCGCCTGTCAGCGAAGAGGAGTTCAAGAAAATGTCCGGTGAGGATCTGATCGAGCGGATCTACGCGATCCTTCTGGACACTTACAAGAGAAAGCAGCAGAGTATATCAGAGCAGGCCATGCCGGTGATCAGCCAGGTGTGGGAGTACCAGCGCGAGGTTTACGAAAATATTGTGGTTCCCGTTTCTGACGGGACACGGGTTTTCCAGGTCCTGGCCAACCTGGAGAAATGCCACCTGTCGGAAGGAAAGGAGCTGGTGCGCTCTTACGAAAAGAGCATTATCCTGGCGACCATCGACCAGTCCTGGCAGGAGCACCTTCGCGAACTGGACGATCTCCGGCAGTCGGTCCGCAATGCCCAGTACGAGCAGAAGGATCCCCTGCTCATCTATAAATTCGAAGCGTTCGAACTCTTCACTGCCATGATCGAAAAGATAAACCGGGAAGTGATCTCCACGCTCATGAAAGCGCACATCCCGCTCAGGGATCCCGCCAGTGTGAAGAAGGCCGAAGCCCCCAGGAAAATGGATCTGAGCAAGTTCGAGGCCAACAAGGATGACATGCCGCGGTATAACGATCCTTCAGGCGGCGGCAGGGGAAGGGACGGGCGGACCCAGGCCCAGCAGCCGGTGAGGGTGGAGAAGAAGGTCGGTCGGAACGAACCATGTCCCTGCGGAAGCGGGAAGAAATACAAGAACTGCCACGGACGTCCGGGAGGGGCGGGATAGTCCCGGGCCCGGGCCCGAAATGGCTCCATCCTGACACAAACGGATCCGGATCTGTCAGGGCGATTGCCGGAGGAAGGAATCGAGCTGCCGGATCTCTTCACAGAGCCGGCTGGAAACCGGTATCAGGGGCAGACGGAGCACATTCTCGATCCAGCCCTGTATCTCCATGGCGGCTTTCACCCCGGCCGGGTTTCCCTCTCTGAAGATCGCTTTCATCATGGGAAACAGCCTGTAATGGAGCTCTCTTGATTTCTCAAATGAACCATCCAGCGCCGCAGACACCATGGTGGAGGTGAGGCCGGGATAGGCATTTCCGATCACACTGACCAGCCCGTCCCCGCCCGATGCGACCACAGGCAGGGTGATGGAATCGTCGCCCGATACCACAGAAAAATCTTCAGGCCTCTGGCGGAGGATCTCCGTTACCTGGTCCAGGTCTCCCGATGCCTCCTTGATGGAGACGATGCGGCCGGCGAAATCGTGGGCGAGCCGCAAAGTGGTTTCTGCCGAGATATTGGATCCGGTCCTTCCGGGAACATTGTAGAGCATGAGCGGCACCTCCGAAACCGTGGCGATGGCTGAAAAATGCTGATAAAGCCCCTCCTGGGAGGGCTTGTTATAGTAAGGCGCCACTGTCAGAAGGCCGTCCAGCCGGCTGGTATCCATCTTCCGGATCATCTCCACCACACCGCGGGTATCATTTCCCCCCGCACCCACCACCACCGGCACTCTTTTACCGCATGCCTTCACGATCTCTCCGGTCACTGTCTCCTTTTCACGGTCCGAAAGGGTGGGGGTCTCCGCGGTGGTCCCCAGAACCACCAGGTAACTGACCCCGTTGCTGATCAACCGGTCGGTGTGTTCGGCCAGCTTATCGTAATCGATCTCTCCTGCCAGGTTAAAGGGGGTGACCATGGCTACACCTGTTCCGCTGAACATTCGTCTTTTCGTCATATTCAGATTCAATTGACGGGATTCAACATCGCTACATAATGCTTGATCTGTTCCGCAAAAAAGCGGGTATCATAAGGATCCTTCAGCTGGATCATCAGATCGTAATCGTTCTCCAGTTCAGTATAGATCCCGATCTTGAACCGGGCCGGTGAAAGCTCCACCAGGAACTTCAGCTCAAGCATGTCACCGGTGGTGAAATCCACCAGAAGATCGGGAGTCAGGGAGTAAAACCTGGAGGCAGCCTCACCTGCCGGTTTCCTGTACCAGTTCAGATCGCTCCGGGTGATGAACTCAAAATGCTCTCTGAAGAGCATCTCATCGGGGATCTCCTTCTGGGGCACATAGCCGAAGGCGTGAGCATCGATCCCGTTCTCCATCAGAAACTGGGTGAATTCCCGGATGGGCTGGAACGATTCGGGCCGGCCGGCATCAAAAAGGATCACTGCCGACCGTGCCGTGTCGAAATTCTGAACGCTTACCCGGCGCTGAAAACCTTTCCTGGACTTTCTGAGTAGTCTGCTGCCGATCTGCTCTCTTAATCCGGCCATGTTGAACAAATGTACAATTAATTTCGGTGGCGATCAGGAGATCATCTCCATGAAATCCTCCTCCGAAATGATGGGAACCTCCAGCTTTCTGGCTTTCTCGTATTTACCGGGACCCATGTTTTCACCGGCCAGCACATAATCGGTCCGGGAACTGATCGACCCGGAGTGCTTTCCTCCGTATCGCTCGATGATCTGTTTCAGTTCATCTCTCGAATGCCCTGCGAACACCCCCGATATAACAAATGTTTTTCCTTCCAGGATCCGGTTCACCGGTTCCTGCACCCGCTCCTGGGTAAAACGGAGTCCGTACGAGCGAAGTCTCTCCACCAGCTTCCTCTGCGAGGGATCGGCAAAATATTCCACCACCGAACTGGCGATGCGCTCGCCGATCTCCTCCACTTTCTCCAGTTCGCCGGTTCCTGCCTGCATAAGCATTTCCAGGTCGGGAAAGGCCTCGGCAAGTTTCCGGGCCACGGTTTCACCCACATACCGGATACCCAGTGCATAAAGGACCCGGGGATACGGGACCTGTTTGGAGGATTCGATACTGGCCAGCAGATTCCGTGCGCTCTTCTCTCCGAATCTCTCCAGGTCCGCCACCGAGTCGAAACCGAGAGTGTAGAGATCGGCTGCATTTCGTATCAGGCCGCGACTGAAAAGCAAATCGATGGTGGCCTCGGCGGCATTGATATCCATGGCCCGTCTGCTGATGAAATGGACGATCTTTCCCTTGATCTGCGGAGGGCATCCGGTCACATTGGGACAGTAATGTGCGGCTTCCCGGCTTTTACGGATAAGGGGGGTGCCGCATTCCGGACATTCGGTGATGAAATCCACCGCCCGGCTCTCCGGCGCTCTCTTTTCAACGGCTACTCCTACGATCTTGGGAATGATCTCTCCACCTTTCTCCACATAAACATGATCCCCGATCCTCACATCCAGAAGTCGGATCTGGTCGGCATTATGGAGCGAAGCCCGTTTGACGGTGGTGCCGGCCAGGGGCACGGGTTCCAGGTTTGCCACCGGGGTGACCGCCCCTGTGCGGCCCACCTGGTAGTCGATACTTTTCAGAACTGTGAGGGCCTGCTCGGCCTTGTATTTGTAAGAGATGGCCCATCGGGGAGTTTTGGCGGTAAACCCCATCCGGCGCTGTAGTTCCACCGAATCGATCTTTACCACCACTCCGTCGATCTCGAAGGGCAGATCCATTCGGGCCGTTTCCCAGTGATCGATGTAATCATACACTTCCTCCAGGGAATGCACCAGCCGGTTATATTCCGGAACTTTGAATCCCCACTCTCCGGCTTTTTGAAGACTTTCATAATGACTGTCGAAAAGTCCCTGACCGCCCGGAACATAATATACCAGGCAATCGAGGGGCCTTTTGGCCACCAGAGAAGAGTTCTGCATCTTCAGGGTACCCGAGGCGGCATTGCGGGGATTGGCAAAAGGGGCCTCCCCCTGATCCAGCCGCTCTCTGTTCATCCTGGCAAACCCCTCCAGAGGCAGGATCACCTCTCCCCTGATCTCGAATTCTCCGGGATAATCCGTACCGATCAGCCTGAGCGGAACACTGCCGATGGTACGGATATTCCTGGTCACATCATCCCCCCGGGATCCGTCCCCCCGGGTCAGGGCTCGGTAAAGGGAACCGTTCCGGTAGGTGAGTGAGACTGCCACTCCGTCGTATTTCAGTTCGCAGAAGTAGGAGACTTCGGATCCCGCCGTTTTCCGGACCCTTTTGTCAAATTCGGCCAGTTCCTCCCTGCTGTAAGTGTTACCGAGCGATAACATGGGGTACCGGTGCGGGTAGGATTCAAAATCTTTTGTCAGATCGCTGCCAACCCTGCGGGTAGGGGAGTTCTCATCCCCGAACTGCGGGTAGGCCTCCTCCAGGCGGTTCAGCTCGGCCAGCAGCTGATCGAATTCAAAATCGGAGATGGCAGGATTCGAAAGGACATAATACTGGTAATTGTGCCGGTGAAGGATTTCCCTGAGTTGCTCGATCCGTTTGCCGGCCTGCTCCGGAGTCATACAGGTACAGTTTGGAACAAAAGTAAAAAATATTTCTCCTTTTGCTTTTATTCCATACTTTTGGCAAGTCTCACCCAGATTTGTCATGTGCAGGATCCTCCGATACGGGCTCTTTCTTCAGTTATTGCTGTTGCCGGGATGGAAAGTCACAGAGCTGTCCGGTCAGCTCCAGCACCCCGGCAGGCCCCTGCTCGACCGGAGCCTCTTGAAAGCGGCCGAGGTTTTCTATGTCCTGCCCCCGGTCGATCCTCTTGAAATCGAAGCGGCCATGGAGAGCCGGGACGGAGGACACAAGTCGTTCCGGTTCGCGCTGGAGCGGCCGGTCACCCTCAACCCGGAGAGCCATGGCGTTTGGAGCGTTCAGGGGGAGATGCGGATCTGGAGCCTCCACCTGGTCTCTCCGGGAGCCAGATCCCTCGGACTGGTGCTCCATCCCTTCAGACTCGGACCCGGTGTCAGGCTTTTCATCTATACACCTGATATGTCGGAGGTGAAAGGCGCCTTCACCGAAGGCAACAACAAATCTTCCGGTGTGCTGCCGGTCGGGCATCTTTCCGGTGAAGAACTGATCCTGGAACTGCAGGTGCCGGCAGATCATCCGGATTACGGAAACCTGCAGGTGGAGCTGATCTCCCACGCCTACCTCGATCCAGCGGAAATGAGCAGTCCGGCGGATTGCGGACCCGGCGAATTCGGTTGTTCTCATCCGTGTGAGATTGATATCAATTGTGCGGAGGGCAGCGAATGGCAGACCGAAAAGCGATCGGTGGTACGGATCTTCACTACACGGCAGTACTGCACCGGGGTGCTGGTGAACAATACCAGTTACGACGGCACCCCCTACATACTCACGGCGGAGCATTGCATCAACCGGAAATACTATGCAGACCGCTCGGTGTTCCAGTTCAATTACGAAAGTCCGGAATGTTTCGGGGGCGACGGCCGGCTCGACCTCTCCATCGCCGGATGCGACAGCATTGCCATCGGTGACAGCCTCGACTTCAGCCTGGTTCGCCTGTCGGTGGTGCCTCCGGATAGCTTCGGGGCCTACTATGCAGGATGGGACCGGTCCGATTTCCAGACTTCCGGCACCGCCACCATCCATCACCCCTGGGGGGATGTGAAAAAGATATCTTTCGATCAGGAGATCCCCTCCATTCCCGCCAGTCAGGGAGATGTACCCTATACCGACCTGAAGGATTACCACTATTTCTCCTACTGGTGGATCAGGCGGTGGGATATCGGGACCACCGAGGGAGGTTCCTCGGGATCTCCATTGTTCAATGAGGGAAAGCAGGTGATCGGGGTGCTCAGCGGAGGGATC
>CAZOHA010000035.1:0-46656 GCA_964579515.1 uncultured Bacteroides sp. | reverse complement strand
CGATGATTGACGGTCGTTTGACTCCGGGCTGTTTTAGTTTTCCCGGAGACCTTCTCTTTTTCTGATCAGATGATTCAGGAAATTGTTTTTCCTGGGGCTCTCTGCTACCTGACTGAGGATTTCCAGGGCGCGATCGTATTCGCTTCTAGCCGTGTATATAGCAGCCATATTATATTTTGGATCTTCATAATACGGGGCAAGGGCAATTGCTTCACGGAATGCCTCAAGTGATTCTTCCCGGTTGTTCTGCATAGCGAGGAGGACACCGTAATCATTCCAGATCCTCGGATCGAACGGCTGGATCTGCAATGCCTTTTCCATCTTGGTTCTTGCTTTCTGAGCAGACCCCTGATTCATGAGGATCTTACCCGACATATATGAAACCGGGAAATTGACAGGGGTGATGTTATAAACGTCATGATGGATCTTCTCCAGGTGCTCCTGAGCCTCTTCCAGCCGCCCGAGCGACTGCAGCCTGACAGCTTTGAAGGCATGACCATCGCTTCTCCATTGAAGAAATGCTAAGATGGCCGAAACGAGGCACAGGGATATTATCCAGGTCCTGTGCAAATTGATCCGCGGTTGGAAGCGGGTATTCCTTTTATTTATAAGTATTTGATATAAAATCAGTAATTGAAAATAAAACAGGAAGCGGTGCTCCACTTGCTGGAATGGAAAATCAAAAAATGATATAACCAGAAAAGATGCTAAGCCTGAAAATATTAGGACGACTTCGATCTGCTGACCCTGTCCCGGGAAAGACCGCAGACTGAAAAATAATAGTAAAAGAATGGGACCTATGAAAAGGATAAAACCAATAATTCCTGTTTCTGCCAGTTGCTGCAAAAGATCATTATGTGCATGGGAATAGGCTTTGTTATGGGTTAACCGGTCCGGAAGAGAAGGGGTGGCATATTCGCCGACAGCGATCTTCCAGTTCCCTTTCCCCGTTCCGGGCATCGGCTGGTCCAGGAAAAGTTGCCAGCTGCTTTTCCACAGGACCTTTCTGATGGCAATACTCTCGTAATTATTGGCAGTCACCGGTGTCATCCGTTCAGCAGAAGTCTCTCTGAAGTAATGCGCGATATTGATTTTGTCGATAAAGTCTTCCCTTGTTTCCTGGTCGGTTACCCTTAAATAAAGGGAACTGAGAAGGATAACAATCAAAGGCACCGGCCAGAACTTCTTCAGAAATAACTTAATGGGCGGATTGTCACCGAATTTCGAAACATAGAATAAAAACAGAAGACCCCACCCAACAAATAGTAAAACACCCAGGTAGGCGGACCTTGACTGAAGTATGATAATAAATTGAAAGGTAAGAATGATCTCCACATAAAATATGGATCTCCCTATAGCCCCTTTGTGTTTTATGAAAGCCAGTATGTTCACCGGCAGGGATAGCAGCAGCAGACCTGCCAGCAGATTTTTATTCAAGGCAAACCCATGGATCCCGTAGGGCTCCCAACCTTCCATAATAAGCTGGTAAACCGCAAATCCCAGATTCAATGCTACTATTAGAGAGTTCAAACGGAACAGTAAAGACAAGTTACCCTCAGGTTTTCTCTGTGAGAACACGATTATCAAGAGCAGGCTGGTAAGTGTCAGGAAGCTATATTTCAATCCTGTGGGAACAGAATAACTCCATGAAAGAGAGATTATCTCCCAAAGAAACAACCCCGCAAGGGTCAGGGCAAATGCATTGATTTCGAACTTTTTCTTGCCCAGCCAGATGAGCAGGATCACAAAACAGATGAACAATACCCATGTCCTTACCGGGAGGTAGGGGTCATAAAACGAAGGGCATTTAATCGTTAGCCCGAACAACAAAAGGACGGCGATGAACCAGAGTTGGTATTTTTCCCAAAAGGTTATTCTTTCCGCCTGATGCATATGAATCGGTGGGTGAGTTTCAGGTCCTGATATTCCTGAACCCCGTTTTCAAAATTCTGTACCCAGCTCTCTTCATAGGAGGGCATGGTACTGCTCCAACAAATGGAGTTAAGGCCTGATATACTGCTGATATCGCCTTTATTCAAATATACATGGTTCAGTTCCTCTTTGGACGGCAGGAACCAGTCGTCATATCCATTGGCGGTGAGTGTGTCACAAGTATATGCAGCCACAGCATCTGTTCCCCATTGGGCAACCAGTTGTTCGGTATTGGATTTCCCGTTTTCAGTGGATTCTGCCGGAGGACTTCCCCATGAATCGGCATAGACCTTTGAAAATTCCACAGAGGAGGGCATTAACTGAATGCTGTTTTCTGTCACATAATGGTTCCGGTAGGTCATCTCCGGACCAAAACTGATGCCTGTCTCATTTTTCGAATAGGCTCTGTAATAGTAGGTATTATCCTCCAGATCCATTACGGTTACCATGAATTCCTCAGTTTCATCGGTGGAAACAGCAAACTGATCTTCCAGGGTGGGCTGAGTATTCAATCCGTAAACGATCCCTCTTTCCGAGATAGTTCCCCTTCCTCCGGGTTCCAGCACTCCCCCGGAACGGAAGGTGGTACTGTTCAGATATTCTGCATTTCTGGTTTCCGGTACAGAGACGAGGGTGGTAAAGGATTTCTCATCACCGTAAGCGGTTCCGGCCGTATTCCTGGCATATGCCCGGACATAATAAATCTCATTGGAAGTCAGGCTTCCCATGGTGCTGCTGAAATTCTCGCTTCCGCTTCCATCGATGGTCTTGTCGTTACTTACATCCGGGGCTCCGGTGAGATTCCAGCAGATCCCTTTTTCGAATACCTCGGCACCGCCGTTACTCAGAATGGTACCCCCGGAAACAGCTCCGTATTCCGTGATATCTGCAACAGGACGGGTGGAAAGTTGCGCGAGGTGAACGCTGAGGCCGCTGGAGAGGGCGATCCAGTTGCTGCCGTTGCAAAACTCGACCAGGTCAGTGGAATCGTTATATCTCATGGCCCCCTTTGTTTCCGCGGTACAGGGAGTATTTCCCTTTTCAAGTAACAGATCAAAGGTCCTGGCATGACTGGAAGTCTCAGAGTAAAGGGAATAAGGTACACTTAAAAGCTGTGTGGTACCCATTTCATTCCCGTCCATCCAAACCTTGATAAAGTGTGAACCGGCACCCCATTCAATGGAGGAGAAATCGTCCGATGTAGTTCCGTTACCGATCTCCAGGGTAACCAGGCCTTGACCGTTCGTCTGCGTGCTGTGGGTTTCTGAATATACCGGCGATCCGGAAATGGATCCCTCCACCAGGTCAATCCGGAACTCAACACTCTGGTCCGTAAGCAGACTTCCGTTGGCATCTCTGACAACGGCCTGGTATTGAAAAGCCTGGGGCGACTGGGCGATCATGAACATTGGACTCATCAACGCAAACAGGTAAAAAAAGTATCTTTTCATCTTTATGTGATTTTGGTGATTAATTCATCTTCATGGAGTTTTCATTTCCCGGTCCGCCGGCTACTCCAGGATGATCTTTTTGATCTCCTGAATCCGCCCGCCTGAATCTATGACCTGAATGAAGTACAGACCCATACCTGTCCAATCAGAGAGGTTCACTTCATAAAGGGGTTGTTCCACCCTCTCTTCAAACACTACAGTGCCCCGCTGGTCAACAATAACTAGATGGTAATTCTCCATCATCTCATAGTTGCCGGTATGGATGAACAGATGATCCCTGGCCGGATTAGGATAGACTTTGATCCTGTTTGACAGCAGATGGTTGCCTACTTCAGTGATCACAGCATCAATTATTAATGTATCTGTAACTGAAATAGAGTCAACCATGGTGATATGGGTCGTATCGATCACAGGAATGGTATCATAAAGAGTGACCGTAACGGTATCTGCAATGGTTATTGAATCAACCACGGTGATAAAGGTGGTGTCGAAAACATTGAATAAACAGGTTTCCGGATCTTTTCCCCAGACCTTAATCTCTTTCCAGTTCACCCAGGAGGGATTTTCTGTGGTCGTAATTTTTATTCCTCTTGATGATTCAATCGGATCAGAGGGATAGTATTTATAGGATCCTCCTCCAAGCGCATGGTATGGCTCGATGACTTCAATAAGATCCCAGGAAATACTGTCGATCGTAGAAAATATTTCTTGTTTGGTTGCACCGGCTGGATCCTGACCGTACCAGAATCCTATGCTGTCAATATCCATGGGTTTATCGAAATGCACGGCAATCCATTCGGCAGGAAACGATTGCGGGTGCCATCCTGTAGCTAAATCGCCGTCAAAGGCCCTTCGTGGATTATGCCCCGGGTGGTTCAAGCTGTCCATAATACTTGCAGAATAGGTTTGACTTAATGCGATGTTGTAATTCTGACAGTGGACCGTATCGTAATAGATAACGGTGACAGTATCCTGAAATGACCCGGGGCAGTCACACGACCACTTCAGGAGTGCACCGCTTCTGCCACAGGCAAATCCATAGCTCTCATCCAGGAAATCAACAGACAGAACCGTATCACTTCCGGTATCTTCTATCTCCCAATGCTCTCCCTCATCCCATGTTTTATACAGCTCTTTTCCATTCATCGCAAATCCCACCCTGGAGGATGCAAACTTGATGTTATTCCCATTGATGCCCGGTAAAACAATCTCCCAGGTTTTTCCGCCATCCACCGTTTTTTTGACTCCGGCAGCACCGTTTACAAAACCTGTTTCAACACTGGTAAACCACAAACCCCGATACATTCCTTTCGACATGTCGATAGTGCCGGTCCAGGTTTCCCCTCCGTCCGTAGATTTGATGAATTTCTCATAGCTGCCAACGATATAACCGATAGTGTCGTTCACAAAGAACACTTCACGGTTCCAGATATGGGAACTGGGATTATTCACATTGACCCAGGTCTCTCCCGCATCTGTGGTCATGGCGATTCCGGTTCCGCAACCTGCTCCCCCGGTATAGAATCCCACACTGTCATTAATAAACTCCACAGAGGTGATCTGGTTGCTGCAGGAACCGCTCATACTCCAGCTGTCTCCTCCGTTCAGGGTTCGCAGGACGATACCTTCTCCATCCCATACCCCGCCTGAAACAAAGCCTGTGTCAGGGTTTACAAAACAGATATCATTCAAGGGTAGGGTGGTTCCGCTGTTCAACAGATCCCAACTGGTGCCGCCATTGGTGGTTTTCAATAGGGTCCCATTGGCACCGCAGACATACCCGGTCCCCGGGTTTATAAAACAAATGGCAGTCAGGCTTTCATCTGTTTCACTCTCGAGCTTGCTCCAGGATTGAGCAAATACGTGTGTCAGCGAAAGTGAAAGTAAGAGAATCAGAATTTCTTTTTTCATACGGGTTGAAGTTTATCAGTCTGTTACGTATTCATAATTCATTATGGCGCCCGGGCTCCACTGGCCTTTGGTCATTTCGTCGTAGATCATTCCGTTGGTGCCGAATTGAACCCATTTTGCATCGTATCCGAGAAGTCTCAGGTAGGATGCTACCGATGCGCTCACCAGACCCGAATATCCGTAGATGGCGATGGTCCTGTCAGCGGGAAGGGTTTTCAGTTGGTTGTCGAGCAGCAGACTCTCTTTCGGGGTATACTGGATGGCCCCCGGCACATGTCCCGGATCCATATATTCTGCCTCAGGCCAATAGTTGATGATCAGTTCTCCGGATGCATCCCTGGCCACCGCCTGATAGTTAAATGCCCGGGGAGGTTGGGCGGTAGCGGTAGAAGTTAGTATTAGCAGGAAACTAAGGATTAAGTAGCTGCTCTTCATTTGGATGAGTATTTGGCGGTCGAACAATCTCTTACTGTTTGATAAATTTACCGTATAGCGCTTTACCCCCGGCCCGGATCCTGATCAGGTAGCAACCGGCAGCCAGGGATTCCGTGTCTATGGCATGCACCTCTTTTCTTTGCAAATGGTGGACCCTTTCCTTTGCAAGTAATTCTCCCTGAAGATTGATGATTTCAATATCCAGGAATTCGAATAACCCTGCCTCAAATTGTATCTTCAACTCTTCGGTCACCGGATTGGGGTAGAGCGTGAATGTTCCCGTTTGTTCCTGAGGTGGTTGATTGGAGGTATTCATCGCTGTATTCTCATAAAACCGGGAGACCATGCTGTATTCTTCATGGGTAAACAGATCATCATCTCCGTCGCCGTCGATGTCCACAAGGCTGATGGAGCTGAGCTCTCCCGCTGATATTCCAAAGAAGGGTCCCGTATTGGTCACATCGACATATTCCGCTTTTGCTGCGGTGCCCCTGTTTTCCAGGTAGTAGATCTTGCCGTAATAGTCATTGAAAACGGCATCGTAATCTCCATCGTGGTCCATATCGCTGAACTGGATTCCGCTATATTCCACATCCGGATAGTAAGCATCGGAGATTCCATCCAGGGGATTGGCATTCAGTCCAAATCGTTCTGTAAACTCAAAGGGATCCTCCCCGGTACTTTCAAAATACCGTACCCGCAGGGTCCAGTCTCCCTGGATACGTTCCACACCCATCATAAAGAGGTCCAGATCTCCGTCATCATCAATGTCCACAAAGGAAGGGATCAAGAAATCCTCGATATTTCCGAAGGAAGCAGAGGGCCTCTGGGTGTAGTCCGGTTCCTGTGCACTCCCTCTATTCTCAAATAGGAGATAGACTTCGTTGTATTTATAGTCTTCCTGATTGTATTCGGTCGTAACGAACAGGATATCCTCATCCCCGTCCTTATCCAGATCAGCGAAACCCAGAAAGCTTTCACTGTCGTAGTCCTGCAGGAAAGGGAGGAGAAAATCTTTCTTCACAAATCTCGGATTCCCGTTTACCCGGACTTGTTCGTAATAGGTGATTTCTTCCTCACCTGCGAAGATGTCCAGATCCCCATCCCCATCAAAATCGACAAATTGGGGAGCGTGATAACTGTAAGGGAGGATAACCCCGTCATACAATTCCGGGATCAACTGCTGATTCTCGGAAAGGGTATTGTTATGCAGCGTGTAGTACCTGTACATGGCCGGATAGGACTCAGCGATCAGATCATAATCGCCGTCGCCGTCCAGGTCTCCCAGATGCATCTCTCCTTCTGCGGCTATTTGATAAGGATTGTTCTGGTCGCTCTCCAGAAGAAATGCAGCATTTTCTGAGGTTCCGATATTTTTTAAGAGGAATGATTTCTGAACCCAACCGCTTTCAGTATCGAAGCCGGAAGTAAAAAAGATATCCAGATCCCCATCCCCGTCCAGATCGGCCACCTTAAAATCGGATATCCCATCAATGGCAGTATTCCAGTTTGCAACAGGCAGAACGGTTTCCGTATCACTTAGAACAAAGTTTGCACTGTTTCCGGTATTTTCATTTACGATCACCCCACGTTCCGGATCCATATTGATCACATCCATATCCCCGTCATCATCGATGTCGCCCAGGTTGTACATCCTCCACATACTTTCACTGGGAAGATTCTCCCATTTATAAGCAATGGAATCATTGGATCCGTTATTTATGAGCACTTCTCCGTCTTCCATCAACAGATCCATATCCCCGTCCCCATCAATATCTGCCGCTCCTCTCAGGTAGTAAATATTAAAGTAGTTTTCATCAAGTGCCTCAAAAAACGGGTTTTCCGGGTCAGGCACCTTTTTGTAGAGTGGTTGAGCGGAACCGCCAGTGTTTTCATAGTATTCGATCCTGCGATAGTAAAATGAAGTGAGGATATCTAAATCGTCATCACCATCCACATCCAGCAACTGCATGTGTTCTCCAAATATGGTGGGGGCTGAAAGGGGATTTTTTTCAGGAGCTTCAACAAACTGCTGGGCATGTGTGCTGGAGACCATCAGGATCAGAGCCAGGGAAGTCCCCAGCGTGGCCAGTTTCAACCGGGCCTCCAGGATTCGCAGTTTTTCCCAGAGTTTGCGAATCCGGCTCAGGAGAAAGTGCTGCTTTCGTTTAGAGTATCTGAAAAACTCACCTTTCTCCTGGCTCTTACGGAGCCTGGCGGAGTATTTATTGAATTTATTCCTGGTTTCCCGGTACTGATGGTGCAGGTATGTATTCATAATTGTCGGATCTCATTGTTGGGTTCAACGGGTTCTTCTCTGGCCCAGAACGTTTGGCCGTCCGGAAGCAGCAAGGCCTTTCGGAACTCTTCTTTGGCGGTGCTCAATACATTCGGCCGCTTCATTCCCTCCAGGATTTTCAGATCATATAACTCTTCCACGCTGGTCTGGTACTGGATCTGAGCAACCTTGCTCATGGTTGGGAAATGTATGACCTCAATACCGCATCTCACCGATTTCTGAGCGATCGGCAGATCTCCAAACGGAGAGCTATTTCGGCGGATCTTAGAAAGACCGACAAACAGGTAATCTCCATACCTGGACATCCCCCGAACGTAACCGTCAAACTCATGCATGACTTCTGTGCCGCCACTGGAAGGCTCTATCCTTATAAGCTGTCCCATGGCTGACAACAGGCAGTAGAGAGATCCATCGTACAAACGGGGCGAATGAGGCATCGCCAGCCCATCAGCGATAATCTCATTCTTCTGCACATCGATGATGATCCCCCCATGTGCTTTTTCAGTTCTCCATCCTTCTGCCCGGTCTGATTTTCCGAGAGCCGTTACATATTTCGGGGATCCGTTCTCCAGAACCATCCCGTTGAGATGACATCGGTCATCCGGGGCGATCTGACTGATGAAACCGGGCTTCCAGACGGGAGTAAAACTATAGCGTTCATCCACCAGTGCAAGACATGAAAACCGGGTATTCACTGTCAGCAGTCCCGATGTCGTCCACTCCAGATCATGCAGGTCCAGATGGCCTGTATAGTAGGTAGCCATGGGGATAAATAGCCCATCGTATGTATGGGGTTTCGTTGGATAGGTACGGGCCAACTCCGGAGAATTCGTAAGAACGATCACCTCATCCCTCACGGCTATCGCCATTTTATCAGGACGAACGGCCATTCCCATCGCCTTTTGAAAATTCCTGGGAAGCTGGATGAGCCCTTCATCTTCAGTGGCGGAAATAAAGACTACTTTCCCGGCCTGGTAAGTGCTGATAGCCAGGGTGATATTCAGTTGATGCAGCAACTCGGGAAAATTCGACGAGAAGGTGCAGGTAAAGGGTGGTGGCGGTTGTTTATTCAAAGCAATTTATTTTTAGATTATTCCAGGATAATCATGCGGGTTTCAATCTTTTCACCGGAGGGATCGATCACCTGGAAGTAGTAAGTTCCCGTTCCTGTCCAGGAGGATAGGTCCACCGCATAAAGAGGAATTTCAACTGAGGTCTCAAAAACAATGGAACCTAACTGGTTGACGATACGGAGCAGGTATCCGTTCATTTCCATATAGTTACCTGTTTCAATAAAAACATAGTCCCTGGCAGGATTCGGATAGATTCTGAGGGAATTGATTATACCGGGAGGATCGACTCCGGTGAGGGTGACATCGATAATGAGAGTATCAGTGACCGAAACACCACCCGGATCTGTAATGAACACGGTATCATATTGGGTGGTGTAGACTGTATCAGGAAGAGAAACAGCCTTTCTGTTGAATATCGGATAGGTAAAGATCCCGGTGGTATCCTCTCTTCTGTCCAGGAGCTTCCAGTTGACAGAATCCCTGGAAACTATCATACTGAACGTCTGATTCCATGCATCGAAACCCTGAATATCCAACAGAATACTGTCCAGGAGGATGGGTTCATCGAGAACGATCAGCAGAATATGAGGATCCTCCATATCAGGTCCGGGCCTGCTTCGGTCGCTGGACCACCTGGTGGAATGATTGCCATCCACGGCGTATCCTCCGCTTTCCACACTGCTGCTTATATAACCATGGCCGTTGAGTGCAAGGTTTACTCCATTGGCATATGCCTGTAATTCATACACATTCACCTGGTCACTATCTTCCGAATAGTACGATTCAAAGAGCAAATACTTGACAGGTCCTTCACGATAGACAGGATATTCAAAGAGCCGTGATTGATCATAAACCGTATCATATACCATCTGGTAGGCATCCGTCTGGCTCAGTGACCATACTTCATATGGATCGAGCACATTCTCATAAATTCTGAAATTATCGATGGCCCCTTTGTAGAAAAAAACATCTCCGTCACCATCTCTGCCCATGGCAGCCGCATTCCCGGAATAGATAATTTCTTCTCCGATAGCAGATTCTTCGATGATCAATTCACCGTCCACATAGATTTTAGAGGTATAGGAGTCCCAGGTGGCAGCCACATGGTGCCATTGGTGGTCCATAATCTCATAACTCGCGTAGGCTGTTCGGGTGGCTTCACCTCCATTGTTGTAGACGTATACATCCAATTGTACTCCGCCTAATGGATTAGCCATCAATGCAAATCCGTAATAACGGTTTCGGAAAATCACCCCATTACTGCCGTTGGGTTCAGGTTTGATGAAGCAGGAGATGGAGAAGCTCTGTCCCGGATTTATTGAATGGTCCCTTCCCATGTCAATGTAGTCATCCATTCCGTCGAAGTAATAAGCGCTGTTCTCCACACCGAAGCGGTCCCTGGTCAGCCGGGCTCCCACTACTTCACCATGATTTTCGTTTCCGCTGACATCCAGGGCATTCCCGTTAAACGGATAGAATGCGATCAGATTTTCCGAAGAGACGGTAACCGGGTAGGTAATGAACCTGATATTGTCGATCCTGCAGTCGGATCCCGATGTGCGCGGTGATTGATAATCGGGGAAAAGGGTAATCCTGCTGAATGTCTTTCCAATGGCACCCGAGAGATCGAAAGTGAGCAACTCCCATTCGTTGATTTTGGAATTTTGAACAGAGACCTCGATGGGGTCGATACTCGGATCCTCCAGTTTAAAGAGGATCTCCGAGAAGGTTGTTTTATATATCATGATCTCAACAGTATGCATCAACGGCGTTATCTCAATCGGGCCATGTGCATCTGTATAAATGCCGGCCCAAGGTTGAGCATCGTTCTGAATAATAAGTCGGCCGCACTTTTGTGTTCTGTTGATTCCCCAGATATTGGGGTTATCGTCCATGAAGAGATAGCCCGGATCATCAGATCCGTTGGCAAACTGGACCCAGGAATCGAGATCCTGACTCTGCTCAAACTCGATCACGAGATCTGTTGATTGTGCTGACAGCGAATTCACCTGAGAGAATACGAATGCCAGCCATAGTAGCCGGTGTACAATTTTCATGAAGTTTCTGTTAGTGTTTGACAATTTTGTAGCTGTGGGTCATACTATTCCCATCCGAGATCTGAAGGAGGTAGATACCTGGCGGACAGGATTCCAGCTGTACAGTGATTTTCCTGTCGTCGATTTTTTTCTGAATCATGATCTTACCGGAAGAAGCTACTACTCTGAACAACCAATCTTTCCCGGGTTCTTCAGATAGCGAAAGAATGACATAGGAAGAGGCAGGATTCGGATAAACGTCCAATTGAACCGGGGATTTTTCTGCTTCAGATACTTTCGTAATCGTTAAGCCGGACTGCTGGAATCCCTGGTTAAGGACCATCTGATCATTTTCCAGAGTCTCTGTAGCGATTTCACCCAGAGTAAAGGAGAGGGAGCCGGAGCTGTTCTCGAAATAATCCCCTGAGGATGCTATTACCTCCTGGGAATGCAGGGGCATTGCTGCGAAAAGCAGAAGGCCGGCCATGAACAAGTGAATCTGTCGGGTCATGATATGGAAGGTTAAAGTTTTTATAATAAAGCATTTACTCCATAAGGATTTTTCTGATATCGGTGATGTGTCCGCGGTAATCGATGACCTGGAGGTAATACACCCCGGTGGCGGTCCAGTTGAGGAGATTGATCTCGTACAGCGGATCTGCAACGAACCTTTCAAACACAGTGACGCCCATGGGATTGATGATCCTGAGCCGGTAGCCGTTCATTCGGGTGTAGTCTCCCGTTTCGATGAAGAGTTTTTCCCGTGCAGGATTGGGATAGACCTTCAGCGTATTGTAGTTTCCGGGTGGATCGATCCCTGTCAGGGGGGCATTGATGACCAGCGTGTCGGTGACCGATACCAGTGTGGTGTCCATCACCTCGGTGTGGATGGTGTCATGAATGGTGACCAATGTTGTATCATGAACGGTCACGAAGGTGGTATCGAACACCTCTGTGGTGACGGTATCATAGTAGAGGCAGGTGCCTGCGGTGCCTTCATAGAGCGATTTCACCTGGAGCGGGTCCAGCTCCCTGGAATAGATCCGGATCTCATCCAGCTTCCCCTGGAAGAAGTTATCGGGATTGGTCCACACCTTCCGGGTACCGATGTAGGAATTCGGATCGTGGTATCCCAGGTTCGTGCCCGGCCGGTCGATCCGGGCAATCTCTTCCCCGTTCAGAAAGATCTTCGAATAGGAAGGATTCATCGTCCAGGTCACATGAACCCATTTATTCATGATATCCAGACCCGATAATTCTGCGGGATAGGAGTTTTCATGATTCAGGGATTTTCCGGATTTATCGGCCCGGATACCCAGGTTGTTTTCCCTGAAATTGATCAGGAAATCGTTCCCGCCGGCATTGGTGCTTCCATCGGACAGGATGTTGGCATTTCCGGAAGGTTTTTCATGAAAGGCCCAGAAGGAGATCGTGAAGTCATTGGTAATGTGCAGACTGTCGGGGATCAGGATATGATCGTCCACCCCGTCGAAATAATAAGCGCTGTTTTCGTTGTCATCCCTATCGGTGGTCAGTTCCGGTCCGAGAACAACCCCGTCATTGCCGCTGCTTCCCAGATCATTGGCATTTCCGCTGAAGGGATAGTAGGAGACCAGATTCTCCGCGGGTAACCCGGATGATGTTATGGTATCATAAACGGTAACCCGGATTGTATCATAGATGACCTCCACGCATTTTCCTTCGTAGAAAAGACTGGTGATCTCTTCCTCTTCCAGGCTTCTGTTGTAGAGGCGAATGTCATCCAGGTATCCATGAAACGGTTTGTCCCCGGCCCATCCGTTCCCGATGGTCAGATCCCATGTATTATGCCCGGCGGAGATGGTGTTGTTGAGCGTCTGCTCGATTAATTCTTTATCCAGGTAAATGGATATAAGGTCCGAAGGATGATCGACCACGAAGGTGATCTGGTGCCACTGATCATCCCAGAAATCTTCCAGTCGGACCCCCGAACCGATGGTGTTGTCGTAATCATATACGGCAGCATTGACGAAGTAGGTTTCGTTGAAATGGGACTGGATCTTGAACGGGTATCCTGGGGTCCCGTCCTTGGCGATCAGCACCCCTCCTGCCAGGGACGGACTGGCAGGCTGGGCCTTCACCCAGAAATTGACACTGTAGCTGTCCTGTGATGCATTGAAGTTGATGGAGGGACTGTGGGGAACCCGTATGGCGTCATTCTCATCAAAATAGTAGGCACTCTGCTCCTGACCGAAACGGTCCTCCGTCAGGGAAGCACCCGAAACGGTGCCATGATTTTCATTCCCGCTTTCATCGTTGGCATTGCCGTTGAAAGGATAATAAGCCACCAGTCCGTCCTCTGAAGGAACCTGACCACAATCCTCCCCGATGACCGTGATGGTGTCGGTCATCAGGTAGGATCCGGCATAGGCATCCACGTAAAGGACATTGAATGTTTGTTCCGGAGTATAGGTAATGCTTGCCGGGGTGGCACCATTCGACCACAGGTAGGTGATATCCTCCGGGGTGAACGGAGTCAGGTCGGCGGCAGTTGTTCCTGAAAAGGGATCGACTGTCCAGGTACTGGGCTTGATATGAGTGCTTTCGTTGATACTGCCCTGTACGGTCATATTCCTGGTCCCGAGATCGCCCAGGGTACGCTCGAACTTTCCGTTGTCAAAGCTGGCGTAATACCTCAGGCCTTCGATGGTACTGACCAGTTTTTTATCTTTCAATTCACTGACCTGTCCGGCAGTCAGGGCGATATCCCAGACCCTGAACTCATCGATATTCCCTCTGAAGTCCGGAGAATAATAATACCCGGTAATCCCCGTGGCAATGCATTTGTTATTCGAAGGACAATGGATAGCCCTGGTTCTCACCGGAACACCGTCGAGGTATAAAACTGCACTGTCCGGACTGTAAACGATGGCCACATGGACCCAGTCATTAATGGCCACTGTATGACTTAGCCTCGATACCATGATATTTGCGGAATGCTCCCCCACCATCAGTCCGTTGGTACCGATGGACAAACCAACGCTCAGATTACCATTACCCAGACCGGATGGTACGATGGCCCAGTTCTGACCTGAATTGGCCAGAGGTACACTGACGCCTCCGGGACAGACGTTGCTTTCACCTCTCATGGTAATGGTCCTGGCAGGTTTGACCCAAAAATCGTAGGAGAAGGTGTTGGTAATATCATCGAACGTGTACCCGGGTCTTAATGCAGAAAAACCGTTTCCGCCAGAATTGGCCGCGGCGGTATCCCGGAAAAAGTAGTGATTGGGGTAGGCAGTGGTCACAGCGGAATAGGTAGATCCCTGTCCAATGCATGCCGTATCTTCTCCCGTGATGGTCAGTTCCATCTGGGCATATCCGGTGATGCTCACACAGAGCAGGAACAGTAGCGTACTTCGTTTCATAAATACCATGTTTGAGATGACTTTATCGCATTACAATTTTCCGGGTATCGATGATGCTTCCCCTGTAGTCGATCAGCTGGAGGTAATACACTCCGGAGGCCGTCCAGTTGAGCAGGTTGATCTCGTAAAGAGGATCCGCTATGAACCGCTCAAAGACAACGACTCCAATGGGATTGATGATCTTCAGCCGGTAGCCGGTCATCCGGGTGTAATCGCCCGTTTCGATATAGAGCGTTTCACGGGCAGGATTGGGATAGACTTTCAGCGTATTGTAGTTACCGGGCGGATCGATCCCTGTCATGGGTGCGTTGATGACCAGGGTATCGGTCACCGTTACCAGTGTGGTATCCATTACCTCCGTGTGAACCGTATCCTGGATGGTCACCAGGGTGGTGTCATGCACCATCACCACGGTGGTATCCATCACCTGGATGTGGCTCGTATCTGAAATGATGAGGGTGTCCTGATACACTAAGGTGTCGGTGCAGTAGACAGGACTGAAGATGAACTTCACATATCGTTCTATGATGCTGTCGCAGCCGCCCAGCGCACTTTTCAGGCTATCTGATTGTTGTTTTACGATCACTGGCGAGGCACCTTCAAAGGATGCATCGGAGACGTAATAGCTCACGGTATCCTGGTAGGAATAATCACTGCAAACGGATGTCTGGTACGTCGACTCGATCTCCGCGGGGGCCAGAGCCCGGTTATAGAAGTAGGCTTCATCCAGATATCCGCTGCAGGGCCAGACCCCCGGGCGCTCCACTCCGAAATACAAATCGTTCTGGCTGCCTATGGAGGTAGGCGCCTCGGTAGTGCCGATAAGCTCACCATCCACGAAAAGGGCAAGCTCCGTGCCGTTGTAGGAAGCGGCTACATGGTGCCACAGGTCATCCACAAAACTGTAATAATCGGTGTAGGGCTCCTCCGCGGTCCGGACAGTGTAGGTATCGCCGCCCCAGTGAAAACGTCTTACCTGGATCAGTTCTTCCCGGTAGGAAATATCGAATCCCGGGGCACCTGTTTTTCCCAGACTGAAGATGTGGTCGGTCCAGTTTGCCAGGCTTTCTTTCCTGAACCAGAACATGATGGTGAATGCATTCCTCCCCGTGTAAAAATCCCGAAGCGTACCGGTGGTGAGATAGGCGGCATTCTCGATTTTCACGCTTCTGTCGAACATCCCCTCCTGGTAAGTGACAGTGCCGCTGGCCGTCAGATCATGTTGCGCGACAGAGTCCAGGGTGTTCCCATTGAATGGCCAGTATGCCACCAGGCCACCCTCCGGCGGATCCGGCTCCTCGATGTCCACTGTATCCGCATCACCCAGTTTCAACACCCAGATATCCGCTGCTCCGCTGACAGAAACCACATCCCCGTCAGAAGCGCCGGCATAACCGGTCAACACTACTTGTTCATTCTGCAGCAGATCCAGTTCCAGCAGCCTGTCTGCTCCCGATGAACCCAGATTCTGGCTTGAAAGAAGATTCCCGTTGGTATGTATTTCAGCGACCCACCCATCGCTGGATCCGTAATTACCGGTCAGGTCCCCATCGGCCGATCCCGAATATCCGGTTACCATGAAGGAGGTGTCATTCAACACCAGTATATCCTCCAGGAAATCATCACCCGATCCTCCGAGCGTTTTGGACCACAGCTTGTTGCCATCGGGATCCATCTTGACGATAAATCCGTCTCGTCCGCCATGGTTGCCTGTGGCATCCATATTGGTGGATTGTGTAAAACCAACGATAATGAAGTTGCCATCGGCCAACCTTCGAATCATTCCGGGCCGTTCATGACTGGTTCCTCCGAAGTTTTTTTTCCACTGGATCTGCCCCGTACTATTCAGTCGAAGAATCCAGAAGTCATAGGTGTGGTTATTGCCGAAATTCACATTCACTTCTCCGCTGCCGGCGTAGGATTCCGCCTCACAGGCAAACATATACCCGCCATCCTCCATCTCCAGCATGTCTCTGGCCCGGTCGTCCAGGTTTCCCCCGTATCGTTGTTTCCATATTATGGTGCCGGTGCTGCTCACTTTCAGAATGAAGGCATCGGTCCACCCCCTGGAGGAGGTGCCGGAGAGGTCCCCGGAAGATCCCGAATTATATGTCATACCGGCCACCAGGTAGTTTCCTTCTGAATTTTCAATTACATTGAACCCATTTTCGTATCCTGAGCCTCCATAGCATCTCAGCCACTCTTTCTCTCCGGAACTATTTAATTTCAGCAAAAAAAGGTCGACCGTGCCATGAAAACCCGTACCGGCAAAATCACCGTCATTGGAGCGGGTATTCCCGGTGATCACATATCCTCCGTCCGAGGTCCGGATGACACACAGAGGCCGGTCGTCCTGAGTGCCGCCGTAGACTTTCGTCCATTCGATGGTACCCGATGAATTCGACTTCACCAGCCATATGTCGTAATCGAGGGTGTCCCCGGTGGTCTTGTTGGTAACATCTCCATCTGTGGACCTGACGTTGGAGGCCAGGAGATAGCCTCCATCAGAGGTGGTACACACGGCGCTTCCCTGGTCGGTGGCGCTTCCGCCGTAGGTTTCCTGCCAGCTGATCTGGGCTGAAAGATTCAGTGAAAATGCTGCGATGAATGAAAGCAGTAACGAAGTAGTTCTCATTTTCAAAGTAGATATAAGCTTCAGGGGGTTCAATATGGATGTTGTCATAAAATCATAGATTAATTTATAGGGAATATCAGCTCTGCGGATCTGTCAAATCTGTCAAGTGAAATTGAAGAGCTTATCTCCACTGATGGTACCGCATTATTTATAACTTTAATGAACTGTCATGGACCAACGCCTGAAAGAAGATCTGGTCAGAATATTCGGAACTCCTGTGAACTCTCCCAGGGAGTGTGAGAAGCTGTCAGAAACGATCAGGTCGCAGACCGGAAGGAAGGTCAGCAGTACCACGCTGAGGCGGTATTTTGGACTGCTACCTTCCCGTTCCTCGTTTTCCACCTACGTGCTGGATACCCTGGCCATCTATTGCGGATCCAAGGATTATCAGAGCTATTGCAAAAAGCGTGGTGCGTTTCAGGATTATGCGGAACAGCAGCGGGCAGAGGTGATCCATGAAGTGAATCAGTTCACCGAATTCACTCTCTCCAGTATCGAAAGAAAATCCCTGGGCCACTTCAACATAACGATTCCGAGGGAAAGGATCAATGGTGATCTGGATAACTTTCTTGATTCTTCCTTTTTAATCCATCCTGTCATTGCTCCGGACGGATTTGGAAAGTCTGTCGCACTGGCCCACTGGGTGAAGGAACGATCGAGACATTATCACTGCCTTTTCTGCACTGCCGTTTCCTTTCACTCCCTTCTAAGTCCGGCCGGAAGATCCGGAAATCCGCTGCATCTGGATATCGCTTCCTGGAGCAATGTATTCAATGTGTTTCTGAATGATATTAAATTAAGGGAGGCGAAGTTTCTGCTGGTAATAGACGGATTGGATGATCTCAGCCAGAACGAGGGCAGACTGAACAGTGTACTGGAGTATATATTTGAAGTGGTCCACCGTTTCGGGTATCAGAAAAAGATCAAGGTCATTGTCAGCTGCAGCAGCTCAGTGTGGTATTCCCTTCTGTCAGATACATTTGAGAAGATCAAAGAAAAGAACTGGTACGCCCACAGCGCGGAGATGTTGAATCCGGGTTACAGGAATATCCCTGTGTTTTCGAATTCTGAGATCCGCAAACTGATAGCCCTTGGGAATGGCGACGGGGGCAACGCGGTTTTTTATGAGTGCATCCCCTGGAATATCCGGGATATGATGAAAATTCCGATCTCTTTCCATTTCGTCTCTTCATTATATCGCCGGAGGACCTCGCTGGATATGGTTCATCAAATTGAGGTGATCAGGGAATTTATGGAAGAAATGGTGTTTCAGACGCGCTACTCCGAACAGAAAGAGGATCTGATCTGGAAAATCATTGAAATGTTGAACGACAATAAAAACTGTGATTCGGTCCGGAAAAGCGTACTTAAGAAACACTATCCTGTTCATCTGAAAAGAGAAACAGGGTATTACCATGCCTATGATGACCTTTTAAAGAATGGGATCCTGTCGGAATTCAGAAAAGAGAACCGGTTCGGGATCAGAGAACTGCACGTGGAATTCAACCATAAGAATCTCTACTTCTATCTCTATGCGCTATTCCTTGCCCACAGGAACGGCAGGCTTGATATGACACTCTTCCGTGATCTTTCTGCCTGGCCGATGAGCATTTCATGGAGGGCTTCCATTCTGGCGGTGCTCTTCCAGGTTGCTTATGAGAATGAGAACTTTTCTGCATTGAAGGAATTCTGCAAATTGCCCGATGAGCTGCTCGACTCAATGGAGGTCCGGTTATCGGTGGGTGCCTGTTTCCGGAAAAGCAACGCGATCACCGACCGTCTTATTGAAGCATATGCCTCGGATGAGAACGGCCGCATTTACTTCTTTGAAAGATTTGTGGACATCAATCACCTGTTCCATAATTATGCATTCCGCATAGAGGCTTATATGAAATATGAAACTACTGAGCAGGGCCGGCTGTTCGGGCATACTATTCTTTACCTGGCCGATTTGCTGAGCCTGGACAGGGAAAAGTGCATCAGCAGATACTCCTATATTGCCGGATGGAATGTATATTCCGTTATTCATCCATGGCCTCTGGGCAGAAGGTTGGCCGCAATGATTCTTCACCACTGTTTTGTGGATGAGAACAGAACATGTGACCTGGAGGGGTTGATCCGGAAAAACGCTGAAACAGCCCATCAGTATCCGGGGTATCTGGAGAAGGGAGTCATAGAGTTCGAACAGTATGTAATGATTGCCCTGGTCCTGGTACAGGAATATGTGATCATGGAGAAATTGCTGGCAGAGATGGTGGAAAAGTATGAATCCTCGGAAAATGAAGCCTCTCCCCTGCAGAAGAATCAGAATGCACTCCCGGAGCATTTTCTGCTGTATGCCAGGTATAAGCTCGGGAAGGCAGGGACAAATGAAACAGCCCGGATCTGGGTCGATGCCATCGATAATTACACGGCCACATTCGATGATTACCAGTTCCTGATCCTTCTGCACTGGTTCCTTGTGGATTACCATTTCTCAGAAGGAGAGGAGGAACTTGGCATGGAGTTCTATGGGGCGGCGTTGGAATTGAGCAAGCTGGCACGATATGATCTCTATACGGCGTGGCTGTTGAGGAATGACCCCGGAAGGGATCCCGGTCGCCTGAACGAAGGAGAGGAGATGATCCGGAGGTCAGGAATGAATGCCTGTACGTTTAGTTTCCGGTTCGGGACATCCCGCGAACCGTCAGCATTAACAGGAGTGTCCAGCTGACGGTCATTGCGGCCGCAAGCAGTGCCGATCCGAACTTGAACTGCCAGATGATCAGGAAAGGAAGGATTGAAACCAACGGATATGCAAGCAAAAGCAGGATTTTCCTCCATTGGCCTTTTCCGGGACTCCGATCGATTCGCACTTCTTCCTGAAATGCTTTCAGCGTGGCTTCATCATCCGGACGTGTCAGGTAGGTGACGGAGAGCCAGGTGATGGTTACCAGGAAGGTCAGGCAAAGCAGTTTCCACGCATAGGGACTCATATTCAGTGTTCCGGTGGCGTTTTCGACGAATTGGTGGAAATCCCCGGACCTGACGTACAGCAGATCCCATCCCACTGCAAAAATCAGGCTTGACAGCATGGCAGTCAGCTGTGACCAGGCGTTGATCCTTTGCCAGAACCACCTCAGGATAAAGACCGGACCCACTCCGGCTCCCATGGAGAAGATGAATTTCTGGAGTCCCAGCAGATGGGTGTTGTACCATGCGATCAGTATGCCCGAGGCTCCTACCAGGGCCATTATCGCATAGGAGAGTACGCTGTAGGTACGCTCCCCCCGATCTCTGATCAGGTAGGTCTTAAAGACATCCACCACCACGAAGGAGGAGCCCCAGTTGATGAAAGACTCCAGAAAACTGATCAGTCCCACGAAGAATGCCAGGAAGACCAGGGTGCTGAGCCCACCCGGCATCGCCTGTTTATAGAGCTGAATGAATCCGGCCTCCACATCAGCGCTCCCGTTAATCTGCGGAATCAACCCGGACGAATCATGGACCATGAGGATGCCTGAATCGATGACGAATGAATGGGCCAGGAATACCATGCTGAAAAGGATGACGGGCAGGAAGGCGGCCTTGAATGCCTGGAACGGGCCGCGCGAGTTCATGAATCGCTGGGCTTCCGGGCCGGCACCGTCCAGTACATGGATCGACCACCACTGGACGAGAAAATAGACCAGTACCGTGGGAAGTGTACCAAAGCTGGTTTGCTCCCATCCTTCAGGAAAGAGCCGGATGTGAGCCGGATACTCTGCTATTAACCGGGGATATACCTCTCCGGCGCCGCCGAAGAAGCGCAGCACATAGATCCCGCCCAGAGCGAATGCGGCCAGGTAGAGAATACCGTTGAGCAGGTCGGTGCGCACTTTCAGGCGCAGCGAATTTTTAGCAATCAATCCGGCAAGGATGAAACCGATGAACAGAAAAGAGCGACCGTATGAGATGTCAAAAAAGATCACCAGCAATTTGGAGAGGGCGATGAATACCTGTGCTATAAAAAGGGCAACCACCAGGTAGCCGACATAAACGGCCCTGAACAGATGCAGGATCCGGGCGGGCCTTCCGGAGAAGCGGAGCAGGATGAACTGGTTATCGGTCATGAATCTCAGCCGGCTCCACAGGGGGGCGAACAGAATGGGAAGAAACCCGGCCCCCAATACCCCTGTATAGAAAATCCAAAGCCCCGAGTACCCTTCCGTTGCTGCGATTCCCATTTTTGAAAGGATGTTGATCGTATCGGGATTGATCATGAAAACCGAGAATCCTCCGAGAAACCAGGGCAGACTCTTTTCGGTCCTGAAGATATTCAGGAACCCTTTTCTGTAGCTGAATAGGGATACCACAATGAGGATCAGGAAGTAGGAGAGGAGGATGGGTGCGGACATGTGATCAGAGTACGTGCTGTTATCACCGGATGGAGCAATACCCTGAAGATAATGATAAAACTGAAAATGTATGAACTACCTCCTGCTTCTCCGCTTCGAGGCCTTCATCACCTTTTTGCGGTGCTTCATGCTCTTCTTCGACTTGTAGAATCCCCTGTTCTTGTAGATGTGCTCTCCTTCCAGCATCAGAAGGCCCTGGCGTTGCTGGCTGACGGTGACTCGTTTGGTGGATGAACAGGAGCCACAGGCAAGGACCGCCAGCAGGGCCAGCAATACAAAGGTCGATCGTTCCATGGCATCGGGCTTTTTTGGGGGACAGGAAGGGGATTGAATAGGTTGCATGGAGGTCCGGAGCCGGAAGGGTAAACTCTGATGGTTCGCCGGGTCCTGAGTGCCGTTGGCGGGCGATCGAAAATGTCTGAATAGGGAGAGTAAGTGCTGGAGGGGGCAAAATTGAAACACGGCATGTGGACCCTGTTCCACACCCTCATCATCACCCGTAGTACCGATCGCTGGTAATAATCAGATAAACAAATGTTTGTCACGGGGCGACCCGTTTATTGCCGGCCCCCGGCACGGTATTTTCTATGGATTTCCGCATGAATCAAGTAGCCCGGCTGGAGAATGTGACCAAGGAGTATCCCAGCGGTAATGAGGTGATCCATGCCCTGCGGGAGACCACTCTGGATCTCAACCGGAACGAACTGGTGCTGATCATCGGTCCGTCGGGATCGGGAAAGACCACCCTGCTGCTGATCCTGGGAGGGATCGTGGAACCCACCTCCGGTGAGGTCACCGTGGAGGGTAATCAGATACGGGGTATGGGAAGGAATGAAAAGACCTCCATGCGCCTGCAGCACATCGGATTCGTTTTTCAGCGCATCAATCTGATCAGTCCCCTGAACAGCATCGAGAATGTGGCCTTCCCCGCCAGGCTGCGCTACGGCAGCCGCAGGAGGGCGAGGGAAGAGGCCCGCAGGGCCATTCAGAAAGTGGGTCTGGAGAGCAAGCTGCATGCATTTCCCGATGAGCTTTCAGGAGGGGAACAGCAGCGGATCGCAGTGGCCAGGGCCCTGGTTACCGATCCTTCCATGATGTTGTGTGATGAACCTACTGCCTCACTGGACCGGGAATCCATGGAAACAGTCATGAGGGAGCTGAAGGGGCTGGCCGGTTCCGGGAAGTCGGTGGTGGTGGTCTCTCACGACAAGCGGCTGGAGGAGTATTCGGACCGGATTATCGAGGTTATAGACGGAAAAATCAAAGAGAGATGAGAAAAACCAATACCATCATCATCAGCTCCGTACTGATCAGTTTCCTTATGATTACCTGCGGAGGTTGCGGGGGCAGCGGAAACCGCGGTGGATCGCAGGAAGAGCGCGGAAGTGTCAACCCGGATACGGTCCGGACCGTATCCGGATACGGCAGGATATCCTCCCTGACCGATATCCTGGAAATTGCTCCCGAAGTGGGAGGCACCATTCAGGAGGTCCGGGCGGAAGAGGGAGATACTTTTTCTTCCGGCGATACCCTTTTCATTATCGGCCATGATGCAATGCTGGCCGGAATCGAGCGCCTGCGCTCTCAGATTCATGGTTCCAGGGTTGCCATCAGGGCCACTGCACGGACGATCGAAACTGCGCGATCCAGTCTTGAATCCCGGGAGACCTACCTGAACAGGGTCCGGAGATCCGAGGAGAAGGGCACTGTCAGCAAGCAACAGCTGGATGATGCCGCTCTGAGCGTGGAACAGGAAAAGGGGCGCCTGGAAGAATTAATGCTGAAAAAGGAGCAGCAGGAACATGAATTGCAATCGGTCATACAGTTACTCCGGCAGGAGGAGATCCGGCTGTCCAAACACTTTTACTGCCCGGCAGACAGCGGGATCGTGCTGAGCCTGGAGATGGAGGAGAATATGCCCGTTAAGGCACTCCAGCCGGTGGGACAATTCAGGGTCCTCGGCCCCTATGCCATTGAAGGAGAAATTGATGAACTGTATGCCGTCAGACTATCCAGGGATTTGCCGGTCAAAGCGGTTCCTTACGGCAGGAACGACACCATTGCCCGGGGCCGTGTGGTGAAAGTGTCTCCCAGGCTCAGTGAGAAATCGATCTTTTCCGACAACGACGGGGGATTCATGGACCGGAGGGTGCGCTCCTTCGAGGCACGGATCGACTCTGCCATGGAGGAGCTCCTCATCGGACAGCGGGTCAATATCTTCATCGAACTCGAACCTTAATCCATGTTACGCACTGCATTCCGTTTCATGATGTATGACAAGTCCAAGGTGACCGGGGCCATGGTCGGGGTGATCGTGGCTGTGTTCCTGATCGGACAGCAGGCAGGCATTTTCCTGTTTCTCACCGGGCTTATGGATTCCCTGGTAAGCAATACGGAGGCGAAGATCTGGGTCGTGGGGGAAGACGTGGAGGATGTGAACAGCCTCTCGGCCATCGATGTCAGGAAGGGCAATGAGGTACGCTCTGTTCCCGGGGTGAAGGAAGTGCATCCACTGGTTGTTTCAGGCACGACCATGAAGCTGAAGAACGGCAAAGCGGTTCCGGTTCAGCTGATCGGATCCCTTTCTCCTTCATTCATTGGAGGGCCCTGGAACATTGTACGCGGCGATCTGTCGAGTCTGATAGACCGGGGAGGGATCGCTGCCGACCGGTATGACCTTCAGAATCTGGGCGATATCCGGCTGGGTGATCAGGTATCCCTGGGAGGGAAACTGGTGGAGCTCAAAGCGATCACCCAGGGAGCGAGGGGATTCGGGGCCAATTACATTTTCACCAGCATTGCACTGGCCAGGGATGCCGGAAATTTTCCTGCTTATGAAGTGAGTGCATTCCTGGTGGAGCCGGAAGAAGGAAGTACCCCACTGCTTGTCGCCCGCAGCATCAACCGGAGTACCACAGGGGTGAGAGCATGGACAAAGAACCAGTTCAGCCGGGCCACCATTATCAAGATCCTGCGCGACGGGGGGATCGGGGAATCTATCGGTTCACTTATCCTCTTTGCCCTGATTGCCGGAGGGGTGATCATCGGACTCACTCTCTATTCCGCAGCCATCGACCGGATCAACGACTATGCCACCATGAAGGCCATCGGGGCCGAAAGGAAGGTGGTGACCCGGTTGATCATGATACAGGCATCGGTGATTGCGCTGACCGGTTTCGTAATCGGGGGTGGCCTGATACAGCTGTTCAAATACGGAGTGAGAGATTCGGGAGTGAGGTTCTCTTTCGCCTGGTACATGTGGGTTGCCTTTTTCATTCTGACCGTCCTGATCTCCCTGGCAGGGGCCTATTTCGCTTCCAGGAGCATCCGCAAGGTGGAACCTTCCAAAGTATTCTGATCATGAAGCATTTCCCAAAGAGCACTGAAAAAAGAGACTTTTTCCCGTTATACCTTCTCATTTGTTGTCTGATTGGTATACCGGCGATTCTGGTGGGACAGTCCGGACGGGAGATGTCCCGAGAAGAGGCGGTGGCATTCGGGCTGGAACACCATTCTTCGGTGAAGAACATGGAACTGGGGGTCCGTTACAGGGAGTGGCAAACCGACATGGAGCACAGCAGCTATTTGCCGGAGATTCGTTCTTCAGCCGACTACCGGAACAATCTGCAGCTTCCGGTGACCATTCTTCCGGGGGATGCTTTCGGCGACCCGGAGGGAAGACCTCTGGAGATCCAGATGGGCACCAGGCATGCAGTCCGGGCAGGGGTGGATATCAGACAGCCGGTTTTCGATCCTCTTAAACTGGCCAGGATGGACCGGTCGGAGGTCCGCGAAGAACTGGCATCGAATCAACTTTCCGGAGCAAAAAAGCGCGTGGCCCTGGAGATCAGCAGGGCATACTTTCAGGCGCTGCTCCGGAAGGAGTTGCTGGAACTCTCGTCCAGTCAGGTGGTCATTCATCATCGGATGGAGGAGATCGTGAGTTCCGGTTACCGTAACGCTCTGATCAGTCAGGAGCAGATGGACGATACCCGTCAGCGGTTGGAAAGTGCGGAAAGGGAGAAAAGGGTCCGCCGGATGCAATATACCAACTCCCTCCGGGAACTGAAGCTGGCCATGGAGTATCCGGCAGAAAAAGCGCTCACCGTTGCCGATACATCAATGTTGCAGGCGCTTTCGGAGTCAGATCCGGTTTCCGGAAAGCCAGATATTACTGAATTGCCAGAATACAGGGAGATAGAGTTGCAACTCGACCTGAACAATACCGGTTTGAAAATGCTCAGGGGAAGATATCTTCCGGTGCTGGATCTGTATGGTTTTTTAGGAACCCAGTATTTCGACGAGGACTTCCGGCCCATAGAGAATGATCAGCGGTGGTTCCATCACAGTTACGTGGGAGCGAGCCTGAGTCTCCCCATTTTCGAAGGACTGGGCAGGCACAGGGAGAAACAATCTCTCCTGGTCAGCCGGGAACAGCTCATGCTTCAGAAGGAACGGCTCGGGAAGGAGATCCGCAGGCAGGAAGAGATCCTCCGCAACCGCATGGAAATTGCCCGGCTGGAGTCCCGTATCGCCGGGGAGGAATACCGGTGGAAACGGGAACAATTCAATCTCCGGTTGGATAGTTACGAGGCCGGTCTCACCGATTACCGTTCTGTTTTGCAGGCCGATCTGGAGATGCTGCTTGAAAAGCAGCAATTCGAAACTGCCCTGTATGATGCACTCCGTTCCCGGCTCGACTACGAGCAACTGGTCTCCGTCTATTGAATCCGCCCGCTTTTATTTGATGGTTCGGATGGGATCAGCCTGAACTTTTTGCCCTGGCGATGATCGTATCAATCGCCTCCTGGATCGACTGCACCGTACTGTCGGCTTCGTATTCGTAGGGTTTATTATTTCGCTGTTGCGTATAATAGTCCTTCACCTCTTTCAGCAGTCTTTTCTGGACATCCATCCTTTTTCTGACAAGTTCCTCCGACTGGTCGGTGGTGCGTCCCTGCTCCTTAAGACGTTTCTGGATGATCCGTTCGACGCCGGTCTCTTCCGGGATGCTCAGCAGAAAGATGTGGTGCAACTTAGTTCCCTTTTTTTCCAGTAGTTCATCCAGGAACCTGGCCTGATTGACATTCCGTGGATAACCGTCAAAGACAAAACCTTTTTCGAATTCTTCCTGGATGATTTTTGCCATGATCCCGTTGATCATTTCGTCGGGAACCAGCTTTTCGCTCTCCAGGTAAGATTTCAACTCTTCAGCCGGCGGTTCGTTGTTCTCTATCTTTTTACGGATGACCTCTCCCGCTTCGAGATGGAACAGACCGTACTTGCCGGCCAGGATCTGACCATGAGTGCTCTTGCCGCTTCCCGGAATACCGAGTAATAGTAGATTCAGCATGTTATTTCTTTTTTTCTGCTTCAATGATATTCTCGATCCCTTTGGCGATCGCATCGGGATTAAACGAGATACTGTCGATGTTGTTTTCCACCAGGAATCCGGCGAAATCGGGAAAATCGCTGGGAGCCTGGCCGCAGAGGCCGATCTTGCGCCCTTTCCTCCTGGCTGCCCGGATGGCTGTGGAGATGGTCTCTCTGACGGCGGGATCGCGTTCATTGAACAGCTCGCTGATGGTCTCCGAATCGCGGTCGATCCCCAGGGTGAGCTGGGTCAGGTCGTTGGAGCCGATCGAGAAACCGTCGAACACCTCGGCAAAGCGCTCCGCCTGGACCACGTTGCTGGGGATCTCGGTCATTACATAGATCTCCAGGTTGTTCTCTCCCTGCTTGAGTCCGTTTTCCGACATTACCTCCAGGACCTTCTTGCCCTCTTCCACCGTCCGGCAGAAGGGGATCATCAGTTTCACATTGTCCAGCCCCATCTCTTCTCTGACGATCCGCATGGCTTCGCATTCCAGTGCGAATCCTTCCCGGTACTTTTCGTGGTAATAGCGCGAAGCCCCTCTGAAACCCACCATGGGATTGTCCTCTTCCGGCTCGAACCGGCTGCCGCCGATCAGATCGGCATATTCATTGGTTTTGAAATCGCTCATTCGCACGATCACTTCCCTGGGGTAGAAGGCCGCTGCGATGGTCCCGACCGCCATGGAGAGCTTTTCGGTGAAATAGGTTTTTTTATCGCCGAAGCCGTATGTCAGTGATTCGATCTCTTTACGGACCTCCTCATCCTCCAGTTCATCGAATTTCACCAGGGCCATGGGATGGACCTTGATGGATCCGTTGATTACGAACTCCAGCCGCATCAGACCCACTCCATCCACCGGATACATGGCGTTGTTAAAGGCTGTTCCCGGATTGGCCAGAATCATCATCACTTCGGTTTCGGGATCGCCCAGTTTTTCCAGGTCGATCTCATCTTCTTCCCATTCCAGGATCCCGTCGTAGATCATGCCCACATTTCCCTTTGCACTGGAGACGGTCACCTCCTGTCCGTCCTTCAGCTTCTTTGTGGCATCGCCCGATCCGACCACGGCCACCGCCCCCAGCTCCCTGGCCACGATGGCGGCATGACTGGTGCGGCCGCCGCTGTTGGTCACGATGGCAGAAGCTTTTTTCATGATCGGATCCCAGTCGGGGTTGGTGATCTCGGTGACCAGCACATCACCCTCTTCCACCTTTCCGGCCTCGTCGGGCGAGTCCAGTACCTTCACCTTACCGGCGGCGATCTTATCGCCGATACCGATGCCCTTCAGAAGAGGATCGTGGCCGTCGGTTTTGATGCTGTATTTCTTCAGTCTGGTCTGCTTTCCTTTGGCCGAGTGAACGGTTTCCGGCCTGGCCTGAACGATGAACATTTCACCGGTGTCACCGTCCTTCGCCCATTCGATGTCCATCGGTTTTTCATAATGTTCTTCGATCTCCAGGCACCATTTTCCCAGCTCGGTCAGCTCATCGTCGGTAATGCAGAACCGGTGCTGCTGTTCTTCCGGAGTATCCACATTCCGGATGGTCTCCCCGGTCTTCTTCTCCTCATCGTACACCATCATCTTTTTCTTGGTGCCCAGCTTCTTGGCGATAATGGCTTTCTTATCTTCCCTTAGCCCTTTTTTGTAAAGGTAGAATTCATCGGTCCGGACGCTTCCCTGCACTACGTTTTCACCCAGTCCCCAGGATCCGTTGACAAGAACCACTTCCCTGAATCCGCTGTCGGGATCCAGGGTAAAAGCGACCCCGGCCGAGGCTTTGTCGGCGCGCACCATCTTCTGCACGCCCACCGACAGCGCCACTTTCATATGATCGAATCCGTTCTCTTCCCGGTATTTGATGGCCCGGTCGGTGAACAGGGAGGCCACACATTTTTTCCAGGCTTCCAGCAACTCCTCCTCATTCTTTATATTCATATAAGACTCGTGCTGACCGGCGAAACTGGCATCGGGAAGATCCTCGGCGGTGGCGCTGCTTCGCACGGCAACACTGGTCAGGGACTCTTCCCGCTCCTTCAGTTCTCTGAATGCATCGAGGATCGATTTTTCCAGATCCTCCGGAATATCGATTCCCATCACCATTTCCCTGCACTTTGTTCCGGTGCTGGAAAGGCTGTCTGAATCATTCACCTCCATATCGGAAAGGAGTCCGGTCAGATCTTCTTTGATCCCGTTATTTCCGATAAACTCCCAGTAGGCACCGGCCGAAGTGGCAAATCCGTCCGGAATCCGGATCCCTTTCGCTCCGAGCTGCCGGAACATCTCTCCCAGAGAGGCGTTTTTACCGCCCACCTCTTTTACTTTGCTGTTGTCGAGCGCATCGAAATTGTAGATATAGTCCATGAGTCCATGTTTTTCAATATGTCACCTCCCTTTGCGTTGCAATTGTTTTGCCAGTTCCGGTTTTGACTTCGTAAACATCAGAATGACAAAAGGATAACGAAGATACCGAATTCTCGTCCGCAATTTCCGATGTGGATTGTTTTCACATCACGTGTGTAATTGTTCCCAACTGATTTGGGTCACCCCGGCAGGTATCTCCCGTAATGTTTTGTCAACCAGCAGATTGGCGTTGGGTTCTTATCCAAAATTCTTTGGCACCATTTTTTAGGCCACAGGAAATGAACCAATTACTTCAGACATGTTTCCCGAAATGCATAATCATGGCTGGGCGATGGGCTGGGGCTGGATCATCCGGAAGAGAGAATCAGAAATCAGCCCTCGACATCCTCAAAGAGCGGTACGCCCGGGGTGAAATCGACAGGAAGGAATTCGAGGAGAAAAAGAAAGAACTGAGCTAGCCATGGAGCAGAAAAACCACGAAGAGCATTCCGGCCACGAAAAGCATGACGGTCACGAAAAGCATGACGGCCATCACGATCATTCGGGCCACCACGACCATTCGGGCCACCACGCCATGATGATCGTGGATTTCCGGCGCCGCTTCTGGATTTCCCTGGCGGTGACCGTGCCGGTGCTGGTCCTTTCTCCCATGATCCAGGGTTTGCTCGGCTACTCCCTGGAGTTCACCTATTCCGGTTATATTCTTTTCGGGCTCTCGGCCTTTATCTTCTTCTACGGAGGATGGCCTTTTCTGACCGGACTGGTGGATGAGTTGAAGGATAAGCAGCCGGGAATGATGACCCTGATCGCGGTGGCCATTACGGTGGCGTTCGGTTACAGTACGGCCACCACCTTCGGGCTGGAAGGAAAGAAATTCTTTTGGGAGCTGGCCACCCTGATCGACGTGATGCTGGTTGGGCACTGGATCGAGATGAAATCGGTCATGCGGGCTTCGGGGGCTCTGGAGAAACTGGTGGAGTTGCTGCCCTCCGAAGCCCACCTGATCAAGGATTCGGGAACGGAAGATGTGAAGGTGGATCAGTTGAAGGAAGGTGATCTGGTGCTGGTCAGACCGGGGGAGAAGATCCCGGTTGACGGAGTTATTACGGAAGGAAGCAGCACAGTGAATGAATCGATGGTGACCGGTGAGTCCAGGCCGGTGAATAAAGGCGGGGAGGACCAGGTGATCGGAGGGACCGTTAACGGGAATGGTTCTCTGAAAGTGAGGGTGCAGCAGGTGGGTGAGGATGCCTATCTGAGCAAGGTGATCACGATGGTCCGTGAGGCCCAGGAGAAGAAATCGAAAACCCAGCACCTGGCCGACCGCATTGCTTTCTGGCTCACGATCATCGCACTCACGGTGGGATTCGGGACGCTGGCTGCCTGGCTTATCATCGGTCAGCCCTTTGTCTTTGCCCTGGAGCGGATGGCCAGCGTGATGGTGATCACCTGTCCGCACGCCCTGGGCCTGGCAGTGCCGCTGGTGGTGGCCATATCCACGACCATTTCGGCACAGAACGGATTGCTGATCCGGAACCGCACCGCCTTCGAGAATTCCCGCAAAATCACTCTGCTTGCTTTCGACAAGACCGGAACACTGACCCGGGGGGATTTCGGGGTCACCCGTTTCGAATCGCTCGTGGAGGACATGGATGATAAGGAGATACTGACCCTGGCAGGGGCCCTGGAGGCCCGGTCGGAACACCCGCTGGCCATCGGGATTATGGAGCGGATCAGTGATGAGGGGATCGAGGTTCCGGAGGCGAATGATTTCAATGCTATTACCGGGAAAGGGATTGAAGCGACGGTGAATGACCAGAAGATCCGGGTGGTCAGCCCGGGATATGTGAAAGAAGAGGGACTGGAGCTTCCGGAAGATGCTCTGAAAAATGACCAGGAAACCGTGGTTTTCGTCCTGGTCGGTGACCGGCTGGCGGGACTGATCGCCATGGCGGACGAAATCCGGGAGGAATCCTACGAAGCGGTCAAACTCCTCAGGAAAAGTGGCATGAAGATCTATATGATGACGGGAGATAATGAAAAGGTGGCCAGGAGCGTGAGCGAGGAACTGGAGCTGGACGGATACTTCGCAGGGATCCTGCCCGATGAAAAACTGGAGAAGATCAAGGAGTTCCAGAAGCAGTCCGAGTTTGTGGCCATGACCGGGGACGGGATCAACGATGCCCCGGCGCTGGCAACGGCCGATGTGGGGATCGCCGTGGGTTCGGGAACGGACGTGGCTGCAGAGACAGCCGATATCATTTTAGTGCACAGCAATCCCATGGATATTGCCTCGCTGGTGGAGTTCGGCAAAGAGACCCATAAAAAGATGATCCAGAATTTCGTCTGGGCCACCGGCTATAACGTGGTGGCCATCCCTCTGGCCGCAGGGGTGCTTTACAGTGCGGGGATCCTGATCAATCCTGCGGTGGGCGCACTCGTCATGAGCCTCAGTACGATCATCGTGGCCATTAACGCACAACTCCTCCGCCGGAAAATCAAAATCAACAAATAAACACTTACTACCATGAAGTATTACATCGAAACTACCCTCAACACAGATTTTGAGTCAGCTGTTGCGAAAACCAGGTCGGCCCTGAGTGAGGAAGGCTTCGGAGTCTTGTCGGAGATCGACATTCATGAGAAACTCAGGGAAAAACTGGATGTGGATTTCAGAAAGTACCGGATTCTGGGAGCATGCAATCCTCCGCTGGCTCACAAAGCCCTGTTGAAAGAAGATAAGATCGGGACCATGCTCCCCTGCAATGTGATCGTTCAGCAGCTGGATGACCGCAGGGTGGAAGTGGCAGCAGTGGATCCCGTCGTATCCATGCAGGGCATCGGGAATCCGGAGGTGGAAGAGTTGGCCGGGGAAGTGAAAGCGAAACTGGAGAAGGTGATTGCCGCTCTTCGGTGAAAGGTTCGATTTTCTTGACTGGAATGATAAAAATGCTGTAACTTGTTGGCTTCCCGCAAAGGGATTTCTTACCGGGAGGCTGCCTTCCGGAAGACCATCATATGCAGCATACAATCAATTCCAAACTTTCCGCGATGTATGGTAAATAGAACAGGGCGGACAGCAGCATCCGCCATGATAGTTTTTTTGCTATTCTTTTCAGTGAGCATTCAACTCCGGGCAAATGCTGCCGGTAAGCCCAATATCCTCCTCATACTGGTAGATGACCTGGGGTATGGTGATCTTTCCATCAACGGGGGCACCGACATCCATACCCCGCATATCGATGAACTGTGTGAACAGGGAATGCAATTCACCAGCTTTTACAGCAATTGCACGGTGTGTTCACCGACACGCGCCAGTCTGATGACCGGCTGTTACCCGGATCTTTCCGGCGTTCCGGGGGTGATCAGGACCCACGAAACGAACAGCTGGGGATATCTCCGGGAGGATCTGATCACCCTGCCTCAGATGCTGAAGGAGGCAGCCTACGAAACGGCCCTCGTGGGCAAGTGGCACCTGGGACTGGAGTCGCCCAACATCCCCAATGAAAGAGGTTTCGATTTCTTTCATGGTTTTCTGGGCGATATGATGGATGATTACTACACCCATCTCAGGCATGGGAACAATTACATGCGGCTGAATGAGAAGGAGGTGGATCCGGAAGGGCACGCGACCGATATCTTCACTGAATGGACCGTCGATTATTTAAGTAAACGGAAAGGGAGCGATAGCCCCTTCTTCCTCTACCTGGCTTACAATGCTCCCCATTTTCCCATTCAGCCTCCCCAGGACTGGCTGGAAAAGATCATGAAACGCGAGCAGGGTATCTCTGAAAAACGCGCTAAAAATGTGGCTTTTGTGGAGCACCTGGATGATGGTATCGGCCGCGTCATGAAAGCGCTCCGGGAATTCAATCTGATGGAGAATACCCTGATCATTTTTTCCTCCGACAATGGAGGGCATCTTCCCAGCGGGGCTTCCAACGGAGATTTACGAGGTGGAAAGCAGGATTTTTACGAGGGGGGGATCAGGGTTCCCACCTGTTTCGTGTGGAAGGGGACCATCGAGCCGGGTACGAGTACGGATCATCTGGGGCTGACCATGGATATCTACCCGACGCTGCTTGAAATTGCAGGGGTGGAACCTCCTGCATCCATCGACGGGATCAGCCTGTATCCAACCCTGCTGGGTAAGGAGCAGGTAACTGATCAAAGAATCGTATTTTTCATGCGGAGAGAGGGGGGCAGGTACGGAGGATTGTGCTATTATGCGACCCGGGAAGGGCCCTTCAAGCTCGTCCAGAATACTCCTTTTGAGCCGATGCAGTTGTTTGACCTGGACTCGGATCCTTATGAAGCAAGTCCCCTTGATGCCTCCTCTGACCTGTTCGACCGGCTGAAATATGAACAATCCCAGCATATCCGGGAATCGGGTCAGATCCCGTGGCAGAAAAGGTGAAATCATCAACCATACATCAGTAAGTTATGAGCAAGATAATATTTGCAAAGGTCGCTTTTTTCTCGCTGATTATGAGTCTGGCAATGGTTTCCTGCAGTTCTGGTGCGGATGAATCACCGAACATTGTTATCATCATGGCCGATGACCTGGGATACGGAGATGTGGGGTGCTATGGAAGTGAGTGGACAGAAACACCGGCGATCGATCGCCTGGCAGAAGAGGGGATGAGGTTCACCGATTTCCATTCCAACGGGGCGAATTGCACCCCCACCAGGGCGGCATTGATGACGGGACGCTACCAGCAGAGAGCGGGTCTGGAGGGGGTGATCTATGTGAGGGGGGAAACCCGGCAGACAGGACTGGACCCATCCGAAACGACCCTTGCCGAAATGTTCAGCGATGCAGGATACGTAACCGGTATCATGGGCAAATGGCACCTGGGTTATCGGAAGAAGTACAATCCGGTCCTCCAGGGTTTTGATACCTTCCACGGGTATGTGAGCGGAAATATCGATTATCACTCTCATTATGATAATGCCGGCATATTCGACTGGTGGCACAACCTCGATACCGTTCGCGAAAATGGGTACGTGACCGACCTGATCACAGATCATTCCATCGATTTCATCAGGGAGAACCGGGATCAACCATTTTTTCTGTACGTGCCTCATGAGGCCCCTCACGTACCTTTTCAGGGAAGAAGCGACAGCGCCTACCGGTATCCCGGCCGGGAATTTTCCTATCTGGGACCGGTGGAGGACCAGGAGGCAGCCTATAGAGAAATGGTGGAAGTGATGGATGAGGGAATCGGGCGCATCATGCAGACCCTTAATGACCTTCAGCTGGACAAAAAGACGTTTGTGATTTTCTGCTCGGATAATGGTTCCCGGTTTGGAAGCAACGGTCCGCTCCGCGGGGCCAAAGGAAGTTTATGGGAGGGAGGTCACCGGGTGCCGGCAATTGCCCGGTATCCGGGAATCATTGAAGCCGGAGCTGAATCCTCCGCCATCATCTTATCGATGGACCTGGCACCCACACTGCTGGCTGTGGCCGGAATTGAACAAAGTCATGATTTTGACGGGGTGGATTTTTCTGCCCATATGTATGAGCGGGAGCCTTTGGAGAGCCGGCCGGTGTTCTGGAGATACCGGGAGCAGGCGACGGTGCGCAAAGGGAGCTGGAAGTATTTGAAGATGGAAGGGGAAGAGTATCTTTTCAATCTGGAGGAGGATCTCACCGAGGAGAACAATCGGGTGGATCAACATCCGGAAATCACCGGAGAGATGAAAACATTGCTGGAAAAGTGGCAAAGTGAAATGAATCGCTACCAACAAAAAACCAACTAATATGAGAACAAGTGTGATTCTTCCGATTCTTATCCTGATTTGCTTAAACGCGTGTTCATCCGAAGAGGATAATCGTTCCGGGAAGCCCAATTTCATTGTTATTTTCGCCGATGATCTGGGGTACGGAGATCTGGGGATCTTCGGTCATCCCACCATCCGGACCCCTTCTCTTGATCAGATGGCGTTCGAAGGTCAGAAATGGACCAATTTTTATGTGGCAGCTCCGGTCTGTACCCCCAGCAGGGCTGGCCTGATGACCGGCCGGCTGCCGATCCGGTCCGGCATGTGCAGTGACAGAAGACGTGTTTTGTTTCCCGATTCCAACGGAGGGCTTCCTCCAAGCGAAATAACCATTGCCAGAGTATTGAAGGACCATGGTTATCGCACTGCAGCCGTCGGTAAATGGCATCTGGGCCATAAACCTCCGTTTCTGCCTGCCTACCACGGATTCGACAGTTATCTGGGGATCCCGTATTCCAACGACATGGATAAAATCCAGGGGGAGGACTATTTCAACGATCAGTTTACGTTTGCCGAGGATGAGTACTATCAGGCATTCAACGTCCCTCTGATGAGGGATGAGGAGATTATTGAACGACCCGCCGATCAGAGAACACTGACCAAAAGGTATACCGCGGAAGTCATTGAAAGGATCAGGGAATTCGGTGATGATCCCTTCTTTATTTATCTGGCCCACTCTTTTCCCCACATTCCCCTTTTCCGGTCCGAAGAATTTAAAGGGAAATCGCTTGCAGGGATCTACGGAGATGTGATCGAGGAGATCGACTGGTCGGTGGGACAGATCCTCCGGACTCTGAAAGAGGAGGGCCTGGCCGGAAATACACTGGTGGTGTTCACTTCGGATAACGGCCCCTGGCATATCTTCAGGACCCACGGCGGATCTTCCGGTCTCCTGCGCGGTGCCAAGGGCGGCACCTTTGAAGGGGGAATGAGGGAGCCCACCCTGTTCTGGTGGCCGGAGAGGGTAGAACCGGGTGTGGTCATGGAAATGGGGACCACCATGGATCTGTTGCCCACCTTTTGCGAGCTTTCCGGCACTCCCCTTCCGGAGGACCGCATTTACGACGGATATGATATCTCACCTTTGCTCCTGGGTACGGGCGGGGGAGAAAGGGAGGTAGTCTTTTATTACCGTGGAGAACAGGTGTATGCCATCAGAAAGGGAGATTATAAAGCCCATTTCATCACACAGCTGGAATATGGCAGCCGTACGGCACATCCCATTACAGATCCTGAAATGGATATCCTGCCCGCTCCCACGGTCCTGGATCAGCCTTTATTATATAATTTGAGTGAAGATCCCGGTGAAAAATACAATATTGCCGAACGGCACCCCGAAATCATCCGTGAGATGCAGGAGGTGCTGGAGAGTCACCTGGAGACTCTGGAGGAGGTGGAGAACCAGCTGGAGAAATAGCATTGGGCTGACATATGACCTACTCACACATAGGAAAAGTGCTGGAGAACGGCATCATTGCTCCGGAAGGGCAGGTGGCGGGCCCTGAGGAGCTGATCGTCCGGCCGGAGGATGACGGGCTGCACATCACAGATTTTCGAAAGGGCGATTTCGAATGGTGGTATTTCGATCTCTTCGATCCCGGGAACGATTGTTTTCTGAAGGTCGTGTTCCATATCGGCACCGATCCCCTGAAAACGAAGATCTATCCGCAGCTGGCCGTCTCCGTGACCACACCGGAAGGAAGCGTATCCTTCACCAGACCCTATTCTCTGTCAGGTTTTGAGGCGGATACGCGTCAGTGCCGGCTGAAAGCAGGGCGGGAAGTGGAGATCCGGGAGGAGCCCGGCGATATGACGGAATATTCTGTGAAGATCGAAATCCCCGAATTCCAGTGCTATCTGAAATTTGTTCCTGATATAGAGGGCTGGAAACCGCTTGGGAACGAGGTGATTAACCGGATCGGCAGGAAGAAAGGAGCCTTCTCCTGGGTGGTCCCGATGCCGGGGGGGAAGGTGAACGGGGCGTTCAGGCTGCGGGAGAAAAGTTTTTCCATCAGGGCTGCCACCGGGTATCATGACCATAATTACATCCGGGTCGATCCGCGGCATCCCCTGCATCTGGACAGCCTGATCACCCGGTGGTACTGGGGGAAACTTCACACGGGCGATCTGACGGTAGTCTTTATGGATACCCGGTGCAGGACGAATCCCCTGCAGTCGCTGATGGTGGCCGAAAAGCAATCCATCATTCACAGCTCCAACAACCGACTCGAATGCTCCATTCAGGCCACCGGGGAGGATCCTGTTCTGAAGGTTTCTTATCCTTCTGCAGTCGCGATCCGTTCCACCGACGGGGAATTTCCGTTCCGAGCAGAGTTGAGGGAGGAAAAACTGCTCGACCGGAGGGATCTGCTGGAGGGGGTGCCGGGACCGGTCCGGGCAATGATAAGGAAACGGGTGGGAAGGCCAGCCTATCACGGCATATGGGGACCGGCACACCTTTCCCTGAACGATGAAGTTCTCTCCGGCTGGGGGAATTTCGAGTCCATGGTGTTCCGGCCTTAATGGTACAATTGAGACTCTGGATCTGAATCGGTACATTCGTCAGTTAATTCTGCAGTTTGAGCCACACGATCGTTATCCTGAACAGTAGCTTCCGGAAAAAAGCTACCCATTCCCTTCTGGAGAGGATTTCAACGCTCCTGGGGGAGAACGAAATCGACTGGGTCCACCTGAGGGATTACCGGATCGAGCCCTGTACCGGCTGTGAGCACTGTTTGCTGAAAGGGGGCTGCCCTATTCCCGATGAGGCGCAACAGGTGCTGGGAAAACTGGAGCGGGCGGATGGGATCATCATCGGCACTCCGGTCTATATGCGACAGATCCCCGGATATCTGAAGGCGTTGATCGACAGGGGCTGTGTCTGGTATCACCGCCCTCCACTGGTGGGTAAACCTGTTTTCTTTGTCACCACCACCCAGGCCACCGGTTCCAGGCAGACCCTGCGCTATCTCAAAGACCTTTCTCTTCAATGGGGCTCTTTGTATGCAGGGCATGTTTCCCGAACCATGTTCAACCTGGAGGATCCTGTCGGTCCTTCCGTCCTGAAGCGGTTCCTTTTCTACCTGGACCGGAAGAATCTGAGAGTCTACCGGCCCTCCCTGAAACAGTCCGTTGAATTCATGACCCAGAAAGTGCTGGCCGAGGAGATCCTTCCGCTCGACAGGGAATTCTGGAGTGAGAAGGGGTACCTGGGCAGGTCCTATTATTACCTATGCAGGATCAATCCCTTCAACCGGGCGGTCTCCTATCTCTACTACCGGATGCTCTCCTATTTTATAGGAAAAAACAAGCGGGGAAGTACCTGACGGGACTGAAAAAGCTCACTCCCGCAGCCGGAAAAGCAGCAGGGGCCATTCCGATTCGAAATGCAGCACGAAGCGTTCGCTGATGACTTCGTTCAGGGAGGCCCTCCACCAGTTGTGAAGCCGCATCTCATTCAATGGAAACAGAAGCCCTTCCGAGGTGACCCGTACATGGTTGTCGACCGAAAAGAAGGAGATCTTTTCTCCCGGCCTGGAAAGAACCGGTTCACCGCTCTTCAGTATGCTGAACTCTCCGTGATCGGTGAGGATCCGTGTTTCGATTCTGCGGTTGTATTCCAGCAGCAGGGAGATATTTCCCAGGGTATGGTCCTCGCGCAGGCCGGTGGCGCCCATGATGGTCACCTCGGGATATCCCTTCCCGGCACAGTAGTTCACCGCCTTGGTCAGATCGTTGCTCTCCTGCTCTTCGATAATGATCAGCCGGTCGCTGAATCGCTCCCTGGTTTCGGCAGAAAGGGAGTCCATATCTCCGATGATCAGTTCCGGCTCCCTTCCGTGATCCAGCAGCCGGTCGGCCGCCTCGTCACAGCAGATAACCATTTTGGCCTGCTCCAGGATCCGCAGGCAATAGGTGGAGGCCGGGAAGCGTCCGTTGGCCAGAATGACTGTGAGATTTTCTACCTGCATAAAAAGGATTTCCGGAGGGCGAAATTACGGAATATTTAGTATCTTGATATAGGATATCCCCCTTAACTATTCGGATCATGACCCGCAGAAACACCCTCTTCCTGGCAGCCTTATTGATCCTTACCGGTGTGGTGATCGAATTCCTGGTCATGGGCAGACACTCCGGCGGCGGCCTGGACCTTCCGGAGTTTTTTGCCGGACTGATCGCCGGCACCGGGATCGCCATACTGCTGGTCACCCTCTTCAGGCGCAGGTAACATCACCTCCCGCAAAACTTATTTCCCCGGACGATCCGGTCGCGGTGAACTTTATGGAAGGCACGGTTGTTTCTTTGCTGAATTGAATGGTATCATTCATTCTTTTAATCTCTTCCTCCCGGCTCTTTTCTGAGCCGTTGTGTGTTTGTGTGAGAAATATTTTTAAAAAAACGTAAAGTTGAAAACTATGAGAAGAGGAACTCTACTCGCTTCTTTAATTGCAGCAGTATTTGTGCTGCAGAGTCAGGCTCAGCAGGTGCCCATCGGGGACTTTGACAGCGGCTCGCTCTCCCCGTTCTACACCTGGGGAGCTCCGCTGTCCATTGAGGCCAATCCGGATGGCACACCGAACGATTCGGTGGCACTGCTCGACCAGTCGGGTGGTGCCTGGAGCGGTATCTCCAGCTGGTGGGACAATGGCGATCTGTTTACACTGGCCGACAGCCTTACGGTCGATGTGTATGCCAACACTGCCGGGGCCATCAAGTTTTTCGCGGATAACAGTATATCCGGGGGAGCCAATTTTGAACAGATGGTCAACGGGGTCCCCGCAAAAACCTGGACCACCTACACCCTCGACGTGGCAGACATGTCTGTTACTGATTACAAACAATTTGCCATTCAGTACGACCAGGCCGATTCCATCTACTTCGATAATTTCACCCTCCATGGAGCGCCTACGGTGGTGGATATCGTGGTGGAGAGTGAGGACCATGACACGCTCGAGACGGCAGTGATTGCCGCCGGGCTGGATGATGATCTTTCCGATCTGTACTCCCGATTCACGGTCTTTGCCCCCACGGATGACGCTTTTGCGGCCCTTCCCGACGGTGCACTCGACGACCTTCTGGCCGATCCCACCGGTGAGCTGGCCAATATCCTGCTCTATCACGTGGTGGAAGGGGTAGTGATGTCGACTGATCTGTCTGACGGCATGACCGCCACGACCATGCTCGGTAAGGATATCGAGGTGACCATCTCCGGAACGGATGTGTTCATCAATGATGCCCTTGTGACCGTGGCCGATGTGGAGGCTGTGAACGGGGTTGTCCATGTGATCGATGCGGTGCTGACACCGCCTGCCACGGTGGTGGACATCGTGGTGGAGAGTGAGGACCATGACACGCTCGAAACTGCCTTGCTGGCAGCAGAGCTGGCCGATGATCTCAATAAAACAGGTCCGTTTACCGTGTTCGCCCCCACCGATGATGCCTTTGCAGCACTTCCGGATGGCTTACTGGATGACCTGCTGGCCGATACCACCGGACAACTGGCAGAGATCCTGCTCTATCATGTGGTGAACGCCAGTGCACTCTCCACCGATCTTACCGATGGTCAGATGATCACTACATTGAACGGTGACAGTGTAAAGGTAACCATCGACGGAGCCATGGTGATGATCGACAGTGCCATGGTGACGGTGGCCGACCTGGAAACGGATAACGGAGTGGTGCACGTGATCGATGCCGTTCTGATTCCGCAATCCACTGTACTGGATATCGTAGTCGGAAGTCCGGATCATACCGTCCTCGAATCTGCAGTCATTGCCGCCGAGCTGGATGATGATCTGAGCGGGGAGGGTCCCTTTACGGTCTTTGCTCCGACGGATGCGGCCTTTGAGGCGCTTCCCGACGGTGTTCTGGATGACCTGCTGGCCGATCCCACCGGTGAGCTGGCCAGTGTCCTGCTCTATCATGTGGTGGGTGCCAAAGCACTTTCCGCAGACCTTTCCGACGGACAGATGATCACCACGCTGAATGGCGACAGTGTGACCGTATCCATTGACGGATCGACGGTCATGATCGATAATGCCATGGTGACCGTGGCCGATCTGGAGGCCGACAACGGGGTGGTGCATGTGATCGATGCAGTGATCCTGCCGCAGTACACAGTGATGGACATTATTACCACCAGTGCCGACCATGCCACCCTGGAGGTAGCAATCGAAGCGGCTGAACTGGACGATGATCTGACCTACGGTGGTCCCCTGACTGTGTTTGCACCTACCGATGCGGCCTTTGAGGCACTTCCCGACGGAATGGTGGATGCGCTGCTTCAGGATCCCACCGGTGACCTTGCTCAAATCCTGCTTTACCATGTGGTGGGTGCCAAAGCACTCTCCACGGACCTGTCCGATGGTCAGATGATCGCCACCCTTCAGGGGGACAGCGTGATGGTGACCATCGACGGAGCGACGGTGATGATCAATGATGCCATGGTGACTCTGGCCGACCTGGAGGCCGACAACGGGGTGCTCCATGTGGTCGATGCCGTTCTGGTACCGCCGTTGCCACCGACTGTGTTCGACATTATCGAGGGCAGTCCGGCACACGATACACTGGAACTGGCTCTGGTTACCGCTGGACTGGATGAGACCCTGAAAGGTGAAGGTCCCTTCACCGTGTTCGCACCGACCGATGATGTGTTCTCCGCTCTCCCGGCAGGGGTCCTGGATCTGCTGTTGGGCGATCCCGAAGGAGTGCTGACCGATATCCTGCTCAACCATGTGGTGGAGGGGAAAGCCATGAGCACCGATCTGAGCGACGGACAGGTGATCACCACTATCTACGGGGACAGCCTGACGGTCACCATCGACGGTGGAGATGTCTTCATCAACGATGCGCAGGTGATCGTGGCCGATCTGGAAGCTCAGAACGGGGTGGTCCATGTCATCGACATGGTACTGCTGCCGGCTGTGCCGGAAACCGTGGTCGACATCGTGGTCGAGAGTCCCGATCACACCACTCTGGAAGCTGCATTGACAGCCGCGGGACTGGCCGGAACGCTGCAGGGTGACGGACCGTTTACGGTCTTTGCTCCCACCGATGCAGCCTTCGAGGCATTGCCGGAGGGTTTACTGGATACCCTGCTGACTGATCCGACGGGCGATCTGACCGATATTCTGCTTTATCATGTGGTTTCGGGTCTCACCCTGAGCACTGATCTGAGCGATGGACAGGTGGTCAGCACTCTGCTGGAAGGAGAAGATGTGGTGGTCAGTATCGACGGTGAGAATGTCTTCATCAACGATGCACAGGTGACCGTGGTCGACCTGGTGGCCGGGAACGGTGTGGTTCACGTGATCGATGCAGTGCTCCTGCCCGCCACCAATGTCCGTAATCCGGTGACCGAAGGGAGCATGATCACGCTCTATCCCAATCCGGCAGGGGCCATGGTAACGCTCCGGATCAACCGTGACCAGATGAACGGAGACGGGATGCTGGAGATGGTGCGTATGGATGGTGCTGTGGTGAAGAGCGTGAATATCAACGGTTATTCCACCACCATCGATCTGGATGATCTGAGTGCCGGTGTATATTTCATGAAATATTCGGAAGAGGGGAATATCTTCATCGAACGACTGGTGATTCAGTAATCCTGAATATCATTAATATTTAAAGAAAGGCTGTCCGGCTCCGTGCCGGGCGGCCTTTCACTCTTTCAACAGGTCGTTGAACTGGTTTTCGTCGAGTACCCGGATGTTCCGTTCCCTGGCGTTGTCCAGCTTCTGACCGGGCTCTTCACCGGCCACCACGAAGTCGGTCTCATCGCTTACCGACGAAGTGACCCTCCCGCCCCGCGAAGTGATCTGATCGGTGGCCTCCTGCCGGGTATACCCTTCCAGGGAGCCGGTCAGGACAAAGGTTTTTCCGGAGAGTTCTCCGTTCCTTTCCTGCAGGGAGTTCGTGATCTCCAGTCCCAGTTTCTCCAGTTCATCGAGCATCTGCCGGTTCTGGCTGTCGCTGAAGAAATGGGTGATGCTTTCGGCCACTTCCGGGCCGATCTCCCCGATGGCCGACAACTGTTCCTTTTTTACTTTGCGAAGTCTTTCCAGTGAACCTAATTTTGCAGCCAGCAGCCGCGCCAGGTGCGATCCCACATTCCGGATACCGACTGCATAGAGAAACCGGTAGAGTTCGACACTTTTAGAATCCTGGACGGCCTTGTATAGCTTTTCGGCCGATTTCTCTGCGAATCCATCCAGTTCTTCCAGTTGTTCCTTCTGAAGGCGGTAGAGATCGGGGATGGTCCCGATCATTTCTCTGTCCACCAGCTGGGAGACCACACCCTCGCCCAGGTGGCGGATATCCATGGCATCCCTGGATGCAAAGTGGGTGAGCCGTCCCTTCAGCTGTGCATCGCAGGTGAGTCCGGCGGGACAGAGATAATAGGAGCCCTCCCGGACCACTCCGGTTCCGCAAACGGGACAATGACCGGGCATTTTGAACGGATCACCCCGTTTCCGGCCCGGTTTTTTCACCCGCCCGGCGATCTCAGGGATCACATCTCCTGCCCGGATAACACGCACTGTGTCGCCGGTCCTGACATCTTTTTTTTCAATTTCATCCATATTGTGAAGGGTGGCCCGGCTGACGGTTACTCCACCCACCTCCACCGGTTCCAGCAGAGCCACCGGAGTGAGGATCCCCGTACGGCCCACCTGTACCGTGATCTCCTGCAGGGTGGTCACCTCTTTCCGGGGCTGGAATTTCCAGGCAAATGCCCAGCGGGGGGAGCGCTGGCGCATCCCGATGCGGGATCGTTCAGAGCGGTCATCCAGTTTGATGACCATGCCGTCGATGGCGTATGGCAGCTCTTCTCGTTTTTCGTTCAACCGGTCGAAGAACTTCCGGATCTCATCAAATGAGCGGCATTTCCTGTACTCATCGCAGGTTCTCAATCCCCACTCCCGGAATCTGTCGAGCAGTTCAAGATGGGAACCTGTTTCACTGCCCGAGCTATCGATCACTTCATAGAAGTAGATTTCCAGGGGTTTCCCGGCCACTTTCCCCGGATCGAGTTGACGGATCAGGCCGGCGGTGGCGTTCCGGGCATTGGCGAAAGGTTTCTCCCCTTTTTCGACTTTTTCTTTGTTCAGGGCCTGGAATCCCTTCTTCCCCATAAACACCTCTCCCCTAACCGATAATCGTTCGGGGATCTCTTCGCTATTGCGGAGTTGAAGGGGAACGGACCGGATTGTCTTCACATTATCCGAAACCTCCTCCCCGGTGGACCCGTCGCCCCTGGTGGCGGCGTAACTGAAGCTGCCTTTTTCATAGACGATCTCCATGGAAAGGCCGTCGAATTTGGGTTCTGCCACAAAAACAACCTCACCGCCGGTCTCTTTCTCCATTCGGCGGACGAACTGTTCCACTTTCTCCGCCCGGTCGGAGGAATCGATACTCAGCATGGTTGAAAGGTGCTCTCGTTTCTTCAGCTCATCCAGTGGGGGAGCGCCCACCCTGGTGGTGGGAGAGTCATCGGAGCGAAGGTCGGGTTCGGCCTCTTCCAGGTCGAGCAGACGCTGGAACAGCCGGTCGTATTTGCTGTCGGATATCTCAGGGTCGTTCTTTACATAATAGAGGTGATCGTGATACCCGATAGCCTCCCGGAGCAGACCGGCCTCTTCGGTGCGCTCTTTCTTGGACATCTCTGCGATGTCCCTGAAATCCGGAAAAGGCGTCTGATAGAATGGGTTTTTACTCATATTCGGGTTTCCTTAATCTCTTTTGATCAGTGCTTTCAGCTTTTTCCAGGAGCGGGTATTGATGACATCCCCCTTTTCCAGCCATCCCCTGCGTGCCTGTGCCACCCCGTATTTCATGTTCCGGAGCTGCTCCACGGTGTGGGCATCGGTGGAGATGGCCAGCTTCAGGCCCAGTTCACGGGCTGTCCGGATATGGTCATCTCGCAGATCGAGCCGGTCGGGACTGGCATTGATCTCCAAAAAGCAACCCTGGTCCAGGGCATGTTTCATGATCTTTTCCAGGTCCAGTTCAGACTCTTTTCTTTTTCCGATCATCCGTCCGGTGGGATGTGCCAGGATGTTGAACCGGGGATTTTCCATGGCTTTCATGATGCGCCTTGTCTGCTCTTTTGCGGAGAGTTTCAGATGATAGTGGTACGCACAGATGGTGATATCGAGCTCTTTCAGGAGGCTGTCGGGCAGATCGAGCGATCCGTCTTTAAGGATGTCCACCTCGGCCGATTTGAGGATCCGGAATCCCTTCCACTGTTCGTTCAGCCGGTCGATCTCCTCCATCTGCTGCCTGATGCGTTTTTCATCCAGGCCATTGGCCATGGTGACCCGCTTCGAATGGTCGGTGATGGCGATATATTCATACCCCTGCTCTCTGGCGGCATCGGCCATCTCCCGGATGGAATATCTGCCATCGGAGGCTTTGCTGTGGCTCTGGAGATCTCCCCGGATATCCTTCTCGGTAATCAGGCGGGGAAGTTCGTTTTGCCTGGAGGCTTCGAACTCTCCCCGGTCCTCCCTGAGTTCAGGTTCGATATAGCGGAGATCCAGCGCTTTGTACATCTCCTTCTCGGTTTTCGAGGCCAGCTTCTTTTTTCCTCGGAAGATGCCGTACTCGTTCACCTTCAGATCTTTCTCCTGTCCGATCTTTCTGAGGGCGATACTGTGCGCCTTCGATCCGGTGAAATAGAGCAGTGCGGCACCATAGGCCTTTTTCTCCACGATCCGCAGGTCCGCCTGCAGTCCCGAATGAAGCACCACGGATGATTTTTTCTCTCCCCGGGAGAGCACCCGGTCCACCTCGCCGAAACCCGTGAAATGGCTCATCCCTTTGCCGGGATCCCTGCAGGTGGCCAGGATGTCGATATCACCCACGGTCTCCACCCGTCTCCGGTAGCTTCCCGCGACGGTGATATTCTCCAGCTCCTTTGAAAGGTAATCCAACAGGTTTCCCGTTAGCTCATCCACCTCCCCGAGCCTGAACCGCCCGTGTCCACCATCTTTCTCATGGTTTTCGATCTCTGACAGGATCTTTTCGGCCGTTTTTTTTCCGAATCCCTCCACATTCTCGATTCGCCCTTCCTGTGCTGCTTCTTTCAGATCCTCCACGGAGCATACACCCAGTTTCTGATAGAGTGACCGGGTTCGCCCGGGACCCATTTGTTCCAGCTCCATGATCTCCAGAAGGGTGGGAGGAACCTCCTCTTTCAACTCTTCCAGTTGCCGGAGCCTCCCCTCCCTGACGATCTCTTTGATCTTTCCGGCCATGCTTTCACCGATTCCGGGGAGTTTGTCGACCCTCTCTTTTCTTTCCACCATTCCGGAAAGGCTTTCCGGCATGCCCGAGATCACCCGGGAGGCATCCCGGTAGGAACGGATACGGAACTGATTTTTGCCCTTGATCTCGAGGATATCCGCCACCTCGCTCAGCATTTGGGCTATTTCACGGTTGTGTATCATCAGAGATCCGGCTTTATCGGGAGCTCTGGCATTGCCAGGCCGGGTTCATCCAATGGTGAGGTCGTCGATCACATCCCGGACCCCGGAGGTGTAGGTGGCGATATTGTGGGCCTGGATCCTTACGGGGTAGG
>CAZOHA010000034.1:0-46975 GCA_964579515.1 uncultured Bacteroides sp. | reverse complement strand
CGTGACGATTTTCAAAGGTTTGGTAAAACTGCCTCATATACTTAAGGTTGGTTTCTGTAAATCTCTTACTATATTCTTTAGAAAGCCTGATAGATAGATTTTTAATCAACCCCTTTCCGTATTTTGCCCGGTTCTGACCCTTTTGCTCTTCTTCTACGATCACCCTACCTACATTCCAGTATGCTCGCAGCATTTCAGTGTTAGCAGTCCTATATACCTTATTTCTTGCATCTTCAAGTATCTCTTGGATCCTGTGAAAAAGCTGGTCATTGTCAAGCATTGAAATGTCACTCATTTTTCTAATTGTCTGGGTTAAAATTGACTTTTGTTTTGGATTTATGGGATGAGAGGCCTTTCAATCAGCTATTGGTTCTATGAAAGACTTTTCAGTGGAAGTGATTAATACGGTAACACCCATTTCACGTTGCTTTGCAACGCAAAAAGAGTGTATCCACGAATTCTTCAACAAAACCTTAAACCTCTCCCCTTCCAGGTTTTAACAGTAGAGCCATCGAACTACAACGGATTAATAAACATTACTTTAGGACCAAAGCAATCTTAACATAATGCGAGTACATTATAGGACAATACAAGCAATTCCTGGTCCGCCCCGGCGGATTAACACAGCGCTGTCCCCGCTTTAAGATCACAAAATGTGATCTTAAACGATCGTATTCATTTTGAGTAAGTTGGAACATGTATTTTTCCGGAAATCTACCAATATTCCTTTTTACTTGCTGGTTTAGCATCCTGGTCTCCACTTCGTATAACTCTGCTAGATCATAAGATAACATCACTTGTTTACCTCTCACATTATAGATCTTACTAACTATAATCTCTTCATTGATAGAAATTTGACTGTTTTCTTGATTCATCACCAGCAGGTTTGAGTGCAATATAAATTTGATTAGCTACATATGTTAATGCTGTAAAGGCTTAAATATCAGTTAAGATCATGAAATAAATTTGCTTTGTGTATTAATCCTACTTAGCCCAAATTGGAGGTCGCAATTTGCGACCTCCAAGCTCCAAGAATAATATGGTATAGTATCTAAGATTCACCGAAACACCCATTTCACGTTGCTTCGCAACGCAAAAAGAGTGTATCCACGAATTCTTCATCAAAACCTTTTAACCTCTCCCTTTCCTGGATCTAAGGAAGATTCAGGTGAACATGCAAAGGATTGATAAATATCTCTTTAGGATCAAAGCTATATTAACATAATGCAAGTACATTATAGGACAACTGCGCCTTTCCAGCTTTGTTCTGCAGATCATGATCTGTCACAATAATCAGGCATTATGTTAAATAGCCGCTCGGCCATCTCCCGCAGCCCTGCCCACAGCCTCCTCTTTTAATCCGTCAAAGCCGTCGCGCGAGGTTTTTCTGTTTCGTCAATCGGATGTGCAGAAACTATCCACATAAATTCAATACCTTTGATTTATGCTTAACAAGGATGATATATTGGATAAACTTAGAGAGTTGAAACCAATTCTCTCTGAGGAATATGCTGTTAAGGAAATTGGAATTTTTGGATCCTTTGCAAATAATGAAGCCTCGGATGAGAGTGATATTGATCTGTTGGTGGAATTATTCAAACCCATAGGTTGGAATTTTTTCACCCTTCAAATCTACCTGGAAAGTATTTTTGGCAGAAAAGTGGATCTGGTCACCAAAAATGCTTTGAAAGAACAGACCAAGGATCGCATACTCGCACAGGTTAATTACGCTTAGGTGAAAAAGAAAGAGCGCAATTATTCGATGTATTTGCAAGATATCCTGGTTGCAATGGCCAGAATAGCTGAATATCTTGAAGGATATGATTTTGACCAGTTCAAGAAGGATTATAAGACTTTGGATGCAGTCATCCGGAATTTTGAGATTATTGGTGAGGCTTCAAGAAGGCTACCCGATCACATTAATAAGAATAATTCTGACCTTCCATGGGATGAGATGTATCTGCTTAGAAATAAGGTAAGTCACGAGTATTTCGGGATTGAATATGAAATCATCTGGGATATCTGTATCAATCATCTTGCGGAAAACAGGAAGCAAATCCAGTCAATTCTCAATAATCTATAGATATTGGGTGTGAAATTCAACACCCATTTCACGTTGCTGCGCAACGCAAAAAGAGTGTATCCACGAATACTTTGTTAAAACCGCTAAACATCTCCCCTTTCAGGATCAAACGAAAAGTTCTATGAATCTGAATCTGCATTAGAAAAAGAAGCATTGCTTTAGGATCAAAGCTATATGAACATAATCCAAGTACATTATAAGACAATGCAAGCAAATCCTGGTCAGCTCAGCTGATGAACATATAATCAGATAGAGGCCGCGTAGCTGCCCAATATCGGTACCGATTTTATGTTAAAAGGAATTGCCTTAGGTCAGGTAATCATTATAAGGTAGGGTTTTTAGAATTCCAATCCCTGAAATAATAGAAAATTATTTACTTTTAATGAAACTGTACTTGTGTTCAACGTCAGTAAACAAATAGCGTACTGGATCAATTCAGCAAAATTAGATCTGGATACTGCTGAGCTTTTAATCAGAGAATCCAGATATACACACGGTTTATTCTTTTGCCACCTGGTCATCGAAAAAGCTCTTAAGGCGCACGTGACGAAGGCAACAGGTGAAGTCCCTCCTAAAACGCATAACCTGATCTATTTACTTGATCTTACCGGTCTGGAATTTGACCAGCATGATGAGGTTTTCCTTGGAATTCTTATGAAATATCAACTCGAAGGTCGATACCCGGATTTCAATCCGGTAATACCTTCTGAAGAGAAAGTCCTCGAGTACCTCAATAAAACAAAGATGTTATTGATATGGATCGAAAGGAAACTCTGAATAAGCTTTCAGAATACATTAAGATCCTGAATGAATCAGGGTTGAATATTGAGAAGGCCTTCCTTTTTGGAAGTGCAGCGAGGAATGAAGAACGGGAAGAGTCAGATATTGATGTTATGCTGGTATCAAGCAGGTTTGATGATCAGTCAGATGATCTTGCTTTCGGATTGATCTGGAAGCTGACCCGGAGAGTTGATTCCCGAATTGAACCCTATGCTGTTGGTCTTTCCAGGTTCGACAACGACGAGGTTTCACCTTTGCTTCAAATTGTAAAGAAGGAAGGTATTCCTATAATATAGTAACTTTCAATTTTGTTCTGTGGATCCTGCACTGTCACTATACCGGGCATTATGTTAAACCGGAGCGAAGCGGAGCTCAGCCAATAGCCGCGCGGCCATTTCCCGCAAGCCTGCTCGCAGCCTCTGCTTTAGATCCTCGAAATCAGCATGCATAGTTTTTCTGTTTCGTCAATTGGATATCCAGAAACAATCCACATAAATTCAATATCTTTGATAATATGCTTGGTAATGCTTCGAAAGAACAGATCAAGTATAGCATACTCGCACAGGTTAATTACGACTAGGTGAGAAAGGAAGAAAGGATGGATGTACTTGATAAATTCCGGGCGTTGAAGCCGATTCTTCATATTGTTGTTCTGAGCATGCTCTTGTTGCAGGTGAATGGCCGGCTTCTTAAGGCTCAGCCTGCTGAATTGTCCTGTGGAGATGTCCCTTCCGGGACGGCGGAGGCTGTCACGGACGATTACGTCCTTGTCTGGTCGGATGAATGCGATACGGATGGATCCATCGATACGACGAAGTGGTTCCGGCAGACGAAATTACCCATGGCGGACAGCTGGCACAACAATGAAATTCAACACTATACGGACAGGGATGCCAATTCTTTCAACGATTCCGGGTACATGCACATCATGGCAAAAAAGGAGATCTATACTGACCAGGGGCATACTAAAACGTATACTTCCGCCAGGCTGAACTCGAAGTTCGCCTTCACCTACGGAAAAGTGGAAGTCAGGGCCCAGCTGCCTGCGGGAGAAGGAACCTGGCCGGCGATCTGGATGCTGGGAGCAGACCATAAATCACCAGGGAGTTACTGGCACAGCCGGGTTTCCGGCACCACGCCCTGGCCTGACTGCGGAGAAATTGATATTATGGAACACTGGGGAACCAACCAGGACTATGTCTCCAGTGCCATCCATAACCGGTCCAGCTTTGGTTCAACGTTTAACAAGGGTGGACGGGAAGTCCCGGATGCCTCCACTGAATTTCATGTCTATGCACTGGAATGGGCCCCGGAAAAACTGGTATTCAGCATCGATGATACGGTCCATTATACATATCAGCCGGACGAAAAGAATCGGAATACCTGGCCCTTTGACAAGGATTTTTACATCTTGTTGAATGTGGCTGTCCTGCCCGGTATTTCGGCCGGTTTCACTGAGAGTCCGATGATCGTCGATTATGTGAGAGTGTATCAAAATCCATCCCTTTCCCCGGATCCGTAGATTTTTGTCCCCGCGCTTTTTCGGACAGGCTACTCCACCGCAATAAAGGTGGTGGTGGTTCCGGGGGGTGGATCGTAGATGATGGAGCCGTTCTCTGCTTCGAACAGGCCGATCTCGGTGTATTGCTCCTTCCCGTCTTCGCTGGACCGGAACGCCTTGAAGCGGGTGGCTGCGGTTCCCCTGATTTTGATCTCGAGGGGCCGCTTCCAGATGTGGATGTTGCTGGTCAGGACGAAGGCATCGGGGTGTCCGGTCCCGTTGCTGCCGAACGCGATCATAAAAGCCACCGGATTGGCAATCATCGTCCCTGCCACCGACATTCCCCTAAAGCCTGCCGTGGTGAGTTGTTTGTAGAAATAGTAGCCCTGCATCACCTCGCAGGTGCCGTCATCATTCACCCGGATGGCGCTGTTGGGATTGGGATCCCCGTCGATCCATTGGGACGGGTTCTGAATACCGGCCCATGGAATGAGGGCATTCACCCGGGCTGTATAGAGGTGTTCGTGGGCAGATTTGATGAAATCGGTACCCATGGCTCCCCAGCTGTAGGAGGTGATCCAGGCATGCAGATCCGGGTTTTTCCGCCGGAGCAGGCCGGTGGTGCGGCCGTCGGCCAGGCCGTAGGAAAGTTTCCGGTAATCCCCGTTGATGAATCCGTGAGTGGTCAGCAGTCCCAGGTTCTTCAAAGCAGCTTCATCTTCGTACAGCGCATGGGTATAGCCCCATTGATAGAAACGGGTCCAGTTGGAGGGTTCTCCGTTGGTCACCTTCACCTGGTCCAGGCCGGCCTCTTTCAGCATGGGGGGCAGAACCTTCAGGAACCGGTTGACCTGTTGGGGCGGCCAGTACATGTTGTAATCGAAACGGAGCAGCCGCTGGGTGCCGTCTTCATAATTCCAGCGGTAAAAATCTTCTCCTTCATTATGAAGGGAAAGATATCGGACCGGGAAATCTTTCCTGCGCAGGTATTTCACCCAGTCGATCATGTAGTTGCACAGGTGACCGGTTTGTACCGGATCCAGGTCCCTTCCGCCGATGAACTTCTGAGCGGTGGCCCATGCCGGCGGACCATACAGAGTGGTGATGATCTCCAGGCGGTCGCCGCGATCCTCAGTGATCCGGAGCCCTTTCTGTACGAACTCCCGCATGTTTTCCGTGGTCGTTTCGTGATCGTAAGCAGCTCCGGGATCCTTTTGATGCCAGGGATCGAGGAACATTTTCACTATCTGGACTTTCAGTCCTTCTTCACCAAATACCAGTTCTGCGATCTCACTTTTCTGTTGCTCGCTCAGAAGACTGAATCCTCCGTAATCCTGGGGGCTTTGCTCATAATCACGGGACTGGCACGTTTCCACATAATTGAAACCAAACCCATCCCAATCCTGAATTTTCGCCGAGAAATCCACTTCGGCCGGAATGTATTCCAGCACGGTTTCCTGGGCCTTCAGGTATGGGAGAAAAAATATGCATAAAACCAATCCTCCTGCACGGAGGTTTTTCGAGAAAATGAATTTCATAGCTCGGATATTTTCAGGAACGATACGGGATCATCTGTGATACATTGATATGATCATACAATGATACGATAATGTATCATTGGGAGAAATCGTTTTGCCGGCCCGTTTCCGGGAATTTGCGGGAACGTTTCCGGGAGGCATTTACCGGTCCAGCCATTGCCTGAATTCTGCGGCCCGGTCGCGGGAAACGATCTGGAAGTCATCTTCGAGTCCACCGATCTGCAGTTTCAGGCGGTTGCCCGGCCAGGCATGGACCTGTGAACACGCCTCCAGAGACACGATCACCTTCCGGCTGATACGGAAAAAACCGGAAGGATCCAGTTTCGCCTGGATCGCATCGAGAGACAGATCGAGCGGATAGTTCCTCCCGGAGGTGGTCAGCAGAAAGGTCGATTTCTGGGAGGTGTAAAATGCACGTATCTGATCCACAGGTATAATTTTGATCTGCTGGCCAACCTTCACCAGAAAGCGGTTCTTATAGGAGTTCACAGGCCTTCTTTCGGTGAGGGCGATCAGTTTCTGCATGTCCAAAACCGGAGAAAACTGCCTGGCTTTCAGCACGGCCCTGCGCAACCGCTCCTCTTCCAGTGGTTTCAGCAGATAGTCGATACCGCTGGTGTTGAACGCTTCGATGGCATACTGGTCGTAAGCGGTGGTAAAGATGATCGGAACACGTACATCCACCTGTTTGAACACCTCGAAGCAGAGTCCGTCGGCCAGCTGCACATCGGAAAAGATCAGGTCCGGGGGATCGGAAAGATTTTTCAGAAAAGAGACGGCATCCCTCACGGTGTCCAGAACCTGCAGTACACGAATCCCGGGATCCACGCCTTTCAACAGGCGCTGCAAATGCTGTGCAGCTCTGTTCTCATCTTCCAGTATCAGTACATTCATTCCTTTTGTGATTGCAGAACAGGAACCTCCACCCTGAACAGGTGATCGGTTTCCACCTGACGGATCGTTCGCTCTGTAAAATATTGGTATTGCTGTATCAGATTCGACAATCCCTTACCGGTGGAGGATTCTCCTCCCGACCTGGGCTGCAGATTGTTCTCGACCGTGATGTAATCTCCTTTTCTGGAGATGGTGATCTTCAGAGGCCGCTCTGCAGAAATCTCGTTATGTTTCACCCCGTTCTCGATGAGCAGTTGCAGGGTCATGGGAACCAGCATTTCGCCGTTTCGGGCCTCCACGTCCAGTTCGACCTGAAGCTTATCCTCGAACCGGGTCTGCAACAAAAAGAGGTAGGATTGTGCGAAATCGACCTCTTCTCCCATTGTTACCAGCTCTTTGTTGCTGTTATCCAGTACATAGCGAAAGAGCTGGCTCAGTTTCCCGATAAATGCCACCGCCTTGTCCCGGTCTTCATACACCAGGTCGCTCAGCACATTGAAACTGTTGAAGAGGAAATGCGGATTGATCTGCTTCTGCAGTGACTCGAGCCGGTAACGGAGCAACTCTTTTTCATAGTTTTCTGCATCGAGGACTGATCTCTTCCAGGCGCTGATGAATCCGATCAGCATGGAGACAACCGCGACTGCGAAGGAGATCAATACCGCGACATAGCTGGAGCGCAGGGCCCAGGCCACCGGTTCGCCGGGCAGTGCTCCGAATATCAGGCGGTACATGGTAATATGAACCACCAGATAGGCCACCACCGCATACAATATGATGGAGATGCCTCCCAGTATGGCCCTTTTAACAGGTTCATTCCTCCAGCTGATCCGGCGGTCCATTAATTCATAGATGTACCGGTGACCGGCCCACTGGGTAACAGTGATGGCATATGCCCAGGCGAGGGAGGTCAGAAAACCGGGCCACCCCTCCCCGATCCCCCGGAACAGGGTCACGGCGAGGAGCAGCGCCAGGAGAAGGCTGCCCAACAGTATTCTCAGAAATCTATTCATTTTCAGTACACGATGCTGCCAGTTCACCGACCAGATCCTTTCCCCAGTCGGGATGAAGTTCGGATTTTACGGGATATGCATCCCACTCCTCCAGGATTTTTTTTGCTTCCCGGCAGTAGGGAGTGATGTCGGATCCGAAGAACCGGGCCGTTCCCATCTCATTGGACAGTTTCACATACCGGGCCCTGGGGTTTTCAGGGTCCAGGGCCAGTGCTTTGCCAAAGGCACCGGCAATCATCGGCGCCATGGACTGTCCCCGGTTCATGGGATCGACCACCAGCCTTCCGGTCAGGTAAAATGCATGCAATGCATGGATCTCCGCCTCCTCCGGTTTCAGCTCCATCATTTTCTCAATCGCCAGTTCGGCCCGGTCCAGATATCCTTCCTTTGCTTCTGGACCGCTTTCATCCACAAAGTTCATTATAATATAGCAATAACCTTCATGATAGAGCGGAAGCCACTGCTCGGGATTCATTCTGGCAATGACGCTGAACTGGTTGGCGGTCTGCTGCAGTTCAGCGAGGCTTTCTGAACGGTGCATCTGAGCGATGGCCTCGGCCATTTTCTCCTTGTAAGAAGTGTCCTCTGCCCCGATGTTGAGGGTCAGCAGGCAGATGGAAAAAGCAATCAGATTCGTTTTCATAACTTACAGATTTTAATTGATTTTATCGAGTTGATTTAAATCTCCGCTTCTGGAGAGTGTCAGGAAACATCCGACGATAAAGAACCGTTTCGATCCCGGCAGGACCGGCTTGCTGCGGTAGATTCCTTCACTGTCGGGTACCGCGGCATACCGTCTTCCGAAGCTCTGTTCCAGCCCCAGGGCGTTGGAGACTGAAAAATGGATGATCAGATGCTGTTTCAGCAGATAGCTCCAGTTCAGATCCAGCGACCGGTACGGAAGGGTTTTCCGGTCATTGAATGCTTCTGTATTGGGATCGTCGTAGGTCCGGGGTGAGGAGAAATGACAGGAGATGCCTGCCTGCGACCTGAGCCTCTGAATGAAGTGTTTGTATACCACCGAAAGATTGTGCCTGCTGGTAAATCCGGGGATCGCTTCATGGGGATAATCCAGATACTCTCTGCGCGATTCAATCCATGAATAGGAGATCCAGTATTCGCCCGACCCGAGACTCTTTCTGTCCCTCCAGAACAGGTCCAGCCCATAGGCGTATCCATGACCGGCATTGCTGATATTTCCGTATCCTCCTGACCCTGGGTCGTCAAATTTTACGAGTTTTTTGTAGTCTTTGTAATAGAGTTCAGTCCTCAGTACCCTGCGGTCGGCCGATAGAATGTAATTCAGGGTCAGGTGGTCGGCCCTTTCGAAATCCAGTTGATCGGTACAGAGCAGATATTTATCCTGCGGATCCTGGAAAAACCAGCCGTAGGCCGTGGAGAGCTGGCTCCGGTCAGAGAGTTTGTAGGCGGTGGATATCCTTGGAGCCAGACTGCTCCTGCCCAGATACCCCGAATATTCGGTCCGGATTCCGATCCTGGTCACCCACCGTTTCGAGGCGTATAGCTCACTCTCCAAAAAACCGGTTACCAGCTGATTCAGGTAGGCTTCGGTAGGGTGTGTTTCGGTGCCCGGGAACAGATATCCATAGTTTTTTGAATAGAACTCGCTGCCTGCCAGAACCCTGACATGATCATTGAACCTGCGCTTGACTGTGAATTTAGCGTGGCTTCCCCAAAGCTGTTCCTTCCGGTCGACGGTATCATATCGGATATGATCGGTGTTGCAGGTAACGGAGAATCCTGCCGACAGGATCCAGCCATTCTCTGCCTCGCCGGCCCAGGAAGAATTCAGGAAGAAGTTGTCATTCACCAGCTGATACCGGAACCGGTGGTCCGGGTTTTCCAGACTCTCTTCCATGGTGGCCATCCTGGAACGGTTGGCTGTGGCGTATAGTTTCAGCATCCCGGAATTACCTGTACGCCAGCGGAGGCTGAGATCGCCCGAATATGAGCGGGGTTCGGTATCCCACTCCACATTCTGGGGAAGCAGCCTCATGTAGGGGGTCAGATTGTAACAGGACAGCGTGGAGGTCAGTGAAAAGTCATCCCAGGTTTTGGTGCCACCGATCTCGCCTCCCACGCTCAAAAGCGATATATTCAGCTGATCCTGAGCGGGCATGGCATTGGTTTGGAGTGCCAGAACGGAGGAGAGCGCCTGACCGTATTCGGCGGAATAACCTCCGGTGCTGAACATCATGCCGCTGAACATGAACGGATTGAATCTGCCCCGGACGGATTGACCGGGGGTGCTGGAACTGTAGGGTACGTAAACGAGTGTGCCGTCGATATAGGTTTTTGATTCACGGCTGTCCCCACCCTTTACAAACAGTTTACCCGACTCCCCCACCGGGGTGGTTCCGGGCAGGGATTTCAAAGCTCCGAATACATCCCCGTCCGATCCGGCCGTGGTGACCATGTCCAGGGAGTTCAGCGAGATCGACTTCTTTTTGTCTCCTGCCTCGAATGTGCCTGCGGTAATCGTCACGGCATTCAGGTCATTGATCGCCTCTCTCAGTCTGATCACTCCCAGTTCCACTTTCTGGCCTTTGAGATTGATTTCTCTGCTGTAGGAGCGGTATCCGATAAAGTCGATTTTCAGTACCCCGGTTTCGAGCTCCCGGGTGGTAAGGGTAAAATATCCCTCCCGGTCACTCGAAGTACCGTCATAGGTGCCCTCCAGATAGATATTTGCCCCGGGAAGGAATTTTCCGCCGGTATCCTCCACCCTTCCCTCTATAGTGGTCTGCGCATGCACAGCGCCGCAGGCAAGGAGAAACAGGGTGGCCGGTATCAGGATCTGAGGTTTCATTTCACCGGTAAAATTCCATCATACAGCGCACTGTTGAAATAAAAAATCGCCGAACAGTTGAAAATTGCCGATGAACCGGAAATTTGCACGGACCAGCCGGAATTGGTGAAATATGCTAAATTTGTTTCGAATTGAATGATCTGGAGAATCATATTGCACGCTGGATCCGATCGGGCAGAAACGATCTGGTAACCGCCTCATTGTTAATCGATGAGGCCCGGCCTGTGGAGGGAGTATTCTTTTGTTACCTGGCCATCGAGAAAGTGCTGAAAGCCCGGATCATCCGGTATACCAAAGATGATCCGCCCGGTTTGGAAGATCTGAAACCATTGCTGAAGCTTGCCAGTGTGAAGATCAGCCAGGAAGATCTGGAGTTGCTGGAAGTGCTCACGAATTCCAGGCATGCCATCAGATATCCCCGGCCGGAAACTGACCCTGACGCTCCGTCGACTGATCATTCACAGGAGTACCTGGAGCGTTCCAAAGAGCTGTTCAGCTGGCTGGAAATGACGATTTGATCGTTTCCCCCTTTTTCCATATTTCCTGATTTAAATTCGACTACATCGGGAGTTATTCTCTTTATGAAAGCAATTTTGATTTCATATGAAAGTTGACTATATTTACAATGAAAATCTTTTCGCGGATGATCTTCCATATTCAGCGATTTTCGCTTCATGACGGGGATGGGGTGCGCACCCTGGTTTTTTTTAAGGGTTGTACATTGAGATGCACCTGGTGCAGCAATCCCGAAAGCCAGAGTTTCGAACCCGCATTGATGTATGATGCGCGGTTGTGCCGCGCTTTCGGGGATTGCATCAAAGCAGCACCCGGAGCGATTGAGCGAGGGAAACAGGGAGGAGTGAGTATCCGCAGGGACCTGATCAGTGAACCCGGGAGGCTGAGGGATGTTTGTGCCGCCGGAGCACTGACCGTTTGTGGCGAACCGATGGATACCGGGGACTTATTAAAGGAGATCGAGAAGGATCTCCCTTTTTACAGGGAGGACGGGGGTGTGACCCTGACCGGAGGAGAACCCCTGGCCCGGGGAAGCGATCTCATCCATATTATGAAACAGCTGAAAGCCAGGAAAATAGATGTATCCATTGAAACTTCTCTCCATGTCGATTGGAAAAATATCCGGGAATGCATCGGGCTTACAGATCTGTTCCTGGCCGATCTGAAGCATGTGGATCCTGTTAAATTCAGGGAGTATACGGGCGGTGATGCCCGTCTGGTCATGGCGAACCTCCGGAAGCTGACTTTTTCAGGGGTCCCTGTGATCATCAGAATTCCGGTGATTCCGGGTTTCAATCACACCGAAAAAGAGATCGACCGGATCCTGAGGTTCGTATCCTCGCTGCAATGCATCCGGGAACTGCACTTTCTGCCTTTTCATCAATTGGGAATGGAGAAGTACCGGATGCTGGACAGAGCCTATGCTTTTAAAGGACATCCACAGGTTTCCCGCGAAGAGATATCCCCCTATGCCGAAATGGCCGGATCGATGGGTTTTAACGTAAAAATCGGAGGATAAATGATCACTGCAATGGACCGTTCAGAAATCTCCGGAAGGATCTCCCGTTTGCGGGAAAGGGTGCTCAGCGCCCGGCCCTCGGTCTGCACCGAAAGGGCCAGGTTCTATACGGATATTTACAGGCAAAACGAGGATCAGCCCGTGATCATCAAACGCGCCCTGGCCCTTCAGAAGACGCTCAGGGAAATGACCATCTATATCGATGACGGAGAGCTGATCGTTGGCAACCAGTCCTCCTCCCACCGGGCCGCTCCCATCTTTCCCGAGTATGCGGTGGACTGGCTTCCTGAGGAGATGGATGATCTGGATAAGCGGCCCGGTGATGCCTTTTATATCACAGGTGAGCACAAAAGGGAACTGATGGAGATCGCCGACTGGTGGAAAGGTAAAGTGCTGTGGGACAAGGGGCGTGCATTGATGTCCCGGGAGCTCCGGGACCTTCAGGATTCGGCCATTATCAAGGCCACAGGCAATCTGACCTCGGGGGATGCACATATTGCCGTGGAATTCGATAAGATCCTCTCTGTCGGTCTGGAAGGATACCTGGAAGAGACGAGGCATTTCCACGGAATGGTGGAACGGTTCACTCAGGAGGGGGTCAGAAAAGACCATTTTTACCGGGCGGTCACACTTTCTCTGGAAGCCCTGCAGGAATTCATACGCCGGTTCAGGGACCTGGCTGTCTATCTGAGCAAGGAGGAGGAGGATGAGGTCCGTGAACAGGAGCTGAGGTTGATCGCCTCCAACTGTGACCGTGTCGCTGACCGACCGCCGGAGAATTTTTACCAGGCACTGCAGCTCACCTATTTTATCCAGCTGGTCCTGCAGATCGAAAGCAACGGTCACTCGGTCTCCCTGGGGAGGATGGATCAGTACCTTTTGCCCTTCTATCTGAAGGACAGGCAGCAGGGCCTGATCAGTGAACAGTTCGCCTCGGAACTGCTGGAAAACACGTGGATCAAGCTGCTATCCGTCAATAAGATCCGTCCCTGGTCCCATACCAGGTTTTCGGCCGGGGGACCCCTCTATCAGAATGTGACCATCGGGGGGCAGACGCCCGACGGAAAAGATGCGGTCAATGAACTGAGCTTCCTGATCCTGCGTTCGGTGGGCCGAATGCGGCTGACCCAGCCCAACCTGTCGGTCAGGTTTCACCGGGGTATCAGCCAGGAATTCATGCTGGAGTGTATCCGGGTGATCGAAATGGGTTTTGGAATGCCCTCTTTCAATAACGACGAGATCGTGATTCCCGGGCTGATCAGGCTGGGTGCGGACAAGGAGGATGCCTTCAACTACTCGGCCATCGGATGCATCGAGATCGCGATACCGGGAAAATGGGGGTACCGCTGCACGGGGATGAGTTTCCTGAACCTGATGCGGGTATTCCTGGCGGCCATGTATGACGGGCTCGACCGGGAATCGGGAAAAGTCTTCCGGCAGGGCACCGGCCATTTTCGTTCGTTCGGCTCGTACGAGGAGCTATGCCGGGCGTGGAAACAACAGATCACCTATTATACGCGAAAAACCGTGGAGATCGATACGGCAGTAGATACCGCCCTGGAGGAGAACGTTCCCGATATACTCTGTTCAGCTTTTGTGGATAGCTGCCTCCCGCGGGGGAAGACCATCAAAGAGGGAGGCTCCAAATATGATTTCATATCGGGCCTGCAGGTGGGGATCGCCAATCTGGGCAACTCCCTGGCGGCCATCAAAAAACTGGTTTTCGAGGAGAAAAGGATTACCAGAGAGCAGCTTCTGGATGCCTTGGAGAATGATTTTGAGGGCAGTGAGCGGGAGAAGATCCGTCAGCTGCTGCTGAACTTTGCTCCCAAATACGGGAACGATGAAGATGAGGTGGACCTGTTGCTCAGGGATGCCTATTCGGAGTTCCTGGATGAACTGGAAAAGTACCGTACCACCCGTCACGGCCGCGGTCCCGTCGGCTGCAGATATTACGGAGGGACCTCCAGTATTTCGGCCAATGTGCCCAGCGGAGCGGTGGTTCCGGCCACACCCGACGGAAGGAAAGCCTATACGCCGGTGGCCGAGGGGAGCTCTCCCTCTTCCGGCACCGACCGGAAAGGACCCACCGCCGTATTCAAATCGGTCTCGAAACTGCCCACCGCCAGGATCATGGGCGGGGTTCTGCTGAACCAGAAGCTCTCCCCTGCTGCCATTCGGTCCGAAAGTGATAAGGAGAAGCTGATCTCCATCATCAGGACTTTCTTTTCCGATCTGAAAGGATGGCATGTACAGTACAACATCGTTTCCAGGGAAACCCTCCTGGCCGCCCGGGAAAACCCGGAGGCTTATCGCGACCTGGTGGTGAGGATCGCGGGATATTCCGCATTTTTTACGACCTTGTCTCCCGACACCCAGGACGATATCATTGCACGGACAGAACATACCATCGGTTGAGAGCGCCCGCCGGATACTCTGCGGAGTCGACATCGGGGGCACCAAAGTGGCCATTGCCCTGATCAATGAACAGGGATTCCTTCTCGATAAGATCCAGACCTGTGCACATACCGGCCGGCCCGAGGAGGAGGTGGTCGGCCTGGTGGCGGGTCACGTGAAAGAGATTCTTCAACGGAACGGACTGACCACGAGTGATATTCCCGCCATAGGGATGGGTATGGCCGGACATATCCGGTTCCGAGAGGGTATTATCATCACCACCTCCAACCTGAAAGGATTCCGGAATTATCCTCTGCTGGAGGTCTTTCAGTCATACTTCGACATTCCGGTGATACTGGATAACGACGCCAATGCCCAGGCCTGCGGGGAGTTCAAATTCGGGGCCGGACAGGGATTCAGTGATATGATCTTTGTGACCGTCAGCACCGGGATCGGTGCGGGGATCATTCTGGAGGGAAAACTCTACCGGGGGATGACGGGAACCGCCGGGGAGTTCGGTCACACGATAGTGGAGCCGGAGAGTGAACTGGTGTGCAGCTGCGGAAACCGCGGATGCCTGATGGCATGTGCATGTGGAATGGCGCTCCCTTACCTGTTCCGGAAGAAGCTCCGGGAAGGTGTAAAAACCAGACTGGAGATCCCTCCGGAGTTCGATCTGTCAAAGATCAACGGGCAGACCCTGAAAAAGGGCCTCGATATGGGCGATCCGGCATCCAAAGGGGTGATCGCCGATAGTGCCCGTTATGTGGGCATCGGGATCTATAATCTGTTCCAGGTACTGAATCCGCCACTGATTGTGATCGGGGGCGGACTGACCAACTGGGGGGAGTTTTACCTGAACCATATCCGGGAAACCTTTTACGGGCTGGCCGGAGATATGATCTTCGATCCTGTGAAGATCGTTCTCTCGGAGATTGCCAGCGATGCGGGAGTGATCGGGGCGGCAGCACTGACCCTGGATATTTAACGAAACGAAAACCATGGTAAACGAACGGCAGAAACAGATCCTGAAGATCCTCGGAGACGATGACCGGGCAACGGTCAATGCGCTGTCAGAAATGGTGGGTGTATCGACTGTCACCGTCCGGCAGGATCTCCGCCACCTGGAGGAGGAAGGTCTGCTCCGACGTATTCACGGTGGCGCGGTGTTGAGGGGTGCGGATGACCTGGATAACCGGATGGGGATCCATTACGACAAGAAGCTGCGGATCGCCAGAAAACTCTCAGGAAGAGTGGGGCCTGGAGAAACGGTACTGATCGAATCGGGATCGGTGAACGCATTGCTGGCCAGGGAGCTGGTCCGGATCGAAGGAGTCACCGTCATCACTACCAATGTGTTTATCGCCAGGCAGTTCAGAAAAAATCCCCGGGCCACGGTCATCCTTCTGGGAGGTATCTATCAGCATGAAAGTGAAACTTTGGTGGGACAGATCACCAAAAGTTGCATCGAACAGGTCCATATCGATAAAGCATTTATCGGAATAGACGGTTTCACCGAAGATAAAGGGTTTATGATCAGGGATCTGCTCAGGGCCGAAATCTCCCGCTTTATTATCGGGAGGGCGGAGGATGTCTTTATCGCATCGGATTCCACCAAATTCGGAAGGAGCGCGCTGACCACCATCTGTCAACCCCATGAGGCCGGTCATGTGGCGACCAACCAGGATCTGGCACCTGAGTTCCGTCAGATCCTCGGCGATGCAGGGGTGGAACTGATCCTGGCGTGAATCGGACAACAATACGAATTCACTACTCCATTACCAGGCAATGAACCCGTGGATGAAGCCATAAAAAGGTGGCGGGGCAGGAAGTGGTGATCCGCCCCGAACGAAGCGTCGCTAATGCCTCTTCTTTCCTCCCACCCGAGACGATCAGGAGTATCTGCCTAGAGTTCAGAATGTCGCGCATCCCCAGGGTGAGTCCACGGCCGGGCGGATCTTTCAGTCCCGCCACCATGGGATGCTGCCGTGTTTCCCGGCTCAGGACGGCCACATGGCATTCCGGCTGAAGAGCTGGACCCGGTTCATTGAGGCCCAGGTGTCCGTTTCTGCCCAATCCCAGGATGCACAGGTCGATGGGTCCCTGCCGGCGGAGAAGTGCCCGGATTCTGCCGGCCTCCTTTTCCGGATCTGCGGGCTGGGCGGAGAAGGAGATATAACGCCCGGGGGTCATCCCCATCGGACCGATCAGTCTGGTTTGCAGGTACTTTTCACAGGTATCGGGACTTTCCGGCGGCAGATCCAGCCACTCGTCCAGCTTGATGACCCTTAGTCGGCGGAACATTTCGGAATCCCTGCCATGGAACCGCACCATTTCTCTGTAGAGGCCTTCGGGAGAGCTGCCGGTGGCAGCGCAGAGGAGCAGATCCGGTTTTTCTTCGATCCGGTCCGTCACCAGCCCGGCTGCCCTTTCGTTCAACCGGGAGGCGTTCAGGAATGATTCGAAATTCATGGGGCCGGTCACCTATCCCCTGTTTTTCCAGAGATCGTAGGGTTTTTTTGCATCAGTACGGAAGGGCAACATCACTTTTCTGCCGGTTCCTGCCGATTCGTAGGCGGCAAAGATGATCTCCAGCACTGCTCGACCGTCTTCCCCGGTGACCAGCGGTGCTCGGTCATTTTTCACACAGTCCACGAAGTGGGCGAACTCCTGGGGGAACCCGTAATTCCAGACCTCCTCATACATGGTGTAGCTCCACCCCACCGTATTTCCGGCCTTCTCCACGGCATAGCCCACCCCTCTGGTACTGTAGGTCTGGATCGAATTACCCTGAAGCACATCGGCATAGGCCACTCCCTCCGAACCGTGGATCTCGGCACGGTCATCCATTCCCCCCAGCTTGGTCCAGCTCTCCTCGGCAATGGCGGTCACCCCGTCTTCAAACTCCAGGATGATCACGGCATTGTCGTCCCCCCTGGTCCTCGATTGGTGGACACTGGTGGTCATGTGGGCATAGACCGATCGGACCGGCTTCCGGCCGTTCAGCCAGCGGAAGAACTCGAAGGCGTGGCAGCCCATATCCATGGTCACTCCACCGCCCGATCGCTCCACATCCCAGAAATGGTCCGAATGGGGACCGTCGTGTTTCTCCGACTGCTTGAAGAGCACCGGTTTTCCGAGTGCTCCCTCATCCAGTAACTCCTTCAGGCGTACATATTTGGGGGTGAAGCATAGCTCCTCGGCGTACATCAGCCTGACACCCGCTTTCCGGCACGCTTCGATCATCCGGTCGGCCTCGGCCAGGTTCAGGCAGAGCGGTTTTTCCACCACCACATGTTTGCCCGCTGCCGCTGCCATTTCGGTGATCTCACAGTGCACGTGGTTGGGGGCCCCGATCACCACCATATCGATCCGGTCCATGGCCAGCATCTCATCGAGCCTGTTGAAATAATGGGGGATGGCGTTCCTTTCAGCAAAATCCTTTGCGTGCCCCCCGGTGGGTGACAAGACTGCCAGCACCTCCGCATCGGCCACCGAACGCAGGGCCTCTGCATGGATGGTGGTTACAAATTGTGAACCGATAAGTCCTATTCCTACTTTTTTATCCATTGGATCTGGTATTTGTGGGTGAGCTGTTTTTCTCATCCGGCGTGTACTGGGAACGAAGCCCCCCTACTCCCTGCACGTTACTGGTCCCGCAGCGGATGGCGGTTTTCAGGCACGCTTCTGAAGAACCGCCATTCAGCCATTCGAAGATGAAACCGGCATCAAAACTGTCGCCTGCACCGGTGGTATCCACCACTTTGACAGGGCTTTCAACAACCGTTTCATTGGAAATTTGCAACTCTTCCTTCCCTCTGAAAACGGAGGCACCCATCGCACCGCGCTTCATCACCACCGCCGGGACCTTTTCAGAGAGTTGCATGCCGGCCTGTGAAGGATCGCTTGTTCCGGTAATGGCCATCGCCTCCTCCTCGTTGGGAAAAAAGAGGTCCACCAGGGGAAGGATCTCCAGCACCCGGTCCCAGTTGCCCTCCGGCGACCAGTTGGTATCCAGGGAGATGGTGACACCTTTTTTCCGGGCCGTCTTCAAAAAGCCGGGCCAGAAACCGAACAGTGACGGGAGGAGAAAAAAACCTGCCACATGCCAGTGCCGCACCCTGTCGAGGAGACTATCCGGGACCAGACCGCCCTCGATCTCCCGCAGGGTCCCCAGCACGGTGAGCATGGAGCGGTCTCCCTTCACGGAGATATTCAGACCGAGGGGAGTCTTATTTCGATGGCTCCGTCTGACAAAGGTGGTATCGATCCCCACCTCCTTCATCCGTTCCAGCACGAAATCCCCCATCCTGTCCTCACCCACCACGGTGATCACGGCAATGCTTCCCCCCAGTTTGGCGAACTGGGAGGCGAAGATGGGGCCCGAACCGCCCAGTTCCACCTCGTAGGTGTCGGCCAGGGTCTCCACCTGTCCGAACGCCGGCTTTTCAGGACCGGTGATTACCAGGTCGGCGAAAATGTCGGCAATATTGGCTACATCGAACTTCATACGGACGAGGAATAAATATACCAAAAAAACGAGGGAACGCTGCAGGGTCATTTATTTGATTACCTTTGGGGCGGTTTTAGCCGTCTTAATACTTTCCAATAACAATTCAGCTAGACATTTTAATTATTCCGGTTTGACCCGGGAGGTCAGACTCATTACAGACACGGGCCTGAAAAGGCCGAAATATTAATTTTATGAATCATCAGAAATTGAAAAATCCCTCCACCATAGATCCCTCCCATCTTGTGAGAAAAGCAGATCTTTTACCGGAGAAACCCTATCACTCCAAACGAACCATCAGTGAATTACCGATTCACAACCATTTAAAGAAACGACTGAACGATAAAGGTTATCAAACACCGACTGAGATCCAGGACAGGACACTGGAAGCATTGCTGGAAGGCAGGAATATTGTGGGAATCGCTCAGACAGGCACCGGTAAGACCGGAGCCTTCCTGATCCCGATCATCGAGCAGTTGATTCACCGAAGAACCACCTCTTACGCCCTGGTGCTGGTTCCCACCCGGGAGCTTGCCAGTCAGGTGGAGGATGAGTTTAAAAGCATGACCGGGGGACTCGGGCTCAGCAGTGCCTGTTTCATAGGAGGCACCAGTATACCCAAGGACCTGCAGAAGCTGAGGCAAACGCATCACTTGGTAATCGCTACTCCGGGCAGGCTGACCGACCTGGTCAACAGGGGTGCACTGAAACTGGGTCAGTTCAATGTATTGGTTCTGGATGAATTTGACCGGATGCTCGATATGGGGTTCATTCACGATGTGAAGCGGATCATCGGCCAGATGACGGGTCGCCGGCAGACCATGCTCTTTTCGGCCACCCACGACAAGGCTCAAAGGTCTCTGATCCATCAGCTCCTGCGGGACCCGTTGATGGTCAGGGTGAGTATGGGAGACAGGCCGGCCGACATGATCGACCAGGACGTGGTTAGATTCGGATCTTCCGAACAGAAGTTCCGGGTTCTGATCCAGCTGCTGAAGCAGGATGAGTTTCAGAAAGTCCTTCTGTTCGAGGAGACCAGGCACCGGGTCAAAAGACTGGCGATGAAATTGAGTAAGGCAGGCATTCCGGTCGGTGAGATCCACGGTGACAAAAGCCAAAATGCCCGTCAGCATGCTCTCAATGCCTTCAAACAAGGGAGAGTCCGGGTACTGGTGGCCACCGATGTGGCCTCCCGCGGATTGGACATCTCCGATGTATCTCATGTGATCAATTACCAGGTGCCCCGATCTCATGATAGTTACATCCACCGGGTCGGACGAACCGGCCGTGCCGGCAAAGCGGGAAAGGCGCTTACCTTCGTGGAATAAGTCAGATTCCCGGTGTGCAAAAAATATTATCTTCGGGGATTCATTTGAAAAGTCTGACATCCCATGAAGTGGCTATCAACGCTTGTTCTGAGTCTGCTCCTGACCCTTCTTTCCTGTCATCGCGACCGGTATGAGATCTATGAATGGCGCGGCCCCGACAGGTCCGGGATCTATCCTGATACCGGTCTTCTGAAAGAGTGGCCCCCGGAGGGTCCGGAGGAGCTCTGGACCCTGGAAGGTCTGGGCAACGGTTTCGGATCCCCTGTTTTTTCGGAGAACCAATTCTATATTACCGGAGAGAAGGACAGTGTGGCGTGGCTCTACAGCTATGACCTCCAGGGTGAAAAGATGTGGGAAACGGAACTGGGGCCCGAGTGGGTCACCAGCTTTCCCGGTTCCCGCTCTGCACCCACTGTGGCAGATGACCGGATATACGTAGGAACCGGGAAAGGAGATCTCTACTGTCTGGGAACAGAATCGGGCGAGCTCCATTGGAAACGGTCATTTGACGAGGACTTCCGGGGAGTCTATCCCCTTCACGGTCATTCTGAATCGGCACTGGTCTACCGCGACCGGGTATTCTGGACCCCCGGGGGGGAGGAATACAATGTGGTGGCGCTGGACCGGATAACCGGTGAACTGATCTGGAGCCATCCCGGTCATAGCGAGCGCTCGGGTTATCATCCGCCCCGGGTAATCCTTCATGGCGGCAGACCGGTTCTGACCACCTTCTCCGCCTACCACCTGATGGGATTCGATGCAGAGAGCGGAGAGATGCTCTGGTCGCACGAGCAGGACAACCTGCCGCCCGGGGAGCGGAAGATCGGATACGGGGATACTCACGCCAACACCGTTCTGTATGATAACGGAGCCATCTATTATGCAGCTGGTGACGGGAACGGCGGAGTGAAGCTGCAGCTGTCGGACGATGGTTCGTCGATCGAAGAGGTCTGGAGGAATCCCGGATTCGACAGTTTTATGGGGGGTATCGTCCGGTTCGGCGATTACCTCTATGGTGCGGCTACGGCCAGCCGGCAGCTGAGAGCACTGGACACACGTTCCGGTGAACTGACCGATTCACTGAAGATCGGCACCGGTGCTCTGATCGCTGCCGACAGCCTGCTCTACTACTATAACTGGCGCGGAGAGATGCACCTGGTCCGCTTCAGGGAGGGAAAGCTGGAACCGGTCAGCTCCTTTCGCATTCAGAGAGGCACCAAACAGCACTTTTCTCACCCGGTGATCCACAGGGGTGTACTGTATCAGCGCCGGGGAGATGCGGTCATGGCTTTCCGGATCAGTGATCCTCCCGGGGAATAATGTACTAATCTGTTGATATGTCCAGGGATTCAGGCTTTCACCCCTTCTCCGGCCTCCGTGAAAGGTGGAGGAACCGGATCGAAGATCTCAGGGAAAGGGGATTTTTCCGGTACGTGGCCCGCAGCATCCTATGGATCGCGGGAGGGTATCTGGCACTGATCCTGGTCCTATTTCTGATTGGCCGCTACCTGGTGGATTTCAATGTTCTTTTCGGCGGGCTCATCGAAAACCTTCCCGACCGGATGGTGATCCTCCTTTTCTTCTTTTCCGAATCCTTCACCGGTCTGATCCCGGTGGACCTCTTTCTGGTGTGGACGCAGAAATTCCCCGAACCCCTGCCCTACCTGGCTTTGCTCGGTATCCTCTCCTACACGGGTGGCATTATCTCCTATGGCATCGGGAGCTGGATCTCCCGCTGGCCCCAGGTTCAAGCGTATCTGGAGAGAAAGCTCTATCGCTACATCGATTTCGTCCGCAGATGGGGAGGAGCCTTTATCATCATTGCGGCCCTCTTTCCCTTCACTCCCTTCTCGCTGGTGGCGATCGCCCTCAGCATGATGAGATTTCCCTTCAGGGCATTCCTGCTCTTTGCCATTTCCCGCATCGCACGCTTTATGCTGCAGGGATTTATCTTCTTTGACCTCCTCGAACTGGATCAGTGGATGGTGCACACATTTTAGTTTTCATGTTTGACTTCAAATGATCGTGATTATTTGCTGGTTATGAGCAAATAATGAGAATTATTATAACTATTGTGACACCGATCACATTTCGCATCATTTCAGAGTTTATGATGGATAAAGGTTATTTTCCGGCGAACATCGAATAGCCCGCTCCCAGCCACTCAGGCAGCTGGTTGGCGATCCGGTGGTAGGTTTCCAGCAACGGATAATTGGGCTGATCGGCCACAGTAACAAGTCCGATCGGCTGGTTCTCCCCGCCATCTCCCCTGCCGGCCACCTCCTGGTCCTTATACTGGTACCAGTGACTTCCTACCGCATACGGGTATCCGGCCCAGGTGGATATGTAGTTTGTAAGCATTGAATCGCGTTCCGGTAGAGGAAAATTGGGATACCTGGGCCAAAGCTGTTTGGGTGTCCTGGGCGGAATGTGATGTTCTCCGATGAGCATGGGTCTTCTGGCTGCCCGGTACCACTGGTCCATCTGCTGTTTGATGGGATGGCCCGAATAGACATTAATGGAGAGAATATCCACATGCCTTCCCGCAGCCTCCGCAACGGGTTCCATGCTTCTGAAATTCCTGGTGAACCGGCACCCCATGTACAGGTGGTTGTGATCATGTTTCCTGATAGCCTGCCTGATAGTGGAAAAGTAGCGTTCCGCGTAAACCGTCCGCCTCTCCGCCTCGGTTTCATAACCCTCCAGTACGGGGAAGGTATGACTGGAAGAATCGGGCCGGTTAATGGCCCCCCACCCCATTTCATTGTCCACAAAATACCCCAGCAGAAAGGGATCTTCCCTGAAGCCGGCGATCATGGAGAATGCATCAGAGAGATGTTCCTCCCAGCCCGGATGAAAAACATCCGGCATCCCGTTGGACATTATTACCTCCGGATTCCTGCGGCTGTCCAGGGTATACGTATAGGGCATTTCAGGTTCCAGGTAGTATAAGGTGTCGCTCCAGTTCCCGATGGTATTAAAACCTATCGTCTGTAGTCTCTTCTCGGTCTGTTCCTTCCATTTTTCGATGGTGGGGTATTTCTTCCGGATATTCCAGCTGTAAAACGAAAAATAGGTGGAATCCTCCATGAAGCAATGGGGACATTGCCCGTAATCCGGAACCTCCTCAAACAGCTCTTCTCTTCCCTCGATGCGGGTTACATCGGCCGTACTTCTGAACGATTTGATCCGGACTCCGTTCACCCCGAGACTGTAGAAGGGATTACCCAGCGGTGTCACCAGCCACCACCGGCCGTCCCTGATGTCCACGCGGAAAAACCCTGTCGCATCAAATAGCAACTCCCGGCCGGCATACCCGCCGTAGGGATCCAGCGATCCCCCGTCATTGATCGAAGCCAGCGAATCCAGGAACGAATTTTCTCCGCTCAGATCGATCAGTTGCTCTTCTGTTTCCACTTTTCCCGGCCACCGGGACAAAACCCGCTGACCCCAGCGGTCGACCAGATACACCTGCTCCTTTCCCTCGGTAAGCCACATTTGACCTATTTGAATGCCGGAGGGATCTGCCGAGGTGATCCGTATCCGGTCCGGCATTACTTCCAGTCCGCCCAGCAGCGGTGTTTCCCGGATATCCATTGCATGGGAGGAGCGACCTTTCGAAATGACCAGCGTATCCCGGAGTCTGGACCTGCGGCCGTATACTTCCAGGAACAGGGTTGCCGCGGTATCTGACCGCAGCTTCACATTCAGGGTCCCCAAGCCATTCCAGGATCCGGGCAGCCCAATCACCTCCGGGGTGATGCTGAAATAGCCGAGTTCTTCAAAATCAAGATGTAGTTGTCCTGATTCCACACTCCAGACGGCTCCCCCGGCTTCCACCGGTTTCCGGGTGATGCGGGCGGATCCTCCGAACACGCCCACATTCTCGGTGCTATCCGAAACGCGGTCAGGGTCGATCTTCCGGAAATCTGCATGGTAAGTGGAATCCCGCTGACAGGATAATCCTGCCATCAGGAGAAGGAACAGCAACAGGAACGACGCTTTGGACCCGATAAAATAACCTTTATTACGCATAAAATGATAAAATAATGCAATCAACATGCTCTTCGAACGGAGCCTTATAACTGGGTTCATATGGTTTAATGGCTTTATAATTCATTCCTCTTTTTTCGCAACGGATCCATCTCCCGCTGTACCGTTCCAGTGAGACCGGCTTCCCCGTTTCCAGTACTTCACCGGTAACGGCATCCGACCGGTTTTCGTAGGTATATTCCGTATCCAGGTTCACGTCACACACTTCTCCGTCGTTGATCAGAAAATAGTGGTCACCAGATCCCGGGTGATTTCGTACAGTTGATCGGATGATCCGTGGGGCAGATGGGGTCCGTAGGTCACTACCCACAGACGGTCTGCCCAGGGTACCAACGCCCCGGTACCGCACTCCCCTTCATCGTTGTAATATGCCAGGTGCGGATAGATCCCGCTGAGCATCACTTTCTCCCCGGGGCGGCAACCCGGCAGTAGCAATTCAAGCAGGACGGCGGCGAGTAACAGGGCGAACCAGAGTTTCAGTCTCATGGATGGGTCGTTTGCCGGTTCCTGTCATCGGAGGAACGCACCAGTTCCATGTACTCCTCCAGATGATTTTCGTAAAGCTGGCGGGGAGTACAGTTGTTCTTCCTGCACAGAGTTGCCGCATACCCCACCGCTGCTCCCATCTGTCCCGTGGTGCGCATCACCCGGGGCCCTCCCAGTCCCACGTGGCTGCAACTGAAGCAGCGTCCCGCCATGAACAGGTTATCCGTATCACGGCTGTAGAGCGAACGGTAAGGAATATAATAGCGATCGGCGGGGTAGAACATGGCCTCGGTGAGGAAGCCGGGCCTGGAATCATCCAGCTCATCCTGCCGGTAGTGGACATCCACCGCCCTGTCCTCCATGACCACTGCATCGGGAAACGTTCGGGATTCCCTCTCATCGTTAAACGTATAGATGTAATCGCCCACCAGTCGCCTCGATTCCCTCTTTCCCAGCAGGTAAGAGACCCATTCCAGTTTCAGGCTGTCGGTACCCGGTTTCTGTTTTTCGTTGTAAAAGGAGCCGTAAATCGCTTTCAACATATGGTCCCTGATCTGTTCCCCCTGTTCCGCCTGATTCCACTCCTCACTGATCAGTTCCCAGTGCCAGGTTCCTTTTCTGGCGGCATGGCTTCCGGCCACCTCCATGGCCCACGGCACTTCGGGGAACGGGGAGAGGGTATCCGCAACATGGGTCCGCCACAGGACCGAGGAGCCCATCACCTTGTTGTCCGGTTTTTCGGGGCTCCACAATTCTCCGTACTCCTCCCACTGCTCTCCGTACCGGTCCGCGGCTTCACGGCCGTACATGTACTCCGCACCGGCCCAGTACCCGATCCATCCGTCCCCGGTACAATCCGCATAATAGGGGGCCCGGAACCGGATCGATTCGCCGGTACGGGTGCGCCGTGCATCCACTGCGGTGACCATCCCGTTCAGGGTGTCCACCCGGTACGCCCTGGTCTCCAGGAAGAGCGATATCCGGTCGTACTGCTCCACGTTCCGGTGCCTTTTCTCCTCGTCCAGGAAGGAATCAAGGGAACCGTTGGGGTAATGTTCGGTGTCCAGCATTCTCAGGATCCGTTCAAAATGCCCGTAGATCCCGAGGGTATGGACGCGGACCTCGCTGCTGGCGTTTCCGCCCAGTACGGGCCGGTCGTGGACCAGGGCCACTTCCATCCCCTCTTCGGCGGCAGCAATGGCCGCAGCACAACCGGCGATCCCTCCTCCTACCACCACCAGGTCGAAATCCAGGACCTCACCGGGCACCTCCCTCTTCCCGGTGAGGGTTTCCCGCATGTCGCGCAGGTATCCCGGCTCGTTGGTGGGGGTCCGGTAACGGTTGGAGATATAGATGGCATCACACCGGCCGTTGAATCCTGTCAGGTCCTTCAGCTCCAGGGTGGCGCTCCCTTTTTTGGCTTTGGCCTTGCCGGCATAATTCCATCCCCAGCCGCCCATCTGGTCGCCCAGGGTCTCCGGAAGTTGTTTTCCGTCCAGCCAGACCTGAAACCGACCGGGTGCCTCCCATCCTCCGGGAGCCCAGTCTCTTGTCCGGGCCCAGACATGGTAGGTTCCGCCTGCCGGAATCTCGACGGTTGTCCGGGCGTTCTCCACCGGTTCCCCCATGCCGTGTGCCATCAGGTAGGGCGAGCCCATCTGTTCCACAAACTGGGGATCGACCACCCATCCGCCTTGTTCTTCAAAGGATTCACATTCCATAAAAACCTCCTTCATACATCCAGAAAGGAGGAGCAGGGAGGATGAAAGAAAAAGCAGAGCGGATGTGCGACTCATCATCTGGTTTTTTTACAATGTTAATCAATTACCTCGACGGAAACTAAGATTTATAACCCATCCGTATCGACTCCATAGGACTCCTTCCGGATGGCTGCGGTACGGGGATGATGATCCCTTTGTTCTTCACAGGCCGTCAATTTTTTTCAGCTCTGATCCAGATTCCCGTGCGCTCAGGCATATCTACCCGGATCTGGTGCTCTTCCAGTTCCAGCTCCTCCCCGGAGTATACATTCACCGCCGACCGGTATCCGATCACATCCGAGAAGATGGTGAATGCTTCGGCGGGTCCGTCATTCAAAATGAAATAGTGATCGGCATCCGGTGCACAACGGCGCATGACCGTGCTGTTTTCGGCTCCCTCCACCTGGAAACAGGGACGCAGCTCCCCCATGGTATGGAAGACCAGGATATCTTCCATTTTTGGGTTGCCCGGCCGGTAGGTCATCCGCGATCCCTCGAAATTGAAGAGGACGGCGCTGCCTTTTCCATAGCTGGATTCGGTCACCGCCGGCAATCCGTTGCCGAACTCTTCCAGTACCCTGGCATTGCCCAGCTTTAGCGCACCATACTGGGTGGAAAGACTCTCTCCGTGGAGATCCAAAGGCCGGTTGAACGAATGGTAATAGTCGGCCACCTGCAGTCCAAATAACTCCTTGAATAGCGACCCCTCCCGCTGTTTGTTCAGGCGCCCGTAGTTATCCAGCATGAGCAGGGGAAAGTCGGCCACCAGCCTTCCGCCCTGTTCGACGTACCGGGCCAGGATCTCTACATGCTTTTCGTCCAGTGCCAGTAAATAGGGAAGGTAGATTACCGGGTAGCGTCCCGCCAGTCCGACTTCCAGGTCACGTTCCGTTACGTATTCGAATGGTATGTGGTTGTTCATCAGCGCCCTGGAGATCCCCAGCCGGGCCTCTGTGTGCAATTGCCTGAATTGAAGATCGCGGTCGGTACTGTATACAGGGGTATTCAGATCATAGGCGCCCAGGGAAAGCCGTCCCAGCATGGCTTCATTTTCCCAGCTGTAGAGGACTCCCACCATCGGCTCGTCCAGGGCTTCCCACAGTTCGAAGCGCTGTTCCTGCAGTCTTTTGGAGAATATTCCGGCCACTTCGGCCCGGTCGGTGGGGTTGCCCTGTACATCACAGAGGGCATACTCACCCACTTCCCAGCCCTCTCCGCGGGAGTTCCACATCCAGAGGCCTACGCCTTTCAATCCGGCAGCCAGGTAAGATACAAACAGCTGTGACATGGTCTTTCCGTCCACCGTATTTCCCTGGTATCCGCTCCACTGGGTAGGACCTCCGGTGGATTCCCAGGTGGCCGCCCACCCTCCCTTGAACATGTCGGCCACCGTTCGTGCCTGCCAGTAGACCGGACGCATCAACTCATTGTCCACCAGAAAGAAGTGGTGGGTTAGGTGAATGGAGGAGTAGAAAGAGCCTCCGATGGAAGCGGTCTTCGCCTGTCCCTCCAGGTCCCAGGTATTCACCGCCTGGTTCTCGAAGATCTGGTGCCCCCCGGTACGCTCGGGCTCTTCGGGATCCCAGAGGTAATAGAGGTCCATGGTCTGCTGGTAGTTGTCCACGATCAGTTCCGACTGAAACTTCATGGCATCCCGGTATCTCCGGAAGTCTTTGGTCAGAGGTCCCGTGCCATTTCCATACTGGTCAAAACCGGTGCCTTTCAGCATTTCAGCAGCTTCATAAAAGGTGGAAAAGCGGCATGAGCCGGTGAAACCACAGTTCCAGGCCTGCTTCAGGTTGTCTATCGTAATATACTCATTTATAAGCCATTCAGAAAAAAGAGGAATCAGTCGCTCCGGCATCCATGGATTGTTCCTGCCCGGTTCACCCATTCCCCTGGGCCTCGGGGGCTTCTCCTTCATCCGGTCGACCCTTTCATGCCATTTCTCCTCCTGGTATGCCACCATGGCAGGATGTTCCTGGATGGCCTTCATATTCTCAGGCGACAGGGAAAGGTCGATCCCCAGCCGGGCAAGCAGTCCCTCATCGATACGGACCCATCCCCCTTTTCCGTAGTACCAGGGACTCAGACCGGTTTCGATGGCGGCATGGAATACCTTTTCCCCGAATCCGGGAGCTCTTCCCTCCGGGGCAACCAGCTGGATCTGTTTCAGGGCCGTGAATCCCATGGAACGGATGGTCTCAAACTCCCGGCGGATCTCCTCCATTCCCTCATCCCGCTGCTGATAATAGACCACCCCCACCGGGAACGGCCGGATGCTCCGCAGTTTCTGCTGCATGGGACTGTCGTTCAAATCCCAGTACAGTCCGGTCATCCAGGGGTCTTCCCCTTCGCGCATTTGTGTGCCCTCCAGTGACCAGTCATCGGAGCCTTGCGGCATCGTGGAAGACGGGGACGGACCGCATCCCGGCAGACCCGTCAGGATCAGAAACAGCCCCGTAAAAAGAATGGATCGAATGCTCATAGTATAACTCATTTTGATTATTTTACCAGATTATTACGTTATCCTCCCGTGATGATGGAGGATGTTTCCTATTTTAAACGGGGCATCTGTGCCTCTGTTTCGTTCCGCCACAGGTAGAGTGCTTTACGCATCTCTTCCAGTGCGGCGGGATCTTCCATGGAAAGGTCTATCTGCTCGCCGGGATCGGCCGATAGGTCATACAACTCCCAGGCATGCTCCCGGAGGAGAAATTCTTCATGCCATTCGATCAGTTTCAGGTCCCCCACCCGGATGGCGGAGGCGGGTTTCATGCCCGAACCCCGGTGGTAGTGAGGGTAATGCCAACAGAGGTTCCTCGGTTCCCGGGGCGGATCTTCTCCCCGGTATTCCCCGGCCAGGGAGATTCCGTCGATCCCTTCCGGAAGGCCGGAAACACCTGTCATATCCAGGATGGTGGGAAGGAGGTCGATGGTGGAAGTAATCACTTCATTCACCCTGCCCGCGGGAATCCGGCCAGGCCAGCTGGCGATCTGGGGAACCCTGATCCCTCCTTCATACAGCCAACCCTTTCCCCGCCGGAAGGGGCGCTGACTGGCGTAAAGGTCCTTTCCCCCGTTGTCTGAGCAGAACAGGACCAGGGTACGGTCGGTCAGCTCCAGCCGTTCCAGGGTTTGTAACAGGATTCCCGTGGAACGGTCCAGCCTGGAAACCATGGCTCCCAGCCGTGGATCCACCCCGTACCCCGAGCCGGAGAACTGCCGGCTGTACTTCCCTGTCCGGGCAACGCTTTCCATGAGCGGATCATGAATGGCATTATGGGACACTACCAGCAGAAAGGGGCTTTGGCGGTGCTCTTCCAGGAACCGCACCGACCGGCGGGTGATGGAGTCGATGTTATGGGGGTCGTGCCCGGGATCGGTTTGCCCTCCCACCGGTTTGTAGGTGATCATATACTCATCAAATCCCTGCTTATCCGGATTGAAGGGAAGGGAACCCGGGGGATGCTTATCCTGGCTCAGGTGCCATTTTCCGAACAGGGCTGTCCGGTAACCGTTCTCCCGGAATACTTCCGCCATGGTGATCTCCTCCAGGGGCAGGTACTTCTGCCACTCAGGCTGAGAAAGAAGACTGTCCGGGAACTCCTGCCCTTGGATAAAATCGGTCAGATGAAGCCGGGCAGGGTATCTGCCGGTCATCAGGGCAGCCCGGGTGGGACTGCAGACCGCGGCGGCCGAGTAGGCCTGGGTGAACCGCATACCGCCGGATGCGAGGGAGTCGATATTCGGGGTATCGTAGGGACCACCGTAGCAGCCCAGCTGGTTCCATCCCAGGTCATCGGCCAGTATCAGCAAAACGTTGGGCCTTTGCTGCTCCTGCTCCCTGCAGGAGGCCATCCACACGATGGCCAGCACCCCGATGAAAAATATACCTGCCCGGATGAAATGGATCCGCCCCTTCATGTTTTCGATGCCAGATACATTTCGTAGTCCCCCACCAGCAGATGGGAAGGGGCCACATCTTCCTCAATATCCGGGAACCTTCCCACCTCAAAATGGAACCGGTTGTCGGAATGATCGTCGTTCACCGCACTGACCTCTCCCACCAGCACTCTTCCTTTGCCTGTTTCGCCATAGAACTTGTGATAGAGTCCCTGGTAGAGGGTGATGCTTTCACCCGGCCGGAGCCTGACCACATCGCCGGACTGGCACTTCCGGCGGATACCGTCGAGGCTTACCTCGAAGGGGAAATGGGCCAGTTCCTCCTCCTCGTCCGATGGATAGAGCTGGATCATCAGGTTCCCTCCCCCCCTGTTGATGATATCCTCCATTTTGGACCAGTGGAAATGCATGGGGGTCACCTGATCCTCATCCACGATCATGATCTTCTCCGCATAGCTCTTCCGGACCCGTTTCAGATTACCGTTCCGTATGGTGAAGAGCAGCAATCCGGTCTCTTTGAAATCGCCCGAACCGAAATCGGTCAGGTCCCAGCCCAGCTGGTTTTCCACAATCTCTTCCACATTGTCGCCGTGTTCTTTCCATGTTTCGGGTGACCAGTATCCCCAGGGTGGAAGTTTGAAGTTCATATCTTCAAAAAAGCCGAGGGCTTCATCAATGAGCCGGTTGATCTCCGATCTTTTCATAACAAGGGTGTTATTCTATTCAACTAAGCTACAAAACTGACTCCGCCAGAAGTGGAGGAATGTTTCAAATTAGGGGGTTTTTATGCCGCCAGCCTTCATGACATGCCTCATTTCGGCAGACCGACCCGGATATTCCACATTATTTCCCACCATCCAGACGGACTCTCTGGGACTGATGCCACCTCTGTGCCGCATGGATTGCTTCATTTTACCATTTACCATTCGTACCGATGAACGGATCGACACTGGCTGCAGGGTCCGGCCCCGGTCCACAGGCGAAGAGCAAAATGCATGGCAAGAGTGCCGTTAGCCTGGTGTACCGCCGGATTGTTCCCCTCTGCGTCAACTTACTCCTCATATTCCAGTACCTGGCCATCTTCCAGCAGATGCTGTTTCAATGTGGCATAGGCGACATCATGGGGAGCCGAGTCCGATTCGAGAGCCAGCACCGCCAGGGTGGCCGCACTCTGTCCAAGGATCATGAAAACCGGTTCCATCCGGATGGAACCGAATGCGATGTGCGAGCAGGAGAGACATACCGGGACCAGCAGGTTGTCGCACTCCTTCCTGACGGGAAGCAGCGAGCGGCGGTCGATCTTGTAGGGCCGGGGGGGCTTCACCCCGATGTCCCCTTCATTCTGTACGAACCCGTCGGGTTTGATATACCTCTGTGTATTATGGGAATCCAGGGTGTAGGAACCCATACCGACCGATTCCTCCACCGGGCGTCTGCCCAGTACCTCGTGCTCGGTCATCACATATTCACCGACCATCCGTCTGGCCTCCCGGACGTAGATCTGATGCGGCCAGTGGCCGTTATCGGTGAACTCGTCCTTCGGAAAGCCCCACCTTGCCATCTCCGTCCTGATCTCTTCAGGGACCCGGGGATCGGACTTCAGGAACCAGAGCAAACCTTTCTGGTAGCTGGTATGCTCGGCAATGATCTCTTTTCTCCGTTCGTATCCCGCTTCCGGGTAGTCATAATTCATGCCGATGTTGTCAAAGCTGAAGGGGCCGTGGTTATTTACATCGGTTTTCCCGTTGGGAATGGGATCGAACTTGTGGAAGACTTCCCGCCAGCCCGCGTCGAGGATCCTGACCAGCAGTTCATACTGAGTGGAGTCGTAATCCTCCGGGCGGGTGATCTCCACCCTGTTTTCCGGCACGTGGGTGAGGCACATCCGGAAGCAGTAGGCCTGGACCCTGTGATCCCCCTCCCCGTACTTTCCCGGATCGTCCGTAGATATCCTGGGAAGGACTCCGCTTCCGGGATCGCCCGGGATCACATAAGGACTGATATCGGTTTTGAAGTGGTGGCTGTGGTGGAGCACTCCGGTCTGTACACCGTTCCACTCCTCGCCATATACGGAGTTGGCTTCCCTGCCCACATGGTAACTGACCCCGGCTTCTGCCATCAGGTCCCCTTCATAGGTGGCATCGATAAATACCCGGCCGGTAAACACTTTACCGCTGAGGGTCCGGAAGGACCGGATCCTTCCGTTCCCGGTCACTACTCCCCCGTTCCGGTCCAGCAGCTCCTCCCGGTAGACAGGAACCTCATGTTCAGCCACCATTTGCTCGAATACCTTTTCGGCGGCACCGGGCTCAAAGATCCACATGGTCCGGAACTCCCCGTCGATGGCCACATTTCCCTGTCCAGCATTGCCATATTCGCTCCTTTGCTGCCATTTCCAGGCCGAGTCCTCCCGGTAGTGATTGTAGAGCCGGTGGTAAAAATTACGGGATAACCCGCCGATGACCGCCTTGTTCCCTGTATCGGTCCAACCCAGGCCCGAGGCGCTCAGTCCGCCCAGGTGTTTATCGGGAGAGACCATGATCACACTCTTTCCCATCCGGGCAACCTGGACGGCCGAAGTGACCGCCGCGGAGGTACCGCCGTAGACAATCACTTCGGCACTGTAGCTGTCGGGAGAGGCCGGCGGAGAAGAATTGCGGCAGGAGCCGGGGAAGATCAGAAAAACGAAAAGCAGGCAGGGGATGGTCTGGTTGTGTTTCATGGGGATCCGATTTAGTGAATATGTTCAAGTCTTAATACCAGCGGATGGGGCCAGCGGTGGTCGTTGTATATGCGCTGCGCCCTGACCAGGGAGACCTTCAGTCCCCGGCCGGTTTGTTCAAATCTTGTGTCGGCTTCTGTCTCCGGCTGGTATTCCACCAGCGTGCCCGACTGTCCCAGTACGCTGATCCTGGTATGGCCGGTGGAACGGACCGAAGGAAGCAGGATCTCCCTCCGCTGGCCTCTCTCCCACTCCTCATGTCCGAAAAGGACCGCATAGAGGATCTTTTTACCGGGACGCCAGGTGTACCAGACAGGGCCATCGTTGGTGACTTTCCAGGGCCGCACCTCCTGAAGGCACTCTCCGTTGATGAAATTCCATGCTGCAATCTCGGTGAGTATCCGCTCCTGTTCATGGGGCAGGGTCCCAAAGGCATCGGGACCCACATTCATTAGCAGGGATCCTCCCTTGGCGCGTGTCTCCACCAGATAGCGGATGATTTCCCCTCCGCTTTTGTAGTGTTCGTTGGTGGGCTTGAACTGCCACTGAGTTCCCATGGTCATGCAGGCTTCCCAGACCCGCTCCGAAGGATGTTCCCTGAGGTGCTGCTCTGGGGTCTCGATCTCGCCGCGGGTGATCAGCAGGTCGGGCCGGAGCTGCCAGCAATAGGGTTTCAGGTCCTCGATCAGAAAATTCTCTCCGCCGTCGAAAAACATGATATCGATAGGGCCGTAGCCGGTGAGCAGTTCCCGGCACTGTTCCTTTAAATAGTGGAGATACCGCTCTTTCACCTCCTCAGGGATCTCCCGGATACGGGTGCGACGGATCGCCTGGCCCTCCGAGTGGAGAAAATGGAAATCCTCCGGAGAGAAGTAGAGCCCCACGGCCAGTCCGTGTGCCCTGCAAGCCTTTACATAGGCCCGGACCACATCTTTTCCATAGGAGGTTCCCATGATGTTAAAACCGGTGGTCCGGGTGTCCCACATACAGTAACCCGAATGGTGCTTGGCCGTGAAGACCATGTATTTCATCCCCGCCATCTTTGCCAGGTATGCGATCCTCTCCGGATCGAAGGCAACGGGATTGAAGGTGGCGGGCAGCTGATGGAAGTAGCGGTCGGTATAGGCTTCAGAGGCCCCCACCACCGAATGGCTGATAACGATTCCCAGCTGCGAGTCGAAACTCCAGTGGATGAACATTCCGAACCCGTTATCCTGGAGCCATTGCTCTCTTTCCGGAAGATTCTGGGCCATGGAGGCAACTGAAATTACCAGGAGGAGCATCAGGGCGCGAAGGCGTCCGGAAGAATGAAAAAGGAAGAAGGAACGGAACATGGACAAAACGTTGATTTTTGGGTAAATTTAATAGGTTTTGTTACGCAGCAGGTGTAAATACGTCTCATAATGCCCCGGATTCGGGACACGGCTACATGGTAAAGGAGCGATGAAACCGGTACATTTGCCGTATAACCTCTTCTGAAATCGCCAAGATGCAGATCCGCACCCAGATCCCGGCCCTCACTCTGTTGTTCCTGGGCTTTCCCGTCGTGCATGACCAGCAGTCATTCCGTGATCAAACCGGATCTTTGCAGCTGTCCAATCCCTCGGTGACCGTGACCGTCCATCCTTATGGCGGAGCCCTGGTCGGTCTGAACCATACAGGATCGGACGTCAATCCCTTTTCCTGGTCTCTTTCCCCCGAACAGATGCCGGAAAACAACCGGAAGGGGGCGCCTTTCCGGGGGCATTTCATCTGCCTGAACCGGTGGGGGGCGCCCACCCCAGGAGAGCAGGCCATCGGAATCCCCCACAACGGGGAGGCATCCAACCTTCCCTGGAAAATATTGGATATCCATAACGGCCACCTCTCCATGGAGGTGAGGGCTCCCCTGGATCAGATCCTGGTGGAGCGGAAGGTGACCATCGATCCCCGGCACCCCGTGATCCTTTTCCAGGAGCGGTATACCAATTTGGCCCCCTTTGCCAGGCCCTTTATGCTGGTTCAGCACGGCACGTTCGCTCCCCCCTTCCTGGACCGGGAGACCCTGACCGACTCCAATGCCGGAGAGGGATTTCTTCAGAGCGACTCCAGGCCCGATCCCGGAACAAAAAACTATTCCTGGCCGATGAAGGAGGAGATGAACGTGCGTCACTCGGATCAGCCGGAAGGATTCGTGGCCACCCACCTGGTCCCCGATTCGACCGGGTGGTGCACGCTTTCAAGTCCGGGCAGCGGGTTCCTGGTGGGATACCTCTGGAACGCGGCGGACTATCCCTGGCTCCATATCTGGCACGGAGCGGTGGATGGACAGCCGGTCGCCAGGGGGATCGAATTCGGGAACACCGGCTTGGGCGATAACTATCCCCTGATGGATCGTTACCGGCAAAACACTTTCGGCCACCCGCATGCCACCCTCATGGAGGGGAAAACCACCCTTCACTGCTCCTTCTGTCTCTTTACCGCCGATCTGCCTGAAGGGTTCAGGGGAGTGACCGATGTGGTCCTTCGCCACGGGGCACTGATCCTTACCATGGCGACCGAAAACGGGACGGAGGAAGTGATCTACCGGTCCCTTCAATTGCAGATGACATGTAATGAACGAACAGATGATGAAATGTAGAATACGATCGCTCATGCCGGCTCTGATCCTGGCCTGCATGCCCCTTCATGCTCAGGAAGGGTTTCCGGCGGAAAAAATGCCGGTAGGCGCCTATTACTATCCCGAGCACTGGGATCCGGGCCAGTGGGAGCGCGACCTGAAACGGATCTCCGAACTGGGATTCCGGTTCTCCCATTTTGCCGAATTTGCCTGGTCGATGCTGGAACCGGAAGAGGGAGTGTTTGATTTTACCTGGCTGGACCGGAATGTGGAGCTGGCCCAGAAACATGGCCTGAAAGTGATCCTCTGCACCCCCACCCCCACTCCGCCTGCATGGCTGACCAGCAAGCATCCCGAGGTGCTGATCGTCCAGGAAAACAGGATCCGCCTGCGGCACGGGACCCGGCTGCATATCTCCGGGACCCACCCGCTCTACCTGGAGTATGTGGAGCGGATCGTCAGGAAAATGGCCCAGCGGTACGGAGATCATCCGGCTGTCTGGGGCTGGCAGATCGACAATGAGCCCCACTACCGGGGGCTCTACGATTATTCGGAGAATGCACAGGAGCGTTTCCGGGAGTGGCTCCGCAAGAAATACGGGGGAATAGACGCCCTGAACGAGGCGTGGGGAAATAGTTTCTGGAGCATGACCTACAAACATTTCGGCCAGATCCGGATCCCCAACAGGTTGGAGACCGGACCGGTCAATCCGCATGCCCTGCTTGATTTCAAGCGGTTCCAGAGCCGCGAGACGGCCCATTTCCTCCGGTTCCAGGCCAGGGTCTTAAGGGATCACGTATCGCCCGACCAGTTTGTCACCACCAATTATGCCTACTTCAAGTTCCTTCCGCCCGTGGATCCCTTCCTGAACCGCGGGGACCTCGATTTCGCCTCCCATACCATGTACCTGCTCAGCACGGCGCTGGACTATGACACGGGTCCTCTGGCATTCAGGCTGGGCAGCGGCATGGAACTCTCCTTTTCGGCCGAACTGGCCCGGTCGGTGAACGGATATACCGGGATCATGGAGCTGCAGCCGGGACAGATCAACTGGGGTTCCTACAATGCGCAGCCGTTACCGGGGGCTGTTCGCATGTGGATATGGCACGTGTTCGGGCTGGGTGACCGGTTTACCTGCACCTACCGCTTTCGCCAGCCGCTTTTCGGCGGAGAAATGTATCATCACGGGATCATGCAGACCGACGGAGTGACCCTCTCTCCCGGGGGGGAAGAGTATGTACGGGCCATCGGTGAGATTGCCGCCCTGGAATCCCGGATGGAAAAAGGAGCGGAAGAACCGGACGATCTCCGCTCGCGCAGGGTGGCCTTCCTCTGGAGCCAGGATAACCTTTTCGACCTGGAAAACATGCCCCATACCCGGTCGTGGGATCCCTGGGCGCACTACTATACCTACTACGCAGTGCTTAAATCGATGGGTTGCCCGGTCGATTTTCTGGTGGAATCCGATGTCTTGGATCCACAGCGGCATCCCTTTCTGGTGGCACCCTCCTACCAGTTGCTGGACAGTGCACTGGTCGACAGGCTGGAAGCGTATGCCCGTAAGGGGGGGCGGCTGATACTCAGCTGCCGCAGCGGTCAGAAGGACCGGAACGGACATCTCTGGGAGGCGAAGCTCCAGGAGCCCGTTTGGGACCTGATCGGTGCCGGGGTCGCTTTCAACGATCAACTCCCGCCCGGACGATCGGGAACCATAGATATGGAAGGAAATACCCACCGGTGGAGTATCTGGGCCGAGATCCTGGATCCATACCCGGGAACCGATCCGTGGGCCTCCTATTCCGATATGTTCTACCGGGGTCGTGCCGCGGTGACCCACCGGAAAACGGGAGAAGGGAGCGTGACCTACATCGGGGCCTGGTCTGTGGATGGTTCGCTGGAAAAGGCGGCACTCAGGAGTCTTTTTATGGAGGCCGGAGCCGCTATCCTCGACCTGCGCCCTTATGTGTTCATGGAGTGGCGCAACGGCTACTGGGTAGCCGTCAACTACAGCTCAGAAACAGTGAGCCTGCCCACAGGTGACGGGACGGAGTTTTACTTAGGGGAAGGGCAACTGGAGCCGGGCGGCGTGACGGTGTGGTGCTCTGAACAGTAAAAGAGATCCAATAATATAGCCCTATGAAAGCATTCGTAATCCTGCTCCTGGCAGGCTGCTGCCTGACAGCATTCGCACAGGAACCCTGGGAGGCGGCTACCTACCCCGATAAGGAGGGGCTTCAGCACAGATTGGAGGGCCAGGTGGAAGCGATCGCATCCCGCATTTTCGGGGAGAAATCGAAAGCTCCGTCCCGCTGCCCCGATACCGGTCTTCCGGTCAGGACATGGGCCCTGGAGGGAGAGACCGTCTATTCCCCCTATACCGGCAGAGCCTATATACAGGGACCGGTGGGATATTTCGGACCGGTGGCACGGGACACAGCGGGCCGGATCCTTGCTTTCGGGGGTGATCCGCTGAAAAAAGACCTTCCCCCTGCCCTTGCCAGCCTGCTGCTCGACACGGGACACCTGAAGGCCAGGCATTATCTCTCCATTCCCGGGAACCTCAGGCAGCAGTACCATTTTGCCTGCAAGAACTGGTGCCGCTTCTACCCGATGCTGGGAGAAGTCATGGGGGAAGCGTGGAACCTGGAATTCCGGAGGTGGGTGGCAGCTTACACCGAATCGAGGCGCCCTTCGGACGGATACCGGGAGCATGCCCCACTGGCCACTCCCCACAATCTGGTGGGAGAACCGGGTGAACTGCTGGGAGGAAATATGAAGGACGGCGGAACCGAGAACCATAAAACCATGTGGAGGACCTCGGCCCTCCTTTACAGCCAGCTATTTCCAGGAGGATCCATGATCTCCGGACGGCCGAAGGAGGAGGTGGAGGAGCTGGTCACGGGAATGCTGAACGACTATCTGCGGAAATGCCTGACCGTGGGGAACGGGGAGTACGATTCGGAGATCTATTATCCGCACTCCATGGAGGCCTTTATGAACCTGTACGATTTCTCACCCGATCCGGAAACCCGGCTGATGGCCAAAACAGCCCTGGATTTCTACCTGGCCTCTTCGGGACTGAAAATGGTCGGCGGTGCGCTGGCCGGCGGACAGAAACGGGGGTCCCTGCCGGCCGGCAAACCCTCTTCGCTGGAGGATTTTGCAGCCCTCTGGAACCGGGATAACAGCCGGGATATGACGATGCCGGAGCGGGAGCTGTCGATCCACTCGGCCACCACCGGATACCGTCCCAACCGGATCGTCACCCGGATCATGGAGAAAGAGGTACCCCTGCCGTTCCAGGCGACCATGAGCCGGCCCCTCTACCATATGAACGAGTGCAACGCTTTTCAGGAGTACTTCTGGTGTAGCCACAGTTACGGGATCGGAAGTGTGTATATGACCATGGTCGACAATCCCAACCAGCAGATCGTCTGGTCGCTGGTGGCCAGGGGCCGGTCGGGTCCGCTATTGTTTGGAGGGCTTCAGCCGTTCCACCGCCATCTGTCGGGTTACACCCCTTACAGCCAGACCCTCCAGCACCGGGGAAACCTGGTGGTGGTAACCGGTCCCACGGAAGATCCTGCAGGCAACTCGCGTGAGGAGATCCAGAGAACCACCCATGCCGGCTACTCCCTGCTACCGGTGGAGGTCCCGCAGGAGGAGGAGCTGGAGGACCCCGGTGCCATCCGTCAGTTTTTCGAAGCCTCCAAAACAGCGGCGGCCACCTGGTTTTTCATTCCGAAACAGGTGGACACCTGTTATTCCAGGAAGGGAAGGTGGTTCATTCAGGCCAACACGACCCTGATCTGCGTGACCCCGCTGACCAGCCAGGTTGATCTGATCGCGCTGGATGAACGGGTTGCCGGGGAACTCAGGGAGGGTAGGACCAGGCCAGGGATCCTTAAAAACTACGATATTCTGGTGATCCGGGGCCCTTACTCGGGTTTTGCACTGGAATGCGGCGAGCTTCCGGAACATGGTTCACTGGAGGAGTTCGAACAGCAGGTCATCACAGGAAGCCGGTTGAACCTGGATTCCTTCTCAGGCGAGGGATCACTGACCTGGGAATGCCTCGACGGAAGCCGGATGACCTTCGATTACCAGGAACAGCGACTCCGGTGCAGGGGTACGGTCAACGGTGAGGAGCTGGATTATGAAAACTGGAACGATGGTTTTGTCTACCGCAGTCCCTGCCTGACCATCGGGGAGGGACGGATGTGGCTTTACGACGGAGAAGAAGGCTATATGGTGGACTACCGGGGGAGCGCACCTGTCTATCGCACCATCCGTGCGATGCCGGAGTGACCCATCGTGCGGGAACGGTATATCCGGACCTGATGAAAGAGACATCCATCCCACCCGCAAACCTTCCATTTTCTCTATATTTATACCATACCTGTCCTGCTGCCTATGAATCGGTCTTTACTCTCTCTACTTGCCGGAATTCTTTCATTTTCCTGCCTGCCGGATGCAAGCGGCCAGAAAAGTATGGTGCTGGCCGATTCCTTCCGCACTCCCGGAGAACGGATCGACCTTTCGGTGAGGATGATCCGGCAGGGTTTCGAAGAGCCCGTGACCGCTTTCGAGAGAAGGGAAGTCAGTGATCAGAACGGTCTCTCTTATTTTGCACAGACACTGAATAGCCAGGCCATCGGAGCCTGCGGTTACTCCCTTGAAAGCGGCGATTACATGGCACACAGCTGCATCGACTACTCCTTCCCGGTGATCGACCGTAGCGACGGGGACAGTATAGTAGTGGAGTTTGATGCCCTCTGGGATCAGCAGAAAGGTTCGGGGGAATCGGGACGACTGGTGGCCTTCCTGATGCACGAGTATCCCGGAACGGGTCCCGGTCCGGGGTCCATTACCGAAACTGCAGGTCATCCCTACGGCCGTCCCGCCCATTCCATACGGCTGCTGAACGGGTCTTACGGTGCGTTCATGTGCTACGGCGGCGGAGCGGATCCGGAAGGAGAATTCGAACTGTTCTCCGGTACTCACTGGCTGCCGGGTTTTGCTTCCCGTGCCGGCGGCGGCACGATTGGCCAGGGTGAAAACTATCCCCTGAACTCCTTCATGGAAGTCCCGGAAGGAACCCCCACCACCTCCGTTTCGGAGTGGATGCACTATACCTGGGTGATCGACAGCGAACGGCAGACGCTTTTCTGGAGGAGATCGGGTGAGCCCGCCGGGCAGGATGAATTGCTTCTGTTCATGGAAATGCCGGAGGATGGAAGTTTATCGGTCATCAATGCGGCACATGGTCCGGCAGCATTGGAACCCCCTCCCAACTATCACTGGTTCGATCAGGTGAACGGCCTGAGGATTTACTGGAGAGGGGTCAATAACTTCTGCCTGGCCAACCTGACAGTCACTAAGAGCGGGATCCCTGTTTCCACCTATGTGGAGTTCCAGAGGAACCGATACAAGGTGAGGGAATCGGCCGGCTCCTATCCATTGGCACTGGTGATGGATCACCCGGTGGACAGCCTGGAGACCACCGCGGTGGTGGAGCTCTGGGAAGGCAACGGCGATCTGGTGGGGGGATTCACCAGCGATTCGGTGGTATTCACTACGGATGACCGCGGTGCCCGGTTCCTGGAACTGCCGCTGGTTCCCGATGAGAATGAAACGGATGATACCCTGGTGTTCAGGATCCGTTCCGTCAGCGGCGGACGCTTTCCCACTGCCGGTGTAAACCGGATGTTCACACTGATCGTATCCGATGATGTGGGCACCACCACATGGGCCACGCAGGGCACGGGCCGCCCGGAGGTCTATCCGGTTCCGGCAGACAGGCAGATCCATGTTTCCGGACTTACCGGAGATGCCGGATATACTGTTTATGATGCGACAGGAAAGTTGATGATCCGCGGACGACTGAAGGAGGGCGGACCCATCGGGACAGCCTCGCTCCCCGAAGGTATTTATCTGATCCTTCTGGAGGAGGAGGGTTCCTTTGCTGTTCGCAGAATCTGTATTTCGAGATAAATCTTTGTTTCACCTAAACTATGGCATATGAAAAGAATATCTACATTTTGTCTGATCTGCAGCCTGCTGTTTCCCCCGGCTCTGGCACAGTGGTCCATTGTGGACGTTGATTCTCTGAAGGATGGCGGTCATTTCATCGACAACAACCTGCAGCATCTTTCCACCGGTTACGACGAACCCATCCGGGCGTTCAAGATAGTGGAGAAGACAGGACCGGAAGATGGCCTTACCTTTCCCTCCATTACTCACACCGACACCGTACTGGCCGATATCGGGATCACCGGATTCTGGGCCTGCTACGACTACACTTTTCCGGCGATCGACCGTTCGGGCGACGACACTCTGAAAATCGAATTCGATCTGATCTATGATATCATCTCCGGTTCCGGGGAGGCAGGCCGGCTCAATGTCTCCCTGATGCAGGGGGTGCCTGACGGAGGACTCACCTCCGATCCGGCCACCTGGGGACAGCCCACTTACCATTTCTGGCTGTTCAACGGGAGTTACGGACCCTGTCTCTCTTACGGAGGGGGCTACAGTGCAGAGGAAAATCCCAACCCCTCCTGGAACTCGGGCGCCGGCGGGTATTACTACAATGAGAACGCGGATGATCCCAACAGCGCCACTACCTACACCAGTACGGATAATTATCCGCTGGTCCCCTACGCCAAACAGTTCGAGGGCGGACCATATGCCACCAATACGGTATGGAAACACTACACATGGATTATAGCCAGGGAGATGCAGCACCTCTATTTCCGTGATGCCAAGGATGGACCGGAAGCAGATGAGGAGATCGTCTTCATGGCGATTCCGGAGAATACCGGCAACATCAGCTTCATCAACGAGAAGCACGGCACGGCGGCCACCCAGATGCCCCCGGAATATTCGTGGTACGAGACGGTGGACGCCATTCGGTTCTTCAACCGGGGCGCCGGAAGGAGCGAAGGTGACAACTATCATTACATCAGTAATATGAAGATCACGAAGACAGGAATCCCCGTTAGCACCTACGTGGAGTTCCAGCGTCCCTTTTTCAGGGTGAAGGAGGATGCGGGAACCTATCAGCTGGTGGTTCTCGGAAACAACATCGAGGAGGGTGATCCCACCACCGTCCGGGTGGAGCCGGTGGCCGGAAACCTGGGGCATATCGACAACTGGGAAGGGGGCGAACTGGTATTCGACAGTGACGGCGCCCAGGCCCTGGATGTGCCGCTGGTCAATACCACCATGGAAGAGAACGATACGCTGCTGCTGGCCATCACCGAGATCAGCGGCGGCCGCTATCCGGTGGTCGGTCCCAATGGCGAATTCCAGCTGATCATCCGGCCCGCCGAAGGAGGTACCTCGGTGAGGGAAACTTACCTGTTGAAGGAACTGACCCTCTCTCCCAACCCGGTCCGTGAACTGCTCCGGATCCGGGATGCACGGCATTTGGATTTCGAAGTGCTGCAGGTGTATGATATGTCCGGCAGAATGGTGATGGACCGTTCCTATCACCAGCAGGAAGAGATCGATGTTTCAGGTCTGGAACGTGGGGTATATTTCCTCTTCCTGAAGCGGGAGAACGGGTTGGCCAAAGGTAAATTCATCAGGCAATAATCGCCCGGCAAACATGGTTCAGGTTGCCTCCAAGGGGTCCTCCCCGGAGGCAGCCTTTTACATTTATAAAGGAGAAAAATGAATAAGACTTTCTTTCCGGTGTTCGTTCTGGGAGCCTTAGCATTACTGGCACCGTTCCACTTCCTTTCTGCGTCCCCATTCACGGGGAGCGACTGGGGTGCGGGTACGGGTTCACCCAGGATCCTGATGATGATCGGAGACGGATTCAACGGAAACGAATTCTGGGAGCCCTATTTTGCCTTCACCGCTGCAGGTTATCAGGTGGAGGTGGCCTCCTACGAGATACGCCCCATCAGCTGCGGCAACAGGGGAGATGTGAATACAGACTTCACCCCGCACCTGACTCTGGATGAGGTAGATCCCTCCTCCTATGCGGCGTTTTTCTTACCGGGCGGAAAGGGACCGGAAGCTCTGGAGAAGTATCCGGAATCCATCGAAATATGCCGGGGCTTCGACCGGGCGGGCATTCTGATCAGCAGTCTCTGCCATGGTCCCCGTCTGCTGGGACAGGCCGGGGTGATGAAAGGAAAGATGACCACCTATCTGGCCAAGGTCCGTGATGAGATTCCGGATCACTTCGAAAAGGGGGACCTGGGGTATTACCAGGACCTTCCCCTGGTCAGGGACAGAAATCTCTTTACCTCCCGATACCCCAACGATGTCGGCGTGCTCACCAGGGCCACCCTGGAAAGGCTGGGAGAGAGCTATCCAGACCGCTGGCCCTCCGGGGAGCCGTCCGTGCTGCTGGTTCACGGCCGGCTGAATAAACTGGAGACCTATGCCTACCGGCTTGCCGGACTCACCGCCCATGCCAGGGTGACGTCCGTACCTGCAGAACGGATCGACGGATGGTTGAAGGAAGAAGCCCCCCCATCCGGTGACTTTGATATGCTCGTGGTGATCGGGGGAAAGGATCCGGAGAGTTTTTCCCGTGAACAGGCCGGGCTCATCGGAACATACTGGGATGACACCAGGCCGGTGCTCGCTTCCGGTTCTCTCCGGCGAGCGTTCCGGAGATCGCTGGACCAGATCGTCTGGCTCGAAGGGACCCTGGAGGAAGATCATGCCCGGGTGGTGAAGCGGGCCTACCGGGAAGCAGGGCAAACCCGGAAGAAGGAGACTCCCTCCTACGACGCCTATCTGGCCGTAGAGCCCGATTTTGACGAAACGGCGTTCCAGGCGGCCAGAACCATCCTTCAGACGGAAGGCTTTCGAGTGGCAGTGATAAGCTCGGGGAATGGACCCGTCAGGAGCATGAATGGACTGCTCGCAGGGGTGGACCTGACCTATGATCAGGCCGGACAGCTGGCGGACAGGACCATTGTGGTGGATCCGGGAGGGATCTGGCCCTATGAGGAGCCCCTGGAACCCTTTGAAAAGGAGCATTTCGACTGGGTCTACCGGCAGTGGAAGGAAGGCGCCCGGGTGCTGGCGGTGGGTTTCGGATCCTATTATCTCTGCTCCCGGGAAGAGTTCAGGGGCATGAAAGCGGCCACCACCGACCAGGGGGAATGGAGCTTCGGAAAACGGGGAGGCGCTTCCTATTCGCCCGCCCCCGCTGTGATAACTACCGGGCGACTTATCACTGTAAAAAGTGCATCCCATATCCTGGAGGGTTTCCGGTTATTCTTTACACCTGCCGACTGATACGTATGAGATTTCAACTACTGCGCTTCTGGCACTCGGATGTGTCTGGACCGCGCTTAGGGGCAGATCAATCCCATTGCAGCCCATTACGGGGATGAGACCGGGTACCCCGCCTGGACCGACGCCATCCGGCGGGACAACCGGATCAACATGAATGAGTTCCGGGACGGGGAGAACGACTTCGAGAAATTTGAAAATGCCCGCGACCTGCTCTTCCAGCAGGGTGGCGGGGTGCTCTACTACTCTGCAGGAATCATCTGTTTCGGCCCCCAGATGACCTGGGGAGATGATTATACCACGGCGGGCGCCTGGAGATCCTCCCGGGTGTTCGGAGACTGGAAGTGGAGAACGCCGGACGGATCCTTCCCTCTGCATCCCTTCTGCGGGGCCCCCATGAATACTTCTTTATACGAAGGAGCCGGGAAGGGACGGTTCGTTTTCGGCTGCATTGTGGACAATGCCACCATGCATAACGATTTCATGGATGACGGATTCGGGGAGGAGGGCTATTTCAACTATAAGTTCGTGGCGCGGATCAGAGTATATGGCTCACAGGTTTTTATCGCCAATAACCTGCTCCCCAAGCCTGACCGCTGTTTTACCTACACTCAGCTGACCTCCGAGGGGGAAAAAGAGATCCTGTACAATTACGGATTCAGCAGGGGAATCGATGTGAACAAGAATCATCTGAACATCAATGCCAACAAGCTGGAGGTATCCGTACCGGCTGCGCATATGGAAGGCCAGTGACTTGTGCTCATTCTTCCTGCTGTACTGGCCGGAGATCTTCACCCCCGCATCCACCTGGAATTACCTCTTTCCCCGGTCTCGAACAGTTCCAGCGGCAGGAACAGGGTCCAAAGGCTGAGGGTCAGAAGGAATCGCCTGGAAGGACCGTCAGGAAAAGGGTGCAGCTTTTTCATTCCTGGTTACTGACGGGAGAAGGAACGCACCGCCCGTCCGCCGGGACCGCTGATCTCCAGATAAAAGAGTCCAGGGGAAAGATGACCGACAGGGAGTGATCTGTTCTCCGCGCTGCCGGTGGTGATCCAGCGGTGCCTTTCCATCAGCCGGCCCGTGGAATCAAAGATGCGCAGGGACCACTCCCCGGACCGGCCGGGGCGAAAATGGACCCTCAGTTCTTCCGTGGCCGGATTGGGATACAATCTCAGACGGGAGGTGAGGTCGCACAGGGGGTGTGCAGACGATGCTTCGCCCAGATGACCAAGGGTATAGTATCCGGTTTGCAGCTCTTTGTCCGGCAATTCGAAGTAGATCTCCCTGAATCGCTTTCGGGGGGACAGGTCCAGCTGGGAATAGGAGGCTTCGGTTGAGGCTTTATACAGCAGGCGGTAGTCCCCCACCTGCTCCATCACCAGGCCCGCTTCGATGAAGTCGAAATAGATCGCAACATCCATGCTGCCCGATTTTTCCAGTTTCCATTCCCGGTCCCACCGGAGCATGTTTTCGGAACCGGTTCCTTCGGCCACCTCCTGATACGCTCCGCCATCATGTCCGGCAAAAAGGTATTCCAGCGAGTCGTCCAGGGATCCGGGGACGGCCTCCAGCGAGAGCGCACCCGATTTGCTGACCGCATGCAGCTCCCTTCCATCCTCGGTGCCCACTCCGATCAATTCGTGAATAAAGGTGGTATCAGAGAAGATCCGGTTACCGCTTCCCGTTTCCACGTGGTATTTGACCGAGAGGTAGTTCTCGATAATGGACCTCCGGCACCACGAGGCCGACCGCGGCGAAGCGGGCGTCGCCCGCCCGCACC
>CAZOHA010000033.1:0-47080 GCA_964579515.1 uncultured Bacteroides sp. | reverse complement strand
CCACCGCCAAGATCGCGGAAACAGCCAGAATAATGATCCTCTCTCCTTTCATGTCGCAGGGTGAATTGCGAAAATAGGCAGAATCCGAAGCTTCACAAAAACACATATATTTGAAAACAAAAAAACAGATCCATGAGACTTTCTTCTGCCATCGCCCTGCTATTCGCCTTTTCAGGCTTTCTTTCAGGGCAATATGCCACCACCCCGGAGCAATTGAGATCCCATGTATACTACCTGGCATCCGATTCCCTCCTGGGAAGGGGATTCGGCACTCCCCAGGGGGAAATGGCGGCACGCTACATTGCCCGGGAATTCGAGAAAGCGGGCGTCGAGCCCCTGAACGGAACCTACTTCCACTCCTTTAACCACCGGCAGGGGATCCTCAACATCCCGGGCACCAACGTGGCCGGAGTGGTTCCCGGCAGCGACCCGGACCTGAAAGAGGAGTATATCGTCATCGGCGCCCACTACGACCACCTGGGATGGAAGGTCAGCGATGAGGACACGGTGGTTTATAACGGAGCCGATGATAACGCCTCCGGTACGGCCGCCATGATCGAGATCGGAAGGAACCTGGCATCGGGACCGGAACGTCCCGGCCGCAGCGTAATCCTGGTGGCATTCGACGGGGAGGAGAGCGGACTGATCGGATCGAAGCGGTTTATCGAGGATGAGACCGTTCCGCTTCACCGCATCAAATTGATGTTCAGCCTCGATATGGTGGGGATGTATGCGGCCCACGAAGGTCTGGATCTTTACGGAGTGAAATTGCTCCGTGATGCAGAGGAGCTGATCGGCCGGGTGGCGAACCAGTACGGTATTGAGGTCCGCAAGGCCAACTCCTCCGTCGGACAGCGCACCGATACGGCTCCTTTCGGAAAACTGAAGATCCCTGCCGTCCATGCATTTACCGGTACCGAATCGCCCTATCATAAGCCGGAAGATGTCAGGGAGGAGCTCGACTATGAGGGAATGTCGCGGGTGACCAATTATCTTTCCCAGGCCACGCTTCACCTTTCTATGTCAGAGGATATCTCGGAGCTGGACGGGCTGCGGGAGGGCGAAACCCTTGCCGAAACCAGGCCGGTCGTCCGGGCCGGTATCCTCATCGGGACAGGAACCAGTAAATTCAACTACCGGGACGATCCCATTATGGGGAAAAGTATCTTTGCAGCACACGGAGGGGTATTTACCAACATCCGCCTGGCCGGGTTCCTGAGGCTTCAGCCGGCCGTTCTTTACGAAACCAGGGGAAGCCAGGTGTACGGAGGGAACTTCCGCAGCCATGCCGTAACTGTTCCTGTCAGCCTGCAGGTCTCTTCGCCCGAAGAAAGTTTTGTCAGGACCTATTTCCATCTGGGAGGATATTACAGCTACCATTTTGCGGGCCAGCTGGTGGATGAGGCGATCGATTTCTCCACCGATTTCCACAACCAGGATTACGGAATCACTTACGGATTCGGCTTCGAAGCGTTCAATATCCAGCTGGGACTGAATTTCCATACCGGATTGTCCAACATACTCAAAGATCCGGTGCCGGAAGCACCCGAGAGCGATCTCTCCATTGAAAGTGTCTGTTTCACCGTGGGGTACCTCTTTTGACCGGCTTATTTAAATTGATAATAAATAACACTCAAAAGGGCCGAATATGATTTTCTTCAACTGAGAATCCTCCTGTATCAATAATTTTGTGGTCATGATCAAACATGAGGGAATCATCGACCATATAGAGGGAGATGTGGCCCATGTCAGGATCCAGAGTGAATCCGCCTGTGCGGCCTGTCATGCCAAAGGAGTATGCGGTGCCGCCGATCAAAGAGAGAAATTCCTGGATATACCGGTTCGCGGAGAAGAGTACCGGGATGGTGAGCGCGTGGAGGTTCAGGTGGCCAGAAACCTGGGCTTCAAGGCTGTGGGGTTCGGATATTTCTATCCATTCCTGCTTGTCATGGGAGTGCTGATCGGACTGAGTACAGCCGGAATGAATGAAATACAGGCAGGATGCTGGGCCCTGGCTTCGGTCGTTCCCTACTATCTGCTGCTCTATCTTTTCCGGCAGCAGATCGGTGCGGGATTCTCCTTCAGCATCAAAAAACAACCATAGCAATGAGTACTACTATCTTATATACCATCATCACACTGGCCGGCATCGGCACTGCCGCGGCCGTTATTCTTTATTTCGTCGCCCGCAGGTTCAGGGTGCACGAGGATCCGCGGATCGATGAAGTGGAGGAGATCCTCCCGGCTGCCAACTGCGGCGGATGCGGGTTTGCCGGTTGCCGAAATTTTGCCGAGCACCTGGTGAAAAGCGAGAACTGGGACAACCTCTATTGTCCCGTCGGCGGAAATGAAACCATGGCAAAGGCTGCCGGAATCCTGGGCCGCGAAGCAGTGGAACAGGCCCCGAGGGTGGCTGTGGTACGCTGTCACGGCACCCCCGAGTTCAGACCTCGCACCAGCATCTACGAAGGCGCCTCCACCTGTGCCATCGCCCACCTGGTCTATGAAGGTGAGGGAGGATGCCCCAACGGTTGCCTGGGAGAGGGAGACTGCGTGGAGTCCTGCAACTTCGATGCAATCCATATGGACCCGGCAACCGGGTTGCCGGTGGTGGTCGACGATAAGTGCACCGCCTGCGGAGCCTGCGTGGATGCATGCCCCAGGGATATCATCGAACTGCGGAAAAAGAACAAAAAGGACAGGAAGATCTATGTGAGCTGCGTCAACGAGGAGAAGGGGGCACTTGCAAAAAAGAACTGCAGCGTGGCATGCATTGGCTGTTCCAAATGTTTTAAGGTGTGTCCCTTCGAGGCCATCACCATGAACAACAATCTGGCATTCATCGATTCCGATAAATGCAAGCTTTGCCGCAAATGTGTGCCCGAGTGTCCGACCGATGCCATCCTGGAGATCAATTTCCCGCCCAGGAAAAGTGAAAGGAAAGAACCTGCAGAAGCAGAAACCAAATAGAGCCGATGCGTCTGAAAACATTTTCGATGGGCGGGATTCACCCTCCCGAGAACAAGTTCTCCGCCGGAAGTCCGGTCGAGGTGCTGCCTCCCCCCGGTACGGTAGTGATCCCTGTCTCCCAGCACCTGGGTGCTCCCGCAAAAGTGCTGGTCAAACGGGGCGACCAGGTGAAAGTGGGCCAGCCCATCGCCTCTTCCGAAGGGTTTGTCTCCACCAATATTCACTCCTCGGTTTCGGGAAAGGTCATGAAGGTCGATATGTTCCCCGACACTTCGGGCTACCGGAAAATGGCCGTTCAGATCGAGGTGGAAGGGGACCGGTGGATGGAGTACATCGACCGTTCCGACGACCTTGTCAGGAATACGGTCCTTTCCGCGGATGATATACGGAAAAAGATCCTGGAGGCGGGGATCGTGGGACTGGGCGGAGCCACCTTCCCGACCCATGTCAAACTGACTACGCCCAAGGGCAAAAAGGCCGAATATCTGATCATCAACGGGGTGGAGTGCGAACCCTACCTCACCGCCGATCATGCCCTGATGATGGAGCGTTCCGAAGAGCTGCTCTCGGGCATTCAGATATTGATGAAGGGGCTGGGAGTGGAGAAGGCCATCCTGGGGATCGAAAACAACAAGCCCGATGCCATCGAAAAAATGACCCGGGTGGCCAAAGGCAGTCCCGTGAGTGTTCAGGCACTGAAAGTGAAGTATCCGCAGGGCGGAGAAAAGCAGCTGGTTCAGGCGCTTTTGAAAAGGGAGGTGCCTTCCGGCCGATTGCCCATAGATGTGGGAACCGTGGTTTTCAATGTGGGGACCACCTGTGCAGTGTATGAGGCAGTCATGAAAAACAGGCCCCTGGTGGACCGCATCGTCACCGTCACCGGAAAATCCCTGAAGGCCCCCTCCAATTTCCAGGTAAGGATCGGCACCCCGGTGTCTTACCTGATCGAAAAGGCGGGCGGACTTCCCGGGGATACCGCCAAAGTGGTCAACGGGGGACCGATGATGGGAAAGGCGCTCTCCTCGCTGGAGGTTCCCGTGGTAAAGGGTTCATCGGGCATCCTGGTGCTTCCGGGCGGGGAGGCTCACCGAAAACCACCACAGATCTGTATCCGTTGCACGAAGTGTGTGGGCGTCTGTCCCATGGGACTGGAGCCCTACCTTCTGAAGGCGCTTTCAGAGAAGGGGCTTTTCGAGAGAATGGAAGACGACCGGGCGCTGGATTGTATTGAATGCGGCAGTTGCAGTTATACCTGCCCCTCCTCCCTGCCGCTCCTGGACTACATCAGGCTGGGCAAGGCAGAGGTGGCTAAGATCAAACGGAACAGAAAAGCTGTCTGACCATGGATAAGTTCATTGTTTCTCCCTCCCCGCATGCCTATACGGATGAATCGGTCCCGAACCTGATGTATGCGGTGATCATCTCCCTTCTTCCGGCACTGGGGGTGTCGATCTTCTACTTCGGGATCGGAATGATCATCGTCACAGTGGTTTCCGTTGGTTCATGTATTCTCTTCGAATACCTGATTCAGCGATACCTGATGAAAACCGGGCCCACCCACATGGATGGATCCGCCGTGCTCACCGGTCTGCTGCTGGCATTCTGTCTCCCCGCCAATACTCCGTTCTGGATGGTGATGATCGGAGCGCTTGCCGCCATCGGGATCGGTAAACTCACCTTCGGCGGCCTGGGGAACAACATCTTCAATCCGGCCCTGGTCGGCAGGGTGTTCCTTTTCATCTCCTTTCCGGTGGCCCTGACGGCCTACCCCGAGCCCGGCCAGTGGCTGCGCTATACCGATGCGGTGACCGGACCCACCCCGCTGGGGATCCTGAATGAGGGGTCGGCCGGCGGAAATGTGGGAGAACTGATGAACCAGGTCCCTTCACACCTCGACCTTTTCCTGGGAAGGATGATGGGCTCGGCAGGAGAGATATCCGCCCTTGCCCTGCTGATCGGAATGGCCTACCTGCTCTACCGCCGGATCATCTCCTGGCACATTCCCGTCTCCATCCTGGGTACCGTATTTCTGTTTACGGGGATCCTCTGGATGGCCAACCCCGAAAGATTTGCCGATCCGGTATTTCACCTGCTCACCGGCGGGCTTATGCTGGGAGCCATTTACATGGCCACCGATTATGTCACCTCGCCCATGAATCCCAGGGGAATGCTCATTTACGGGGCCGGGATCGGACTGGTCACCGTGCTGATCAGGGTTTTCGGGGCCTATCCGGAGGGAGTGCAGTTCGCGATACTGATATTCAACGGCTTCACTCCTTTGATCAATAAATATGTTAAACCCAGGCGTTTTGGAAAGGAGGTGGCCCATGGCTAAAAAAGAATCAACCTTCCTCAATATGGTCACTACGCTTCTGGTGGTCACCCTGGTGGCAGCCGGATTGCTGGGATCGGTATATGCACTTACCAGGGAGCCGATACGGCTGGCCGAACTGAGCAAAAAGAATGAAGCCATCGAAGTGGTGGTCCCCCGGTTCGACAACCGGCCTTCTGCGGATGTCCGGAAAACCTTCATGGACGGGGATACCATCTACCTCTACGATGCCATGCAGGGAGAACAGTACGTGGGAACAGCGGTGGAGACCTTCACCAACGAGGGGTTCAGCGGTGAGATCAGGCTGATGGTGGGATTCAGGCCCGACGGGACCATCATCGACATCGCGGTGGTCAGCCATGCCGAAACGCCGGGACTGGGCGACAAGATGGAACGGGACAAATCCGATTTCCATGTCCAGTTCCAGGGAAAACACCCCGGGGAATTCGAACTGTCGGTGAAAAAGGACGGTGGTGAAGTGGACGCCATCACCGCCTCCACCATCACCTCACGCGCTTACTGCGATGCAGTCAGGCGTGCATACGAAGCCTATAAAAAAGTGAATAGCCCATAAAGCCGATAAAGCCCGTAAAGCTCACCCTTTACAGACTTTACAGACTTTACAGACTTTATGGACTCTTATGGACTTTACAGACTTTAATACTATTATGCGATGGATCAGTGGAAAAACTTCAGTAAGGGATTTATCCGGGAGAATCCGGTCTTCACCCTTTTCCTGGGACTCTGCCCCACCCTGGGGGTGACCACCACGGCGGTGAACGGCCTGGGGATGGGCCTGGCCACCACGTTCGTGCTGGTGATGTCGAACCTGGTGGTATCGGTGATCAAAAGCCAGATCCCCGACAAGGTTCGGATCCCCTCCTTTATCGTGATCATCGCCTCCTTTGTGACCGTGGTGGAACTGGTGATGAAAGGCTACCTGCCGGCGCTTTTCGATGCCCTGGGACTCTTTATTCCTCTGATCGTGGTCAACTGCCTGGTTCTGGGAAGGGCCGAGGCGTTTGCCTCCAAAAACACCATCTGGACCTCGCTGGTCGACGGAACGGGAATGGGACTCGGTTTCACCATGGCGCTGACCGTGCTCGGAGCGGTGAGGGAGCTGCTGGGCAGCGGTGCCTTTTTCGGCATGAAACTGATCAGCGGAGATGGTCTTCTGCTGTTTATCCTGCCTCCGGGTGCCTTTATCGCCCTGGGGTACCTGATCCTTCTGGCCAATATGGTCAAAGATCGGACTGTCAAAGAATAGCATAACCTGTATGATCCGGAAAAAAGAATGAGATGGAATATATACTGATCATCATCGCCGCTGTATTTGTCAGCAACATCGTTCTGAACCAGTTCCTGGGTATCTGCCCTTTTATAGGGGTATCCAGCAAGGTGGAAACAGCCATCGGGATGACCGGAGCGGTCACTTTCGTGATGGTCATTGCCACCCTGGTGACCTACCTGATCTTCCAGGGGATCCTGATCCCGCTCGATCTGACCTACCTGAGGACCATCACCTTCATCCTGGTGATCGCCTCTCTGGTGCAGCTGGTGGAGATCATCATGAAAAAGATCAGTCCCCCGCTCTACCAGGCTCTCGGCATCTTCCTCCCGCTGATCACCACCAACTGCGCAGTGCTGGGGGTGGCGGTGCTGGCGGTGCAGAAGGAGTTCAACCTGCTGGAAAGCACCATCTATGCCATCGGGAACGCCATCGGTTTCGGACTGGCCCTGATCACTTTTTCCGGCATCCGCGAACAGCTCGACCTGCTGAATGTCCCCTCCCGCATGAAGGGCGTTCCCATTGCGTTTATCGTGGCCGGACTGCTGGCGCTGGCATTTATGGGGTTTGCGGGAATCGTGTAAGAGTCCGTAATAGTCCATAAAGTCTATAAAGTCTGTAAAGGGTGGCGGGGATAGTTCAGGCAGTTGAGAAGTTTGTGAAGGAGAAGCTTTCAGGGGCGGAACCGGGACACGACTGGTCCCATACCGACCGGGTCAGGAAACTGGCCGGTTCAATCCGGTCGGAAGAGGGATCCGGTGATCCGCTGGTGATTGAGCTGGCGGCTCTGCTGCACGACATTTCCGATGCCAAATTCAACGACGGCGATGAGGAGCTTGGCGGAAAGATCGCCTATGAATTTCTCACGGAACAGGGGCTCGATGATAAGCGGGCCTCACATGTCCGCTCCATTGTACTCCATATCTCTTTTAAAGGGGGTGTGCCGCAGGACCAGATCGATACTCCCGAATTCAGGATCGTCCAGGATGCCGACCGGCTCGATGCCATGGGGGCCGTCGGGATCGCCAGGGCATTCAGCTACGGCGGTTTCCGCAACCGGCCCATGTACGACCCTTCTGTTCCGCTAAAGGAGTATCGGAACATTTCAGAATACCGCTCCTCCCGTGCTCCCACCCTTCATCATTTTTACGAAAAACTGCTCCTTCTGAAGGAGAGGATGAACACCGAAACCGGCAGAAGACTGGCCGGGGAGCGTCACCGGTTCATGGAGGAATTCCTGGAACAGTTCCGGCGGGAATGCGGGCTTTGACTAGAAGAGGAAGTTCAGTCCGATATAAAGTCCGCTGTCACCATCCGCCTCTCTGGCCGCCAGGCCGTAATCCACCGCTACGATAAAGTTCTGGTTCAGGGCAAAACGGATCCCTGCCCCGTAACCGATATGTGGCACTTCTTTCGCATCGGGATCGATGATCTGTTCCGGCAGCTGACCGGGCAGTTCATCGGGAAGACCCGAGGTATCTACCTGGTATTTCTGTGTCACCATCCCTGCATCCAGGAAGGCCGAGAGTGCGATGTAGAAATTCTGGTTAAAGATAGTGGTCCGGAGGATCTTGCCCCTGATCTCCAGGTTCCCGTAGGCGAATCCCTCCCCCACGATCCTGTTGCGGCGCACGCCGCGTACTGTATTGGACCCTCCCAGGCCATCCTTGGTGAGCCGTGGAGCGGTGTTGAAAATATAGGGCATCATGTAGAAAGGCATCTCCCCGGTTAACTTCCCCTGGTAGGAGACCCGGTACGCCAGGCTCATCCATTCGGGCACCAGGGTAAAGTATTGCCGGTGAGTAAAGATCAGCCGCGTGTAGCTGTAATCGGTGGTGCTCAGGAAGGAGGGCGCCAGGTGAAACTGCAGCTCGGTCCACACTCCGCTGAACGGATTGGGCTCATTGTCTCTCGTGTCGAAAACCAGCCCTCCTTTCAGAAGAGTATGTCCGCCTCCCGAGGCCTGATCCTCCGGGATTAGCCCGTATTGAACATAGGTGCCGTAGAGCGAATTGTACGAAAGAAGGTCTTCATCTTTTCCTTCATTGAGCAGGTCCACATCCACCGAATCGATGGTGCTCCCGTAATAGGCCACACCCCCCAGCCAGCGGAATTTCTGCCCGATGATCTCTCCCTGGAAATCGGCCTTCAGCCTGATCAGCTGACGCGAATGCCTGTAGAAAAGCCTGTTGGCGTTCCCCAGCGGATCGCGGACATTCTTTTCATAGTTCTTATCGTAAACCGCTTCGTACCCGTTAAAGCCATAAAAATCGAGTGCCTTCTCGGTCAGGTAACTGGCCTCGAAAAAAGAGCGGATCCCCGGGATCAGTCTGTCGGTATCGTAGGTGATCTGATTGATCCCGTTTCCCTTGGTGGTACGGGACCACTCCAGGTATACCGAATGATCGTACATCGGATAACGTGATCCGTCACCGAACCAGTAGAGGTTCACCAGAGCGCCGTATTTGAACCCGATATCGGAATCATAGGCCACCACGGGTACCCCTCCCAGGGAGAATCCCGTCTTGACCTTCTCTTCCTTCCGGTTGACGATGGTATCGGCAGTCTGGGCCCGTAAGGAAATGGAAAATAAGACAATAAGCAGAAATGCAGAGAGTTTTTTCGTCATGGTTTGTCAGGTTAGCCAGGGAAAATTACATATAATTTCCTTTTCCGCAACTCCGGGAAGAACAGAGAATATTGTACATTTAAATTCAGATAATACCCCACATGAAGCTCTTTCGCACGATTCTTATTCTCCTGACCGGTCTTCTCGGCGCTTCTGCGATCTTTCTCGCCTATACCACGATCGATGACTTTGATCCCGAAACGATCATCCTTCTCGGCCATTCCGAAGAAGTCCCGGCTCTTGCCGCCAGCGACACCCTGCAGCTCCTGATCTGGAATATCGGATATGCAGGACTCGATGCCTCCATGGATTTCTTCTATGACGGGGGAGAGCAGATGCGGCCCGAAAGAAAACAGGTAGAACAGAACCTGGAGGGGATTTTGGAGACCCTCACACCCTATCGATCTTACGATTTCGTTCTGCTCCAGGAGGTGGACAGGGACTCCAGACGCAGCTACCGGACCAACCAGGTGGAACTCATAGAGGAGCAATTCCCCTCTTTCCACAGCTATTTCGGAATGAACTACGAGGTCTCCTTCGTGCCCCTGCCCGTAGAAAACCCGATGGGAAAGGTCTCCTCCGGCCTTCTCACTCTGACAGACCCTCTTCCGATGCAGGTGGAACGCCACAGTTTTCAGGGGAACTATGCATGGCCCATGCGCCCCTTCATGCTCGACCGCTGCTTCCTGGTGAGCCGTTATCCGGTGGAAAACGGAAACCAGCTTCTGGTGGTCAACACGCACAATTCCGCTTACGACGACGGATCGCTCAGGGCCCGGCAGATGAGTGACCTGAAGGAGTTTCTGCTGGCCGAGTATGAAGCGGGCAATTATGTGATTGTGGGAGGTGACTGGAACCAGACCCCATTCGGAATGGAGCCCCGGTTACCCGGCTTCAGGTTCGACACGGTCGATCTGACCTATATCGAAGCCTATTATCCGGCCCCGGACTGGAACTGGGCCTACGATCGATCGCTTCCCACCAACCGGAGGGTTTCAGTTCCATATGACAGGGAAACCTCACTGACCACGGTAATCGATTTTTACCTGGTCTCTCCGAATATCCGGGTGGAAAGGATCCGGACGGCAGATACCGGATTCCGGTTTTCCGACCATCAGCCGGTGGAACTCACCGTCCGGCTGCTACCTTCAACACCCATTCATAAAGACACTTCCGAAGAACCCAGATAACCCTGTCTATGAAACTGATCAAAAGAATTCTACTGGCCCTGGCGATCCTGCTGATCCTGGCCATGGCAGGCGGCCTGCTCTATCTGAATCATATCAAAATGAGAGCGGTACCTGATTACCAGTCTGATGTTGACCTGGAGGGCCTCTCACAGCCGGTGACCGTCTACCGGGACTCTTTCGGGATCCCTCACGTTTATGCTCAGTCGGAAACCGATCTTTACCTCACAGTGGGATACCTTCTGGCCCAGGATCGTCTCTGGCAGATGGACCTGATGCGAAGGATCACCACCGGTCGGCTTTCCGAGGTGCTGGATCCCGGCCTGACCGATACGGATCAACTGTTCAGGGCGCTCAATTTCTCCGCAAAATCAGAAAGGCTGATCACCAGGACCGACCCCGATATCCTGCAATGTGTCGAAGCGTTTACTGACGGAGTGAACCAGTACATCGAAGAACACCGGAAAAACCTCCCCTTCGAGTTCACCATGCTGGGCTATGAGCCGGAGCCATGGACGGTTATCCACAGCTTTAATATGATCGGGTATATGTCGTGGGACCTTTCATCGGGATGGGGTCCCGAGATGGCACTTTACCGGTTGCAACAGGTGCTCCCCGACACGCTGTTCAAAGAACTCATTCCGGACCCGGAACTGCACGGTGTTCCGGTTTTTCCCGATTTCATGAGTAGCCGCTGTGATCTTGAAATGCAATCCTTTGCAGACCAGGGGATCCAATTCATCAAAGAGGCGGGACTGCAGGTTTTCACAGGTTCCAACAACTGGGCCATATCAGGAGATCGCAGTGAAACGGGTCTTCCGCTCATGTCGAACGATATGCATCTGGGGTTGATGGCTCCGGGTATCTGGTACCAGATGCATCAGGTGGTGGAAGGTAAACTGGATGTGACCGGTGTGGTCCTTCCGGGTGCCCCCTTTGTGATCTGCGGCCACAACAGCGACATAGCCTGGGGTATGACCAATGTGACAGTGGATGATCTCGATTTCTATCTGGAGACCGTCCATCCGTCCGATTCCAATAAATATCTGCTCGATGGCCAGTGGAAAGAGATGAGACTGGTGGAAGAGGTGATCGATGTGAAAGGGCAGGATGAGCCGGTCGTCCGGATCAACCGCTATACCCACCGGGGACCGGTGGTCAGCCGTTTCAGGGGAATTTCGGACAGGGTGCTTTCCATTGCCTGGCAGGGATTTGCCCCGAGCAACGAACTCCGGGCAGTCTACCTGCTCAACCGGGCTTCCGGCTGGGAAGAGTTCCGGGAAGCTGTGAGCAGTTTTAAATCCATCAGCCAGAATATCGTCTATGCCGACAGGAAAGGGAACATAGGGCTTCAGGCAGCAGCAGGCATTCCCATCCGCGAAGGAAGCGGGATCCTGGTATATCCGGGCGATACCAGCCTTTTTGACTGGAAGGGAACCGTACCCTTCGAAGAGTTGCCCTGCTCCTATAATCCGGAGAGCGGATTTGTGGCCAGTGCCAATAACCGCACAGTGGGGGATGACTATCCCTATTACATCGGAACATGGTTCAGCCTGGGCAACCGGGCCGAGCGTATCCGGGAAATGATCCTGGAAAAGCCGGTGATGGGAACCGATGATTTCAGACGGATGTTAAGGGATCACCGGTCGGTCCTGGCCAGAAAGTGGACCCCACTGTACCTGGAAGCCCTGGAAGGCCGGACCGAAGGTATTTACCGGCTGGCCCACCGGCAACTGGAAGGATGGGACCATGTCCTGGACACCTCCTCGGCTGCCGCACTGATCTTTGAAATGATGCGGTTCCAGATGATCAAAGCGGTGTTTTTGGATGAGCTGGGAGAGAAGAATTTCCCTCTGATACTCCAAAGCAGCGTCATCCCGCGCAATCTTTTAAACAGGATCAGGGAGACGGGCAGTTCGGCGTGGTGTGACAACCTAGAGACCCCCGAAATCAGGGAGACCCTGCAGGACAATATCCGGGAGGCATTCACACAGACAGTCGATTCCCTGGTGACCCTGTACGGCAACGAACCGGAAACATGGAAATGGGGTGAGGCCCATCGTGTATCCTTCCTGCACCCGCTGGGCAGCGTGAATATTGTCGAGCGGCTTTTTAAAGTAAACAGGTCCGGCTTCAGTGTGGGCGGGAGTTCCCATACAGTCTGCCCCTACTCCTATCCGCTGGGCAGTTCCTTTATCGCCGACCATGGCGCTTCCCAGAGGCATATTTTCGATCCGGCCGACTGGGACCGGTCCTTCACGGTCATCCCCACCGGAATATCGGGTGTCCCGGCCTCCCCGCACTACATGGACCAGACCCGGCTTTACCTTCCGAACCGGTACCATGCCGATCCCTTCTCCAGGAAAGCGGTGGAAGCGCAGGCAGTGTATGAGGCGGTGTTCAGGTAAGGTAACCGTTCATTTTATTCAGCAGAAGGTCCGTATTGATGGGTTTGGTGAAAAAAGCATCGCAGCCGGCCTCTTCTGCCTCCAGCTGCTCCACCGAAAAAGCGTAACCGGTCTGCGCGAAAATGACCACTTTGCTGAATTGAGCTTTGATCTCCCGGGTGGCGGTGAACCCGTCCTTTTCAGGCAGGTGAATGTCCATCAGCACCAGGTCCGTATCGGGATGTTGCCGGATATACTCAACGGCCTCCTCGCCACCGGTGGTGAAATCGATGATCGCACCTGTATCCTTTAAAAGTTCACCCAGCAGATAGGCGCTCGATTCGTCATCCTCGACAATCAGAATCCGTTTCTGACTCCAGTGATAATGAGGAGTATCGACCTTCATTATTATATGTTGTAAAGCAGGATTTTTGGCTAAACCTAAGTTAAGAAAATATCGGCTGCGGACCAATTCAGGGGAGAATATTTCCCGGGGGTTTAAAAAAAAAATTAATTTTAGCTGATCAACCCTGCGGACATTTAACAAAACACAAGAAATTATTTATGAAACTTAAGAAGATACTGGGCATCGACATCGGTGGCTCCGGCATCAAGGGAGCCGTGGTCCATACAAAAAAGGGAGAATTGATCACCGAGCGCCACAGGATCCCGACTCCCCAGCCTTCCACACCCGACTCGGTGGCGGAAGTTATCCAGAAAATCACCAAACACTTTGACTGGAAAGGCCCTGTCGGGGTAGGTTTCCCCGGTGTCATCCAGCAGGGTGTCGCCCGTACGGCAGCCAACGTGGACAAAAGCTGGATCGATAAGGATCTGAACAAGCTCTTTTCGGAAGTAACCGGTTGCAGGGTCCATGTGATCAACGATGCGGATGCAGCCGGAATGGCGGAGGTCAAATTCGGAGCTGGCAAGGATACCAGGGGCACCCTGATGCTGATCACCGTGGGAACCGGACTCGGAACCGTGGTCTTCACCAATGGCAAACTGGTGCCCAACCTGGAACTGGGACATATTATTCTTCACGGTGCAGATGCCGAATTGTACGCCACCGATGCGGTCAGGAAGAAGGACGAGCTCGACTGGGATACCTGGGGCTCCAGGTTCAATGAATACCTGCTCAGGATCGAAGAACTGGTCTGGCCCGACAAGATCATCATCGGCGGCGGGGTCAGCAAAAAAGGAGAAAAATTCTTCCCCCAGCTCACGACAAAAGCATCGGTGGTACCTGCCAAACTGATGAACGAGGCCGGGATCGTCGGCGCCGCCCTGGCCAGCAGATACTACAGCAAACTGGAGAAAAAGCAGGGTTAGAGCGGTAAAGCAGGGTTAGAACGGGTGGGTGAAAAAAAACCGGGAAAGGCACCGCTGTACCTCTCCCGGATCCAAAGCTTTCAGTTGCCGGCTACCGACTTACGACCAGCGCATCGGATAGCCTCACCAGCCGGATGAACTCGCTCCGGTACCCCTCTTCATCCTCCCCGGTGGCATTTCTGGCAAGAGCGATCACCTGCTCTGTCGACAGGTCGCCCCGGTAATCGGAATCTCTCAATATCAGACCAAATCCGGCAACTGCTGCTGCGAACCGGAAATTCCCGGACGACTGTTCTATTTTCAACAATTTGCCCTTTACAGGAATCTCCACTTTGGTGCTGCGATCTCCGTCAGGCTGCTTATACCTCAACTTCAGGGTCAGCAATTCTGCCGAAGGATCCGGCTCCACCGTCATGCCTGCAGCATCCTCAGCACGGTCCGACTGGTACTTCAGCGGATCGATGCTCTTCAGAGGTTCATCCGATCCGGCAGGGATCAGTTCATACAGTGCGGTAACCGTATGACCGGCGCCCATTTCTCCGGCATCCTTCTGATCATCATTGAAATCCTCGTCGTTCAGTAACCGGTTTTCATATCCTACTAACCGGTAGCCTTTTACCCGGGCAGGATTAAATTCGATCTGGAACTTTACATCCTTGGCTATGGTAAAAAGCGTTCCGCCGAATTCGGTGATGAAAACCTTTCTGGCCTCCTGAATATTATCAATATAGGCGTAATTGCCGTTCCCCTTGTCGGCGATGATTTCCATCTTGTCGTCCTTATAGTTCCCCATACCGAATCCGAGAACGGTCATGAAAATACCTCCCTCGCGTTTCTGTTCGATCAACCTCTCCATCTCCGCATTGCTGGAGGAGCCCACATTGAAATCCCCGTCGGTGGCCAGGATAATCCGGTTGTTTCCACCTTCCACGAAGTTTTCCTGAGCCACTTTATAGGCCAGTTTCAGTCCGGCTCCGCCCGCGGTCGATCCCCCCGACTGCAGCTGGTCCAGTGCCTGAATGATCTGCTCCTTTTCCGATCCCGGGGTCGGCTCCAGCACCAGTCCGGCTGCCCCGGCATAGACCACCATGGCCACCCGGTCCCCGGGCCTGAGTTCCTTTACCAGCATCCGGAACGCCTGCTTCAGCAGGGGGAGCTTATTGGCCGCGCTCATGGATCCCGACACATCGATCAGGAACACCAGGTTGGAGGGAGGCAGCTCCTCCTTATCGATCCGTTTGCCTTTCAATCCCACATGCAAAAGCTGGTGATCGCTGTTCCAGGGACATTCGGAAAGCTCGGTGTAAACCGAGAAGGGGTGTTTCCCCTGCGGTTCCGGATAATCATATCCAAAATAGTTGATCATCTCTTCGATGCGCACGGCATCCTTCGGAGGGCGCTGACCCATATTCAGGAATCGCCTGACGTTGGAGTAGGAGGCATTGTCCACATCGATACTGAAGGTGGAGAGGGGATTGTGGAATACATCTTTGAACCCGTTCTCATGGATGGTGGAATACCCTTCTGTATTATGCACCGCGTATCCGGGTTCAGAGGCGTATAGCGCCTGAACCGGTGCCCCTTTTCTGTAGGTTCCGGTGCTGCGACCCGGATGATGCATCTTTCTGACACCTCCTGCGGTCGCCTCATCGGCGGCCATTACCCGGGGAGTCAGCACTTCGTATTCCATGGTGACGATCTCATTCTTTAATGCTTCTGCCGGATTCATCACCACATCGATTCTCTCGGAAGTGCCGATCCTGAGCTCTTTCGTTTCCATACCGGCCAGGGTGAATACCAGGATTTTTGCTTCTTCATTCACGGCGATCCGGTAAGCGCCTTTCTGATCGGTAAACGTTCCTTTTAACGTTCCTTTCACCATCACGCTCACGCCCGCAAGGGATCGACCATCCTGATCCCTTACCATGCCGGTAATGGTACGTAAGGGAACGGGGGCCATGCTCTGGACCGAAAAAAGTAAAACGGTCAGTACTGTGATTATCGGTTTCATGATTTCTCTGTTTTTAGTTCGACTTCAACTTCAGGATGCCCCCGTCTCACCGATTCCATAAAACGGTCCATATTTTTTTTAATTTTAATCCAACCATGCTTGAGATCAGCGGAAAGCACCAGGACAGAACGGATGAGGATCTGCTCATCGATTTCGTGCGTACCCGCGATCTGGATCTGCTGGGGAGCCTCTACTCCCGCCATATGCACCTGGTTTACGGGGTCTCGCTGAAATATCTCGGGAGCAGGGAAGATGCGCAGGATGCCGTTATTCAAATCTTCGAAAAGCTGGCCGTTGAACTGGCCAACCATCAGGTGGCCAACTTTAAAAGCTGGCTGTATGTGCTGACCAAGAACCATTGCCTTATGGAGCTGAGAAGCCGCAAACGGGCATCGGGTCATCTGGACCGGTATGCCTCCGAAAAATTATTTATGGAATCGGAGGAGGAATTGCATCCCATAGACAGAGAGGAACCCGGTCTGGAGGAAGCGCTCCGGAAATGCATCGGGCAGCTGAGGGATGAACAGAAACAGTGTATTGAACTGTTCTACTATCAGAGGAAGTGCTATCAGGAGATCGCCTCGTTCCTTCAAATGGAGGAGAGGAAGGTGAAAAGCCACCTTCAGAACGGGAAGAGAAATTTGAAGATCTGTTTGGAAAAGAATCATGTCCTCAAAAAGGAAACATAGAACAGCGGCGGCTTTTATCCGGTACCTGAAAGGAGAGCTGACAGGTGAAGAGCGCCATGATCTTGAGCGCAGCCTGGAGACCGATCCCTTCGAAAAGGAGGCCCTGGAAGGAATGGAAAGCATCGATCCGGACCTGCTGGAGCAGGACCTTATGTCCCTTCAGTCGAGGATCCGGAGGCGAAGCCGGAGAAAACGGCGGATCGCCTATTACAGCATCGCCGCCACGGTCGCCTCGCTCCTGGTGGTGGGCACTATCTTCCTTCGGCTCTATGAATTCAGTCCGGAATCCGGCGAGGGCGTTGAAGGCCTGGAAGAGCGGCCTGTGCTGAAGGAGAGAGCACCGGAGTCCCGGGAGGGAATCGAGGAGACACGGAAGGAAAGCGAGGAACCTCAGGAAGGAAGAGAGGAGCCCCGGGAGGGAAGAGAGGAGCCCCGGGAGGGAAGAGAACAACCTCTGGTGCAAGAAGAGACATCGCTGAAGCGGGAAGTGGCTCCCCAGTCTGAGACAGAGCCTGAGCGCAGGGTCGCACAGCCAGAGTTACCCGTGGCAGTCGATCAGGAACGATCCCAAAAGAAAGCCACCCCGCCAGATTCGCCACGGACCGAGACCACCAAGGGGATAACGGCCGCAGAGAGCACCGAAGACGACACTCCGATCACCCACGTCGAGGCTGAACCTTCAGAAACCACCCCCGACCAGAGCATTATTCCGGAACAGAAAGAGCTCGCAGCAAAACGAAAGATGGAAGCGGCACCGGCACCTTCCCGGGAAGCAATGGTCGATCTCGAGGTATTGGAGACAGCCGGTGCTGCAGAAACCATTGCTGCTGAATCTGTTGCTACAGAATCCGTTGCATCAGAACCCGTTGCATCAGAACCCGCTGTTGCAGAATCCGCTGTTGCAGAATCCGGTATCCGGATAAATACAGAGGCACTTCCCTCGGTGGGACTGCAGGCCTACAGAGAGTATCTGGAGAATGAAATCCGTCCACCGGCAGAGCTGGCTTCCATGGAAAGAGCGGCTTCCCGGGACTGTGTGGCTTCCAGTGATAGTGTGCGTGTAGTCCTTCAGTTCATTGTGGATTCTACCGGTCAGCTGGGCCAGTTCCAGCCTTTAGAGACTCCGGGAGAATCCTTTACGCGTGAAGCGATCCGGGTGGTCAGCCAGGGCCCCCCATGGCACCCTGCCCTGCTCGAAGGAAAAACGGTTATGGATACCGTCCGGCTGAACATACCCTTCAGGAAATAAAGAGAATCGGGTAAAAAAACGTATCTTGGACAGACTCTGTAACAGGATGTCCAACCACCTTAAAAATCATACTGAATCATGAAAGCATCCAGATTGATGGCCCTCATCGCTATGGCCACAGTTTTTACCGCGCTCTCCTTTTCCCAGGGATCCGCATATTTTGAAGAGATGGGATATACTTCTCTGTTCAACGGGAACGACCTGACGGGCTGGATCATTCCTGAGGGAGACAACGGACACTGGTCGGTGATCGACGGTGTAATCGACTACGATGCTCAGTCGGAGGCCGAGGGAAGCAAGGACCTCTGGACCGAACGGGAGTTCGAGGATTTTAAACTCCATATCGAATGGAGGTTCAAAGGGTACGGCGACCATCTGTTCCCCATGCCGACCATTCTGCCCGACGGAAGTTATGTCACCGATAAAAACGGAGAGACCTATCAGCCCCTGCGTCCCAATTCCGATTCGGGCATCCTGTTCAAAGGAGTCGGACAAACCAATCTTTGGTGCTGGTCCGTCGGCTCCGGCGAACTCTGGAGCGTAAGGAATAACCGGGATCTGCCGCCTGAAGTCAGGGCCGCCGCCGTGCCTTCGGAGAATGCCGACCAGCCGGTCGGGGAATGGAATTCGTTCGATGTCACCGTTCGGGGCGACCGCATCACCGTGGTCAACAACGGAATCGTGGTTATTAATAACGCCCTGTTCCCGGGACTGGATACCAAGGGCCGGATCGGACTGCAGCATCACGGCGGCATCCATCCTGAGACGGGAAAACTCAGAGGAGCTTCCAGCCTGGTACAGTTCCGGAATATTTATATTAAGGAGCTTTAGGAGGCCGTCCGAATTCGATCACCATTAACAGTAGACTGAGCAGAAAGAGGATTCCTCCCAGGACCACTCCCTGGGAAAGAATCTGGCTTTCTGTCAGGTATCCTGCCACACCTGCGACGCAGGCCAGTCCATTGGCCAGCAGGAATCCGCCTGACCAGGGTCTGGAGCTTTTAATCAGTATTCTCCCGTAGAGTATCGAGGGGATTGCAAGGATTCCGTAAGCCAGACCGTTCAGATAACCGATCAGGGAACCGGGAAGGATCTGTATCAACTGCATGGTCAGCTGGAGGGACTCCCTTCCCCCGAGAGCGCTTTGGGCCACGTTGGGAACTGCCTGGATCTGGATCGAATAGGAGACCAGATTCAGGACCGCGTAGACCGGTACAAAAAGTAAACCCCCCAGGGCAGTGCTTCTGTACTGTTTTTCAAAATGTAGGTAGAGGTATCCAAACAGCGGCAAAACCAGCAAAGTCAGCAAGCTTGCATTAATATAGGTGAGCACGTAGGCCGCTCCCCGGTCCGCAGCCCAGCGGGCATAGTCCATATCTTTCCAATCGGGTTGAATGGGAGCGGATGAAATGGCCATCAGGACCACCCAGGCGGCGGTCATGATTAAAAGGATAAGGGCGGTGATGCGGATCTGTTGGGTGTACATGGGTTTTCATAAAGGGGGAAGCCCTTTTCTCCATTTCACGATGTTGCAAGTATGTTACTTATGAAACAAATTTGCAACTTTTGCGCCAAAACCAACAAAAATGTTACTTCGTGAAATCGCAAAACGCAACCCCCAGAAACTGGAATCCACCCAAAGGCCGGGGATTACTCGCTACGCTCGTGATCCGCGGGGGATTACGCCTCACTTCGTTCGTCGTGATCCACCCAAAGGCCGGGGATTACTCGCTACGCTCGTGATCCGCGAAGGGGATTACGCCTCACTTCGTTCGTCGTGATCCACCCAAAGGCCGGGGATTACTCGCTACGCTCGTGATCCGCGAAGGGGAGGGCATCAAAACATGGAAAAACTCAGGCATGCTGGCGCATCCCTGTCGTTTTGTTTTGCTCGCAACCTCTCTCAAGCAAGCTTGGTTCGGTTGCTCGTAAAACAAAACCCACCGCTTTCGCGATGGGTTTTTCCATGTTTTGCGGAGAGAGGGGGATTCGAACCCCCGGTGCCCGCAAGGAGCACAACGGTTTTCGAGACCGCCCCGTTCGACCACTCCGGCATCTCTCCGGGAGCAAAAGTATAATTTTTATGCGATATTTGGGGCACGATGATCCAAACAACCTTTGCATGAGGCTGTCATTCCTTTTAGCTGCGGTGATGCTCTCCAATCTGTTCATCCACTCCTGCCAGCGGTCAGCGAGTGTGGTGGAGGATGAGGAAGAATACCTGAAATCGATCCGAGAGTGGCAGCAGGGAAGACTGGAGCGGCTGAAAAGTCCAACGGGCTGGCTGAATCTGGCAGGGCTATACTGGCTGGAAGAGGGAGAGAACCGTTTTGGCTCCGATACTGCCAATGACCTGGTCTTTCCTGAAAAAGCCCCACCCTTCTGTGGATCGATCCTTGTCGACGGGCAAAGACTGATGCTGCAAGTCAATGAAGGTGTAGAGATCACTCATGAAGGCACCCCTGTAAGGAAGATGGAACTGGTCAGCGACCGGACAGGTCAACGGACGATTCTCCGGCAGGGGGACCTCAGCTGGTATATCATCCGGAGGGGAGAAAGGTACGGGGTAAGGCTCCGGGACCTGGACCATCCCCGCCTCCAGGAACTGAATCATATCCCCTCCTACCCCGTTCAGACCGACTATGTGGTGGAAGCGGAGCTCAAACCATTCGAAGAGAACCGGACCATGGAAGTGGCCACCCCGGTGGAAGGGTACATGGAGGAATATGAATGTCCGGGTGAACTCCATTTCCGGCTGAGAGGGGAAAACCTGATCCTCTATCCGTTCGTATCCGGGAGCGGATTCTTCTTAGTGTTTGCCGATGAGACCACCGGTCTGGAGACCTATGGAGGCGGACGATTTCTTTATACTACGCCCGATTCCACCGGAAGGATCATCCTTGATTTCAACAGGGCTTACAACCCGCCATGCGCCTTCAGTCCCTACGCCACCTGTCCAAGGCCCCCCGGAGAAAACTTTCTGGAAATGGCTGTGGAGGCAGGGGAAAAAAGCGTGCATCTGCATTAGATCCTTGGGTAAAAGCGGCCGATTGCGTAACTTTCTTTATCCATCGGAACTTCTTCAAACGAATGAAGCATGAAATTTCCCGTCATTAGCAGGGTGGATGTGATCAAACTGAACATCCCCTACAAGGAACCATTTGTCATATCACTGGGAGTGATCCCATCGGCAGCCAATGTGGTGGTCCGGATCCATACCCAGGATGGTTTTACAGGAACCGGTGAATGCGCTCCTTTTGTATTTATCGTGGGAGAGACGCAGGATACCGTATTCGGGCTCTCCCTGCAGATCGGTCAGCTTCTGCTGGGCAAAGATCCCGGTGCCATTGAAGAAAGGTTAAGGGAGATCGACCGTGCGGTGAAGGGTCATCCCACCATGAAGAGCGCCTTCGATATGGCACTTTACGATCTCCTGGCGCTCAGGGCAAATCTTCCCCTCTACCGGATCCTGGGGGGAAGCAACCGGAGGGAGGTTCGCACCGACATGACCATAAGCATCGGAAACCCTGAAAAAATGGCCAGGGACGCGCTCTCATTCAAAGAAGCAGGTTTCCCTGCTATCAAAGTAAAACTGGGAACCACCGGGCCGGAGGATGTCTTAAGGATCAGGGCGATACGGCAGGAAGTGGGTCCTGATTATCCCATCCGGATCGATGCCAACCAGGGTTGGGATACCCCCACAGCCATAGCCACCCTGAAAGAGCTGGAGCCCTACGGTATCGAATACTGCGAGGAGCCCATCCCTCACTGGAACTCCAGGGATATGGCAAGGATCCGTTCGGAGAGCCCTATTCCCATCATGGCGGATGAATCCCTCTTCGATCACCACGACGCCTTCCGGCTGGCAGCCGGTCAGGTCTGCGATTACTTCAATATCAAATTCTCCAAATCGGGCGGGATCCACAATGCGCTTAAAATTATTTCGGTGGCCGAATCGGCCGGTATCAGTTGCCAGGTGGGATGCATGTCGGAGTCCCGTTTTGCTCTGACCGCCCTGATGCACCTGGTGCAGGCCAGAGATTCGATCACCCACTTTGACATGGACTCCTCTCTGATGCTGGCTGATGATCCGGTCACAGGGGGGATCTCCTATGAAGGTTCCGGAAAATGGTCCATGGAGGACCGGCCCGGTATCGGAGCAGGTTTTGAAGAGGCATACCTGGATTCTATGGAACAGAAAAGTCTGATTCTATGACCGGTCACAGGATGGACAGTCCTCCCGGTCCGGAGGTGATTCTGGATGGAAAACAGGTGCTCTATTTTGCCGGCACCAGTTATTTCTCCCTTCATAGTCATCCAGAAATGCTCCAGGCAGCTTCCACCGCCACGCTGAACTACGGGATCGGAAGTGCCACTTCCAGATCCATGACCGGGACCACCACACTGATCGACCGGCTGGAAGAAACCATCGCCCGTTTTTTCGGTTCGGAGGATGCGGTCTATCTCCCCTCGGGATACCTCAGCAGCCTTGCGGGAATCCGAGCCATGGAGGAGCTGAATCTGTTCGACCGGATCTACATGGACGAACACTCCCATTATTGTAACCTGGAGGCTGCCAGGGCAATAGGAAAACCCATTACGTTATTCAAGCACCGGGATCCGGAGGACCTGGCCTCCAGCCTATCCGGTAAATCGGCTGCAGGCGCACGGCCACTGATCATCAGTGACGGCCTCTTTCCGGCCACGGGTCAGCTGGCACCGGTGGGGGAATATGTGGAACTGGCAGAAAAATACAGGGGAGCGGTCTGGATCGACGATGCCCACGGGACTGCAATTCTGGGAGAGACCGGAAAAGGGACCTGCGAGCATCTGGGAGTCGCCTCCCCCCTGCTCTACACCGGAACCACCCTTTCAAAGGCCTTCGGTGCTTACGGAGGGGCCGTAGCGGGCACCTCTGCATTCACCGGTCAGATCAGGCAGGGAAATGTAATGACCGGCAGTAATTCTCCCATGAATGCAGCGGTTGCAGCCAGTCTGAAAGGGATCGAACTGGTGGAGTCCCATCCCCGGTGGAGGGAGGAACTCTGGAAGAACGCCCGCTATCTGAGGCGCCGCTTAAAGGAATCAAATTCATACCTGCCAGTTGCCGATGTGGAAGAAAAGATTCCGGTTATCGCATGTACAACAGGGGATTCACGCACTATGAATTCGGTCCAGCAAAGAATGCTGGAAAAAGGAATCTACCTTCAGCACACCACCTATCCCGGGTCAGGAAAGGAGGGCATGCTCAGGATGGTGGTCACCTCAGCGCACACTTTTCAACAGATCGACCGCCTGGCGGAGGAGATCGGCCGCCTGGCGGAGGAACTCACAAAATCTGTCCGTTAGTGGACCAACCACCCCAGAAGCAGGTAAAGCAGGGTGGTCAGTATCCCGGTCAGCAATGCATAGGGAAGTTGCGTGCGCACATGATCGATGTGATCCGATGCGGAGGCCATGGAGGAGATGATGGTAGTATCGGAAATGGGTGAACAGTGATCGCCGAATACCCCGCCGCCCATGGTGGCCGCCACGATCAGATAGATGTTGGCCTCATGCATCTGAGCCAGAGGGATGGCAATGGAGATCATGATCGCGAAAGTTCCCCAGGAGGTGCCGGTGGAGAAGGCGATGAATGAAGAGAGAACGAATACAATGGCAGGAAGAAGGGAGGGAGATAACCACCCCTCGGTGATGCCTGCCACGTAGATCCCGGTGCCCAGCTCATTGCACACCTGACTGATGGCGAAGGCCAGCATCATTAAAAGGGCCAGGGGCATCAGTTCGCTGATCCCTTTCAGGGTCAAAGAGACCATCTTCCGGATACGCATCAGTCCCTGTACCCGGTAGAGGATCATGGAAAAGAGAATGGCACTGGTCACTGCGTAGAGGACTGCAGAAGAACCAGAGCCCTGCCCCACCGCTTTTACGAGCCGGTCAAAAAAAGAGGAATACTCATCCACCGATTCCCAGCCGGTATAGATCAGGCTGGTGATCATCATCACGATCATCACCAGAAGCGGCAGGATCATATTCATGGCCCGGGGAGTGATGCCTTCCTTCATCTCGAAAGAGGTGACCTCGTCCGATACCATCGGTCTGGCACCGTCATTCAACAACTTACCGGTCTCCCGGGTTCTGCGTTCCGCTCTGCGCATGGGACCTATATCCCTCCGGGTGAGGATCACCAGAAGGACCACCCCGATGGCCAGCATGGGATAGAAATTATACCCCATGGCGCCCAGCATGACCCGGAAAGGAGAGTCGATCCCCTGCGTCAGCAGTAATCCCATAATAAAAGCACCCCAGGCATTCAGTGGGATCAGGATGGAGCTGGGTGCAGAGCTTGAATCGGCGATATATGCCAGCTTCTCCCGGGGTACCTTCAGACGGTCAAAGATGGGCCTGTAGAGCGTACCCACCGTCAGCGAACTGATGCTGGTTTCAATGAAAAGAAGAATTCCGGTCACCAGTGCGAACAGTTCCACCGTTACCCGGCTCCTCCCCTTCCCTTCACCCGGGGAATTGTGCAGCATCCGTTCGATCCGCAAAACAAACCCCTGCACTCCTCCCGAGTACTGGATAAAGATAAGTAAGGCCCCCACCAGGGCACTGAACATGATGGTGCGGGTATTTCCCGGACTCCGGAAGACCTCCACAAAGCCCTCCAGGGTGGCCACCAGGCTCTCCAGGATGTTCCAGTCGCTCAGGATCAGCCATCCCAGCCAGATGCCCACCACCAGCGAAATATAGACCTGGCGGGTACGAAGGGCCAGAATGATGGCCAGCAGCGGGGGAAGTACCGAAAGAATGCCTGCGTGGTTCACTGCTTAAATATAAGATTTAAATAACCGCTTCGTCCAGGAGCCGCAGTCTGGCGAGCCCGGAATTCAACCGTGCCTTTACCCCCACCGGGAGGGTGACCATGTGGGAGATGTGACCGAATGTCAGGCCATAGACCACGGGGATCTCCAGCGGGTGGAGCAGATTATGGATCGCCTCTCTCAGGCTCAGTGCCGGAGCTTCGTTAATATTGCATTCGCTCATCACCCCCAGAACGATCCCTGCCGCCTTACGAAGATTGGTGGCTTCCAGCAGGTGAAACAGCATCTTGTCGACCCGGTAGGTCTTCTCTTCCACCTCCTCCAGGAAGACGATCTTCCCCTCAAAATCGGGCTCGAACCGGGTTCCTGTCATCGAATCGAGCACGCTGATATTCCCTCCGGAAAGGGGTCCTGTGGCTCTGCCTTCGCGGAGAGTGTAGAGGTCGAACTCCGGATTGGCCAGGGTCGTTTCGTCCCGGTAATAGGCATATCTGACCCGCCTGGAGGGTTCCATGACCACCTCTTTCAGTGATCCCACGGTAAAATCATTGAATTCGGAGACCCCCAGAGGACCGTGAAAAGTAACCAGTCCGGTCTGCCGATGGATCGAATTAAGAAGAGCGGTGATATCGCTGTATCCGATCAGTACTTTGGGATGCTCTCTGATCTGCTTGTAATCCAGAAGATTCAGTATCCGGATGGAACCGTATCCCCCCCTGACGCACCAGATCCCGTCGATTTCCGGATCCAGGAACATCTCCATCAGCTCGTCGGCCCTCTCCTGATCCCGTCCCGCAAAATAGCCGTACTCCGATAACACCGAAGGCTTATAAAAGGTGTTGAATCCCAGCGCCTCCAGTTTCTTAACCGCATCTGCCAGCTGCTCCTCTGTAACGGGACTGCCCGGAGTGATAAGACCGATCCGGTCACCGGGCCTCAGCCTGCGGGGAAGGATAGGATCCGGAGGAGAGGGCTTATTTTCAGTCTGAGAATGAATTAATGTCGGCGGTAAAGCCGTCATTGCGGTGAAGGCACCGGCTTTTCTTAAAAAATCTCTTCTGTTCTCTGCCATAGTTCCATCAATGGTGCAGGTTAGGATCGGGGACCCTGGCATCAGGCCGGCTCAGGGAGCCCGTCATCAGACCTTTTCAGGGAGCCTCCTCCAGGGGCCGGATCCCGATCCCCGGCCACCGGTTCAGGGAGCCTCCTCCAGGGGCCGGATCCCGATCCCCGGCCACCGGTTCAGGGTAACTTTCCCGTCCACCACCTTGATCCCTTCATACACATCGTTGCTGATCAACAGGTTGCCGTCCAGATCGGCCCAGTCGACCAGCGGCGAGAGCTGCGCAGCTGCTGAGACGGCACAGGAGGTTTCGGTCATGCATCCGATCATCACATGCATATCCAGGGTCCTGGCCACCGTGATCATCTTCCGGGCTTCCCGGAGTCCGGTGCTCTTCATCAGCTTGATATTGATCCCCGAATAAACATCCTTGAATGTTGCCACATCCCTCAGGCGCTGAAACGCCTCATCGGCGATAACAGGCAGGGGGCTGTGGGCGGTCAGCCAGGCGATGTCGTCTGTTCGCTCTTTAGGCAGAGGTTGCTCTATGAACTCGATCCCTTCTTCCTTCAACCAGTGGATCTTCTCCAGCGCCTCCACCCGGTCGTCCCATCCCTGATTCACATCTACATAGAGCCGGACATCGGTCACCGAGCGCACGGTTTCGATCATCTCCCGGTCATTCCCCCCTCCCAGCTTCACCTTCAGCACACGGAAGCGGCTCGCCTCCTCGGTTTTCATTTTTACCACCTCCGGAGTGTCGATTCCGATAGTAAAGGAGGTCATGGGCGTATGTTCCGGATTGAGTCCCCAGAGCCTGTAGAGCGGCTGACCGACCAGTTTGCCCAACAGATCGTGCAGCGCTATGTCGATACAGGCTTTGGCAGCCCTGTTCTCCTCCTCAACGGAATCCACGTACTCCAGGATATCCTCCAGCAGAAAGGGATCAGAAAACTGTTCAAGGTCCACTTTGCTCAGAAAGGCCATCACCGACTCCTGAGACTCTCCGAGATAAGGTGGCATGGAGGCTTCTCCGTATCCGGTGAATCCGTCATAATCGATGCGTGCCAGCACCACGGGGGTCGTATTCCTGGAGTGCCCAGACACGGTAAACGTGTGCCTTAGCTGAAGATCGTAGGGCCGGAAAGACAGCCTCATTTTCTTTTTGGCACCTGCATCACTTTTTTTGCCAGCGGAAAAAGGGGTATTTGTTGATCCCCCGGGAGAGGCTGCTGACCCGGGGTAGGCTCCTGACCCGGAAAAGGCTGCTGTCGCGGGCACGGCTGCCGCCACTGACACGGCACCTGCTGCCCGGAGGAAATCTCTTCTGCTATTTTTCATGGAGTGGAGGATATGATCTGCTGCAACATGCGGTTCCGGGAGATTGCCAATTCATTCTCGGCCGCATCATCCAGGATCCGGACAGCCCGGATGAAGATCTCCGGATAGTGCTCGATGTAGTGCTCCTGAGTACTGTCCATGCTGTTGATGCTGACCCTTTCGCGATACCCCGCCGAATGGATGTACTTCGCGTCGCCCATGTACATTGCCACATGGGTCACACTCTCCGGATCATCTCCGGAAGCCCTTCTCCCGAAAAACAGGAGATCTCCCGGTTCGAGACCTTCAGGGGTAAATCGGGTGGTGATCTCTCTCCCAACTCCTGCTTGCTGGTCGGCATCCCTGGGAAGCTGGATCCCGTTCATAAAATATACATTGGAGGTCAGACCGCTGCAGTCGATGGCCTTGATGGAGGTTCCTCCCCAGAGATAGGGGATCCCGTGAAACATCAGGGCGGTCTCCACAAGCCCCTCACCTTCCGCTTCCCTGAAAAAAACGTTTTCGGCCGGAATGGTCTGATTACGCCTGACCCACCCCGTACGGCCGTCAGGATAACGGATCCTCAGGTATTCGCCCGATACCGAATCCGTCTCCACGATACATCCGAGAACCAGGTCGGCCACCGGCAATGACCCTTCACCGGGCTCACTGTAAGCCATGCCGTACTGCTCTGTAAAAATAACCTTGGGAGCCTCCCGGTACCGGGCCAGTCCCTGCTGATCCACCTGGTGGACTTCGGGAAGATTCACCCAGCCGAGGTATCCCTGGGGAATCTGTATCAGCGCCTTGCCATCCCTTTCCTTGAGGATCCTCACCGGTCTCCCCAGCATTGCCTGGGTCACCATTTCGGTCCTGCTGCTGGGTTCCCTTCTCAGGTGGATCACCGAGTTATTCACCAGACCATTTACCAGGGGTGTTACCTTCTCATCGGTCAACAACACCACCTGGTTCGTTACATCCGGGAAATCCCGGCTCAAGGCACTGTCAAGTGCCTCATAAGCTGCCCTGCTCACCAGCTCACCCCTGACCGAAAAGGAACCGTTGTCGCCATGAAGGTTCAGGTTCCAGTACTCGGTACGGGTGTCGTCGAAATGTTCCTGCCGGAGAGAATCCATCAGGAAGTTCACCTCCCTTATCAGGCGGGAGGTCCGGATGTCACACGAACCGGCCAGGAGGATGAGACCGAACAGGAGTAAGGTTCTCAGATTATTCAGGTTCATAATCTTTCTGTTTGGGAAGGTTCTCCGTAAAAGTAAGGATATCCGTCGAACTTCTAAAAGGGTCGTGCGCACACGATCCGAAGGCGGGGTCGTCAGCATACGATCCTCTACAGGGGCCGCGCGCATATGATCCCCGTGGCCCGGTTGGCATCGGCGAGATAGTCCTCCAGCGGAACATCCGAAATTACGACCTTTTCGGCACTCGAAGAAGCGTGCAGAAGATGGATGCGGCCACCGACTGGCAGGAGAATTCCCACGTGCATCACGGCCAGGCCTTCGATGTCGGTGGTGATCCCTGCAATATCTCCTGCTTTCAACCGGCTCTCCAGCTCTCCCACACGACTTTCAGGGATATGGTAAAGAGGCCTTTCGTTAATGGCCTCTTCCTGTCTCCTGATGGTCTCCACCAGGGAAGAGCCGGCCGCCAGCTGGCGGTAGTTTTCCGGGTGGGAACTCATAAAACCGATCTCTTTTCCCAGGTTAACACCTCCGGTCCCGCGGGAGACATCCCTGATCACCCCCTTCTGCTCATTGTTATAAATCCAGTCACAGAAATAGTGAAGCCTGGTGGGATAATCACCCATCCGCCCGTCCCGGTACCGGATGAAACGAAGCTCCTTCGCGAACCTTTCGAAAGAGGGGGATCCACTCCTGATGGTCCTCGCAATGGCCAGACAATTTTCAGCAAATGTGGTGCAATCCAGTTCCCGGAGGTTGATCACCAGTATCTCGCGGTCCCCTTCAAGGGTATGTGCCACATAAGGTGTTTCAAGAAACCACCTGCCGGTCAGCACCACGAGTTCACCCAGGGGCTCATCGGCATGTGGGGAGAGATCTTCCATCATCTGTTTGAACAGCTGCCGGTCTTCCGGAGTGTAACTCATCTGTCCCGGAGCCGCATCCTGAAAGTTACTGATCTGCTCCCGAGTTGCCTCAGTTGAGCTGCTGATCTGTTCCTGGCTTGCATCCTGGGAGCTGCCGATCTGCTCCCGGGTTGCCTCCGGGGAGCTGCCGCTGCGACACCCGGCCAGCAGGATGATCACAGAAAAGAATACCTTTTTAAACGTGTCCATGTGCGGTGCGCCGGATGATCTCCTCCTGGAGTTCGGTCCCCAGGTCATTGAAATAGTCGCTGTACCCGGCCACCCGTACGATCAGGTCCTGATGTCTTTCAGGGTATTTTTGGGCCTCCCTGAGCATCTCGGCCGAAACCACGTTGAACTGGATATGGTGTCCGTTCATCCTGAAATAGGCCCTGATCAGCTGAGTCAGTTTCCGGATACTGCGGTCGTCACGGAAGAACTGGGGTGCAAACTTCTGATTGAGCAGGGTTCCGCCGGTTTTCAGATGATCGATCTTTGCCGCCGACTGAAGGACCGCGGTGGGACCCTCCCGGTCCATCCCCTGGAACGGAGAGATCCCTTCCGATAAAGGCTCACCCGAGAGCCTTCCGTCGGGGGTGGCTCCCACCACCTTTCCGAAATAGATGTGACTGGTGGTGGGAAGCATGTTGATCCGGTAGGTGGCTCCCCTGGGACTAATTTTCCCGTCCACAGCAGCATGGAACGCCTCGAATACCCAGCGTGCATGTTGATCGGCCGCCTCGTCATCATTTCCGTATTTGGGGGTCTCGTACAACAGCGTAGCCCGCAGTTCGTCATGCCCCTTGAAATTCTGGCCCATGACCTTCAGGAAGGTCTTCATCGAGATATTCCGGTGGTCGAAGACATGGTACCTGAGTGCCGTAAACATATCGGTGATCGATCCCAGTCCCACCCCCTGGATATAACTGGTATTGTAACGGGCGCCCCCTGCATTGTAATCCTTGCCGTTCCGGATGCAATCGTCGATCAGCAGGGAAAGGAACGGCACCGGCATGTGCTCCATGAAGATGCGCTCGATCACGTTGTTCCCGTTGATTTTGATCTCCGCGAAATGTTGCAGTTGCTGCAGAAAAGCCTTGCTGAGCTGATCGAAATCGGTAAATCCGGAAGGATCGCCTGTGGCAGGGCCGATCTGTTTGCCTGTTTTGGGATCAGTTCCGTTATGAAGGGTGAGCTCCAGGATCTTCACCAGGTTGAAATACCCTGTAAGGATATAGGCCTCGGTACCAAATGCTCCGCTTTCCACGCAGCCGGAAGCCCCCCCGTTTCGGGCATCCTCCGGATCCTTTCCCTGATTCACCAGCTCCTGCACAATGGCATCGGTATTGAAAACAGAGGGCTGGCCGTATCCGGTTTTGATGATCCGGACCGCCCGGTCGATGAATTCATCGGGAGTCTGGCGGCTCACCTGGATCATGGAAGAGGGCTGTAATAGCCGCATCTCCTCGATCACATCCAGCAGGATATAACTGAGTTCGTTCACCGCATTGCTCCCGTCGGCCTTCAGTCCTCCGAGATTGATCAGGCAGAAGTCGGTATAGGTGTTGCTCTCTTCGGCCGTCACCCCTACCTTGGGGGGAGAGGGGTGATTGTTGAATTTGATCCAGAAGGCCTGCAGCAGCTCCACGGCCCGGTCCCGGTCGAGACAGCCCTTTTCAAGATCCGAAAGGAAAAACGGAAAGAGGTGCTGATCGAGCCGCCCCGGATTGAAAGAGTCCCATGGATTCAACTCGGAGATCACTCCCAGATGCACGAACCAGTAATACTGGAGCGCTTCATGAAGCGTCCTGGGAGCGTTTGCCGGCACCCTCCGGCAGATATAAGCCATTTGTAACAGTTCGGCCTTCCGGGACTCCTCTTTTTCCTGACCAGCCAGCCTCTCCAGCACACCGGCATGCCTTTCCGCATAACGGATCAGGGCATGCGCAGCAATCCTCATGGCTTTCAGTTCCTCCAGCTTTCCGCCGGTGGAGGGATCGTTGCCGGACTCCCTCTCTGCCAACTGAAGTTCGATCTCCCCGATCAGGTCATTCATTCCTTTCCGGTAGATCTTATCTCCCAGAACAGTGTGTCCCGGGGCCCGCTGCTCCTGAAATTCAGTGAACACGCCGGCTTCGTATGCATTCTTCCAGGACTCGTCCAGCTGCGCAAAGATGCGGTCGCGGTTAGTCCTCCCCTTCCAGAAAGGAATGATCTCCTCGCGGAACGCCCTGCGGGTCTCCTCATCGACCCTGAATGACACTTTTTTCCTGTTATGAAGAATGTCCAGGTCCTCCAGCGAATGGAGGTTGATCTCCGGATAGGTGGGAGTCGCTTTCGGAGCCGGTCCTCTCTCTCCGACGATCAGTTCACCCGGATTGATGCAGATTGTTTTATTCTCGAGCAGATGGGAAAAGGCCCTGGCTCGCTGAACGGGAACAGAATCGGCCGGATCGGCCACTTCCCTGTAATATTGCGTCATGAGCAATCCCCTTTCTGCCGAAATACAATGGACGGCATTCAGGCTCTGTTCCCTTAACCTCTCAATTCTAGGGGTCATCATGCCATTATCCTCCAACGGTCACTTCGAGCCCCCGGTACCTGAAACGCCTTTTCATCTGCTCGAGGAATTCCTGGTCGGGTTCCATCCAAACAGGCATCCGCTGAATCATTCCCAGTTCCTCATATTTGTGCTCCGAGATTTTATGGTAAGGAAGCAGGTGGATTTCACTGAACGCATTTTTTCTCTTTTCCAGAAAGCCGATGATCCGGTCTATTTCGAACTCGGTGGTGTTCATATTGGGGATCACCGGCACCCTGAAAAGCACATTGGCGCCCTTCCCGAGCAGATAATCAGCATTGGTGATGATCAGCTGGTTGTCTGCACCCGTATATTTTTGATGAAGACCTGCATCCATATGTTTCAGATCGAACAGGAAAAGATCGGTAAACTCCAGGATCCGGTCGAATTCGGGGGTGGGTGCGTATCCGCAGGTATCCACTGCAGTATGGAGCTCCCTCTCTTTACAGAGCGCAAGCAGTTCAGCCAATCCCCCGGACTGCAGTAAAGGCTCTCCCCCCGAAACGGTAATCCCTCCACCCGATTCCTCGTAAAAGGGACGGTCTCTCTCCAGGATCCGGACGATCTCCTCCGTCTCCATCAGTTCCCCGATCCGCCTCTTGCGCGAAATCACACTTCCGTTGACCCTTCTCTCGATGCCTAACTCGATGGGATCCATCGACTGGCTCTCCGGATTGTGGCACCAGCCGCATCGAAGAGGACACCCCTTCAAAAATACCGTGGTACGGATCCCGGGTCCGTCATGAACCGCAAATCGCTGTATGTTAAAAACAGAAACTTTCAAAATTGCACGTAAAAAATGGTGGGAAAATAACGATCAAAAAGCATGCCGCAGGAAGCTAAACGATCCAGCATTCGTACAGCCCCTTACCGAAGGTGTGGTAAAGGTTGACATATGGCCTGTGAGCTTGCATAGGCCCGCAATATAAACTATTCTGAAATAATACAAAAGAGACCGCCCCCAAACTCTTCCAGACTTTACCAACTTTACAGACTTTACGACTTTACGACTTTACGACTTTACGACTATTATGGACTTTACGACTATTATGGACTTTACAGACTATTATGGACTTTACGACTACTACACCTTTTTCAGCTTCCACTTCCCCCGGCGGAAGATCGCCAGGGCGATCAGCGTCAGTGCGGTCTCCCCGATAAGTATCGCATAACATACTCCGTGGATATGCAGGTCCAGCACCCTGGTGAACAGAAAGGCCAGCGGGATTTCCATCAGCCAGAAGGCGACCAGGTTGATCCAGACCGGAGTGGCCGTGTCGCCTGCCCCGTTGATGGAATTGATCATCACCATTCCCATCGCGTACACCAGGAAACCGAAGCTGACCACCCGAAGGCAGGTGATCCCGCTCTGCAGCACCAGCGGTTCCTCGGTTCCGTCAATGAAGAAACCAATGAACATATCAGGTACGGCGATAAAGATCACGGAAACAAGCCCCAGCAGGATCATATTACCAATACCCACCACCCATGCGGAACGCTCGGCCCGGCCGGGTTGCCCGGCCCCCAGGTTCTGACCCACCAGAGTGGCGGCCGCGTTGGCCATGCCCCAGGCCGGAAGCAGCACGAACATGACGATCCGGATGGCGATGGTGTACCCTGCCACCACCTCCTCACCCAGGCTGGTGACCACCCATACCAGGAAGATCCAGGAAGAGGTGGCGATCAGGTTCTGCCCCATGGCTCCCAGAGAAAGTTTCAACACTTTGATCACCTCTGAGATCCGGATCACGATCTGTTGCAATCTTACCTGCACACGGTATTTTCCCCTGCCCAGCAGATAGAGCTGGTAAAGAACGGCACTGCCCCTTCCGATGGTGGTGGCTACGGCCGCCCCCTTGATCCCCAGTTCCGGGAAGGGTCCGATGCCAAAGATCAACAGGGGATCGAGCACAATGTTGAGCAGGTTGGCAAACCAGAGCACCCTCATGGAAATGGCGGCATCACCGCTGCTGCGGAACACCGCGTTGATAATGAAAAGTAGCATGATCACTCCGTTTCCGCCAAGCAGGATCGCCGGATACATGTACCCCATCTCAATGGTGGGCTCAGAGGCCCCCATCAGCCGCAGCAGGTCGCGTGAAAAGAAGATCCCGGCTACAGCAAACAGCAGCGACATCATCAGTCCGGCGAAAATGGCCTGAACGGCGGAGACGGCCGCCTCTTCCGGTTTCTTCTCTCCGATCCTCCTGGAGATTAAAGCAGTGGTACCCACACTCAGTCCTATCCCTATGGCATAGATGATAGTCATCAGCGATTCAGTGATGCCCACCACGGCCACCGCCTCGGCCCCCAGCCGGGAAACGAAAAAGATATCGACCAGTGCAAAAACCGACTCCATGATCATCTCCAGGACCATGGGAATGCTGAGCAGAAGGATCGCCTTTCCCAGTGGGATCTCTGTAAAATCGCGTTCCGACCCGGAGATCGCTTCACGCAGATCGGCCAGGAATTCACGAAAACGCGAACGGGGTATACCTGAATTAAGACTTATATGTGACATGGAAGAAAGAATTATTGGTTAAGGGAAAGGGTGACTGGCCGCTCTAGCTAAATCGCGGGGTAAGGGTCACATTGATATTTCCAATAATTCTCATGTTTTCCGGAGAATATTGAGACAAAAGTAGGCGCTTCGTTCTATAAATCAAAGAAACCGGGGGAATTTAATGTTTTTTTAACCATGTTCCTCCACGGACAACTCCCGGGAACTCAGGTCTCTGATCGCCATCTCGGGTTCCAGGATCCGCTTGCTGAAGACCCGGTAGGTCTTATACACCGTTCCTCCCATGAATTCCATCTCGGCCCTGACCTTGGAATTGCTCTCCATTTCCAGATGACTGTCGATATACTCCATCTTCCTTTTTCTGGCCGATTCCAGGAGCGCCGATCCCATCACCGTATCCAGTCCCCGGTTCTGGTAATCGGGACGGATGGCCCCCAGGAGAAGATTTAACTGCCTGGACCTGCGTCCGGCTGCCAGGATCCTGAAGAATCCGAACGGAAAGAGATATCCCCTCGATTTCTGGATCCCCCTGCTGATATCGGGCATACCGATCACAAATGCCACCGTCTCGTCCTTCTCATTGGTGATTACTTTGATAAACCTGGGGTCCATGATCAGAAGATAGCGGTTGGCAAAATCATCCATCTCCTCCAGGGTGAAGGGCATGAAACCATATATCTCTTTGAAAGTCTCATTGATGAGGGAGAAAATGGGCCTTATCATCGGTTTCAGCTCTTTTCTCCTTTTGAATTCCCTGAGAGTGAGAGCGGGATTATTCAACAGGGTGCGCCGGGCAATTTTCAGGTAGAGTTCGGGGGTAGTTTCGGGGACCGGGACTTTGTATACCACCAGATCAATCTCTTTGTCATATTCCAGCACCTCCAAATGCCGGACTATGTATTCGAAATTGCAGTGCGATGCGATGACCACCGGCTGATGGAACCCGTCGACCAGAAATCCCTGGGGATCCTTATCGGAGAATGCCAGGGGACCCACCAGCTTTTCCAATCCTTTTTCCTGTGCCCATCTTTCCACGTGCTCCAGCAACATCCGGATCACCTCTCTGTCGTCCCATGCCTCCAGGAAATTGAACCGGGCATTTCGCTCGTTATGGGATTCGTTGTAACTGTGATTGATGATCCCCATGATCCGTCCCACTGCCTTTTTACCCCGCCACGCCAGGAGCATGATCACATCGCAGTAAGTAAATGAACGGTTTTTCTTTGCATCGAAAAAGACCCATTCATCGGAGTAAAGGGGCGGCACCCAGTTGGTATGATGCTGATGGATTTTCGCAGGAAGGTGAATGAATGTACGCATCTCCCGTCTGGTCCGGACAGGTCGGATCACGGTCTCCATGAAAGTTTCAGGGTTGGTAGTTACGGTTGCAAAATAGAGTTTTTCCCTGAAATACAAGCTTTTTTATATCGATTAGCTGACCGGCGCTCCCGGCGAATGGTCTATCCGGATGCCACAGACTCCAGGGATTCTCCCTCCAGCCGGTAGGTGATCCACTCGTTCATGGACCTGGCTCCCAGGGAGTCATAGAAATCGATGGAGGGTTTGTTCCAGTCAAGCACGGCCCACTCCATCCTTCCGCATCCCGAATCCACCGCAAGTGCGGCCAGATATTTCAGCAAGGCCTTTCCATATCCCCTCCCCCTTTTCTCTTCCAGTACGAAAAGATCCTCCAGATAAATCCCGGGCTTTGCAAGAAAGGTGGAGAAACTGAAGAAATAGAGGGCAAATCCCACCGGGGAGCCGTCTTCGTAAGCAAGTAGCGAACCGGCCACCTTTTCCTCTCCGAACAGATACCGCTCCAGCAGCTCTTCGGTGGCTACGCATTCTTCGGACAGACGCTCATATACGGCCAGCTTTTTTATGAAATCGAGTACCAGCGGGACATCCTTTCTCTCGGCAGGGCGGATCTCTACACTCATCAGATCAAATATTTACATTAGGAATTATCGTACGTGGGTATATAGGTGGGATGTTCCTGGAAATGACGCCTGACCTCGTCAGGAAGATGGATGAAACGCACGCGGACATCGGCCGTATAGGTGCCCACCACCCGGTTGACCGGTCCCCAGTTCCCCCTCTTCCTGAAGATCCGGAACAGGCTCGAATCCTTATCCATCAAGAGCATCGAGACATAGTTCCCGGTCAGGTGGAACACCCCCTCCATCAATTCATAAAGCTCCTCCTCATACCCCTTCTCACAGTAGATTCCGTCGAAGGCGAGCAGCCGGAATGCTTCCGGGTTCACCCGCTTTGTCACATATCGGATCCATTGAAGATTCCCCACCAGCCAGTTGGCCAACCCGCTACCGAAGTCAATGATCCTCCAGGTGACGGGGTATACCTGCACTCCTGCAACGATCCTTCCCTGATCCCTGATCACATAGTACTGATCATCCTTGAACAGCGAATCGGGAAAATACAGGTTGTACCCGCTGTAGAATCTCTCCAGCAGGGCGAGCATCTCCTGCTGTTCGCCCCGGCGCAGCTGCTCAACCCTTGGCGAACGGCGCGGGTGGAGCCTGCTGAAGCTGAATCCGATCACCTCCCTGACCGTCTCCAGTCCCATCTGCGCGCTGAAATTCATGGATCGCAGATTCTTCTGCTCGATGATGGCATAGACGATCGACGGACTCTCCTTTTCCCCTCCGCCTTCCCTAAGCTGAGACGGATCGGCGAAAACCGGCTGAATGAACCGTCCAAGGACCGTCGACCTTTTCGATTCTTCTTTCAGTTCCCCCTTCTCTTTGCGCTTCTTCGGAACCCCGCGGATAGGCGCCTTGATGGAAAAATACCGGATCATCCAGGTATCGTAGCTCTTTCCCAGTGTACTGGACGGCTTTCCGCAAAATCCAACAGACCCCAGCATCTTGCCGTTTTTACGGAGATACATATAGTAATTTTCTCCTTGGGAATTCAATCGGTCACGCAGATCGGTGTGCTGATATCTGAGCGTACCGGGCTGACCCAGCACGGTACTGTGCATATGCTCCAGCAGCTCCTCGCCCGGGGTGGACTCCACCTCCACGGCCAGATCATGGTAGGTCAGAAGTGTTCGTGCATTTCCCATGCCCTAAATATAATAACCTCTTACCAAAGAGGATGGATCGATTCCCTGAGCAGTTCGTTGTAAATCTTTTCGATCCCCTCCATCTGCTCCCTGGTGAATGGCTCCAGGGAGAGCGCCGAGAGGTTGGAGATCAACTGCTCCTTCCGGGATGCCCCGGGGATGATGCAGCTCACTTCGGGGAACATCAATACCCACCGGAGTGCCAGGGGAGCCAGATTCTCCCTGCCGGGAAACAGTTTCCGGATCTCCTCCACCGCCTTGAGGCCGGTTTCGTAATCGACCCCGGAAAAGGTCTCGCCTTTATCGAAAACGGCGCCATGGCGGTTGAAGTAGCGATGATCGGCACGTTCGAATTTTGTATCGCGGGAGTAGAGCCCGGTGAGCAGCCCGCTGGCCAGAGGCACCCGTACGATAATACCCACATTACGGCGGTCTGCTTCGGGAAAGAAAACTTCTGCGGGCTTGTGTCTGAACATGTTGAAGATGATCTGAACCGTGGCGACATTGTCGTAATCCATGGCTTTCATGGCCTCCTCCACTTTCTCCACGCTGACCCCCATATTCAGGATCTTGCCCTCCTCTTTTAATCGTTCGAACAAACCGAAGATCTCAGGCCGGTCGTACACTTCAGAGGGGGGACAGTGGAGCTGGATCAGGTCGAGCGTCTCCAAACCGGTATTGGACAGGCTCTCCTCCACAAATTGTCGCAGTGCCTCAGGCTGGTAGGATTCATTATTGTGGGGGGATAGCCTCCTTCCGCACTTGGTGGCCACATACACGCGCTCACTTCGCCGGCGGACCACCTCTCCCACCATCTTTTCACTGAGTCCGCCTCCGTACACATCGGCCGTATCGATGAAATTGATCCCCGAATCGATGGCGTCATGGAGGATCTCTTTTGCATTGGCCTGATCGAAATGCTCTCCCCATTTGCCACCCACCTGCCAGGTGCCCAGGCTGATCTCCGAAATCTTAAATCCGGTTTTTCCGAGTGTTCTGTAGTTCATACCTATCAGGATTTTTTGGTTTTTGATATTTACCGCTGTTTTTTCAGGTTAGCGGATTTCGCACAGGTTCTAACGGATCGCCCGCACGATCTCCGTGATATGGGCCGGGGTGGTCCCGCAACAACCGCCGATGATACTGGCCCCCCTGGCGGCCAGCTCTTTCATCTGGATGGACATTTCTGAAGGTGATTCCGGGAAGACCGTCATTCCATCACGGTATTCCGGCAGCCCTGCATTGGCATGGACCAGAACCGGCACATCCGGGAAGTGACGTCGGATCTCGGTAACGATATCGATCATCCCGGCGGTGCCGTTCCCGCAGTTGGCCCCCACGATATCAGCACCCTGCTGCATGGCCGCCTCCACTGCCTCTTTGACCCCCGCTCCCATCATCGTCCGGTAGACACCGTCGACATTCCTCTCGAAAGTGAACGTGCATATCAACTCCAGGTCCGATTCACTGCGGGCTGCCTGAAGAGCCAGGACCGCTTCCTGGATATCCGACATGGTCTCCACCAGCAGAGCGTCCACCCCACCTTTCACCAGTCCCCTGGCCTGCAGCCGGAAGCCTTCCAGAACCTCCTCTTCAGAAACCTCTCCCATCATGATCATCTTCCCGGTGGGCCCCATGGAACCCAGCACCAGCACCGGCTCACCTGCCTCTCTTCCGGAGATTTCTGCCGCCGCCCGCCCGGAGTTCTCTGCCGCTCTTCCTGAGATCTCTGCCGCCACCCGCCCGGGATTCTCTGCAGCTTTACCCGGGATCTCTGCTGCAGCCCTCCGGGAGATCTCCGCCGCCGCCCTGTTGATCTCCACCACCTGTTCCTTCAGTCCGTAGGGCTCCAGCTTAAAGGGACTTCCCCCGAAACTGTTGGTCAGGATCAGGTCGGCGCCGGCATCCACGTAGCTTTTGGCCACTTCAAAAACCGCATCGGGATTCTTCAGGTTCCATGATTCGGGGCATTCTCCGCTTCCAAGCCCCTTTTCCTGCAGCAGCGTACCCCACGCCCCGTCGGAGACCAGGGTTCCGCTGGATTTTATTCTTTCAAGGATTTTTCCCATGATCCGAAAACTAATTGTGTTAAAAATAGTGATTTGCACACAAGATCCGAACTGATTCCGTTTAGTTTCCTGGAAACCGGAGCAACCCGAACCTGTTTTTCCTGGTCCGGATGTAAACGGTCTCCTTCCGCTGCACCCAACCTGAAACCTATTGCTAAACGAACGACCATGAACCTGCAAACACTTTTCAAGACACTGGCAATACCCCTTCTTCTGTCTGCCTCCGAAATAATTGTTGCACAACAGAAGGTAACCGCCCTGATACTGGTGGATGCCGGAACCAATGCAGACATACGGAATTTGTCGCTGACAGATACCATCGATCCGGGAACTGATGGCTCTTCTCTGACTCTAAGAGCTGTTACTGATCCAGGTGTGGTCGGAAGTGTGATATTTCAGCTGGACGGGGTTAACGTACGAACCGAAAGTGTTGCACCCTATGCCTTTGCAGGAGATAATTCAGGCGACTATAATCCCATGGATCTTTCCCCCGGCGACCATGTGATCAGAGCCATTCCCTTTTCAGAAAGCGGCGGAGGAGGAACCGAAGGTGAGGCCATGACTGTAAATCTGTTCATCGGAGACGGCGACAATTACCCCGGGATACCTTCAGGTCCGGCGTCTCCGCCCGATGATCCCGGCACCGGAGAAGTTACCGTGACCGGAGAACTGATGCAGTGGCATAAAATCACCCTTCATGTAAACGGACCGGAATGCCTCGAGACGGATACCGAACCTAATCCGTTTCTCGATCTCAGACTGGTGGCAGTCTTTAAAAGGGGTGATCTGGAACTGATGGTTCCCGGATACTTTGCGGGAGATGGTAATGCAGCCAATTCAGGATCGACAGGGGGAAATGTCTGGAAGGTGCATTTTGCCCCTCCCGAAACAGGCACATGGACCTACCGCCTCTCCATGAGACTCGGCCGTAATGTGGCAGTTTCCGATAATGAGTTGGAGGGCGAACCGCTTCCTCCTGTAGACGGTGCCGAGGGAACTCTGGAAATAAGCCCGGGCGATAAAGATGGCAGAGATTTCAGGGCGAGGGGTATGTTGAACTATGTGGGCGAACACTATCTGCGATTTGCAGGAACCGGGGAGTATTTTTTGAAGCAGGGTGCCGACGCTCCCGAAAATTTCCTGGCTTACCAGGATTTCGATGGATCTTTCAAAAACGACGGGATACGGGATCATCTGATTAAGGACTGGTCTCCGCATATCCAGGACTGGAGAGCAGGGGATCCCACATGGTCAGACGGAAAAGGCAAAGGAATTATCGGGGCGGTCAATTACCTGGCCTCGGAAGGAATGAACGCTTTCTCGTTTCTCACCATGAATATCGAAGGAGATGACCGGAATGTATTTCCCTATCCGGAATATACGGATCGCTACCACATGGATGTATCGAAACTTGACCAGTGGGAAATTGTGTTCGAACACGGTACCCGGATGGGAATGTACCTTCATTTTAAAACCCAGGAGACTGAAAATGAAACATTGCTCGATGGAGGAAATCTGGGCATTCAGCGACGGCTGTACTACCGGGAACTGATCGCCAGGTTCAGTCACCATCCGGCATTGAACTGGAATTTGGGGGAAGAGATCAACAATCAGAGCCTCCAGCAACGGAAAGCGATGGCGGCCTATTTCTGGAATCATGATCCCTACCGGCACCATATTGTAATCCACAACGGCAGTTATCCCGACGATATGCTGGGTGATGCCTCATTTCTGACCGGTTTTTCACTTCAGACCACAGAGCAGGATTTCAGCCGCGTGCACGGGAAAGTTCTGGAATGGGTCGAAAAATCGGATCAGGCGGGAAAACCCTGGGTGGTAGCCTGTGATGAGCCCGGAGATGCCTCCCACGCCCTGGTTCCCGACGCAGATGACCCTGAACATGATGTGGCCAGAAAAAACGCACTCTGGGGCACATTGATGGCGGGAGGTGCAGGAAACGAATGGTATTTCGGATACAAGCATGATCACTCCGATCTCAGTTGTGAAGATTTCAGGAGCAGGGACCTGTGGTGGGATCAGTGCAGGATCGCCCTCGAATTCTTCAATAATTACGCTCCGTTCTGGAACTTGAAAAACCACAACGACCTGTGCAGTGCCGGTTATTGCTTCGCCGATCCAGGAGAAACCTATGTGGTTTATCTGAAGGTTGGAGGAAACCACACACTCTCACTCGAAGAGGGAACATATGATCTTCGATGGTATGATCCCCGCAATGGCGGAACGCCGGTTTCAGGGGAAGTAACCTCTCTGACCGGTCCCGGGGAAATGTCACTTGGACCTCCTCCGGCCGAAAATTCCCAGGACTGGGTGGCCCTGGTCACAAGGAAAAAGGAAGAACCCATTTTATCTGACAATGCCGATCTGATGAATCTGGTTCCCAGTTCAGGATCTCTGGAACCACCTTTCGATCCCGGAATAAGCGAGTATTCCCTGCTGCTTCCGGCAGGTACCCTGTCGGTTCATATCGAGGCCAGCACCGCCGATCCCGGGGCTGCAGTGACCGGTTCGGGTATGGTGGATCTTTCCGGCGGAAACGTGTTGGTTACCATTGAAGTTACGGCAGAAAACTTGATATCGTCGAAAATATATACCATACAGATATCCACCGAATCCATGTCAGCGGTCCCGGGAAAACAGGAACACATTTCCATCTACCCAAATCCGGCGGAAGAATGGGTCAGAATATCTGGAATCCGGTCCGGTGACCTCATCACAATTGTACGGCCGGATGGGCAGGTGATCGGCTCCTTCAACGCTGTAAGTAATGATCCCGTACTTGATATCTCGGAGATGAAACCAGGTATGTATCTGCTTTACGTGGAGAGCGGCCCGGCAATCCAGTGGATTGTGAATTAACAGCACCCGGACCCACCTGTTATCCGGATCATTTCTGATCTCCCCCCTCCACAGGATAGGAGATGATCCATGCCTTCCCCGTGATACCCGTCTCTTCAGGTGCAGTTTCACCCGGAGGAATAAAAACTCCCAAAGCAAGGTGGTTATCCAGGGTGTAGTAAACAATACCGGTGATTTTGATCACGATGGGCTCTCCCGGCCATTGAAACGATCCAACATACTCTTCATTGAGATAGATGGCCACTCCGGGCTGGATTCCTTCCAGTTTCAGTTCAACAGGCCGTTCACTCCACTCCTCCGGAAGAGTAAAACGGCAGTGGAACCAGGTGATTCCCTCTCCGGAGGAAACCCGGGACGGAATCCTTACCAGCTCTCCCATTCCCCGGTTGAAGCGGTCCCAGCCTGCCGAAGGCGGACTAACCTTCCCGGATTCAGCGGAGAAGGAAAGGGTGTCGGTCCATTTGTTCCACTGGTAAAAGCTCAGATCCAATTCATCAGAATCATACTTAAGGTGGCATGAGCTAAGGGTCAGGAGGAAAATGACCGTTACGATCGCTCCGCTCTGTATTTTAGGGTATGGTCTGTTCATCCCTTCTTCAACCCTTCGCCGGAGAAATGGTTCATTAAAGCTTTTCAGGATTCAAAACAGACCCCGTCCTGCTCCAGCTGAGATCTCAGCCGGTCATAGGGCAGATCGCGGGATCCCATATCCCCTGCTGCACACAGGGCCGCGGCTGTTCCGGCGGCCTGGCCCTGTGCCATGGAGGCAACGGTGTTCCGGGTCGACATGTGCGCCCGGCGGTCGCTGGTGATGATCATGCCGGAGACATAGAGGTTATCGATCCCTTTCACGCAGAGCGCCCGGTACGGCACTCCGTAGGTGCCCCCGTCTTTGATCTGGAGGCGCGGGGCCATATCGTGGAAACCATATACAAATACCTCGTCGTCGAAGTGCCGCGCCTCCACCACATCCTCATGGGTGATGTCATAATCACAGGTGACCAGCCGCCCCCTCCGGATGTTGAGCGAGGGACTGGTACGGGCGATAAAGGCATTCTTGCATCCCGGTATAAATTGCCTGAACAGCTCCAGCCCCTTCAGCTGATTCTGACGGATCACCAATTCGGCGCGGGCGATATCATCCCGGTTCACCACACTTCCCTCCACCTTATGGTTGAATTTGACGAACATGATATAATGATCATGGACGGTGGTGGTGGTACCCGACATGCCGATCTTATTTGCTGCCTCTGCGTATTCGTCCGGAAGGTTCACCCGGATCCCGCTCAGCCTGACCAGCTGGTCCTCTTTTCCGCTGCGCCGGCCCCTGGCCAGCTGTCCCACGGCATTATACCTGTTCAGGAAAGCGTAATAGCTTCCCATATCCACATTGCCAAGCCCGATGGAATTGCAGCTGGCATAATCATTAGGGACCGAAAACTCCGCCCCGGCAAAGGCCGAAAGATCTCCATAGGCCGTGCAATCGATAAACGAACTTCCCAGAAACGCCTCGCGACCGCTCCGGCTTTCGGTAATCACTCCCTTCAGGGCCGTCCCATCCATGATCGCCCCCACGGCCATAGTGTTGAGCGCTGTAAACACTCCGGCTTCCGCCAGCATCTCCAGGGTGACCAGCTTATAGAGTTCCGTGTCGACGGCCGTGCATACCGAATCATAGTCGTACCCGCGCTCCATCTCGGCGTGACCGGTGGTTCCGCCGATCTTCATCAGCCGGTCGATGATCTCCGAGGAGATCCCCCTGACCACCTGCCGCTTTTCAACCCCCGGAAAAGCTTTCCACAGGTTATAATAGCTGTGGATGGCCGTGCCACCCTCTGTGACGGTACCACCGGTGTAACCTTTGGTCTCGATCAGAGCGGTCCTGGCGCCGGTCCTGGCGGCTGCCACAGCTGCCACCACGCCGGCAGTCCCACCGCCGGCGACCACCACATCGAAACTTCCGGTGGGCAGCTCTTTCGGGGGTTCCAGGTAGATGGATTTGTCTCCGGAGAGTGTAACTGCATATCCCTCGCGATCAGGGGGATTGCATCCTGCAAACAGACCTGCGCCTGCAGCCAGGCCGAGTTTTCCGAAATCTCTTCTTTTCATGGAATGGTCGGGATTGGGTATGTGAAATAAATAAATGTAGGCAAACTGCCTGACGGGTGCAAAACAAATCAATACCCCTGCAGATTCAGCCTTACCTTGTCGAGACTGTTGTTGGATCCCACCAGGGTGACGATATCACCCAACCGAAGGCGCGTATAGCCGTGAGAGATGATAGGCTGTCCGCCGCGGGTCACTGAAAGGATGATCACATCGGAGGGGAGCCTGAGGTCGCGAAGGGTGAGCCCGTGGATATCGGAATTGCGCAGCTCGATATCGATAGAGTCCTGAGCCTCCTCCATCCCCAGCAGCAGCGAAGTGGCGATGGGGGCCCGGACAAAGTGCTCCATCAGGGAAACCATAGCGGTGGTGGGATCGATGACCATCGCACCCAGTTTTTGAAACTTTTTGTAGTTCTCCCTCTCATTCAACCTGACCACCAGGTGCCTTGTACCGAAATGCTCATAGGCAGTTTCGCAGATGGCATAATTCTCTTCATCCGACAGCAGACAGATCAAGGTATCGGCCGTCTCGGCACTGAACCTTCTCAATTGCAGGTGGTCCGGCCCCCGGTACTCATGCACCCGGAACTCGGCATTATCCATGGCATCTTCCGGATTTATGGCCACAATTTCCACCTTCCAGTTCTGGCTTGTCAACTGCCTGGCCAGAGCAACCGACTGGTTCTCCCAACCGAAAATCAGGGCTTTTTTCTCTGCTTCAAAACTGCCGTCGGGCCGTACATGAACTTCTTTGACCATGTTCAGGACCCATTTAAACAGCGGAGGGCCTACGATCTCGTTCAGCACGATGACCGAAATAAGAATGGTGGTCAAACCTGCTCCCCAGCCGGGGAAAGTAGTTCCGATAATCGTTGCCAGACCCATACTTATTCCGGCCTGGGTAATGTAAGGCATCCAGGATACCCTGGTGAAAAGCGGGAGGTCTCCTGCAAGGAGACTTCCGGTGGCCGAGGCAATAATCATTGAAATAATCCGGGCTCCGAATAAAAGAAGTGTGACGTACCAGAGGGAGGCAACCACATCCAGGGAAATCCGGGCACCCGTCAGGGTGAAGAATACGATGTACACATAGGGGCCGGTATCCTTCAGGACCCGGATGAAATCGCTCCTGTAGATCGAATAGTTGGTTACCAGAAAACTGCCGATAATACAGATCAACAATGGTTCCACATGGAGATCGATACCGATCCATTCGGTTGAATAAATACCGATCATTCGTACCAGCACAAATGCGAAATAACCGGTCAAAAGCACCAGTAGCCGTTTAAGTCCGAAATTCCCTTTGATGGAAAGCAACCATCTGAGCAGTTGCCAAATCACCAGGCCCAAACCGAATGCCATCCCCAGCTCGGCCACTATCTGTCCAATGAATACCAGTGACAGTTCAACATCCATGATCAGCGATCTGGCGAGGGTAAAGACCACCGAAAAGAGGATGATCACGATAAAATCCTTGGTTACGGTGACGCCCAGGGCGGTCTGAGTAAACGGTCCCCTCGCCCTCAATTCATCGATGACCGCTATGGCTGCCGCCGGAGAATTGGCAATCGCAATGGTGCCCGTGAGCATGGAAACCGAGATCCTGCCGGCCAGTGATAGGTCCTGCAGGAACGGTATCAGTTTGGTGATTTCAAATGCAGCGAACCCTACCAGCAGGAAGAGTATGACAGTATGACTGACCGTCATCACAATAATACTCTTCATCCTGTTCCTCAGCTCCTTCAGGTAAAGCTCCGATCCCACTGCAAAGGCGATGAATGCCAGTGCGATATCATTCAGAAACCGGAGCCTGGGCAACGCCTCCGAATCGATCAGTCCCAAAAGTTCCGGTCCCGAAATAAGTCCGATGGCCAGAAATCCGGTAATCAGAGGCAGTCTGAACCGACGGAACAGTCCGGCAACCTTGGCAGCAGCCACCGCCACGATCCCGAATGCACCCAGATAGATCAACACCTGGGTCCATGTACCAAGCTCCTGAAAGCCGGAATCCATTCACTTCCCTCCCTTAGATCTGTCTCTGTTAAGATAGGAATTAATTACCAACTGAAACCAGTGGCACAGGATACCACAATACGTAAAAAAGTAGTATATTTGCACCCCGAAAGTCCTTATGGCGAGGTAGCTCAGCTGGTTAGAGCGCATGATTCATAATCATGAGGTCGGCGGTTCAAGCCCGCCTCTCGCTACAAACCGAAGCCCGCAGTCGAAGTCGCAGACGAAGACTGTCGGGCTTTTTTCATGAGCGGGCTGCAAACCCGTTTGCAGAGCCCGGGAGTGAAAAAAGACCGGAGTGAGCGGAGCGAACAGCGGGCGAATAGCGGGCGACAGCGGGCGGAAGTTTGTAAAGCACCCCCCACCGGAAACTGAGCCTCGCCTCCTGTTTTCGTCGCTGGGACACCCTGGCCGGGTTTTACAAGGTGTTGGCGAAGT